>JACPTQ010000050.1 GCA_016192705.1 Deltaproteobacteria bacterium | reverse complement strand
CGAATCCTGCGAATTCTGCTCGGGCGTCTAGGCAGGCCTGCTCGTACAGACGGGTGGCTTCAATCAGCACGGTATCGGTCACCGAGGCGTCACGGAGGAACTCCGTCGCCGCGTCCCCCACGCGGGTCCAGGCCCGATCTATTTCTTCCCAAAGTAACGGGTTCTACACCCTGAGTCTTTCGTGGAAACCTTCCGCTCCATCAGGGAACGCCGCGTTCAACCGCTCGCCTGATTCCCAGATCACACTGTTTACGCGGTCCACCCGCAATGGGCCGAAGGCCTTCTTCCGCCCGGCCGGCCCAATCTCGTCGTCCGGTCTAGCCGTTGCCCCACACAGGGACGAGATAATCTCCGGTTTCCGGTCAGCAATGAGGGCTCTAATCTCGGTCGGCAAACTCTTCGCGGGGCCCCTGAGCCGCAGCTTTCCGCCGCAAATCGTGATTTCTACTCCGCGTCGGCTCAGTTCCTCTAAAAGTTGAGCAGCCTTCATCTAAAAACACTCTCCCTTCAACCCCTTCGCCTGGCCCCCGCCGCCCAAGCGCCGAGCCTAACCGCCCAGCTCGCCACTGTGGCAGCGCTCAAAATCGTGATAATTATTCTCAATAATCGCGTAACACCGTTTATCAACTAAGTAATTCGCATTATTTTTGACTTTAAATGAAAGTAGGTCATCTATTATTCGCCTTTCGTTTCGCGGCCTTAGCGACCTGACGCATTCTGACGTGGGGGGCTCCCTAGCTTAAGAGAGTATTCTTTAAACGGCCCTACCCACGTCCAAACCAACGACCCGCTAAGCGGGCTGATTCGTTTGGGAAAAACGCGTAGGGTTTGTAGACCCCACCGACGTTTTGCATTAACGCGCACGAACGACGTCCCGCGGCGGCGACTCGACGCCTCCGATCTAGTCGGGGTTGCGACCGACGGGTGGATATAGCCCATCGGCGAACAGCTCTCGTCCAAGGCCGAGCCACCAGTCTAGGAACCCACGTGCGGCGGTCGTTTCGCCCCACACCTTTACCGCGCCGCCGCCTAGTCCCCACCTAGCCCACGGCAATAGGTCCTCGCGTGCGCCGTGCTTTGCCGTCACCTCAAGGATTGCTTCCCTTATTTCTTCGCCTCCGCGCCCTTGTGGACCGCCTGCCTTTTTTGACACCCGTGATCGGTTGGTTTCGTCTAGCGCGTCCGGCAGCCCCCCTCCACGCGCGGCGGATTCCCACTCATTAAATAGCCGTCTTATTTCCGCTTCCATCCGTCTCATGGTTGCATCGTTCTTTCCTCCCTCGCCGCTGGGTGAAAGCGTCACCGCGGCAACTGCGTAGGCTACCTTGCAAACGTCTATGGAAACAAAACCAAGCGTCTCTAGGCTAAGTCGCGCCACTCGGCGTAGTAGATCGGCTCGTGTCGGCGCTACGCCAGATAGCTTTCCGTGTTCAACCTCCTCGCCGTCCCAGCACGCCGGGGTTGTGCGGCCGAAGTAGACGCCTATCGGCGGGTTATCGGCCCGGCGAATGGCGCGCGCGCGGCCGAATCCTTGCTCAACTTCAACGTCTAGGTAAATCTTCATTAGGTCATCTATCGTCATGCCAACGGCAATCGCTTGGCGTCGCACTTCCGACAGATTGGGAAACGGATCGCCGACGAGCGCAATTAGTCCCACGTGTTCCATTAGGTTCGAGCCGCGGTGGGCGCCCCAGTGGAGCATTGTGACGGTGGTCATTTTCGCAAGCCGTAGGGTCGCGTTCTTTAGCGCAATCGCATGCCCAGTTTCGTCGTTGCCAGTTGGCGCCCACGCCTCCCTGGTTTCGATTATTTCTTGAAGTAGCTTTGTCGCGGCCTTTGCGCCGATTAGCCCGACGCCGCCCTTCGCTGCGTCTTGGTGTTCCGCACAGATCTCGGCGACTCGATTGAGCGCCTCCGCCCACGCGCCCATTCCAGCCCACGTTATGAAGCCGTGCGGCATGGTTCGATTGCGCGACAGCATTGTTGTTTCAACCCACATTCGTTTTAGAAAATGCTCCGTTGGTTTTGGCACTTCGTAAAATCTTAATTTTCGACCTGGGCATAACGCCTCAATCAACGGCCGTGCCGTGGATGCCGTTGCGTCGAGTATTACAACCGACGGTCGTTTCGCGCCGCGCGGCTTACGTTTTGACGTTTGTCCTGCGGCTTGTACGTTGTTCTCTTGGTACATCGCGTTCTCCTTTGCTTTTGCCTTGGTCATTATTTTTGGTGGATCGATTTCGTCGAGCATGGCTTCGATACCCGAACGCGTCGTCGTGATTTCGACTGTTGTCTTTCCGTCCTTAACGACCGCGACAATCGCGAGCGAACCGTTTGTCCGGGTTGTTCTCACCATGTCCGTGGTTTGTTCCGGCGACGCGAGGCCCAGGATACAAAAGTCGCGCAGCACCGTGTCGCACGTGGCTGCGGGCCAAGTCTCGGCAAGGGCGGTGCCTCGTCGTATCAGCTCGCCGTCCGGCGCTGGCATTCGTGGCGCCGCGTCGTGCGCCGGGTAAAACTCACGAGAGGCCGATATGAGCGCCTCGCGTCCGGCGATTAGCGTACCGTCGCCAAACGCATTTTGTTGTCCATGCCCGGCGGCCTCGGCCGCCCCGCAGAGAATGGCGTGCCGCGCCCGTTCGCCGAAGATTAAAAGCTCGCCGTCGGTGGCCTCGCTCTTCTCATCGGGTTTAGCGAATCGCATCGCTTTGGTTGCCACTATTGCTAGTGTCTTTGCGACGATTTCGGCGAGTGCCTTGCGAGGCTTGCACCAAGCTGCGGCGCGATCGTCTTTCAGCATTGTGTCGGCGTTGGCGATTAGCACCGCGTCGGAGGCCCCCAAGCGCACGGTTTCGAACGGCGCCGGGAGTTCGTCTATAACGATCGGTGACTTGAGGCGCCCGGATTTTCTTAGTGGCGAAAAGGCCGCGTGCGGGGCGAATAGGATTCCGCTGTCGGGCGCCATGGAGTTAAACGCCTTACAGTCGCGCCGAAGCTCGCAGGTAACGCACGCGGTATCGCGAAGCTGGAACCCGCGCCCGCCCCAAGGCTCAAGCGCCGCGGCGTAGGCGCACGCCCGGGATCCATCATCGTTAAGTACCGCGAGTAGTCCACGCATTCTTGATTTCTTGTCGTTTTGCATACCGAGCGCGCTCGCTTCGTTTTCGCGCTCATCGAGTTGAGCGTGGGACAGCGAAAAAAACGCTCCGCTCGAGTACTCTTCTACGAGTGTTTTGAGAGCCGCGCGCGTTTTGCCAACACCGAGCGGCGCCCCGACGAGCGACACCGCGCCGTTTGATTTTTTCGCCTCGGCAAGAGCCGTCCGAACGATTCTTAAGCATTCCGTTTCGCTCTCCAGGAGCGAGCGTAGCGTTCCGTTTGCCGCGGTGCCGGCTGTGCCGTGACCGCCCGCGCTTAAGTGTACGAGTTCGTCTACCGTCGGTCGCCAATCCGAGCGGGTAATTATTTTGACTGTGTGTGGCGCCTTGCCGCACCGCCGCTCCGTCATGCCGGGTAGCGGTAAATCGCGCGGCGGCACGGCCGGGACGCTAGCGCCTAGCGCATTGGCGAATAGCGTCGCCGCGGGCGCGAGCCGTTTTAGATCGACCTCGGTGGCGGGCTCGCGCAAGATTACAATGCAAACCAGTCCGTCGATTGATTCAATGACGAACGAGAACGCGAAGTTATATTTAGTCTCAGCGGCCTTGACCCTTGCGTAGAAAGTATCTGCGGTGCTGCGTTTTGCGGTGATAACCCACGCGAGGGCCGTCGTCGTTCCGCCCGGTGTTTTCATCGCCGCGCGGACTTCTCGCGTGCCCGTTGCCTCGAGCCGCGTTGCGGCATTTGCCGCAAGGTGTGGCGCCTCTCCGTCGAATAGCTCGGAGCGCGGTCTGGTGAGTATCGCGCTCGGCGCGGTTAGCACTTGGTGCAAGCGCAGCTCGATTTGCGCTCCGCGCGGTGCCGGGGCGACAAATGCGGCGAGAAACTCCTCGGTTTCGTTCACATGTGATTCCTTTTTTTTGTACAGTTTCCATCGCCCGCCGAAGCAAACATTTTGATCACGTCGCGCATCCGCCGTTCGGCGCAATGCGCGTGACGGCATTTGAACGCCGGCAAGTGCCCCACTTGCGCTTCCCATGCCGCGGCGCGAACGTCGTCGATCCAGCTGGACTCCGCTCGACGCCGCTTCATCGGAAAGATCTCTTTCCCCCATCCGTTACCTCCTGGGGACCTATCCGTTTCTGTTCACCGTGTTGCGGGGGATGTGCGTCCCAATCGAGCAAGACGCGGAAGAAGGCCGTTAGGTTTTGCTTTGCGTCGCGCGAAAAGGGTCTGCCGGTACTCCAAGGAGTGCAGTTCATCGGCCGACTCGGCGCCGGGATACTCAACGCCCCTACGTCTGTTTTGGGACTACACTTGAAATCTCTCCGGGACACACGGCGAGTATGCCCAGTAGGAACCCGCCCGAACCGTGCAACAAATCAGTGATTCTGAGCCGCACCCCTCCTTTTTCTTGGCTCCCGTGTAGACATCAAAGAATGCGGTCGCAGTTCAATTCGTCGCGATCAGCTCGTTGTTCCTCGTTGCGGCCGTGCGGCTCGAACCTTTCGAATACTCACACCGAATACGTTGGCGACGAACGCGTCGGCTGCGGCCGCCGGTCCACGACGCTTCTCCCCGATCGACCGCCGAATTCTCTTTACCTTGCCCAAAACATATTGCGGGGCATCGGATGGCAATGGCGAATCCTCAGAAAAGAACAAGTATGCGAAAACTTCAAGCGCGTTCCCGCGAGATAAGAGTCCGCGGATCATTTCCTTTCGAGCTGAAAAAGGATAGTCGTCACCGAATTCGCGTTTCACATAAGCTGAAATCTGTTTCAGAAACCCAAAGGAGCGGCACGCTCTTTTCACGTCGACTTCTGCCGTCCGCCACGCAGGATTTTCCTCACCCCGTCGCACGAACCCCATCGCCTTCAGCCCCTCCGTGAATCCCTGTTTGGCCGCTGCTCGAAGATCTTTGCTAACCTCTAACGAAGGGGGTCGACCGCGTGCAAGCTGCGGTGCTGCATTATGAAAACCCTGTCGAAACTCCGCGCAGGCGTTTCGCATGAGCGAAAGCTGCCGCTTGCGACCGCTGGTCAGATTTATTTCCCGGAGGCGCTTGGCCAGGGCGTCCAGCGCGCCACCAATCTTTCGGCGTCGTCTTCGCTCGCGAATGGCCAATGCGGGGTCATCAGGTAGCGGCGATTGCACGATTCGAATCGCGTCGAGGATCTTTTTATCCCTGGCAAGCCGTCCAGCCGTCTCAGCACGGAAAAAGAGACGCGCGTTTCCCAAGAAGCTCTCGGTCAGCGCCAATGACGCCGGATGCACATACGGATTGGAGCCGCTTTCTTGCGCCCGCGCCTGGGCCTCGCTGACAACGCGGTTCCGTTCGTCGTCTTCCTTTTTCTCTCGCGCCTTTCTTACATCTTGATCCTGGTTGCGCACGGCCGACGACGCTACTACTCCACCGAATCAAGCCTCAATAGTCCGATACTATGGGGCTGCGTTCTACCTACGAATCACTCGAATATAGGGCACGCGTCGCGCGAGACGCGTTTGGTTGCCATGGTGGCGAGCCGCAACCGAGTCGGTCGAACTCTCGGCCGCGCGCTACGCCAAACCGCGGACTGGACTTGACATGCACATACGTATATGCATACTCAAAGTATGCCACGAACGAAGCGAGTTCAGGTCCTAATGGAACCCAGTGAGTTTGAGGTAATCGAGTCTATGGCGCGAAAGCGTCGCTCTTCCGTTTCCGATCTCATGCGCGAAGCCGCCCGCGTGCACTTGCTCGCCAGCGTGGATCGGAGCAGCCGGGTTGCCGCATCCGAGGCGTTTCTACGCCTTCCTGATACCAAGCTGCCTGAATGGAAGCGACTTAAGCGCGACCTGGAAACCCGCCGTGGGTAGGCTGTTCCTTGACGCGAACATTTTTCTTTACGCCATCGGTGGCGAGAGTCCGCATCGCGACGCCTGTCGGGCTGTGCTTTCGGCAGTTGCAGCCGGACAGATCGACGGCGTGACGAGCAGCGAAGTCCTTCAGGAGATCCTTCACGTCCGCTCACGCCGCCTCGGAAACGCCGACGCGGCGAATGCGGTTCGAGCCGCTTCGGCGTTGGTTGCCGACGTTCTTCCAGTGACTCAAGCCGATGTGCTTTCAGCGTGTGACCTATTGAGCAGCACTCGGCTCGGGCCTCGCGACGCGATCCACGCGGCCGTCATGAAGAACAACGGGATTCGAACCCTGATCTCGATCGACAAGGATTTCAACTCTCTCAAAGGCATCCAGCGCATTGGCCCGAAGGAGGCGCTCAGCACCGCGCGGTGACTGATGCTGCGCCCTACCCCGCAGCGCGGGCGACTTCGACGTATTCGCAAACGCTTGTCGGGCGTGGAATTGGGAGCCGGTCCTCCCGCAGTCCCGCCAGATGGAATTCGATCGCCTCGCGGATTCGCGTTGCGACGGAGCGCCTCGTTGTGCCGGTGGCGACGCAGCCCGGAACGTCCGGCACGTATGCCGAGTAGTTTCTCTTCGTGCGCTCTATCACAACGGCATATTTCATCACGCGTCTCCCCGCGAACCCTTGAGTCATCATCTCTCGCCCTCGCCGCCCGATGGTACCACGGGCGCAAACCACGACCCCGCCTCCGCACGCCAGCGCTCAATCGTCTGGCGAACTTCGAGTGTCGGCGCCATCAACGCCGTTCGAAGTCGCTCTATGAGCGGACCCATTTTTTCAGCCGTCTTCGAGGACAACCCAGCGGGTTGTCCGTTTTTCGGCCGGCTTCGAGGACAACCCAGCGGGTTGTCCGTGCTGAAAAAATCCCGAGCGCCCCTTTAGGGAGCGCGAGGGCTACCGAAGTCGAGCCCCAGACACTCTTCAGCCGTCTTCGAGGACAACCCAGCGGGTTGTCCGTGCTGAAAAAATCCCGAGCGCCCTCTACTGGAGCGGCCGCTTGAGGAGTTCGGCCGCGAGTGCTTCGTAGACGGCACGGCGCGGATCGTCGAATCGAAATACGAGCCGAAAGTAATCGAACGCGGGCTTGATCTTGGGCATGACAACGCTCAAGCGCCGACGCGCGACATCGCGCTCGACCAAATACTTTGGCAAAATCGCGAGCCCTTCCCCGTCGAGGACGAGCGTCCGAATCGCCGCAATCGTTCCGACCCGCCACAACCGCGCGAACCGCAAACGATCGCCGCCCCCCTTGGCGTCGCGCCAATATCGGAAAAGTGGGAGATCGTTCGAAATGTCGATGAGCGTGTGGTTCTGCGCATCGGCCTCGCGAACGAGTGGAACCCGCGACAGCAAAGCTGGAGATCCCACGAAGAGATAATCCTCGCGATGGAGTCGAACGGAGTCTAAAACGGGATCAGCAAACCGCGACGACGTGATGGCGCAATCGATCTCACGCGTTCGAACGCGAAGGAGCAGGTCCTGCCCAGACCCGAAGTAAAGGTTGATGAAAAGACCCTTCCGAGAGGACCTCAGACGGTTGAGCTGCGGAAGGACGAACGATAGGCCGAGTTCATGCCGCGTCCCGAGCGTCAATTCAACGGGAGGCGGGGATACATCACCCGAAACGGCGCGATGGCAATCGCCGGCCGCAGCGAGCGCGGCCCGCGCGTACGGGACGAGCGCGGCACCCTGTCTGGTGAGCGCGACCGTGCGCGTCGTGCGGCGAAAAAGCGACACGCCAAGCTGACCCTCAAGCTGACGAATCCGCTGGCCCAGCGCCGCGGGAGTCAAGGCGACGGCGCGCGCCGCTGCGCGAAAAGAAAGAGTCTCCGCTGCCGCATTAAAGCACCGGAGGTTTTCGATCGACGGAAGAGCCACGGTCATTCGCACACCTCATTATCAATAATTCATATACAACACAATAAAAACAATATCGTTTTTCAATCTCATCTGCGATCGGCATTCTGGTGTGAAGGTAACCGCTTGGAGGGCCCGACGATGAGGAAAGTCCCTGGTTTAGAGTCCCCGTCAAAAATCGATCGAACGCGACGCGATTTCTTGAGAAAGACGGCGGCCGGATTTGTTGGGGTTGCGGTGCTCCGCTGCGGAAACGGGAACGACGTCACGGCGCCTGGTTCGGTTGGTGACGACGGATTACGGACACCATTCCCGGCTGACGCAGGACTCCGACATGCTGACGGTGGCGTCACAATATGGGACGGGGGAACCCCGGTTTCAATCGACGGCGGATCGCAGGCATCGAACGATGGCGGCGCTCTGAGCTCGGTTGACGCGGGTACAGACGGCGGCCTTGGGGCGGTTGACGCAGGCGGCATCGACGCGGGTGCTTGCCGGAGGACGGCCGCGAACATTCAAGGGCCATTTTATCGGCGCGGGGCACCGAATCGAACTGAGCTCGCTCCCTCCAGCGAACCCGGCGATCGGCTCACGATATCTGGTCGCGTCACGGGCCCCGATTGCCGGACCGCCATCGAACGCGCGGTCGTCGACGTGTGGCAAGCCGATGCAAGCGGCGCCTACGACAATGCGTCGACCGCGTATCGACTGCGCGGTGTCATGTTGACCGATGCCGCCGGTCGCTATGCCTTCAGTACCGTTTTTCCAGGCTACTACTTAAATGGCGCCAACTACCGGCCTGCACACATCCACTACACAATCTCCGCGCCGGGGTATCGACCGCTCACGACGCAGCTCTATTTTCAAGGCGACCCGTATATTCCTATCGATCCGTTTGTGCTGCCGTCGCTGGTTATTCCTCTCGACAAGAGATCGACCCCATGGCGCGGCGTGTTCGACATTGTTCTTGCGCGATTGTGAGGCGGGAAGCGGTGAAAACGGCCCACTGGGTCGTGCTGAGGAATGTTCTTCTTAACGCTACGTTGGTGGGGTTCGCCCTCCGTTCCGTCGGGCTCACCCATTTTTTTCGCGCCAAGAAGCCACTGGCTTCTTGGCTAATTGCGAAAAAAATAGGGACGGGGGTGACGCAACCGACCATCGGCTGCGCCACCCCCGGAGGGGCCTACTTTGCGGCGAGCGGTGATCGCTCGCGGACAGATGCTCGTCTTGGAAGTCTATCAACGATATTAATGGCGTCGATCGCCTCGAGCAATTCTATGAATTCAATTCGGCGCTTCTCTTCCTTCGTCAACGCGGGCGGCTCAACAAACACGAGCGCCCCCACGCGATCGTTCAGCGCGTCGAACACCGGCATGTCGCTGACGCGCCACGGCTTGACCCCAACAACGCGCGTCGTCTTGGCCGCGACCTTCGCCATTTCATCCAGTTTTCGCTGAACGGTATCGCTCGACAGACGAGCGCGTGGACACGGACCGTCGGTGCCCTTCGCAACTGCGACCGAAACGAGACCAAAACCGATGAACAGACCGATGACACTGAGGGTGCCCTTCATGTTGACCTCCCAAAAATGGCCGAGCGACATCCGGTCGCCGCTCAACCTGATTCATACCTTTTACCGCCAGCAAGCCAACCGCTCACCGGCCCATGCTTCACGAACCAGGCAGGTCCAGGCACCTTTACGGTGCGCGCTTACTCCCGGTCTCGGGAAACGCGCTCGCGCTCGCGAATGTCGTTCGGACCTTCCGCGAGGTCGTTGACCGCTGGATACTTCTGAATGTCCTTCCGCGCGATCAACCACGCCCGCTGAACGATCCACGAGAGCGACCGGTCCTGCCTCGTCGCCTCATCCTGAATTTCCCGAAGCATGTCCTCCGGGAAGTAGAGGCTTTGTTTTCTTTTGTCGGTGCCTGCTGCCATGGCTCCCTTCCTCCGTTCATAGCGAGTGCCCCTCGCCTGAGTCGTGTTGTACGACATGTAGGACACTCAGTCAAAAAATCCGCTTGACAATTTTTTTCTACTTCACGAATTCATCCAGTGCACGATCCACGATCGCCAGCCTTTCCGCCGTCCACGCCGCCGAAACCTCTCTCTTCTCATACACCGCCTTTGCAATCTCCGCGAGCTGAATAATCTCGGCGTCCGCCCGTGCGGCCCCATCGAAGACGGCCCCGCTGTCGTTGGTCACACGCACAATTCGAAACCCAACGCCCCGCGGCTTCGCCTCGCGAATCCATGCCGTCTCAACGTCGGCGCCAAACGCGACATCTCCGCCCGCGAGACGAACCTCGAGCACAAACGGATCCCCAACTGCGGGAAGCTCGTGCGCCGGAATAAACACGCCACCGTCGCGAAAGTGGCGCCGGAATTTCTCCGCGAACTCTCGGCTCGTCGCAAAGGGCGTTCGAACGATGTACCGCTCACTCAAGCGCCGACCGCCTTGCGAACCTTCTCAGCCACACTCGCAAGCGCCGCATCGAGCGCCGCGACATCGCTGCCGCCCCCTTGCGCCATATCGGGCTTGCCGCCGCCGCGTCCACCCACGATCGCACAGAGTTCGCCCATGAGCTTGCCCGCATGCACGCGCCCCACAAGGTCGGGCGTAACCGCCGCGAGAAGCACCGCTTTCCCGTCGTTCACCGCGCCGAGCACAATAACGCCGCTCTTCAAGCGCTCCTTGAGCCCATCCGCGAAATCCCGCATCCCCTTGGGGTCCGCGATCTCCGCGCGCGTCGCGATGACGCGCACGCCACCCGCGTCGACCGCGTCCGCGACAAGGTCACGCGCCTGGCCACCCGCCATCTTCCGCGTAAGTTCCTCAATCTCCTTCACGAGCTTCGCCTCGCGCTCACGCAACTTTCCAACCCGCTCAACGATTTCCGCCGGCGCCGACTTGAGCTCGCCGGCCGCCCGCTTGAGCGTCGTCTCAAGCCCGCGAACAAACGCCACCGCGCCCATTCCCGTCACGGCCTCGATGCGCCGCACGCCCGCCGCGATCCCCTCTTCGCTCACAATCTTGAAGAAGCCAATATCCCCCGACCGCCGGCAATGCGTCCCGCCGCAGAGCTCGCGCGATTCCGGCGACACCTGAACGACCCGCACCTCGTTCCCGTATTTTTCACCAAAGAACGCGATGACGCCGTCTTTCACGGCCGCATCGTAAGTCGACACGCGCGTTCCGACTTCAAAATTGGCCACGACGCGCGCGTTGACGAGGTCTTCGACGCGCGCGATTTCGTCGGACGTCAGCGGCTGAAAATGGCTGAAGTCAAACCGCAGCCGATCGGGCGCAACGAGCGACCCGGCCTGCTTCACGTGGTCGCCCAGCACCGAGCGGAGCGCCCAATGCGCAAGGTGCGTCGCGCTGTGGTTGCGGCGAATCGCGTCGCGCCGCGCTTCGTCGACGATGAGTTCGACGTCGTCGCCAGCCGCAACCGAACCGACGCCGATATGTACAATCCGCTCGCCCACGCGTTTGGTGTCGGAGACCCTCAAAACGCCACGCGCCCCGCGCGCCTCGCCCGCATCGCCGATCTGCCCGCCGGACTCTGCGTAAAACGGCGTTTGGTCGCACGTGAATTCGACCCGCCCATTCGACTCGATCGCGTCAAGCACCCGCGCCCGCACCTTCGTCGCCTCGTAGCCCAAAAATCGGCTCCCCGACGGGCTCGTCGCCGATTTCCACGCACCCCCGACAGCGACCGCATTCGCCTCACCTTTGAACGTGCTCCGTCCCCGCTGCTCTTCCATATGAGCATCGAATCCCGCGCGATCAACGGCCATGCCCGCTTCACCCGCAATCACTTCGGTCAGATCGAGCGGAAACCCAAACGTGTCGTACAGCTTGAACGCGACCGCGCCCGCAATCGCCTTGCCGCCTTTCGCAATCTCCTGCTGCAACAACGCGCACCCGCTTGCCAGCGTTCGACGAAACCCTTCCTCTTCTTGCCGCGCGACTTTGTCGATGAGCGCACGCGCCCCATCGAGCTCCGGGTATGCCGAACGCATCTCGTCGACGACGCGTCCACACACGGCGTGAAAGAAAAGATCCTTGAGCCCAAGCCGCTCGCCATGCCGAATCGCACGCCGCATCACGCGACGAAGCACATAGCCGCGCCCCTCGTTTTGCGGGAGCACGCCGTCCGCAACCAAAAACGCCGTCGCGCGCGCATGGTCGGCGATGACGCGCATCGAAACATCGTCCTCGTCGTTTTTGCCGTACGCCTTTTTCGCGAGCGCGCTCGCCGTCTCAATAAGGCCGCCAAACAAGTCGCTTCCGTAGTTCGACGTCGTTCCTTGCAGGACGCCCGCAAGCCGCTCGAGGCCGGCGCCCGTGTCGATCGACGGCTTCGGCAACTTCGTCATTGCGCCCTTGGCGTCGCGCTCAAACTGCATGAAGACGAGGTTCCAAAGCTCCATGTAGCGGCCACATTCGCAGCCAAACGTGCAGCTCGGTCTTCCACAACCAGCCGCTTCGCCTTGATCGATGTGAATCTCAGAGCACGGCCCACAAGGCCCCGTGTCGCCCATCGCCCAAAAATTGTCCGCTTCGCCAAGCCGCACGATGCGATCCGCCGACACATTCGCGCGCGCCTTCCAAAGCGCCTCGGCCTCGTCGTCTTCGCGAAACACCGTTATCCAGAGGCGCTCCTTCGGAAGCGCGACCGTCTTCGTGAGAAACTCCCACGCAAAATCGATCGCTTCGGCCTTGAAATAATCGCCGAACGAAAAGTTCCCGAGCATCTCAAAAAACGTGTGGTGACGCGGCGTGCGTCCGACGTTTTCAAGGTCATTGTGCTTCCCGGAAACGCGCATGCATTTTTGCGACGTCGTCGCGCGCGAAAAATCGCTGCGCACGGCGCCGGTGAAAAAATCCTTGAACGGCACCATGCCGGCGTTCGTGAACAGCAACGTCGCGTCGCCTTGCGGAATGAGCCCACTCGATTTGACGCGCCGGTGGCCGCGCGACTCAAAAAACGAAAGAAACGACTCGCGAATTTGGCTTGACGATTTCATTCCTTTCAGTCTCCGATTGCGAGCGGGGCTTCGTCAAGGCGCGCGCCCGCGCGGGATATGGAGTCCACGCGCCGGACTCGGAATAAGCATGTTGCTGGTTGCGGTTGTAGGTCACGAAAGATCGTTACATGACAGCAAATCCTTTTTCTCATCGTCGCGTTGGCGCGGTGGTTTTCGCCGTCGGCGCCATTGTTGTCCTCGCAATGCGCCCGTCGTCATTTGATCGCGCCGCGCAAATCGCCCATGCGCCCTGGACCGACATCGACGACCTCTGGCCCGTCCGCCTCGCGCTCGAACCCGCCGCACGCGCCGGCGATCCTTGCGCCACCGCGCTCCTCGCGCGTGTGCTCGCCCGCATCGGCGAACCGATGCCCGCACCCGCAGGGGATTTCAACGCAAAGTCGCAAAGGGGCAAAGCCGCAAAGTCAGAAACCTGTTCTCTTGGCGTCTCCGCGTCTTTGCGTTTGTCTCACCTTCACCCAACCCGCGAACGCCTCCTTGCTGCCGCTGCGATCGAACAGAACAACCCAACCGCGATTCGCCACTGGCTCTCGAAAACCTGGCGCACCGATTTCGTTTGGAGCGCCCGCATGCTCGCCCGCCTCGAAACCCTCGAGGGCCGGCCCTGGCTCGCACGTTTTTTCCTCGCATCGCTTCGCCGCAAACTCCCGCAGTACAGATACCTCGAACGCGAAATCGCGCGCACCTTCACGGCTGAACGCCGCTTTACCGCCGCCGCGCGGGTCATCCAGCGCGAGATCGCCGCCACGCCCAACGACGTCCGCCCCTACTGGGAGCTCGCAACAATCGCGCTCCACGCGAACAATCTTTCGCTCGCCTACGAAACCTACCAAACCCTTTATCGCAACGTCCCGCACGAACCCGACGTCCCCTTCTATGTTTGTGAAATGGCCCGCCACGTCAAACCGACGGAGGAAGCCCTGCGCGTTTGCGCACACGCGCGCCGCCTCCGCCCCAACGACGCACGCATCGCCCTCGAAGTCGCCCGCGACCTAACGCTGCTCGGTCGCACCGACGAAGCGCAATCCCTGCTCGTCGCCGACCGCGACCGCACGCCCACACACCCCGAACCATGGCGTGCCCTCCTGACGTGGGAATTCGAAAACAGGTTTTACGAAAACGCCGCCCGCGTCGCAACGCAGGCCGCGCCGTTATTCCCAACCGAGACGTGGCACACCGAAGCCTTGAGCCGCGCGCGCCACGAACGTCTTGCCGCCGACGTGCTGTAACAAATCGCAAGATTAACCGCCAAGAAGAAGAGAACCCCAAAGTAGAAACATCATCAAATTCAACCTTGGCCCTCTTAGCGTCTTGGCGGTTCGTTTTTTCTCATTCGGGGCAACTCGTCGGTCCCGCGAAGTCGTACGGAAACTGCCGCGCACTGATGAGCGCCGTCAGCTCACTCGTCGAACCGAGAGCCCGACAACTCCACCCATCAAGGTAGTCGACAAAATCGCGTCCAACCGCCCCGCGATCCGCGAACGACTGCGCCGTGAAATACTTCGCAAGCGGATCAAACAAGACACCGAAGCCGACGTTGAGACCATCCCCCGTATCCGCGGGCGCATCGAGCACATCCCACAAGAACGCGCTCACGAGCCACTCCGAAACGTCGCCCGCAAGCGCGCCCGAGCCCGTCCCAAAGCTCGCCGCCTCCGCCATCGTCTCGAAATTTGCCGCCAGCACATCGGCCGTTCGGTAGTCGTAATAAACAGGATCGCCCCGCACGGCGAGCGCGAAAAACGTCGCCCAACCTTCAGAAAACGCCAGCACGGGGTCGGTCTTCGAGCCGTTGTGATCGCCGCCGATCGAGTCATCCCGCGACAGCACGCGCACAACGTGGTGCCCGATTTCATGCAGCACAACCGCGTCATCGTATTCGTCGGGGTCCGACGGCGTTCCACCGACGTAGACGACTGAGTCGACGTAGCACGTGCCGCAGCCGTACGCGTTCGTGCCCTTCGTCCAATAGAGCGTGAGCGGCGATATCGATTTCCCGGTTGCCGCGCGAACAAACTCCTCGGCGCGCGAGGCAAGCGACAAGAGGTGAAACGCCCCTCCCGCGCCCGACATCTCCGAGACCGCAAGCGACACCGAAATCGACGGCCCAACAGCGGTCTCGTCGTAAACCGCCGATGTCGCCGCGACGATCGCGTTGGAAGCCGGATTATCGCGCACCGAAAAATTCACCGTCGGCTCAAACCGCTGTGCCAGCGCACGGATCTGCAGGCCGGCGTCGCCGAAAACAAGGAGCTCCGGGAATTCAAACGCGCCAGCGTCGTTCGTCGCAACCTCCGCGAGGGCTTTCCCCGTCGCCGCCGACACCGCGTCAACACGCGCAAACGCAGCTGGGACGTACCCTTGGTTCACGTATCCGGTGGCCGTAACGAGCTGTCGCTCATACGTCACAACGCCCGAAAGCCGTACCGGTCGACCGCCATCCGCCCGCACCCACGAGACTCCGAGGTCATACGCACCGGTGACACCCGCATCAGCCGAAACCATCAAGTACACAGGGCCGCCAAACGCGACCGGACCGTATGCAACCGTCGGCGCGCGCGCAACGACAAACGGCGTCGTCGGCGCGGCACTGTCGACGACGTACAAGCTGAGCGCGAGCCCCGCGTCCGCGGCCAGCGTCGCCGTCACGACATCGCCCGCGTCCAAGTCAACGCGGAAGTGGTCTTTGTTCGACGCGCAGAGCACGAGACCCGACCAAGCACCGCCGCCATCTCCAACGGCGCGCGCCGCCACGACGGTGTCGTTCGGTTCGAGCGCGTCATCGGTGCACGATGAATCGTGCGTCACCGCCAGCGTGATCGAGAACGCAGTCCGAAGCGTGTACCGGTTCTTGTTATAGAGGCGAACGAAATACCGGCCCGTGAGGCGCGCGGGGATTGCCGACAACTGCTCGCCATCGCCTGTCCCGGCGGAAGTCGCAATAATGCTTCCTTCCGGATCGATAAGCGCGACGTCGATATCTCCAGCCACGTTTGAAAACGCGAGCGTCAAGGTCACGACGTCGCCCGCCACAAAATCGCTCGCGAAAAAAAACTCCTTCGCGCAAATCGCAACGTCGCTGCGCGTGCCAACCGCAAGCGCCTCAGCCGATGCCGTCGTTCCCGCATCCGTCGTCGCGCATTGAACAACCGCGGCGTCGGCTGCAGGCGGCGCCGTCTTCTTGCCGTCGCACGCTACCGCAAGAAGCACCATCCCTGCACCGACGCGCCATCTCCCAAGCCGCATCTCCCCATGTTATCCAGCCGCACACGCGTTTCACAAGGAGCCGCAATATCAAAGGACGCGCGAGTTTGGCGATCGCGGTCGCGCCCCGCTATACTTTTCCCAGATGCGGTGCTTCAGCTTTTGCCTTCTCGCCGTGCTCGCTTGTGCCGGAAGTCGCATCGAAGTCGACCTGGGCTCTGTGCCGCCGGCCCTTGAAGTTCACGCCATTGCGGTGTGGCCGTTTACGTTCACGCACAAGTATGAGCCGTACGAGTCGTACGAGAAGACCCACGACATCGTCCAAGCCATGCTCGCGCGAAAACGTTACGTCATCCTCGCGGGCGACGATTTTGAGGTGTCGAATTCGCGCGGCGACCACCCGTTTCTCGCAAGCGACTTAGCGCTTCGAACGACGCGCCTCGCGATCCTCCCGCGGCGCCTCGCCGTCATTCGCGCCCACGCCGAAGAGCGAATCGCGTCGCACTCGCGCGAGCTGGTCGACAAACGTGGCCGCGTCGTCGGGATCCGAAAGGAATACGACAAATCGATCGTCGTCGGCGTCTCGATTCTTCACCCCGACTCAGGCGCACGGCTTTTGTCAACGCGCACGGTCGTTCCCGTCGACCTCTTCGCCATGAAGCAGCCGTACGATCCGCGTCCCGAGGTGACAAAGGCGCTCAAACGAACACTCGAAGCGGCGCTTGACCGGCTTTCGCAAATCGCCCAATCACCGACGTGGCGCAGGGCCGCGGTCGCTTTGCGCGTTAACCCGCGCCCCGTGTTCACTTACGCCATGGATAACCACGACGCCCTGACAAAAAAGCTCGCGAACCTCAACTTCGTCGAAGCCGACGTCATCAAGTTCACGCGCTACCAGTATTTTTATCCAGCCCTTACGCCTCGTGATTTCTCGCTGTTCGAGCGCCACCCGCACGGCCTCGTGGTCGACGGCGTTTCAGACGATTCGTTTCGCGGGGCAGGCCTTCAGAAGGGCGACGTCATCTTGAGAATGGGAGAGGCGGAGATGCTCGGCGAGAATCGTTTTCGGCGGGCCGTCGCCCTTGCGAAGGCGGGCGATCGCGTTGCCCTGCGGGTCAGTCGCGCGGGGAAGATCATCGATTTGACCTGGGTTGCCAAATAGCTCACACGATGACAAGCAGTTTTTCGCCGGCTTCCACCGCTTTTCCGACCGCGGCGATCACCTCGCGGACTTCCCCGTCCCGCGCGGCGCGCAGCTCGTTTTCCATTTTCATCGCCTCGACGACCGCGACCGCCTGACCCGCCGCGACGCGCTCGCCAACCTTCACGTTGATTCGGACGACGCGACCCGGCATGGGGCTCAATACGACTTGAGGCCCCTCGCCGCCAAGCTTCGCGCGCCCAACCCGCATGCGCGCCCGGCGCTCGTCGAGAACTTCAAATCTGTAACTGCGCCCTCGAAGTCCAGCCGTGACCTTCTCATCCTTTTGCTCGAGAACGACTTCGTACGATTCGCCGTCGACCAGCACCGAAAGTGTGCCGTCACCCAGGTGCCGCAAATCGAGGTCGTGCGTTTCATCGTCGAAGTGAACGCGCAACCGCTCCCCCTCCTTCGCCACATCGACCTCAACCTCGCGACCGTTCCAAATCGCGAGAAATCGCTCGGCCGCCATATCAACCCCCATCCGCTCGAAGCCCATCGACGCGCCCCACGCTTCGCCAACGCGATCGCCCTCCGCTTTCGCCGTTCGCCGCTGACGATACGCCCGCCCCATCTCGGTGAAACACCTTTGCCGCGTCCTCTTCGGCCTTGATATGAGCGCTCGCGACCGCGACACCAAGCGCAATCCGCGAAAGATCCTCGAACGCGCCGTTTTCGTTCTTCATCGCCGCGAGCAGTCCCGTATCGTACGCGCCAGACAAAAACACCGGATTCGCGAGCACGCGTCTCAAAAATCCAACGTTTGTTTTGACCCCGAGGATTGTGTACTCCTTAAGCGCACGCCGCATTCGCGCGATTGCCGCCTCGCGCGTCGGTCCCCACGTGACACATTTCGCGAGCATCGGATCGTAGAACGACGAGACCGTCGCACCCGCATAGACACCGACGTCTTCGCGCACGTTTGGCCCCGACGGCGCACGCCACCGCGTGATCTTTCCGGGCGACGGCAAAAAACCCTTATCGGGGTCCTCCGCGTAGATTCGGCACTCGACCGCTGCACCGCGTCGCACGATATCGCCCTGCCCATACCCGAGCCTTTCGCCCGCCGCGACGCGAATCTGCTCGGCAACCAAGTCAAGCCCCGTAATCAGTTCGGTCACCGGGTGCTCGACCTGAATGCGCGTGTTCATCTCCAAAAAATAAAACTCCCCGCCACGCCCGCTCTCGTCCGGCGCATACAGGAATTCGACGGTCCCCGCGCCCTCGTACTTCACGGCCCGCGCCGCACGCACCGCGATATCGCCAATCGCCCGCCTCGCCTCATCGTCAACCACAGCGCACGGGCTTTCCTCGATGACTTTTTGATGTCGCCTCTGCGCGGAGCAGTCGCGCTCGAAAAGATGGACGGTCTCGCCAAACGAATCGGCGAGCACCTGAACTTCGACGTGTTTCGGCGTGCCGAAATATTTCTCGACGTAGATCCCGCCGTCGCCAAACGCCGACGCCGCTTCGCGCGTCGCCGATGCGAACGCCGCCGCGAGCTCCGCATCGCCAGCAACGACGCGCATTCCACGCCCGCCCCCGCCTGAGCGCGCCTTCAAAAGCACGGGGTATCCAACGCGCGCTGCCTCAGCCCGTGCCGCATCGGCATCCGCAACCGCCTCGCGACCGCCCGGCACAACCGGTACGCCGGCCGCCATCATCAGCTGCCGCGCCCCCGTCTTCGAACCCATCGCGTGTATCGCCTCAGGCGACGGGCCAATGAACTTCGCGCCCGCCGCGGCCACTGCCCGCGCGAAATCGGCGTTCTCCGACAAAAACCCGTAACCCGGATGCACGGCGTCCGCGCCCGATGCGCGAATCGCCTCGACAAGGCGCCCAACATTTAGGTAGCTCTCACGCGGAGCCGACGCGCCGATGAAATACGCCTCGTCCGCAAACCGAACGTGCAGCGCCTCGCGATCGGCGTCCGAGTACACCGCCACAGACCGAATCCCGAGATCGCGGCACGTCCGAATCACGCGAACCGCGATTTCGCCACGGTTGGCGATGAGGATCTTCTTAAACATAGTTTGTGAAATTAGCACAGCAGAGAGCGGATTTCTAAGGAATGCAGGATGGCGAGAGTGCCCAGGTCCTATGCGGCCTTGGCAGACCGGTCCGTTTGTGGCGCGGACCCGGCGTCGTCGTAAGCGCCCATAGCGACCGGGTTCCACGCGACAAATTTTTCTTTGACGGCTGCGACCAGCATCTGCCGAACGTCGGGCCCGATCTCTTTCCACTCGGCCGACGCCGCGCGAGCGAGTTCCGGCGCGCGCTTTGCCGCATGGCGCAGCTGCCCCGGAATCGCGCGTACCGTCTGGGCGATCCAACCCGCTAACGTTTTGGCATTCGCGACGCGTCGAGCCGCAAAGCTCTTCGTCATGTAAGGCGCGACCTCGTGAACCAAGTCGGCCGCCGTTCCCGCGACCGTGTGCGGCGCCTTGTGGAGCGGCGACGCAAATCGCGGGTGCTTTGCGAGAAACGCCGCAACAGCCTCCGCTGTTAGCCCATGCGCCTTCAGCGCCGCGTCGAACTCCTCGCGCGCTCGCTCACGCGCCCGAAATAAAAACATCTGCACGCGCGAATAAAAATTCACGCGCCCGTCGCCCGACGTTTCCACCGCGCAAAAAATCGACTCGGGATGCTTCTCAGTGATGTACGACTGCACGCCGTCCGACACGCCCGACGACGGCATGCACCCAAACGGTTTCACCGACAGCGTCATCGTCGCCTTCTGCTTCACAGTGTTGAGGATGACTTTTCCAATTTCCATGTGCGCTTCGCCGCCGCGGATCATGTTGTTGTAGTAAGGCGCCGCAACGCGCGCGATCTCCTCCATGTCGGGCAAGTGATAGCCACGAAGCCCGATCGTCTGCGCAAACGTCTGAAACGCGCCGCGCACAACCCATTCCGCGACGCGCAGCATGGCAAGCTTCTTCATGACATTGACGCCGCTTAACCCCTTTCGCCCGCCGTCAACTCCATGCAGCTCCGCGCGCAGCTTCGTGTCGTGCCGCCCTTCCCACAGCATGAACAACAGCCACGCCGTCACGAGCTGAATATCGACCTCGGCGCCCTCGCCCTCAAGAAATCGCTGAAGCTGGTAGTTCCCGTCGCCCTCGGTCGTCATCGCCCAAAACTCGCCGATGATCGAAACCTTCGGCTTTGGCATCAGCCGATTGACCTTAACCTTCTTGAATTCGCCGCGCGCCTTCCAGAGCGCGACAAGAATATTCGTCTGGTGCTCAAGCGCCGCATAAATTAACTTCTTCGCCGCGTCCATCGCCTTGTCGGTCGCGCCCGCCTCGACTTCAAACGGCCGAATGCGATACGCGAGTGCATTTAAGACGTCACCCGAAATGATCGCCCGCGCGAGCGCCATGAAAAACGGCGGATTCATCTTGAGCCCGACCTCTTCGCCCGTCGCCTGCTTAAAACCGCCCGTCTGCTGAAACAGCAGAACGCGAAACCCGTCAAACCCCGCATCGCGCAGCGCCTTGCGATATTCCGTCACATACATCCCGAAGCGGCACGGCCCGCACGCCCCCGCCGTCAAAAAAACATATTTATCGATGACGCCCTGCTTCGTGAGCCCTTCCTTTTCGCCGATCTCCGTCAGGCTCTTCACGAGGTTTCCGACGGTGAAGTAAGTCGGATTGCACTGCCCGCGATTGCCGAACTCTTTACCGAAACGTAGCGCATCGTTGTCGGGGCAATCGAGGTGACGAATGTTGTAGCCGAGCCCCTTGAGCGCCGCCTCAACAAACAGGTCGTGCGCCATCGTCAGCCCCGACACAAGCAGCGTCGTGTTCTCGCGCTGCTTCGCCGAGAAAAACGGATTCGTCATCTTATCGGTCCACGCCTTCGTCGTCGCCTCGGCCATCGTAAGCCCCAGCTTCGCGCGTTCCTCTGCCTCAAATGCCGCCATCTCCGCGTCGATATCGATCGTGTTCAACGAAATGTTTCCAGTCGCTTCCATTTCTTTCACCCTCCTCAGATCTCGCGAACTCTGCGCCTCTGTGGTTTCTCTTCTCCTACGCCGCAACGGTCTCGCCGTCCCGTTTCAAAATCCTCAGCGCCACAAGACCCGTCGCGACCGGCGGCGGCGTCTCGACGACGTGAACCGGCTGATACGCGCGCACTTTCTCGCGCAACCTTTCGATCTCGGCCAAAAGCGCGGGATTCGTCTCGCGCCGCTCTGCGATCTGCTTCGCCTTCAGCTCCATGAGCTCGAGCCGCTTCACATCGATTCGACGATTCAGCTCAACCTTTTTCGACGCCAGATCCTCGAGCCGCTCCTCCGCGAGTTTTGTCGGCGCGTCGTGCCCACATTTAAAACTCGAGAGGTCGAGCACAGCGACGTTCGGGTGACGCACCGCAAACTTTGTCGCCCAAACTTTCATCGACGAATTCGCCGAGTAGTTTTCCGGCCATACGTCGTTGATTTCGAGCGCATTTTCGACCAACCCCTTTTCGATATCCTCTTTGAAAAATCGCGCGAGGTACGCCGCGTTTTTGGGAATCGATCGAATCGACAACACAGGGTACCCGAGCACCTGATACTCTTCCGGGATTCCGTGGTTTAGCCCCGGGTCGATGTGATACGGCCGTCCAATCATCAAAATCGCGATCCGGTTTTCATGCTCAACCTGGTCAAGTATCGCGCGCCCCTTCGTCTGCAAGTCCTCGTCAAACTTTTGAAGCGCCCGAAACGCCTCATCCGCCGCAAAATTCGACTCGTCTTCCGTCGCGCCCAAAACCGTCGCAAGTCCCTGGTACAGCTGCTTTTTAAGCAAGAGCGGCTCGGTGAACGTAAACGCCGGATCCAAATATTTAATCCCGCGCTGCGCAAAAAAATCGATCTCCTTGGTGAACGCCGCCTTCATCACTTCGGGCGCCCCCGCGACAATGGGGCACGCCGCCGAATCTTTCGCGCCCGTCACGAACGACGGCACATGCGTCAAGACCGGATTAAAAATGTACGTGAGCGGACTCTCGTCCGTGTGCTTATGGAAAAGCAGATTGTGAATGTGCGCCTGCTGAACCTTCGACGGGTAACACGGGTCGATCGACCCATACTTCCCGCCCTCCATCCACATCTCTTCGCTTGTGTAATCGCTGAAGACGATGTTGTTTTGTAAAACCCCGATCGCCTCAAAATAGGTCCGCCAAAACGGCGCCGTCGAATAAACATTTAAGACCTTCGGAATGCCGATGCGAATGCGCCTCCGCGCTTCGATCGCGTCGCGCGACGATCTATTGATAGGCCGCGTCACCGTGCGCGTCTTCGCGCCGAGGATCGTGTGCTTTACTTCGACATCGGCAATTTCAGTCCCAGCCTCTGGAATCGGCGCGACATCGTAAAAATGTTTGAACGCGAGTTTCGATTCCCAGTCAACGAGGTTCGGAAACTCCTTCATGATCTTTTTGCGTTCCGCGACGAGGTCGAGCATCGCCTCTTTTGACTCGACCGTTCCCTTCTCGCACGAAAAGCCCGCGATGTACCGCGACGTCGACCCGTCGGGCCGCTTCGTGTCGATGAACGTCCGCTTGCATTCGTTCGGGCAAAAGTGACAAACCGTCTCGACGTCGTTCTTTGACGTGTATTCGAGCGCGATCGCCGCATCCATCCCGATGAACGTCGATTTCCCGCGCCGCTTCACAACCCGCAGCGTCTCGAACGCCGCGCCGATCGCCCCCGCTTCGCCCGTGTGCGGGTGCACGAACACTTCGCCGTCCGGCACGCGCTGCTTGATGTAGTCGACCTGCGCCTTAACCGCCGCCAAGTTGTACTGCGTACCGCCTTGTAGCACGAACTTTCGCCCGAGCGCCGCGAGCCGCGGAATCTGGACGACGTACTGCCAAACATTTTTCGGCAACACCTGCGCGAGCCCCGCGAGCAGCTCCTCTTTCGAGTAGCCTTCCTTTTGAAAGTTCACGCGGTCGGTGTCGAGAAAAACCGCGCACCCGTACGAAAATTTCGGCGACAACTCCGCGCCAAACGCCACATCCGCGTAGTCGGTCACTTTGACGCCGAACTGATCGGCCATCGCTTGAAGCAGCGTTCCGTTCCCCGCGGAACATTGATTCGACAACCGAAAATTCTTGATGTCGCCGTTTTCCATCATCAAGACTTTGATGTCCTGCCCGCCGATGTCGCAGATCACGTCGACGTCGCCAAAAAAATGCGTCGCCGACATCATATGCGCGACCGTCTCGACGACATTGACATCACTCTTCACGCACTCTTCGAGAACGTCGGCCGCATACCCCGTCGCGCCAAACCCGATCACCTCGAGCGTCGCGCCCTGATCTTCAATGCCGGCGCGCATTCGCGCGAGAATCTCCTTGGTGTCGGCGATCGGATTCCCCTTCGACAGCTGATACTCCTTCGCGAGAATTCGCTTCTCCTCGTCGATGAGAACCGCCTTTGACGACGTCGAACCGCCGTCGAGCCCGATGACGCCGCGCACGACTTGCCCCGGCCAAAATTTCGCCGGCTCAAACTTCGGAATCTTGTACTGCTCGCGAAACCCCTCGAGCTCGCCCTCTGAATGCACAAGCGGCGGCCCGGCCGCATCGCCGAGTTTCGCCTTCCGTCCGCCGTTGATATACGCCTTGAGCCCCTCGATCCCCGCGTAAACGCCGATCGACGCGTCCTCATGCAGCCCATACATCACGGCGCCGAACGCCGCGTAGTACTGCGCGTTTTGTGGAATGAAAATGAGCTCCTCGATCGGCACGTCTTTCGGGTAACCGTATCCGCGGTCGTCCCACGTGATCGGGATTCGCTTTCGCCAGCACTCCTGCAAGAACGGCAGATAGGTGTTGGGACCGCCGAGCAGCAAAACCTTGTGGCGCAGCGTGTTTCCGCGCGTCAAGACCGACAAGTTTTGCATGACGATTGCATCGGCAAGCGAACACAATACTTCGCTCGACGGAATTCCCGACTTGATGAGGTTGACGATGTCGGTCTCGGCGAAGACGCCGCACTTCGCCGCGACGTGGTGCAGCTTAGAATCGTCGAAGTGAAGCGACGTCACCATCTCGGGTGGCGCGCCGACCTTCACGAAACATTTGTCGATCGTGGCGCCCGTGCCCGACGCGCACTTGTCGTTCATCGAGGCGATCGCCTGCTTCTGCCCCGTCTCCTGATTCTCTTTGAAGATGATGATCTTCGCGTCTTGTCCGCCAAGTTCAATCACGGAGCCGACGTCGGGGTGCAGCGTCTCGACGGCGAGCGTGACGGAGTTGACCTCTTGGACAAACTTCGCGCCGAGCGGTTCGCAAAGCGGCGCGGCGCCCGACCCCGTCGCAAAAATTCGAATCGACTTTTGCGGAACCTGCGGAAAGTCGTTTCCGATGCGCACGAGAAACTCGAGACACATCTCGGCCTGCTTTGTGTTGTGGCGCTGGTAATCGCTCCAGAGGATTTCGTGCGACTCGGGGTCGACGACAGTCGCCTTCACGGTTGTCGAGCCAACGTCAAGGCCTATGTAAACGGGCGCTGTGCGGGTCAAATACTCATCGCTCATTCCGCGACCTCCCGAAAAGAGACTGACACATCAGTCTAGTCATTTGTAGCAGACGGCTACAGAAAGTCAAATCGCTGGGTTTTACGGCCTTTTATTGACTCGACGACTAGACGCGTCGTTTTTATCTCGGCGAATCGCCTCTTAGCAACCAGGGAAGCAGGCCGTGCCGAGCTTCATCGCGCCATCAGCACGGGCCGACGTCGCAATATTGAGGACGCCCTCAACGGCCGCGCGCGCCGCACTCTGCAGCTCCGGTGTTGTCGCATATTTCCTGAGGAGCCGCGTTCCAATCTCATGGTGCGTGCGCTCATCAGGCTGGATCGCCTCACGGTAAATCCGCACGGTCTCGAGATCGCCTTGTCTTTCGCAGTACGCCATAAAATTCTCGTTGACCCCGAGCGCGATCGCCTCGAGCGTGAAGAGTCCCGCCGCAACCCGTTCGACGGTCGTCGCAAGGCCCTTCAGATACTGGAAGAGCGGATTCTCGCGCGGCGCGCGAAACGACTCGACGTCGAATCCAAGCGCCGCAAGCCGCCCCGCGACGAGAAGAAAATGCCCCGCCTCATCCCCCGCTTGTCGCGCAAACGCAATCTTGACGTCGACTTCCGGCGTCGTGGGCGTCCATTCCGCCGCAAGCTCGCTCACGCTGATCTCGTTCGCAAGCGCGATTTGCAGCAACTTTTTGCCATCGACCGACGCAACCCCCGCGAGCGACGTTCGCCCGGCTTCGACGATCGTCGCAACGCGCGCGGCTTTGAGCGACTCAAGTTCTTCAATAAATGCTTGCGTTTCCAAATTCGTACCCTCCAAAAAAAAGAGTTCCTGCGCCGCGGCTCACGGCGTCGTCGCTGGAACGACGGTCTTGAGCGCATCGACGGCGTGGATGGGCGGCGCCGCGCCCTGCATGAGATGCGCAATCGCGCTCATCACGAGGCGATGGCTCTCGAGCGTCTTCTTCCCCGCGAAAACCGGAGACGTCACCTCGATGCTGTAGTGCCCGTCACCCCCTTGAACATCGACACGCGCGCCCGGAATCGCGACTTCGATCGCTGCCCGAATTGCGTCGAGCACCGAGCCCTTAAAATCTGTCGCGTGCGACGACACGTCAATTCCCTTCGATGAGTTTCTGGAGTTCGCCCGACGCATTCATCTCGCGGACGATGTCGCAACCGCCGACAAACTGTCCGCCAACATAGAGCTGCGGAAGGGTCGGCCACTGCGAAAACTCTTTGATGCCGTCGCGCATTTCAGGCGATGTGATTACATCGACCGTTTCATAGTTCGCAACCAGCTTGTCGAGGATCTGCACGACCTGCGCGGAAAAACCGCACATCGGCATGAGGCGCGTCCCTTTCATGAACAGAACGACGCGATGATTCGCCACGAGGTCGGCGATTTGTTTTCGCAATGCTTCGTTGAGTGGCATGTCGTTTCTCCCTTCTCCTAAATCATGTGCGCCCGCGATTCACGGGCGCGTCGCAAGCCCGCGTCGGGTCAAAGCGCCGCAAGCACTTCGGCCGCGTGGCCTTCGGGCTTCACGTTTTCGAAGACGCGCTTGATGCGCCCATCCGCCCCGACGATCACGGTCGTGCGCCGGATCCCCTCGCCCCACTTGCTCGTCCCCCAAACGCCGTACGCGTCGCAAATCCCGTGGCCGGTGTCGCACAGGAGCGGAAAGTTGAGCGCGAACTTGTCGCGAAACGCCTCATGACTTGCGCGATCATCGGCGCTCACGCCAAAAACAACCGCCTTCCCTTCAAACTTCGGCGCCGCGTCGCGAAATTCCTTGCATTCGATGGTGCATCCGGGCGTGTCGTCCTTCGGATAAAAAAACAGAACGACTTGCTTGCCGCGCAGTTGCGACAAAGTGACGGAGGCGCCCTTGTCGGTCTGCAGTGTGAAATCGGGAGCGATGTTTCCTTCGGTTGCCATGGATTGTCCTCCTCTTCAATTTGGATTAGAGGCTGCGACCCGACGAAGGTCAAGGACCTATTTAGTCCATATTGGCAATTCGGCGGCACGCCTGGGCGTTGGGTTCGGCGCGCCAATCCAGCGTTGTCTCGGCCCGGTGTTGAAAAGTCGACACAGCCCACTCTTCCCAAACCCGCGTGGTTGTGTATGATCCAGGCGAATGCTTCGAAGATCGCTTCCACCTTTCGGCGTCGCAATTTTTGTCGTTTCGACGGCCTGCCTCTACAAGTCTGAGATGCGTTGGGATGACGCGCGCCGCAACCGCGCGGAGCGGGAAGTCGCCAAACGCGAGCCGCCGACGAATGAACGGCGCACCCACGAAGAGAAACAGGCGTCCGCGCGGGCGGTGCGGCTGAGTTCCACGCGCGTCGAGGCGCGACATTCGTTGCGGCCCGCGCCACCGTTGAAGCCGCGCGTTCGGGGCCCGTGTGTTCGCGCGCTCGTCGCGATTCGTGAGCCGCAATCGTCAACAGGAGCGTGGGGAAAGACAGAGGTTGTAACGTTCGTACAATTGGACGCGCTTGGTGCGTGCCCGGTCGAAAACGCGGCCCCGACCGACGTCAAGCAGCGACGCGACCTCGCAGCCGCGCGCAGTTTACGACTCAAGGAGGGCGGTGTCGTGGCGCTCGACGACGCGACCGATTGGGCGCTCGGAACGGACGACGCGGGAAACACCTGGCGTTCGCGGACATTCACCGCCGTCGTCGAGAAAGCGCGATAAGCGCGAGAGCTCGCGATGGAATCTCAAATCGTCGCCGCCTTTCTCCTTGGATTGGGCGGCTCGATCCACTGCGTTGGAATGTGCGGTGGAATCGTCCTCGCGCAGACCCGACCGCGTCTTGCGGCGACTCTCCGCGACCAGGCGCTGTATCATTTTGGGCGACTCACCTCGTACGCATTTCTCGGCGGCGCCGCTGGCACCCTCGGATTCGTTCTCGGCCGTTACCGCGATCTCACGTTCGTCCAAGCGCTCGTGTCGATCGTTCTCGGCACTCTCCTTCTTCTTCTCGGGCTGAAACTCGCGGGCCTCTTTCGACTTCCAGCGCGCGCCAACGTCGTGTCGCTCACCGTCGGTCGTTCCCTCACGGCATTGACGCGTGCGGGCGGTGTTGGCTCACTCACAACCGGCGCCCTGACGCCACTTCTCCCGTGTTCGCTCCTCACGTCGGCGCTCCTTCTCGCCGCCGCCACGGGATCGTTCACGGGCGGTGTCTTGGCGATGGCCGTGTTTGTTTCCGGCACAGTGCCCGCGCTCCTCGTCCTCGCAGCGTTTGGCAACGTCGCGTCGGCCAAAGTTCGCGCCCAGATCCCGCGTATCACCGGTGGCCTTCTCGCCCTATTCGGTGCGTTCACGGTGGTGCGCGGAATCGCCGCCTTCGGCGAAGGGTGCTGCCACCTCCTCTGACAACCGTTCGCGGAATTCGGCGACAACGCGCGGAATTCCAGATTCTATCGATGGGAAATTAAACTGAAAGCCGAGGGCCCGAAGACGTGCGTTCGACAAGTTCGCGTCGCACATAAGTGACTCCGTTACGACGGGGCCCGCTTGAATTCGCACCGCGAGCTTGGGCGCCGTCCGCGTCTTGAGTGGCACACCGAGCGCCGCCGCTGCGCACCGAGCGAGGTCCAGCGACTCTACCGGGTGATCGTCGACGAGGAAATACCGCGCGCCGATCTCCCCGCGGTCGAGCAAAAACAGAATGGCCCGCGCGCAATCGTCAACATGGATCGGCGAGACGATTCGGGCCGGACCCGATGGCGTAAAATAGCGTTTTCGCGCGGCGAGCGGGCGAAGCAAGTAATCGCGGAACCACGATCCATCGCCGTAAACCCAACCGGGAAAGGCCTGCACGATGGGGAGACCGCGCGCTAAGTAAAGGGGAATCGTCTCGATCGCGGGCGCAACATAGGGACCCCAACCACGGGGATTCGGCGTAACTGACTCGTCTTGGAGAGACCGTCCAACGTCGCCGTAGTAACTCGTTCCGGCGACATAGACGACGCGGCGAACAGAGCTCTTGTCGAGTGACGTGAGGAGGAACGCGTCCATCCGCATGCGTAGAGCGCGGTAGGCCAGGGCGCGCTCGCGTGTCACACGAGCGCCGAACGTTGGCGGCTGCGCGAGATGAATGATCGCCTCTGCGCGCGCGGCTTCGGCCTGCCACGCCCCCGGCCGCGCGAGGTCACAAACGAGCGCACGAACGCCGCCATCGCACGACAATTGCGACGCCGCTTCCGCCGACCGTGTCGTGACGACGAGATTCAGCCCCGCGGCGCGCGCGAACCGAACGACAACACGTCCGATAAACCCGGTTCCCCCTGTGATGAATACGGTCGACACGACACAACCGACCTGGTCGTATCACACCGCGACGGCTCGGGCGAACGGAGCTAACGACGAAACAGCCGCGCCCAAAAACCACGCGGCGTTGACTGAATCTCTGCGAGACGTACGGCGATGGCCTCGTCACCCGGCGCCAAATAGGTCGCGCGATGGTACGCACGCTCGGCCGCGCCCAATCGCCCAAGAGACTCGAGAGCTTGCCCCAAAAGACGGTGAATCCCTGCAATCGCCGGAGCGCGACGAGCCGCCATTCGAAGCCGGGCAAGACCCGCCTTGACGTCACCCAACTCGACCTCGACAAACCCACCAAGCGCTTGAATGAACGCGTCATGCGGCGCGCGACGCTCCGCCTCCGCAAGGTATTCGCGCGCGAGTTCGAGCTGGCCCGCGGCGATGAGTCGCTCCGCGTAACGCCCAAGCGCCACCGGATACGACGGGAGCGGCCGGAAAAAAGCGTTCCGCCACAGAGTGCGATCGTAGGCGACTCGCTTTGCGGCGTCTGATAAGCGTTCGCACGCATCGTGCGTGAACGCGAAAAGCTCACCGACCTGCGACTGTACCGCCGCGCCGAGGTCGCCACCCAGTCGGTCGGGGTGAAAACGCCCGACAACCTTTCGATACGCGGCGTCGAGCTCGCGCGGTGTCACATCGTAATTCACGCCGAGGAACCGATAAAGGTCAACGTCGCGCTTCATCTCGAGGTGCTTGGCGATCAAATCGCGAATCCAACGCTCGCGTTCAGGCGACACATGCGTTGGCCGAGCGGGCCGCATCGCATCGTCAGCACGCTTGACGTCAATCAGATCGAGATCGACGAGCGCCGACAGCACGCGCAACTTCATGGGGTGCGCGAGGGCGCCCTGCTTCAGCGCATCCGCGAGCCGCAAAGGCTTCACAAGACCCGACACGAACGCCACCTCCTCGTCGGACAACAGAAGCGGCCGGCCCGCCTTGTGATGAAGCCGCTCAAATCCGGGGCGCACGGTGAATGCCGCGCCGCCAACAGCCGAGCGAACATGCGCAAAAAGGCCATCGCCGTCCGATTCGGGAAGACGTGCGGGGTAGCAGGCAACAGCGAGATCGTACGGGTGCAACAAAACGCCGGCACTTCCGACCGTTCGAATCCGGTCGATGCTCGCTTCAAATCGGACCTCGCACGCCCGCGCTTCGATGGCGTGACGAAGCGTATCGACCATTTGTCGAAGCAGGGCCTGCATCAGGAGGGCCTCGCCGAGGAGCCCCATGCGGACGAGCGTCTTGCCGACGTGCGCGCGATCGCGCGTGTGGCGAGCGAGCCCGCGCGAAAGGTCTTGCGGACGAAGCGCGCCCATCGCGACGAGAATCTGCCCAAGCAGCGCCGTACAATCTTCACCGCGCGCGAGGAATGGATAGCCACCTCGAAAAAAAAGCTCGTGGCGATCACCCGACGCGTCCTCCACGTTCCCCCGACTGGCGCGAGGAGAAAGGGTCAGCACGCCCGATGAGCGCGACGCGTAGATCTGTGACATCGCACGGACGACTGGAAAAAGAGGCGCAGAGGTTTCCACGCCACTTGTCTACCTGCGATCGCGGCACCCGTCAAAAAATCCGATCGCGTTTTGTGGGGGCTGTTATGACGAAAATGGGGACTCGACGCCTTCGTCGACATGAACTGTCTCAGCCGCAAGAACGGCCGCTTCGACCATTCCCGCAACGTCAAAATCGGCCTCGATCGCCTCGACGTCGACGATCCGCGCGTGTGTCTCGGGATGCGCGGGGACAAAAAGCGCGCAGCAATCGTCGTAGGGGCGAATCGAGATGTCGTATGTGCCGATTTTTCGCGCGAGGCGAATGGTCTCAACTTTGTCCGCGCCGATGAGTGGACGCAAAACCGGCATCGCGGTAACCGCCTCGATGGCCGCGATGTTGTCGAGTGTTTGGCTCGCAACTTGGCCGAGGCTCTCGCCGGTTACGATTCCGCGGGCGCGACGTCGCTCCGCGATCGCCGTCGCGATTCGCATCATCATGCGCCGGTAAAGCACGACCAGAAATCTTCCTGGCGCTTTCATCCGCAACGCCTCTTGCACCGCCGTGAACGGCACCACAGTGACGTCGATCGGTCCTGTGTATTTCGCCAGCACGCGCGCAAGGTCGATGACTTTCTCGCGTGCCGCCTCGCTCGTATGAGGCGCTGAGTGAAAATAAACGGGCGACAACAGCGCGCCGCGTCGCGCGACGAGGTACCCAGCGACGGGCGAATCGATGCCGCCCGAAAGCAACAAAACGACGCGGCCGCCCGACCCGCTTGGAAGTCCCCCTGCACCCTCGCGCGACGCCGCGAAGACGAAGCTCCGTTCAGGACCAATTTCAACACCCACTTTCAACTCGGGCGCGCGCAGATCGACTGCGAGATTTGAATTCGCCTCAAGGCACGCCTCCGCGATGGCCCGCGAGATGTCGGGCGACTTCATCGGGAAGCGCTTGTCGGCACGATTCGTCGCAACGGCAAACCGCGTCGGGCGGCTGACGTCTTGGTCGCGAACGATTTCGAGCGCAGCGGCCGTTAAGCTGTCGAGCGCCGGCCGAGCCTCCAACACCGGGGAAACCGTCGCGACTCCAAAAACGCACGCGAGCCGCTCGACCAACCGGTCGATGTCAGCGATTGCGCCACCGCCAGGCGACGCGACCCAAATCCTGCCGTGGAGCCGTTCGGCCACGACGCGCGGAAACGCCTTGAGTGCACGCCGCACGTCGTTCATGAGGTGCTGCTCGAACATGTAACGGTTTTGTCCCTTGAGAAAAAGTTCGCCGATCCGAAGCACGATTCCGGTCGACCGCGCGGCGCTCATCTCGCCACTCCGGAAAGGACGGCGCGCTTCTGGTTCACGACGCGCACGAACAAATCGCCCGCGCGCTCGACTTCATCCTCGGTGGTCGTGCGACAAAGCGTGAATCGGATCGTCGCCTCGACGATACCCTCTCGTTTACCAATGGCGCGTAACACGGGCGACAGCCCCGTTTTTTTCGCGCGACACGCCGAACCCGTCGACACAAAAACGCCCTCCGCCTCAAGCGCGTGCAAAACGGTTTCGCCCGGAACGCCGCCGACCGAGACGCTGAGATTATGCGGCGCGCGTGCGTCACCGGTCGGTCCGTTTAACTCGGCGTCTGGAAGGCCGGCCTTGAGGCGTGCCCATAAGCGATCCCGAAGCGCCGCCATTCGGCCTGCGCCTTCCGTCATCGCGCGCAGCCCGATTTCGGCGGCAACGCCAAACCCTACGATGCCGGGCACGTTCTCCGTCCCGGACCGAAGGCCCGCCTCCTGGCCACCGCCCAAGAGGACGGGCTCCGGTCGGCGTGCGCCGCGAACGACGAGCGCGCCAACGCCCATCGGCCCGTGAATCTTGTGGCTCGACACACTCACCGCGTCGATCGCCGGCTCCAGAGGAAACGGAATCTTCGTAAACGATTGGACCGCATCGACATGAACAATTGCGCGCGGATTTCGTGCCTTGACGGCTTGCGCGATTTCGGCGACCGGCTCAATCGTCCCAATCTCGTTCTGGACGTGAATAATCGAGCAGAGTCCCGTGTCCGGCCCAACCGCCGCCGCAAACGCGCCAACGTCGACGCGCCCCTCGCGATCCACGGCGATGCGATCGACGCGCACGCCGGCGTGTTCAAGCACCTCGACCGATCGCAGCACCGCCGGGTGCTCGACCGCCGACACGACGACATGCCGCGCGCGACGCCCGAACCCAAGCACCGCCAAGCAATCGGCTTCCGTGCCGCCACTCGTAAACACGACGCCGCTTGGGTCCGCGCGAAAATACTCGGCGAACACGCGACGCGACGCCAGAACCGCGCGCGCCGCCTCGACGCCGCGCCGATGCAGACTCGACGGATTTCCAAACGCATCTCCCCAATGCGTCCGCATCGCCTCGACAACCCGCGCATCCACGCGCGTCGTTGCCGCATTGTCGAGATAGACTTCGCGCGCCGCCATGACGCCACCGTCTACCGCGCGGTCCCTGCAGCCGCAAGCCAAGTTTGACGGGCTCGCGCTCGCAGCCGCATAATCACGCCGGATCCATGGAGGGTCCTCCCCGATGTCCACCCCCGTTCTCGTTTTCTTCTGGAGCCTCGTCTCGGTCCTCGCGCTCGTTTCATTCGTTCGCCTCTACCTCTGGCTCGTCGCGCGGTACCTCCACGAAAACGAACGCTTCGACGAAATCCACTTCGCAACAACCCCCGACAACTGGCGCTTGGCGCTCCTTCGATTCCGTCCGCGCGTCACCCCGCTTGGTGGCGCTCCCCTTATCCTCTGCCATGGCATCTGCTCCAACCACCGCACGTTCGATCTCACCGACCGCATTTCGCTCGCCCGTTTTCTCGCCGACCGTGGACACGACGTGTGGGTCGCGAACCTTCGCACCGTCGGCCGCTCGCATCGCCTCTCGCGCCATGGCCTCGCGGAATCCCGTGCGACGTTCGACGACTTCGCAACCCTCGACGCTCCCGCCCTCGTGCAAGCGGTTCTGCGCGCAACGGGCACGTCCGCAGCCATCTGGGTTGGGCACTCGCTCGGCGGACACGTCGGCCTCGCCCACGCCGCGCACAACCCCGCCTCGGGACTCCGCGGCGTCGCGACGCTCGCCACCACGGGAGACTTCTCGCTCCAAGTCGCTCTTCGCCTTGCCAACGTGCCGCGGTTCATCGCCGTACTTCCAACGCGTCTCGTCGCTCACCTTGTCGCCCCAATCGCGCGCCTTCTCTCATTCCCACCGCTGTCTCATCTTTTCAACTTCGCCACGCTTGCGCCGTCCACGCTTCGCCGCGCCGTCTTCCACACCAGCGAGAACCTCCCCGGCCCGCTCGTCAATCAGCTTCGTCGCTGGTCAAACGAGGGGAAATGGGACTCTGTCGCACGCGACTTCGATTACCGCGCCGCCCTCGCGTCCGTAACGCTGCCCGCTTTCATCGGCGTCGCCGCCGCGGACCGGCTCTTCCCCGCGTCCGCCTACGAACGCCTCTTCGACGAAATTGGCAGCACCCACAAAACGCTCGCCGTCTTTGGGCGCGCGGAAGGCCTCTCGCACGACTACGGCCACGTCGACGTTGTCCTCTCGGACAGCGCAGCCGTCGACGTTTACCCGCGCCTCGCCGACTGGATCGAAACCGAGCAGGGCCTCCACACGGTTCGAGGCGCACGCGCGGCACAGAGGGGCAGCGCAAAGTCAAGCCGCGACGCACCACGCTCCGCGTGACAACAAACTTCTCCTTGTCTTCGTTCGTTCGATCGCTAAGATGATGTGTGGAGCCTTCTCCGGGGTGCGTGTAGAGATTGGAAGGTCATTGCCTTATTTCTTTATGGGGGTTTGTCCCTGCGCGTGGTGTGCTAGCCCCTTCGTTGGGAAGCCTGAAGCGCGCAAATAGGCCCCACCTGCTTTAAGCGGGTTCTGACCTCATCTCTTCTCACGGCCAGCGGGGAAGGCTTTTTTTTCGCACCCGCCTCCGCAATCGCGTCCGCAACCGCCGACTGTCCTGCATCTAGCTACACCGTTTGCGCCGATTCCCTCAACGAGTGAACCCGTTCCAAGGCAAGACCCCGGACTGATGTTGAGATTTTCGACAAACGAGCGGAGAAAGCCTCACGACAAAAGTCGCAATCTACCGCGGCTACTACCGGCAACAGTCGCAAGGAAGTCGCACAACGCCGCTTAATCGCAAGCGTATTTTAGTCGCATGAGAGTTTACTCGTACTCGCGTACGATTCTCGCTGATCGGAATGCCGAGTTCTGGATTGAATGGAATAGCTGAATGGCCCGGTTTTCGGTCGGGTAGAGGATGTCATGCGAGAGGCTTCAATAAGGTCGTTTGGGGTCGTGGTGTCGTTCGGCTGCTTCGCCGGCCTCTCGTGCGCTGATGGCCCCAACGTCGACCCCGGAGAAGTCGACTGCGGGAGCTTGTGCAGACTATTAGATGGAGGAACGGACGCAGGGACGGGAGCGGTGGCGGATTCGGGCGCACGTGCAGACGCGGGAGCGGTGGCGGATGCAGGAGCGGGTGCGGGAACGGTATCAGTTGCGGATGCGGGGCCGGACAGCGGTGCAACGCCGGCGGCGGTCGTTTGGAAACGCCAGTTTGGGACGCTCTACCCCGACTTTGGGCGGGGTGCTGCGGTCGATTCGAGCGGAAACATCTATGTAACGGGCTACACGACTTTCGGCGGGCTCGACGGGAACACGAACGTCGGGCGCTCGGACATGTTCCTTGTCAAGTTCGACGGCGACGGGGGAAAGCGGTGGACACGGCAGTTCGGAACGTCGTCGGATGACGAAGGGCAAGGCGTTGCGGTCGACCTGAGCGGGAACATCTATGTTACGGGCACTACGAACGGCGCTCTCGACGGGAATACGAGCGCGGGGGGGTCGGACATGTTCCTCGTTAAGTACGACAGCGACGGCGGGAAGCGGTGGACGCGGCAGCTTGGAACGGCCGGAGACGACTACGGGTACGGCTTGGTGGTCGACTTGAGCGGGAACATTTACGTGGCGGGCACGACCTACGGCGGACTCGACGGGATCACGAGCGCCGGGGGATCGGACATGTTCCTCGTCAAGTACGACAGAAACGGTGGAAAAGTTTGGACGCGGCAGTTCGGGCGGGACGATGAAGATCGTGGTTACGGCGTCGCGGTCGACGCGAACGGCAACATCTACGTAACCGGCTATGTCTCTGGCTGGCCGTTCGGGGATTCGCTGTTGGGTGGCAAAGACATTTTCCTTGTGAAGTACGGTGGCGACGGGGCGCGGATCTGGAACCGGGAACTCGGGACGACGTTATCCGACAGGGGCTTTGGCGTCGCGGTACACGCCAGCGGGAACATCTATGTAACGGGCTTTACCGAGGGCGGGATCGACGGAAATGCCAACGCAGGCGGTAGCGATGTGTTTCTCGCCAATTATGACACCGATGGTGGGAAGAGGTGGACACGGCACTTCGGGACGGCGAGTAACGACTATGGTTACGGTGTTGCGGTCGATGTGCGGGGGAACATTTACGTGACGGGCGCCACCAGCGGCGTGCTCGACGGAAACACGAGAGCGGGGGACTTCGACATCTTCGTCGCCAAGTTCGACGTCGACGGCGAGCAATGATCAGCCGGCCGTGGACGTCGCCGTAAAGTAAAACGATGATCGGAATTCTCCGAACGCGGACAGCGCTGTTCGTGCGGAGGCGGAAACCCATGACGCAGCTGTGGTGCACGCCGTAGTCGTGATCGTGAGCGTGAACGGATTAACGTCCACGACGACGACCACGTCCACGACCACGACCACGTAAGAAGAAGGAACGGCAGCGCGAGATCGACAATCACCTTGACGACTCCCATCACCCGGCGCGAGCTTCTCGGCGCCCACGATGGAGGGGGCAGCAAGGGCGAAGACGACAGACACAAACACACAGGTGAAACAGGCTGAGGCGCTTCGCGTGCGGATCGCGGCCGATGTCGCAGCGCTGGGGGGCGACGTCCCGGCGGTTCCGGGCTCGACGGACCGGCTTCTCGCGCAAGCGCTCGTGACGGCGGCGCTTGTCGAGGCGGACCAGGGCGCCCTCAAGGCCGAGGGGATGGGGGTTCTGCCCGACGCGCCGGAGTACGTCCGCGCGTTGCGAGAGGAGATCGTCGACGCGAGCGGGGACGCTGGGGCGAAGCGGTCGGAGATCCAGGAGCTGACAGCGGCGGAGCAAATGGCGATGCGGAAGATTCGCGCCGCAAAGGAACAGATCGTTTTGCTTGCACGACTTTCGCCCAATGTCGACCATCGCGCGGTGAACGTGAACTTGGGCGGCACCATCGCGCAGACGCTGTCGCAAGTACCGGCGTTTCTCGGGCTCGTCCGCCACAGCCTGTCGAAATTTTCGCCGAGCGAGCGGCTCCCGACGCTTGTGAAAGAGGTCGAAGTGGGGCTCAAAACGCTTACGACACTCGGGACGAATCAGGAGATGAAGAAGCGAACCGCGACGGGCGCGACGCGCGATGTTCGCCGGCTTGCGGGACTGCTTTTCCAGACGCTCTCGGTCTTGTCGTGGCAATACCTTCACTACGCCGACGCTGTGCGGCGCGATGCGTACCGCCTCATGCTGGTCCGACCGCCGGGCAGCGCGATCGACGCCGCGTCGGGTGATGACGAGGTGGTCGCACCAACGCCCAATGGTCCGCGCCCGGTGGGCGAGGCGATCCCCGCGACGCCGGTCACGGGGGCGCCCTCCAGCCCCGCTTAACCCGTCTCCGCTCCCGCACCCGCCACCGATTCCGCATCTTCTTTCCGACCCGCAGTTTCTTCTCCTCCGATCTCTGTGTTCTCAGTGTCTCTGTGGTTACTCCTCTCTCTTCCCGCCCCCGCTACTCTCGCCCTTCCATCCATCGAAGCAGCGCCGGCATGACGACGAGCGACGTTACGAGGCACGCGCTGATGCCGGTCAACAGCAAAAAACCCATCGATGCGATCCCGCGGTGCTGCGCCAGCGCGAGGGCACCGAAGGCGGCAATCGTCGTGATTGCGGAGTAGATGACGCCGCGACCCGTGCCGCTAAAAATCTCTTGCAGCGAAAACGTTTCAAGTTGGCGTCGCCGATGGATGATGTAAATCCCACTCTCAACCGCCATTCCGGTCACGAGCGGAACGCCGACAAGGTTCGCAAGGTTAAACGACATGTTGGCGATCTTCATGAGGCCCAGCATCCACAGAGCGCCCATCGCGATCGGAAACAGCGCGAGAAAAACATCACGGATTCGCCGAAAATCAAGCCACACGAGCAGAATAACGATCGCGAACGAAACACCACCCGCAATGAGAATGCTGCGCTGAATGCCGCGCGAAATCTCGAAAAACGTCGCGGGGAATCCCGTGACGTTTGGCGACACGCGACGCGTTTCCGCGATATAGCGTTCAAGCGGCTCGCGCTCCCAAATGCTCTCTTTCGGATACGCGTAAACGGCAAACTTACCGCTCCGCCCAACGAAACGCCCGATCACCGTTTGGAGCGACTGTCCCATCGCGACACGCATCCCAAGCCCGTCGTCTCCGCGAACGGTCAGTTCACGCCACCGGTCGACCAACGTCCGCGCAAGCGACCACCCGTGCGCCTCAACCAATCGAAGCCGCCGCGTCCCCTCATCCGCGGCAACGCTGTCGAGCGCCGCGCGAAACTCGCGCAGCCCGCCTTCCGCGGCGCGTACCCCGACGAGCGCCGGTCCAACAAGAACAAATCGCGCGACGGTCAGCACACGACCGAGGCGACCGAGACTCTTGTCGAGCGCATCGCGATTCAAGGGCGGAAGCAACGCCATCATTCCGGCGAACGGAGCCGCAACCTCGGCAAGCGTTCGAAGGGCGGGCCCGAGTGCGTCGACCGCGCGCGCGACCCGCACCACGAGATCGTCGCGTGTCACGCTGCCCCCCGATGGGCCGGGCTCAAGAAGCGCCTTCGAAATAACCGGCGCAATCGATTCAACGCGGCCGACAGATGGCAAGGCGCGAAAGTCCGCTTCGATCCGGCGCGCCTCCTTGATGGAATCGGCGGTCGCAACGAGATACTCGCCCGAGAAATCGGTCAGGCGCGAGAGCCGCGCTTGCGTTTCGATCGACTCGGCTTTGCGCGGCAAAAGCTCCGCGAGGTTGTAATCGAATCGTAGGCCGAATGCGCCCGGTAAAAGCGCGAGCGTAATCGCGATCGCGGCAAGGACCACGCTCTTGGGATGACGTGTGAGGAGTCGCTCGAGCCACGCGGTCCATCGCGGCGCAACCGATTCGGCCTTTGAAATTGTCGCGAACGTCAACATCTTTGGAAAGAGAAAGAGCGTCGCCACCACGATGAGAACCATTCCCACCGCGGCAATGACGCCAAGATCCTGGAAGGCGCGGAGCTCAACCATCAGCAAGCAAAGGAAACTCGCGATCGTCGCAAGCGCCGTCGTCAGGATCCCCGGGCCCACGCGGCCCACGGCCTTTTCAATCGCGCCCTCGCGCCCTACGCGCGCCTCGTCGACGAAGTTCATGTACATGTGAATCGCGTAATCGATGCCGAGCCCAAGCGCGGTCGACATGAACGTGCTTGTGATGAGGTTGAAGTGGCCGACGGTCACCATCACGTACCCAACCGACCAGGCGATGCCGATGACAAGCGGCGACAGGGCGAGCGCGGTTGTGCGAACGCTCCGGCACCCGGCGAAAATGAGAATCGCGACGAACACAAACGAAAGAAATGTCGTGACGAACGTGTCCGACGCGATGGCATCGAGCTCGTCGATGACGGTCGCCGGAATGCCAGTCACACCCGCGCGGATCGATGTGCCGTGTGCAGCCTCCGCGCGCCTGACCGCCGCGCGCACATTGTCGCGCACCCCGCGCACAAACGGCGATAAGTACTCCGCGGAATCGTTGTGCGAAGTCGGCTCAACGGTGATGACGAGCGACTTGCCATCGCGTCCCGTAACATAACCGAGTTCGTCGAGCCCCTTGAGCTCGGGCGATCGCATGCGCGCCGCGCGTGATCCATCGTCACCCATTCGCACAAGCTCACTCAAAACACGAAAGATGCTCGCGAGCGCGTCGAGCCCCTCACGCACCTCCTCGGGATGACGCGCCTCGGTTGCGACTCCGCCGTCCACACCGCCTGCGCCGGCCATTTGAGGCCCATCCCCCCGCTTTCTTCGCCCGTGACGCTCCGCCTCGTCGGCGACGACGTTGAAAAGGCCAACCAGCCCACCCCCTTTCGCGATCGCCTCGATGAGTGGCTTCGCGCGCCGCAGGTCCGAAACCACGCGCGTGCGCGTCGCCTCATCCGATTGCGAAAACGCCACGAGCCCCAGCGACAACAAATCGAGCCGCGAAAAAACGCGTTGAACGTTTGGGACGCGCAAAAGCGTGTCGTCAAGCTCGCGCGCGACCGCTCGCAGCGCGTCGACGTTTGCGCCCTCAAGAAAAACGACGAGCGGTGGTGGCGCGCCAAACTCGTCGAGATAGCGCTGATACGCGGCCTGCCACGGGTTGTGCGGCGAGACGAGGTTCGTGCGCGATGTGTCCACGCGAATCGACGGAAGCGTCGCGATCGACGCCGCCGTTAAGCATCCGGCTGCGATGAACAGCGGTCGCGCGTGGCGAAGCGCCCACCGTCCAAATCTCTCAAACACCCGCTCGTTCAACCGGAGCCCGAAAAGTTAATCGCTCACTTCGTCGAGCCAGGCGGTTTGGATCGCCTGCAACACCTTCGAATTCGCGCCAGTGGGCTCGTCGGCGAAACCCGGCGTCTCACGCACCATGCGTCCCAAGTCGGTCAACCGAATCGCGAGCGGGTCGGCTTCGGGGTATCGGCGCGCCAGGGCCTCGGCGATTTCGCGGGCGTTGGTCCATTTGAGGTTCATGCGCCGTCATTTCTACACCAAATGCCGCGCTGTGGAAAATCCAAAGCCTAATTCCAGGTTAACGGCCGAGCCCTGCGTGGGGCGGTCGGGTTTGGGCTCGCTCCGGCTCGCAAAAGTCCTCGGGTCTGACATTAAATGTGAGTCCGCACGAAACGAATCAAACATCATGAGAACGGCAATTCCACGCCCCATCGGCACCTCATCCCCTGCGGATGCGAGCCTTTGCGTGCCCAATCCCCGCCCGCCCAATCAGAACTTGGCAGTTTTCCTGGAACGGCGGTTAAGAGGCTTGGGAGTCGATCGATCGTCAGTCGACACCCAGCGGGTGAACTCTTCGTTCCGCCCTCAAGCCCAGAAAACACGTCTCCGGAAAGCGGTCCACCCAGATTTGCGTGGGGTCGGCAGGGGCGCCGCAAAGGCGCGCCTCCGCAGGGTCTGCAGCGCGATATTGGCTGGGACAACCGAGCTTTCGCGAGCCTCTGAACCGCAGATCGTTCGCGCGTCTCAAATCAGACCCGAGGACGTCGGCGCGCCGAAGCGGGCTCCTGTCGACCCTCGCGCTCACGAGCGAACGGAGCGCTTAACCGGGGATTGGGAGAAAATCCAAACTCTATTTCGGTTTGAGTTCGGGGTGCTCGTTTTCGTAAGCCTGCGAGCTCTCGGGCGTGATTTCGACGACAAGATCGGTCCGGGCGACCTTCGTCTGGCAACCGAGCCGCGACACCGCGAGAACGCCGAACGCCTTGTCGAGAATGTCCGATTCGTCTTCTTCCATCTCACCGAGCGAATCGAACCCGCGCCGCACGTAGACGTGACACGTTGAGCACGCGCAAACGCCGCCGCACGCATGTCCGAGCGGAATCGCATTATCCTGCGCGGCCTTGAGCAGCGTCGTGCCTTCGGCGACGTCGATCGTCGCGTCCTCGGGCTGCAGCCGATTCTTAAGGAACGTGATTCTAGCCACGGTCCTTCTCCAAAACCGCGTCGACGCTTTTGCCGCGAACAGCGCTCCCTATCGCGCGGTTCATTCGCGCCTCTGCGAACGGGACCGCCACCTCGTCAAGCGCGGCGATCGCCGCGCGAATCGCATCGGCATTTGTTCCGGCCGCCGCATCACGAAGCGTCTTCATCGCGGCACCCATCGCCGCATCAAGCTCGGCCGTTACAAGGTCGCGATCCGCCGCCATCGCGCTTTCCGTCGCAGCCAAAATCCGCGCCGCCTCGACCCGCTGCTCGCGAAGCGCCCGCTCGCGCACATCACCCTCCGCGCGTTCGTACGATTCGAGGAGCATGCGCAGAACCTCTTCGTCGGTCAGCCCGTAAGTCGGCGTCACCGCGATCGTCTGCGCGGTGTGCGTCGTCTCTTCCTCGGCCGTGACCTGCAAGAGCCCATCCGCATCAACCAGAAACGTCACCTTGACGCGCCCGATTCCGGCCGGCATTGGCGGAATTCCGCGCAGCGTGAAGTGCGCGAGCGACCGACAATCGGCGACCAAATCGCGCTCGCCCTGCACCACGTGAATCTCCATGCCCGTCTGCGCGTCGGCGTACGTCGTAAACACCTGCGCCGCACTCGTCGGAATCGGCGAATTGCGCGGAACGATTTTTTCCACGACGCCGCCCATCATCTCGAGCCCGAGCGACAGCGGCGTCACATCGAGAAGCAGAACCTCATCGCGCGGCCCTGTCCCGGCAAGCAAATCAGCCTGCACGGCCGCGCCAAGCGCCACGACCTGATCGGGATCGATGTCGGCGAACGGGTCCTTCCCAAAAAGGTCACGCACAAAACGCCGCACAAGCGGAACGCGCGTCGAGCCACCAACGAGAATGACGCCATCCAAATCACCCGGTGCGCACCCCGCGTCCTTCATCGCGCGTCGACACGTCGCGGCGGTTCGCTCGACCCACGGACGTATCAGCGTATCGAACTCGTCGCGCACGAGCCGCGTCTTGAACCGCTGCCCGTTGTATTCGAATTCGATGACCGTTTCTGTCGCCTCAGTCAAACGATGCTTCGCTTCCCGCGCCGCGGCCAGCGCAGCGCGAATGAGGCCCGCCGGCCGCGAATCGACCGCTTCAAGCAACCGCGCCGCAACCGCCCGATCGAAATCGTCGCCGCCAAGCGCCGTGTCGCCGCCCGTTGCTTGAACCTGAAAGACACCGTCGACAAGTTTCAAAATCGAAATGTCGAACGTCCCCCCGCCCAGATCGTAAATCGCGAAAAGCCCGTTCTGCTTCTTGTCGAGGCCATACGCCAGGGCCGCCGCCGTCGGCTCGTTCAACAACCGGAGGACCGTTAACCCCGCGAGTCGCCCCGCGTCTTTCGTCGCCTGACGCTGCGCCTCGTCGAAGTAGGCCGGCACCGTGATAACCGCGCCACCGACCGCCGCCCCGAACGCCTTCTCCGCTCGCGCACGCAACGCCAGCAAAATCTCGGCTGACACCTCGACCGGCGACACGGAGCGCGCCGCTGCACCACCCTCTCCCGCAACCGCAAAGCGCACGACTGGGCCCGCGCCCGCCGCAAACCGGTACGACCCCAGCCGCCTCGTCTCCGCATCGTCCGCGCCCTTCCCCATGAAGCGCTTCGCAGACGCGATTGTGTCCTCAGGAAAATCGATCGCCCGCGCAACCGCGTCGTCACCAACGTCTACGCCACCGTCGCGCCGATAGTGCACAACCGACGGAAGCAACGCGCGCCGCGCGCCATCCGCAATCACCGCTGGCCTCCCGCACGACACATGCGCGACGAGGCTAAACGTCGTCCCGAGATCGATGCCGATCGGCTTTGCGACCGGCTCTTTCGTCTCGAGCGGGTCGTCAACCTGAATGAGCCCGCTCACACGATGTTGTTGCTCGTCAGTCATCAGCGGCCTCACCCAAAAACCGAGCGTAATATCTAATCCGCGCAAACTCGCGCGCCACCTCCCCGAGCCGCCCCGCACCCTCTCCCGCTAGCGCACCCGCTACCGCTACCGCTCCCGTTTCCGCATCCGCTCCTGCATCCGCACCCGCACCCGCTCCCGGTCCGGCGCCTTCTTTCCTATCGCCTTTCTCTTCCTCCTCGTCCAACCCCGCCGCCGCGCGTTCCAGCGCCGCCGCACGCGCCTCGCGCGCCTCCGCGAAGAGCCGCTCTTCCGTCCCGCGATCCCCAGCCGCCCGCGCCTCTAGAAGCGCCTCGCGCCGCTCCAACATCTCCATCAAGAACCCGCCGCCAAGCCCGATGGCACTCGCTTGGCCCGACTTCTCCGCCCCAACGTCGATCCCCCACAGCTTCAACAAATACTCGCCCCGCTTCACGTCGTCCCGTAGCACGCGATAAGCGTCGTTCAACGCAACCGTCCGCTGCAGTGCGATTCGACGCTCCTCGGCTGATTCCCGCGCCAAACGGTCCGGGTGAAACCGCCGTGACAGCTCGCGAAACCTCGTGTCCACCTCGTCTCGCAAAACCGCATAACGTCGCGAAAATCCCATCACCGTGAAATGGTCCGCATCGCGCGCAAGTGGCTGCAGCTTTCCGCAAAACCCACACACCGCCTCATCGCGTGCGTCACGCTCGCAGTTCCAACACGTCATTGATTTCAAACCGAGCGCTGGCTGCCGCCTGACCCGTTGCCCCCCTACACCTGAAAACTCTCGCCGCAACCACAACTCGCCTTCACCTGCGGATTATTGAACTGGTACCCCGACTGCATCAGCGTTTGCACCCAATCGAGCTCCGTCCCGTCGAGGTAAATGAGACTTTTGGGGTCAACCACCACGCGCACCCCATTCCGCTCAAACACGGCGTCACGTACTCCCGGCTTCTCGGCGTACGTGATGTGATACGAAAACCCCGAGCATCCTCCACCCTTAACCGCGACGCGCAACACCTGGTCCGGCGTCCCACGCTTCTCGAGCGCCTCCCGAATGTGCTTTGCGGCTCGCTCTGTCACCGTTATCGCCGGCATCGTCGCCTCTCCTACGCCGTCACCCTTTTCTTTTCTTCCTCATCTGAACTCTGCTTCTCCGTGTCTCTGTGGTTTCTCTTCTCGTCCCGCTTCTTCCGAAAATCCTCAATCGCCGCCTTAATCGCATCTTCGGCGAGCACGCTGCAGTGAATCTTCACGGGCGGCAGCGACAGCTCCTTCGCGATGTCGGTGTTTCGGATCTGCCCCGCCTCGTCGATCGACTTCCCCTTGACCCACTCGGTCACAAGGCTCGAGCTCGCGATCGCGCTCCCACACCCGAACGTCTTGAACTTCGCGTCCTCGATGATCCCAGCCTCGCTCACCTTGAGCTGCAACCGCATCACATCACCGCACGCCGGCGCGCCCACGAGGCCCGTCCCAACGCTCGGGTCGTTCTTATCGAGTGTTCCCACGTTTCGTGGGTTCTCGTAGTGGTCAATCACTTTTCCGCTGTAAGCCATCTCACCGTCCTCCTATCAAAAAGCCACGCACCTCAATGCGCCGCCCACGAAATCTTCTTCAAATCGATCCCTTCTCTCGCCATCTCATAAAGCGGCGACATCTCACGCAGCCGCTTCACCTTCTCCTCAACCAAATTCGCAACAAAATCGATCTCTTCCTCGGTGTTAAACCGTCCGATTCCAAACCGAATCGACGTGTGCGCGAGCTCCTCTTCGACGCCCAGCGCACGGAGCACATACGACGGCTCAAGCGACGCCGACGTACACGCCGAACCGCTCGACACCGCGACTTCCTTAAGCGCCATCAAAAGCGCCTCGCCCTCGACATACGAGAAACTCACGTTCAAATTCCCCGGCAGCCGATGTTCGAGCGAACCGTTCACGTACACTTCATCAACGTTCTCGAAAATCTTTTTCCGCAACCGCTCGCGAAGCCCCACAAGCCGCGCCGCCTCCGTTGCCATTTCAGCCCGCGCGATCTCGCACGCCTTCCCAAACCCCACAATCGCCGGCACATTCAGCGTCCCGCTTCGCAGCCCGCGCTCGTGCCCACCCCCATCGATGAGCGGCTGCAACCGCACGCGTGGGTTCTTCCGCCGCACGTACAGCGCGCCGACGCCCTTTGGCCCGTACATCTTGTGCGCCGACATCGACACAAGGTCGACCTTCATTTCATCCACGTTGAACGGAAGCTTCCCAACGCCCTGCACCGCGTCCGAATGGAAAATGACGCCCTTCTCTTTACAAACCTTCCCAATCTCCGCGATCGGCTGAACTGTCCCGACCTCGTTGTTCACAAACATCACCGACACGACGGTCGTGTCGGGCCGTATCGCGCGCGCAATCGCCTCCGCCGAAACGCGCCCATCGCGCCCGACGTCGACAAACGTGACTTCCCAACCCTCGCGCAGGAGCCGGTGACACGAGTCGAGCACCGCCTTGTGCTCAATCTTCGTCGTCACGACGTGCCGCCCCTTCTCCTTATAGAATTCGGCGGCCCCCTTGATCGCCAAATTATCGCTCTCCGTCGCGCCCGACGTAAAAACGATCTCCTTCTCGCTCGCCCCAATCAACGCCGCAATCTGCTCGCGCGCGTAGTCGCACGCCTCCTCGGCTTTCCAGCCGAACGCATGGTTTCGACTCGCCGCGTTACCAAAGTCGTCCGTGAAGTACGGCAGCATCGCCTCAACAACCCGCGGGTCGACCGCCGTCGTCGCGTGGTTATCCATATATATAGGTAGCTTCATCACCCTCTTGCCTCTTCCTTTATCGACTGAATCCCGACGACAAGGTCGGGCGCAACATCGTCTTTTGCGTGGACATCGCACGTCGGACAGTCCGACACGAGATGAATCGGGTCGCACGTCTCGCAGGTGTTGAGGTAACTCACCGACCGTTCGAGCTCCTTCGTCAACTCCGCGACGCGAGAAAGCTGTTCGCGTGCGGCACGTAATTTCTCCTGATATATCTGGCGGATAAAGCTCATTGCCTGAGGCCCTACGTGCTGTTCTCCCCAGTGCCCCAAAACCTGTTTAATCTCTGGGAGAGAGAACCCCATCTCTTGCATTTGGCCGATCCACCGAACCCGAAGAACTGAGCTCGACGAGTAAAGTCGAAAGCCACCCCGACTTCGCGATGTCGGATCGAGGAGCCCAAGCTCTTCATATAGATGTAGCGCCCGCGCCGATTTACCGGTCATTCGAGCGAGCTCGCCGATGCGGATCGTGCGGCCAATCTGGACCAACGCCGGGCTCAATTCCGTTCCTCGCCTCTCCTTAACCCAAACCCTACCGTAAACGTAAGGGTTACGATTAGGATAATGGATCGCGCTTATCGCTTTGTCAAGCGGGGCGCCATCGTCGCGCGAGGTGAAAAGTTACAGATTAGCTAATTACGGAGCGGCTTGCCGCTGGTGAGAAGCGCCTGCATGCGCGCCTGACTCTTCTCTTCGCCGCAGAGCGAAAGAAACGCCTCGCGCTCAAGCTCAAAGAGTTGTGTGTCCGTAACGAGCGTGTTCTGCGCGACGTTGCCGCCCGTGAGAGTCTTCGCGAGCTTGCCGCCGATCAGCGCGTCGTGCTCCGTGATCGCGTGCGACTTGACCATCGCCCAAAGCCCAGCGCGAATCGTCGCGTAGCCACTCTCACCCGGAAGCCGCACCGCACGCGCCGGCGCCGGCCGATACCCCGCGCGCGCCAAGCCGAGCACCGTCTCCTTCGCATCGTGGATGAGTTGGTCGCGGTTCATCGTGACGCCGTCGCGCTCGTTTAAGAAACGGTACGTACGCGCCTCCTCGGCCGACATCGAGACCTTCGCCATTCCGATGATTTCGAACACCTTCCGCACATACTGAAGCGCGTCGACGCCGTCGGGTAGGTCGCCGAGCCATCGATTCAGCATCATCGTGCAACCGCCACCGGCCGGGATAAGCCCCGCGCCCATCTCGACGAGCCCCATGTAAAGCTCCGCGTTCGCGCGAATCGCCGCGCACCCAAGCGCGATTTCGCACCCACCGCCGAGCGCAAGCCCGAACGGCGCCGCGACAACCGGCACCGTCGTCGCGTGGAGTCGTTTTGTCGCCGCCTGGAACATCGTGATCGCGCGGTCGATCTCGGTCCAGTTTTGCTGCTGCGCGAGCATCCACACGAGCATCAAATTCGCGCCCGCCGAAAACGCGCTCTCGGCCTCGTTTCCAATCACGATGCCCGCGTAGTTTTTCTCAGCCTCGTCCATCGCCTCATGAAGCATCGCGAGAATATCGTCGTCGATCGCATTCATCTTCGTGCGAAACTCGACGCATAAAACGCCATCGCCAAGGTCGCGCAAGAGCGCACCCACCTTCTCCTTCACAACGCGCGTACCCCCGAGTTTTAACGCGCGCGGAAGCGGCGGCACCGCGACCGACTTTTTCGCCGCGATGTCGCAGTACGTCGTCGCGGCCCCCTTCTCCTCGTAAAATGATTTGCGCCCCGATTTCAGCATCGCCTTGATGTTCTCGGGAACCTTGATGCCGGCCTTGTCCATCCGCAGGGCCGACGTCTCGACGCCGATCGCATCCCACATCTCGAACGGCCCAAACGCCCAGTTGTACCCCCAGCGCATCGCGCGATCGATGTTGACGATGTCGTCCGCGATTTCGCCCACTCGCCGCGCCGTGTACGCGAGCGTTTCGGCCGTGACGCGCCACGCAATTTCGCCACCGCGGTCGGTCGCACTCACCATTTGGCGAAGCCGCTCCTTTGCGTCGTCGATGTTTCGCACGGCGCCGATCGAGTCGAACCGAATCTTCTTCGACGGCGCATACTCCATCGTCTTCAAGTCGAGCGCCGAAATCTCGCTCCCGACTTTTTTATAGAAACCTTGCCCGCCCTTATCGCCAAGCCACCCGCGCCGCACCATGTCTTCGAGGTATCCCGGCACCTTAAAGACGTCGCGCTCTTCGTCGCCCGCGAGGTTCGCGTAACAGTTCTTCGCGACGTGAACGAACGTGTCGAGCCCAACCATGTCGGCCGTGCGAAACACCGCGCTCTTCGGGCGTCCAAGCGGCGTCCCGAAAACGGCGTCGATCTCTTCGACGCTGTAACCACCTTCGCCCATGGCGCGCAAAACCGACATCATCGCGTAACAGCCGATTCGGTTCGCAATGAAGTTCGGCGTGTCTTTGCCATAAACGACGCCCTTCCCAAGCCAAACCGCGGCGAAGTCGGCGATTCGCGCGACCGCATCGAGGCTCGTCGCATCGCCCGCGACGATCTCGAGGAGCGACATGTAGCGTACGGGGTTGAAAAAGTGCGTCACGAAGAACGCTTTTTTGAATTCCGCCGAGCGCCCCTCGACGAGCGACTTGATCGGCAGCCCGCTCGTGTTTGTCGTGACGATGGCGTTTTTCCGTACGGCGTCGACACGCGCGAAGAGCGCCCGCTTCACCTCGACATCTTCTTTCACCGCCTCGACCACCCAATCGCACTCCCCGACGCGCTCGAGGTCGTCGTCGAGATTCCCAACCTCGATGAGGTCAGCGAAGCGCGGGTGAAAAAACGCCGCAGGCCGCGCCTTCAAGGCCTTCGCAACGCCCTCGCGCGCGAGTTTGTTCTTGTCGCCTTTGTCGACCACAACATCGAGAAGGACGACCCGCACGCCCGCATTCGCGAGGTGCGCCGCAATCCCGCTTCCCATCACCCCCGCTCCAAGTACTCCGACCTTTTTCACTGGTTCCGTCATGACGACCTCCATACTTTCAAGACTCGCTCCCGCTTCCGCATCCGCTCCCGCACCCGCTTCCGCTTCTTCTTTCCTCTCCCTTTTCTCCGCTCCTCCGATCTCTGTGTCCTCAGTGCCTCTGTGGTTACTCCTCTCTCTCATCCTGACCAAGCGACGCGTTGCGAAGCCCCGCCCGGCGCGCGGCAAGCGTTTCCTGAAGCGCCACCTCAAACGCCGTAAACTCCCAATCGAAAAACGTCCGCAAGGGCGCGTGATCGACGATGGGAATTCCATTCATCATACGAAGTTGATCCGAGGTCACAACCGGGTTCGTCGCAAACGCCTCGGCGAAATACGCGACCGCGTGGAGAAAAACTTTCGGCACCGGAAATATCGGCTGATTATTCCCAGTCGCCGCGCCGACGATCTGAACGACCTGCCGAAACGTGAAAGTTTGCGGGCCGACAAGGTCGATCGTCTGGCCGACGGTTCGGTCATCCTGAAGCGTTGCCACAAACGCGCGCGCCACATCGCGCACCGCAACCGGCTGAAGCGGCGTTCGCCCATCGCCCGGAACCGGCGTCACGAGCGGCGTTTCGACAAGATCCACGATGCCGTTCGTGAATCCGTCGCCCGCGCCGACAATGACCGACGGCCGCACGATCGTCCAGTCGAGTTTCGACGCTCGCACCGCCGCCTCGCCCGCAGCTTTCGTTTGGTGGTAACGCGATGGCGCCTCGGGCGATGCGCCAATTCCGCTCATTTGCACAAACCGCCGTGCGCCCGCGATTTCAGCCGCGCGAACGAGATTCGCCGTCACCTCGATATGAGCGACGTCAAACGATATCGGCGGGCGCTCGATCAAAATCCCGATGAGGTTCACGACGGCGTCAACGCCGCGAGCCGCTCGGTCAAGGTCGGCGGGCTCCGTTGCATCCCCAACGACTGTCGCGCATCCCAACCGACTAAGCGCGTCAACCTCGCGTCGCCGCTGCGCCGGAACCTTGTACGACGCGGGTCGCACAAGCGCCCGCACGGTGTGCCCCTCTTCACGAAGGGCCGCCGCAACGTGACCCCCGACAAAACCCGTCGCTCCAGTCAGCAGAACTTCCACGCCGCGAAATCTAAGTGCGCGCGCACGCCGCGGTCAACTGCTGTGGTTTCTCTTCTCCTTACTGCTCGTCGGGCGTCGTCGGTTCGGCGAAACGATCGAGGCGACGCTTCATCATGATGCGCGTGATTCCCAAAATCCGTGCGGCCTCGGAGACGTTTCCACGCGCTTCTCTCATTGCCTCTTGCACCAGAAACCGCTCCGTCGTTTCAAGCTCCGAAAACCGCGCCGCGAGGGTTTGTGCACCGCCTTGCGCCGTCTCGGGTGCCGCCACCGACAGAGCCGCCGATGCCGTCGCAATCTTGGGGCTCAAATCGCCAACGTCCACCGCCATCCCTTCCGCAACAATCGCCGCGCGCTCGATTTCGTTTTCGACTTCGCGCACATTACCCGGCCATCGATATCGCTTGAGCGCCAAAGCCGCGCCCGGCGTAAACCCAGCCAAATTCTTCCCCATCCGATCGCATCGCCGCGCAAGAAACCGCTCCGCGAGGAGGATGACATCGTCCGCACGCTCGCGAAGCGGTGGCACAACGAGCTCGACGACGTTCAAGCGATAGTAAAGGTCCTCGCGAAAACGCCCCGCCGTAACCTCCTTTTGCAAATCTTTGTGCGTCGCCGAAATGATCCGCACATCGACGTGCACCGTTTTCTCGGAACCGAGCGGCTGCAGCTCGCCCTCCTCGATCGCCCGCAAAACCTTGGCCTGCGCGGTCAAACTCAAATCGCCAATCTCATCGAGGAAAAGCGTTCCACGGTGCGCGAGCGCAAACTTGCCACGCCGGTCTTTCGTCGCGCCCGTGAACGCGCCACGTTCGTGTCCAAACAGTTCGCTCTCGATCATTTGATCCGGGATCGCGGCGCAATTCAAAGCGACAAACGGCTGCTCGCTCCGAGGCGAGAGCGCGTGCAGTGTGCGCGCCACGAGCTCCTTCCCGCTTCCACTCTCGCCTCGCACAAGCACGTGCGCTCCATCCGCACGCGCATAACGCTGGATGAGCGACTTAAGCCGCGCCAAGGCCGCACTCGCCCCGACCATCGGGTCGAGCCCCGACACGTCGCGGAGCGCCTCGACCGCCGCACTGACGCGTTGATACTCCTCAGCGCTCTCGAGTGCCGCCGCGGTCAGGTACGAAAGCGCCGTCAAAAAATCGAGATCGTCGCGCGTGAAATGGTCCTTGCGTCCGCGCGTGTCGACGTACACAAACCCGTACAGCCGATTTTTCGTCTGCAGCGGCGCACCCATGGCCGATAGAATATTGAACTGCACCATCGTGTGGGGCGTTTGCCGCTTCGACAGATCGGGCACGATGAGCGCCTCGCGTCGAACGACCATCGCTTCCAGGAGCGACCGACTCACGACGATCTCTTCGTCGGCCGCCGCGCCTTTCGCCCCGCGCACCCGCACGATGCGGCGCGGTCCCGTGCGAAGCTCGCCTTGACCATTGTCGACGAGCCCAACCACCCCGCGGTCGCACTCGAGCACCTCCAGAATGGCGCCGAGCATCTCCGACAGCAGCTTCTCGGAGTCGCCGAGGTTTCCAATCGCGCGGCTCACTTCATAAAAAACACGGAGGCGCTTAGCCAAAACCGCATCGCGCCGATCGAGGTCGACTGCCGTCTTCGCGCGGTGCACCGCATCATTGCTCTCGTCGTGCTCGGCGAACGCAGCGTCGTCAAACGGCTGAAGAACTTGTCCGCCCGTCTCGAGCGCCACCGTTTCCGCCGGCGCCTGAACCACTTCAACCGGCGGCTCGTCGGCCGCATAAAACTCAATCACGGTGCTGCCGATTTCGATCCGATCGCCGTCGCCCAGGTCACGCGCGACCTCGATGCGTTCACCGTTCACGAACACCCCGTGCGTTGATTCAAGGTCGACGATGCGCAACGCTTCTGCACCGGTCGCGACGCGCCCAAACTGTGCATGGTCACGCGAGACGTGGCGATCGCGCAGGACAAGGTCGTTCCCCTCGTGACGCCCGACGCGAAACCCCTCGTGCACCGGAACGGCCGTCGTGACGCGGCCCGGCTCTTTGACGACAATGTGCGCCATCGCGTTTTCTTCCTCGTTAGAACGGCGCATTGTGCCGAGATCGAGATTCATCCGCAAGCCCTTTCGAAGGCGAAGAGAAGAGAAACCACAGAGAGGCTGAGTCTTAGAGCTCGGAAGAGAGGCACTTTCTCTTTGGGAAAACTCCTCCTCTGATCTCTCTACCTCTGTGACTCTGTGGTTTCTCATTCTCTTGGCTTCTGATATTGGCGAGATTGGACGTCAGCAGCCGCAGGGATCGGTCCAGCCGGTGCAAATGCCGTTGTTCGTCGCGCGCTTGCATCCGACCACCGATTCGCCCTTGCACATCGCCGGGCAGCAGCACCCGCTTCCAATCGCCGTATCATCCTCGAAACTGGCGTTATCGATCGTCCAGCTTCCGTTCGCCTTCGCCGTTCCCGTCGCCGCTTTGATCGTCGCCGAAACGCTCGTCGTTTGCCCGCGCTGAATCGTAAACGTACTCGACGCCGCATCGAGGTCGTTCACCACGACGCCACTTCGATCGAGCGCACTCACAAGACTCAAGTACGTTCCCGGCGTCAAATCGATCGTCGCGAGCTTGTCCGCGAGACTGCCTGCCGCAACCGCGCTGCAATGCCGGTCGATTTCAGTGCGCGTGATCTTGAACGACTTCACGAGACGCGACCCATCGCGCTCGACATCCCACATGAGATCCTGAATCTCCGTCGTCACCGGACACGAAGTCGGTGACAGCGCAAAATTCGTCGACTGCGGTTCGCCCTGCGTTCCCTGAAGGCCGCACGCCGAAGCGAGCGCCACCGTGGCCAAAAGCGTACGCGAAATTAAAACACAATTCGAAAACATCTTCCTGACCTCCTCATGAACGAAACCTTTAACCTTCGTTCTTATGGGTGACACCGTGTCACCTCGCGGAGGGGCTTGAGCAAGCGTCGCGCCATCCGCGCCGAGGACCGATTCCCACGTTTTTTAGATGAGACACTGTTTCAGTTTGTCGCTTCGTTCAATCAAAAGATGCGTTTGTGATCGTTTGATTCAGGCGACGCGCGCGCCGATAATATGCCGATGAATTCAAGAGTCGTTTTCTTCTTGCTGTTGCCGCTCTTCGGTGCGCCGTGTGCGACCACGCCAAGACCGACGGATGGTACCGGTGCGGACGCGGGTGCGGGCGTCGACGCGGGCGTTGTCGCTTGGGACGCGGGAACGATCGCGGCGACTTGTTACCCGTGGGTCGCGGCGCAATCGGGCGCGGGAATCTCGGTGCCACCTGGGCAGGGCGCAAACCAACGGGCCTCGCTCCTTGACGCGGGCGGCGGACTTCGCGCTGTCGAAGGAAGCTACTACGCGATGTGGTTTCCTGCCTCATGGGCGGGAGCGCCAACACGGCGCGTGCTCGTCGCGCTTCACGGAACAAGCGGCTATCCCGAAGCCGAGTGGAACGGGTGGCAAAGATACCTCGAGCCACGCTCGTGGGGATTCATTGGTGTTAGTTACTATCAAGCGCAGGATGGCGGCTCGTACGACGACGACGTCACCATCTACCGCCACATCACGCAAGCGTTCGACGAGGTCAACGCTTACTGCAACCTCGCCCCGGCGCAGATTTCGCTCCTCGGGTTTTCGCGCGGCAGCGCCATGTCGTACCCGGTCTCGTACCTCGACGCTGACGGCGGGCGTCGCCTCTTCACCGGCGTCATCGCGAACTCCGGCGCTTGGCCGCCCCCCGACGGCGGCGTCGAGCCGCTTTACCCGACGCTCGCTGGCATCAAAGATCGCAATGAGACATCGGCCTATGCGGGCGTTAAATTCTGGATGTACTGCGGTGATGCAGACGACGACCACGGCTGGGCGATGTGCTGGGAGATGGACAACGCGCGAAGCTGGCTCATGACGTATGGCGCCACGGTCCAGCCAATTTACCGAGGCTTTGACGGCGGCCACGGCAGTTTGGTTGAGCAACCCGACGCCGCGGTGACCGGCCTTAAATACCTCGAGACGCTCAAATAACGCGCTACTTACCTCTGTCGCGATTTGCGGGCTCGACCGACATCAGCTTCACGTCAACCTTGATGTTGTTTCGGCTCTGTGTCGTAACGTAATCCTCCCACCCCGTGAAGCCGTCCTTTACGATGCGAATAAAGACCTTCTCCTGCCTGACCGGGTTCTTGCCGTCGAATGGCGTTACGCCGATCTGCTCGTTGTTCAAAAAAATCTGAGCCCCGGGAGGATTCGACAACACGATGAGCCGCGATTCGCCGGGCACGGTACCGACGATCCCCTGATCGGAAAGGTACTGCGCCAATCGATACCCGCCGAAAATAAGACCACCAATCACCGCGATCTTTATGAGGAAGCCAAATGGCCCCGTGAGCGCAAACGGGTTCGACAAACGGCCGGCCGGCTCGACCGGCGGGCCACCCGCGCGATAGTCGATCGCGTACGACTGGGCCGTCGCTCCGCGACGCGTCGCCTTGGTGCGCTTAAACGAGCGAAGGTCGAGCTCGAGGGCCTGTGCGGAAGGATTTGACGCGGCGATGTTCGGCACGGTCGCGGGGGGCGCGGTCCAAGCCGGGACAGCGGGCAACGGTGTCGCCGGGGTTATGGCTGGAAAACCAATCGACGCCCCGGGAAGCGAGTCGGACGAAACCGACTCAAACGGCTGGTCTGGCTTTTTTTCGGGCGCGCCCGGTGGACCACCGCGGATGGGCTCCGATTCGTCAGCGGGCGAGTCGAACGCGCGCTGCGGACGCAGAACGACACCCGAGCTCGTAACGACCGGAACCATCGGCACCTGCGATTTCGGCGGCGCTCGGTGCTCGATCGTTGGACCTCGCGCGATTTGCGCCCCTCGCTGCGCCGCGGGAAGCTCGACGTGCGGATGTCCCGACGCGAGGCCTTGGCCGCTCTTCGGGGGCTGCGAACCCGCGGGTGGCTGCGCGGACACCAACCGCTGGCGATGCTGCGCCAACTCCTCGCGCTCGCTTGCCGGAAACAAGAACGCGAGATAAGCCGAAAGGTCCGACGCCGTGACTTTCCACCCCTTCGCGTACAAAAACTCCGCGAGCTCGTCGCCCATATCACCCGCGCGTGAATACCGATTGTCCGGCACTTTCTCGAGCGCGCGCCCAATAATCGCCGAGAGCTCGGGTGGGACGTCGCTGCGCACGCTGTGAAGCTTCGGCGCTGGCATCGCCTTAACACGTTCGAGCGTTTCGAAGTTGTTTTCCGATTTGAAAAGGCGCTGCCCGGCGATCATCTCCCAGAGCACGATCCCCGCGGCAAAAACATCGCTCCGTGGATCGACCGGCTCACCGCGCGCCTGTTCGGGCGACATATAGCTGTACTTCCCTTTGAGCGCGCCCGGGTCGGTGAGCTGAATCTGCAGCGCCGCCTTCGCAATCCCAAAGTCGGCGATCTTCACCTCGCCCGGCCACGAGAGGAGAATGTTCGCGGGGCTCACGTCGCGATGAACAACGCCGAGCGAACGCCCCTCGGCATCGCGCTTCGAGTGGGCGTGCTCGAGCCCCTTTAAGACCTCCGTGAAAATGTAGATGGCGAGCGGAATTGATGGCGATGTGTCGAGCTGGCGCGCGCGCTTAAGGACGTGGCCGAGGTCGCGCCCATCGATGTACTCCATGACAATAAAATAGTTGTCGTCGGAGACGCCGAGGTCGAGCACTTGGACAATGTTCGCGTGCGTGAGCTCAACCGCAACGCGCGCCTCGTCGAGAAACATGCGGACGAATTCGCGCTCCTTCGCGAGGTGCGGGAGAACACGTTTTATCGCGACGCGCTTGACGAACCCTTGAATGCCGATCGCCTGCGCGACGAACACTTCGGCCATTCCCCCCGTCGAGATCGGCGCGATAACTTGGTATTTCCCCGCTCCGAGTTCCATCGAGCCCGCCCTGAGCATACCAGAAGCGGCGTTGAATTCCTGTTTCCGAGCCGCGCGGTCAATAACAGACGTTCGTTCCGATGTAGTACGGTCCGGACGCCGGCCAGTGCTCCCAAACGATGGTTGGCATTCCCGCGCCGCTGATCGCAATTCGCGGGTCGATCATGCTCCCAGGGCTGTCGGGCGGCGCGACGCGTGGAACCGGCATCGGACTTCCCAGCGTCACCATATCGATGTTGAACATTTGAGACCAAAGGTAGACGTTCGGCGTTTCATCCTGCTCCCAAACAACAATCCCCATCCCGTCTGGATACACCGCGATTTGCGGGTCGCTCGAATAGCCAGCCTCAACATCGTTCAGCATGATCGGAGTTCGCCAGTAACCGCCGTCGGCGATAAACGCGCTGCCAAAAACACGAAAATTGATCCCGCCATCAACGGCGTACCAAACCGCAAGCGCGTTCCCGGCGTCGTCAACCCCGACGCTCGGTCCCAGCGCGCCGCCCGTCGATTGGCTTACGAACAGGGGCGCCGACCACGGTCCCGCGTCAACCGACCGGCTCGACCAAATCCGAAAGAACGGGCTGTACTCCGCCCAAAGAACAATCGCGTTGCCCGCGCTGTCGACCGCGACGGCTTGCGAGTCTTTTCCAGCGTCGTGGTCTTCGATCGGCCCCGCGTCCGCCCATCCCAATACCGGCGTGAATCGATTCGCCCAAACGAATTCATCCGCCTCGATGCGGTGAGCCCACACCGCGACCACCGTCCCGCTCGGGTTTCCAGCCAGGGTCGGGAACCCAACGATTCCAGCGTCGGTACTTTCCCCAAGCGTCGGAAGCTGCCAACCGCCCGCAGCGAGGAAACGCGCGCTCCAGAGGCGCGAACGCGAGGCGAGCGTCAAATCAGCGTTCAGGGGCTGGATCCAAACTGCAACGCCGTTCCCCATCGAATCGAGCACAACCTTGGGCCCTTGCCCATGACCGCCGTCATAGTTGATGAGGCCGGCGTCACCCCAACCTGTCGTTGGGTCGAAACGATTCGCGGCAACTCGCATGATTGTGCCGGTACTTTGCGACCAGATGGCAACTCCGCGGCCAAACGGGTCGATGGCGATTTCGGGCTCCGAGGCACCACCCGCGTTGAACGATTCGATCGGCTGCGCGACGCCCCACGATTGCGACGCGTAAGCGAACCGGTTCGCCCAGATGTCGGTGCGTCCATCGGTCACTTTTTCCCAAACGACGAGGACATCGCCGTTTGAGCTCGCGGCCAAACGCGGCCCGCTGACGTTGCCGCCGTCGTAAGTTTCGATGAGCGTCGAGCCGTCGCATTCGCGCCATTCGCGGCCGCCGTCGTCGCCACCATCGAAGCCACCGTCGTATCCGCCATCGTATCCCGCGTCGGCACCCGCACCCGCGCCGGCATCGGCACCAGCGTCCGCACCCGCATCCGCGTCGGCACCCGCATCCGCACCCGCATCGGCGCCCGCACCCGCATCCACTCCCGCGTCAACCGACGATTCGACGGTCCCCGCGCCCGGCGTCGAGGCGCTGCACGCAGCGCATAGCCCTATCCCGATGATGGTCGACAGCGAAAATTGGCCCGCGCGGCGCTTCATAACAAACCCCCATAATAGATTCCCAGACGGGTCCGCAGTTTTCAAGTGAACAGCCGTTTTCAACAACCACGGGATTTTGACTTGCCGTGAGGCTGGTTCTTATCTTATGGTCCGCGGATCGGAGGCTTTTATGTTCGGGCTGCATACAATTCGCATAGCGCTTACGGCGGCGGTCGTCGCAACGACGGCAACGGGAGCGCATGCTGACCAAATCAAGAAAGACTTCATCCTCTATAGTTACGACCGCATCATCGGTTCGGGCGGCGCTGTGCGTGAAGTTCTCGTGCCGCGCATTGTCAGTTTGACGGGAGAAGACGTCGAGTTCGCGTGGGGACTCGCTCTGTTCGAATCGCTCAAGGCCGACAAGGGGCAAAATTACGGCCAAGCGAAGCTCGTCGACACGCCGGAAGAGCGCGCGGCGTACGAAAAAACTGGTGTTTTCGCGATTGTGCCCGACCCCGACAAGGCGGGAAAGCTCGACTTGATGCTCGCCGAAGTCATTTACACGTTGACCGAGCTTGGCGCGAAGGGTGTCAAGATGTTCGGGTCGCAAGGCAAGCCGCTCACGCGCGACAACGTCGTCGTGGCGGCGTATGCGCTCGTGTTGCCGCTCTGGCAAGCATTGCCGCCGTATCGATTTCTCGAGGCGGTCGTGCGAATGTCGGACGGCGAACACATCGGCGTGCCGGCGCTTAAAGCGCGGATCGCGCGGAGCGACGCCAAGATCACGGTGGTTGTGACATCGCTTCTCAAGGCCCCCGAAGTCGCGAAGCGAATCGCCGCGGTGCGGGCGCTCCGTGAAGTGAAACTCGCGACGGCGCTCGACGATTTGACGATGGCGCTTCGGGCGAAAGAGCGTGACGTGCGACTCGCCGCGGTTGAAACGCTCGCCTTTTTTCCATCCGCGCGCGCATCGCAAGCTCTAACGGAATCGCTTGAGAAAGACGAGGACGACGGCGTGCGGTTCGAAGTCGCAACGGTGATGGCCGCGATGCCCGACACGAGCGCGAAGGTGACGGGGCTAAAATATTTTTTGTCGAGCACGCAGGTCGAGCGAAAGGCGAAAGCCATTGAGTCACTCAAGGCGAACCCGTTCCCGGAGGCGCGGCCGCATCTTCTTCCGTTGTTGAAGGACAGCGAGCCAAAGATTCGGAAGGCGACGGTCGAGGCGCTCATCGCGAGCGTCGACGATTCCGTGCGCGACGCGTTGAACGGCGTGATGACGAGCGACACCGAGGCGGAGGTGCGGGAAGCGGCGGCCGAGGGACTCATTCGCGCGGGTGGAAAATCGCACGCGATTTTGGGGTGGATTCATCGGCTGCAGAAGGCCGATGCCGAAAGGGCGCGGGCAGCGGCGGAGCGGCTCGGGACACTCGGCGACGATCGCGCGCGCGAGGCCCTCGAGGCGGCGCTCTCACACGCGGATGTCGGCGTTAAGAAGGCGGCGGCGCGGGCGATTGGGCTTTTGTCGCGGGCGAGTTCGATTCCGGCGCTCGCGAAGGCGGCGAAGGACAGCGAAAATACGGAGGCGCCGAAAGTGCTCGAGCGGCTGCTCGCGAAACAGCCGACGAAGGATCTTCTCGTCCTTTTGAAAGACCCAGACGCGGGGGTGCGGCGAATGGTTGCGCACACACTCGGAACAAGCGAAGGCCGACTGTCGGCGGAAAGTTTGCCGGCGCTCGCGGCGCTGCAGCAGGATGCGGACGCGGAGGTGCGGCATCAGGCGCTCGAGACGCTGTCGAAAGCGTCGGGCAAGGAGTCGCAAGATGCGATGTTTGCGGCGGCGAGAGATAAGGACGCGAAGGTGCGCAAGCTCGCGGCGGAAGGGCTCGGCAAGAAGCGTGGCGACGACGTGAAGGCGCAGCTGCTTCAGTTCATGGAGGACGAAGACGACACGGTGCGTGCGGCGGCCGCGGGCGCGCTCGTCGCGGCTGGGGATGAGGGTGTCGTCGCGCCACTCTCAAAGCTCGCGAAGATTGGAAATGTATCGTTGCGGCGGCAGATTCTTCGCGCGATCGCGCGCCACATCAAGAGCCCTGAGAAGGAGTTCGTGCAGGTCCTCATCGATCTCGTTTACGACGAAGACGCGGAGTGCCGTGAGCACGCGATTCGGGCACTTGCAACGGCGAAGGACGCGCGCGTAAATCCGACGCTGGTGACGCTGCTCAAGGATCAGGCCGCGGGCGTGCGAAGCGCGGCGCTTGCGTCGCTGGCGAAGATCGCGAAGGGCGAAGCGCTCGTTCACTTCGTTGAGGCGCTGACCGACGAGGTCGCAACGGTGCGTCTCGCGGCGCTCGATGCGATCGCGGGAGTCCATGGGAAATCCGCGAAGGCGGCGGTCGAGCGGCTCGCGTCGTCCGACAAAGACAAGGCCGTGCGCGCGCGCGCGAAGCAAGTCGCGCGTCGGCTGTGAGCCGACTTTTTCCGCAGCCTGTTAAAAATACCCAGGGTCGCGATGTTCACCAAAGACCGTCTTGAGCGCGGCGACGATTTCGCCAAGTGACGCATACGCTTTCACCGCCTCGAAGATCGTCGGCATGAGGTTTTCGCTCGTCGCCGCTTTTCGTTTCAAATCGTCGAGCGCGCGCAAAACCGCCGCGTTATCGCGCGACGCGCGAACGTTCCGCGTCGCCGCCGCCTGCCGCTCGGCCACGTTCTCGTCGATGCGCAACATCGGGATCGGCGAATCGGCTCCCACGTATTTGTTGACCCCAACAATCACCTTCTCATTCGCCTCGACCTGTCGCTGATACCTGACCGCCGACTCCTGAATCTCGCGTTGCGGATAACCATCCTCAACCGCGACAAGCATTCCGCCCATCTCATCGATGCGCCGAATGTACGTCATCGCCTCGTCTTCAAGCTTGTTCGTCATCCACTCGACAAAGTAACTTCCGCCCAGCGGGTCGACCGTGTTCGCAACACCACTCTCGTCCGCAATGATCTGCTGCGTTCGAAGCGCCGTCCGCACCGACTCTTCCGTCGGCAGCGCGTACGTCTCATCGAGCGAATTCGTGTGAAGCGACTGCGTCCCACCCAAAACCGCCGCAAGCGCTTGCAACGCCACGCGCGCGACGTTGTTCAGCGGCTGCTGCGCCGTGAGCGACACGCCCGCCGTCTGCGCGTGCGTTCGCAGCATCCAGCTCCGCGGGTTTTTCGCCTTGAACCGCTCGCGCATCACGCGCGCCCAAATCCGCCGCGCCGCGCGAAACTTCGCGATCTCCTCGAAAAAATCGTTGTGCACATCGAAAAAAAACGAGAGCCGCGGCGCAAACCGATCGACGTCCATCCCGCGGTCAACGCACGCTTGCACATATTCGATGCCATCGCGCAACGTAAACGCCAGCTCCTGCGCCGCCGTCGCCCCCGCCTCACGGATGTGATACCCGCTGACCGACACCGTGTTCCAAAGCGGCACGCGCTCCGTCGCAAACTCGATGAGATCGCAGACGAGCCGCATCGACGGCCGCGGCGGAAAGATCCACGTCTTTTGCGCGATGTACTCTTTCAAGATGTCGGTTTGCGTCGTCCCGGAAAGCTGCTCCGCGCGCACGCCCTGCTTTTCGCCAACCGCCATATACATCGACAACAGCACCGTCGCCGGCGCGTTGATCGTCATCGACGTCGACACTTTGTCGAGCGGAATTCCGCGAAACATCACCTCCATGTCGCGAAGCGTATCGACCGCAACGCCGCACATGCCGACTTCGCCCTCGCTGCGCGCGTCGTCGCTGTCGTACCCCATGAGCGTCGGGAAATGGAACGCGACCGAGAGCCCCGTCTGCCCATGCTCCAGCAAAAAATGAAACCGCTTGTTCGTGTCTTCGGGCGTTCCAAACCCCGCGAACTGCCGCATCGTCCAACGTCGCCCGCGGTACATGCTTTCGTGTACGCCACGCGTGAACGGGAATTCGCCGGGGTTGCCGAGGTCGCGCGCGTACTCGATCGCCGCGTCGCCCGGCCCGACGCACGCCGGAACTTCGACGTCCGAAATCGTCGAGAACCGCTCCGCCCTTTTGACTTCGCCCTTTTCCTTCGACGCCATTACACCCCACTCCGCAAAAGATCGCGCGCAATAACGAGCCGCTGGATTTCGCTCGTCCCCTCGTAAAGGCTCGTCACGCGCACATCGCGCAAATACCGCTCAACCGGAAATTCGCGAATGTACCCATATCCGCCGTGCACTTGCACCGCGCGATGGCACGCACGCGTCGCCGCCTCGGTCGTGAAAACTTTCGCCATCGCCGCCGCCCGCGAGAACGGTTGCCCGCTGTCTTTTGCCCGCGCTGCGCGAAGCGTGAGAAGCCGCGACGCTTCGAGTTCGGTCGTCGAATCGGCGAGCATGAAAGCGATCGCCTGGAAATCCGCAATGGGACGACCAAACGCCGTGCGCTCTTTCGCGTACTTCGCGGCCGCATCGGTCGCCGCGAGTCCGATGCCGAGCGACTGCGACGCGACGCCGATCCGCCCGCCATCGAGCGCGCTCATCGCCACGCGAAATCCTTTCCCGTCGTCCCCGAGCAGCGCTTCGCGCGGCACCACGCAGTCTTCAAAATGCAGCTCGACCGTATTCGACGCGCGAATGCCACACTTGTCTTCTTCGCGCCCCACGCGAAGTCCCGGCGCACCGCGCGGCACGATGAACGTCGAAATCCCAGCGAGCGTCTTCGCCCACGCGACAACGAAGAGCGCGTAGCCGCCGTTCGTGATGAACGTCTTTGTGCCGTTCAAAACCCAGGTGTCACCGACCGCGCGCGCCGTCGCCCGCAGCGCCTGCGCATCCGAACCGCAATGCGGCTCCGTAAGCGCGAATGCGCCGACACCTTCACCTCCAGTCAGCGGCGGCACAACCCGCGAACACTGCGCGTCCGTCCCAAAGCGCGTCACGATTTCGCAAACCATGTTGTTCACGGCCATACCGACCGCCGTCGACGCACACGCCCGCGCGACCTCGGTCATTGCCACGGAGTACGCAACCGTCGTCGCCCCCGCTCCCCCCAGCGCTGCGGGCGTCGTGACGGCCATGAGCCCAAGTCGCGCAAGCTCGCGAAAAATCTCCTCGGGAAATCGCCCCGCACGCTCGTTCGCCGATGCAACGGGTAGAATGCGCGCGGCCGCAAAATCTCGCGCCGTCTTTTGGATGAGCGCTTCGTCGGACGACAGCTCGAAATCCATGACCGCAGAACCTACACCGACCCCACGCACCTGTAAATGTGCGCCGCACCACGGTTTTAACCATCCCCGACGTTCGCGCGTCTTAACGATGTGATTTCAAAGACACTCCCCCACAGCGCGGGGGAAGGAGACGCAAGAACCGACGAGGACCTTCTCGCCGGGTTTTTGGGAGGTGACGAGCGTTGCTTTGCCGAGCTCATGTCGAGATACCGCGTGCGCGTGAAGCGCGTTGTCGCGCGCCTCGTCGGTTACGACGACGATCTCGCGGAGGAGATTGCGCAGGAGGCGTTCGTAAAACTCTTCACGGCGGCCGAGTCGTTTCGCGGCGAGGGAACTCTGCGCGGCTGGCTCTTTACGGTCGCGGTGCGGCTCGCGCTTTCGGACGTTCGCCGACGCGCGCGGCCCCTCGACGCCCTCGAACAACCGACTCGTCCAATGGACGCTGGAGAATCGCTCGATGCCCAACAACAGAGTGCGGCACTGCGTGCAGCCATCGCCAAGCTGCCCGAGACTCAGCGCATCGTCGCCACATTGCGCGTCGATGGCGATTTGAAGTTCGACGAAATCGCGCGTCTCACGCGGTCAACGACGAACGCGGTCAAGGTGAACTTTCATTATGCAGTCGCCGCGCTTCGTCGCGCACTCACGGGGGAATCAAATGAAGCGTGACGACTTCGAAAACGAAACCGACGCCGATCGGGAGGTCCTTCGACGATGGGCGGCCGATTCGTCGCAAATCAAAGTCAGCGACAATTTCGATGCGGCTGTTCTCGCAAAAGTTGTCGCGGCGAGAAACCGGGCGCCGATTTCGCATCGCCGTTCGCACATGCGATGGGCGATTCCGGCCCTCGCGGCGGCTGCGGCTCTCGTCGCATTCCTCATCACGCGTCCGCTCGACGATGCGCGCGATGCCACACCCGTCAACGAGACGAGCGCCCCGCTCGCACGAAGCGACGACGACGAGTTCAGTTTGAGTGTGGACCTTGAAACGACGTCGTTGCCCGAAACAGTCGCTGACAGCGAGAGCTTCGCCGACGTCGTTCTCGCGGAAGTTTTTTCGCGCGAGGAGATCGCGTTTCTCGACGGACGGGGGGACGATGCGATGAGCGACGAGATCGCCGACGAGATTTCGGAGATGAGTGACGATGCCGCGCGCGGGTTTGAGAGCGCGCTCGACGCGGCGAAGAAAACAAAATCCGGGTGAGCCGGAGGAAGGAGAACGACCGTGAAAGTAGCAACTGGAGTGGTATGGGTGTTGGGGGCCGCACTGTCGATGAGCGGCGCCGCATTTGCGGAGATGCCGGAGGACGGGCCGGGGCCGGGGCCACAGCCTGGGCAAGGCCGCGCGGGGCGACCGTTTCAGAAGCGGGCACTCGAAAAGATGCGGATGATGCGCCTCATCGAGATTCAGTCGGCGCTAAATCTTGACGAGGCGACGACGCTAAAGTTGTCGTCCGTGTTCAAGAAGCACGACGTCGAACGCGACAAGATGTTTGAAGAGGTCCGACGGGAGATGAAGACGCTGCGTGCCATCGTGAACGAGAGTAAGCCAGACGACGCGAAGATTTCCGCGGCGGTCGACAAGCTGGTCGCGCTTCGGCAGAAGATGCCGGATATTCAGCTCGCGCAGATCGCCGATGCGCGAAAGATCCTGACGCCGCTCCAGCAGGCGAAGCTCGTTCTGCTGATGGCGAAATTCAAGAAGCAGATGCGTCATATGATGCACCGCTCATTCAAAGGACGCGGGCACCACGGCGGACCGGGCGGCGGCCCTGCGGGCGGCGGCCCACAAGGCGGAGGGACGGGACCCGGGCGAGGACGAGGCGGGCCCGGCGCACCACTTGACGGCGACGAATTCTAATAAAAACGTTTCAGCTTTTACGGCATTCCTGAACTAATCCCCCCCCTTCAAAAAACCACGACTCTCGATAGAAATCGACCGCTCAGGATGAATAAAACCGCGTTCACCTCCGTCTAATCATGTCGAGAAAGGGAGGGAAATGTCGTATTCAATCGTAGGAATAACATTTATTGCATTTCTTGCGGGGCCGCTGCTCGCGATCGGCGATGCGCCGAAGCCGAACGCGGGGAGTGAGCGACACGTGAGCTGGTGCCACGGGAACGCGTGCAACAAGTTTTGCGTGCGCCCGGTGGCTGGGGCTGCGAAGGTCGAGTGCCAGAAGACGCAGAAGGGCGTCGTCAGGAACGACGTCTTTAAGGAGTACGCGAAAAAGTCGGGTGAGCCAACCGACCTCGTCGACGTCGAGACCGTGCTTCGCGACGCGCTCCTTCGGCATCCGTCGAAACCGTGTACCGGTGAGACGCTCGAGTCGTGTGGAATCTCGTTCAAAAAAGGCGACAGCGGGGAATCGGCAAAGGTTCGTGCGGGCGTGATCCCGGGGCTTGTTAAGGCGGTCGTTGGTGCGCGGGCGTACAAAGACAAAAAGGGGAATCCCGCGGATTACGGCCTCTATGTTGGCTATGCGTACCGGTCGCTCTATTGCCAAACGCAGCTCACGTGCAACCATCTCGGCGAGAGCCCGCCGTGCGACGGCAAAACGCTGTCGTGTCCGGGACCGAATATTCACTCAGACGGCGTCGCGATCGACATTTATCTGACGGTGAAGAATAAGAACTTCGGTAAGAAGGGGCATAAGACGAGAGACCAGGAGCGGATTCAGGTGACGTTCGCGGGCAAAGCGATTTCGTGCGAGGCGACGGCGCATCGGGTCAAGAAGGACAGTCGCCTCCGCGCGCTCCACGAGATCATGTTCGCCACGGGGTGGTGGAATTATTGTCAGGAGCCGTGGCACTTCGAGTACACGGTGAATCCGTATTCGGGAAAGTTCCGCAACAATAAGATCGCGGATTAGTTTGGCGGCTTTTGTTGTATATAAGGGCGCTGCGCCGTTTGACAGTGGTTTGAGAAAAGGGGAATCGATGTTGTACACAAAACTCTTCAGATCCATTTTCGCTTTGTTCGTCATCTCCGCCGTGTCTGGGGGCGCGGCGCTCGCGGACAAGAAGGCCGACGCGGAGGCTGCGAAAAAGGCGGCTGCCGTGGCGAAAGCCAAGGCCGAAGAGACGAAAAAGGCTGCGCTCGCGGCGATGAAAAAAGCTGCGGAGAAGGCGAAGGCCGACGCTGATGCGGCTAAGGCGAAGGGCGGAAGGAGGGCGCACGACACGGCGCCCAAGGGGCAGGAGACCTCAACGGCGCCAGAGGGTTCAAAGTGCCCGACGGAGAAGGAGCTCGCGGAGAAGGAGCTGAAGGAGCAGTGGGTCGGCAACTGCAAGGCGGGCTTCGTGCAGTATGGCGCGTTTTGCTACGAACCTTGCAAGCCAGGCTTCAAGGTGTCGAAGACACTCGGCCACCTGTGCACCAAACCGTGTCCGCCAGGTTTTGAAGATTCCGGCCTCCACTGTTACAAGCCGCAGGGCTACGACCGGACAAATAGAGATAGGGCAAAATGTAATGCTGAGACGTTCAAAAAGTGGGGGATGACGGAGAAAGAGTACAACAGCAACCCAAAACACGGGATGCCGTGCGAGCATAAGAAGGGGGAGGCTTTCTTCTACTCCTTGTGCCCGTCGGGATTCAAAACCGTCGTCACGCGATGCGAAGCTCGTTGCCCCGAATTTACGACCGATATTGGCGTTTCGTGTCAGAAGGACAAGGGGTTCCACTACGTACGCAAGATGGACGAGAGCAAGTGGGGGAAGCAAGCCGGCGAGATTTTCAAGGCGGTCGGGTGCGCATTGTCGGGCGGGGTGCCTTGCCTCATGGAACACACGATCAAAATGATAATGATGTTCGCCGACGCGAAGAAGCGCGATGCGTTCTTCTGCAGGCTCGAGGCGAACATTCGGACGTTCGTCACGAGCTTCACGGGCGTTCTTGACCTGAAGGAGCTGTCGGCCAAGGAACTCGGGAAGCAGCTGGGCACGTTCTTCAAGACGACCATGGGCGCCGTCGAAGGTCTTCTCGCCGCATTCTCGCCGCCTGTCACCAACATTAAGGCGATCGACGATCACATCCACAAGCCCGCCGCGGCCGCGATTTCCGCGATTCTCATCCCGAACGCCGTTGTTATGGGGATCACACACTTCGGCGTCAAGAAGCTGATGGGCTGGCTGATTCCGGAGCTCATCTTCGCGACGGGGGACCTCAAAGGGCAGATCGACGCGAAAGTAAAAGAGCATGGCGAAGACGGGCAAGCGCTTATGAAGATGATTTTCGACGTCGTCAAGGTGGTCGCCGGAACGGCGATCAACGTGATGGGAAACATGGGGACGCCGGAAAAGAAGGAGAGGATGAAGGCCTCCATCGAGAAGGCCCTCAAAATAACTGAAAAGATCAAGGAGGCGACAGACAAGGCGGTCGGGATCGCGATGGCGTCCGCGCGCGGGGAGAAGGTCGATAAGGCCGCGGCTGAAAACCTCGTCGACGTGAGACTCGTCGAGGATAACCCGGAGATCGTCGTCAACGCGCTCGCGCCGATCGTCACGGACGAGGTGTGGCTGGCCATCGCGCCGACGCTGACCAAGCTTGTGGGGAAACTCAGCGGCGTTATCAAGATGGCGCTTAACATCCCGATAAAAGCCGTTACCGGCGCTGTCGGGTCGGTCCCATTCGTGGGTGGCGTTCTTTCCGCGTTACTTGGCTTTGGCCTGGATCTCGTCGTTGACTACGTTTTGAATATCGTCACCGACCAGCTCATGGCGATCGCGGAGAAAATGGTCAAAGATGTTCTCGAGGAAGTATTCGATTCGCTCAAGGCGAAGATGACCGGCAAGAGTCCGAAGTCGCAGAAGAACAAGAAGTATTTCGCAACGTTCTTGGGTTTTGCCCAAGAGATGTTGGGCGAAATAACCGGTTTTCTCAAGACGACAGCCGCTGGGATGAACAACAACCTCATGCAGAGCATCGCCGGGGGTGTCGCGGGGTTGGCAACCGCAATCGTTCCACAGATCATGAAGGCGCTTAGGCTGCCGGTCGCGGAGCAAAAGATGGTCGGGAGCGTTTTGGGGCGCGCGGGCGACGTGGCGATCGCGCTCCTCGAAAAGCCGATGGTGCCAAAGAATGTCGTCGCGTCGATCGTCAACACGGCGGCGCCGATCGGCGAATACTTGCTCGGGATGATCCCCGACGCGGGCCTTAAGAAGATGCTGCTCCACGCGCACGCGGGGATTGTTGAGGCGCTGCAAGATGTCGATTCGATCGCGAAGTCGCCGGGGCGACTGCTCGCGGGGCTTGGCGAGACGGTCGGGTCGTATGTGAAGGAGCTGCTCGATAAGGCGCTCGCGCACAAGTCGGTTGCGCCCGAGCGAGGACTCATTGCCGATGCGATCGACGAGATCATCGAAATGCTCAAAGACCCGGTGGCGTACTTCGAGGCGATTAAGGCGAAGGGAACCGCGGGCATCGTCGCGAAGATCGCCGACCTCGCGGGGCCGTACGCAGCGGCGCGGCTTAGGGCGCTCGTCGAGGGGACGGGACTCGAGTCGCTTGTCGAGCTCGCCGTGAGGGCGCTTTTCGATGAGAACGGACCGATCCGAAACGGCGAGAAGTTTTTCGCGGGGCTGCAAAAACTCTTTTCGGAAAAGGGCACGGCGATGCTCGGCGACGTTATTTCGTCGTTGTCGTCGTTCGTTTCGCGGCAAATCGCGCGCGTCGCGGGGAGCCAGGTTCCGGCCTCGGTCATCGAGGGTTTCTTTAAGGGCATTGGGAACGCGCTCCAGGCGCCGGGTGGATTCGGCGCGCTCGCGAAAGGTGGCGTCGCGTCGGTCCTCAAGATGGTCGGGGAAGCTCTCTCGGCGCTTCTCGACGCGGTCGTCGGCGCGACGGGGTCGGCAGACAGCGGCCTAGCGCTCTTGCGATCGGTGGGCAACTCCCTCCTCTCGCTCCTCAAGAACGCCGAGGCGGTCACGCTTGTTCCGGGCGCCGTTCTGCGCGACCTCGCGGGCGCGCTCGCCAAGGCCTTGCGCGAACTCGTCAAGAACGCGGTCGCCTCGCTGTCGATCGACGCGGGGCTAAAGCCGTTCATCGGCGGGCTCGTCGAAGGCGTCTTCGATCTCCTCGCGGATCCGACGCAGCTTGCGAGGCTCAAGGGGTCGCAGGCGTTGGCCGCGCTCCAAAAGGGCGCCGCGCTCATACTCCCGTATCTCAAAGATAAGCTAAGCGCCGCGCTCCCTGACGTTGCGAAGGAACTCGTCGGCGCACTCGTGACCGACCTGCAGCAGGTCTTGGGGAGCAGCGACGGGGTTGCTGGACTCGCAAAGGGGTCGGCGACCGATTACGTCGCGCGCGCGGTCCGCGTGGTCGGGCCGACGCTCGTTAAACTCATCGTTCAGGCGATTCCGTCGTCAGCGCAAAGCGCGGTGCGAACGGTGCTTGAAACGATCCAGAAGGGGCTTGGCGATGCGGCAGCGCTCGCGAAGCTCGGGTCGATGAACGTCGACGCGATCGGGAAAGCACTCGTCGCGTACGCGAAGCCGCTTTTGCAATCGCTCGTTTCGACCGTGACCGGTGTCGACACGTCGGCGGTGGCGGCGGCCTTCTCGGCGATTGAAAGCGCACTCGCAAACCCGGCGGCGACGGCCAAACAGCTTCTTCAAAAGGCGGTCGAGGCGATCGACCAAAAGCTGCTCCCGCTTCTCGTTCGCATCGAGAACGCGGCGCTCCGAGATGTTGCGACGGGCGTCGTGTCGATCGTCCGCGAACTCGTGGATGGCGGTGGCGCCGGCGCACTCAAGGCAAATGCCGCGGCGCTTTGGAAAAAGATTGCAAGCACGGCGAGCCGCTTCGCGACGAGCCTCGTGCAGTCGGTCATGCCGTCGCCCGAGTTGCGTGAACTCGTGGCTTCGGGAATTCGCGGGCTCGAAGAACTTTTTTCACAACCGAATGGTTTTTCGGGCGCCGCCGCAAAAGTCGGAGCGCTCATCGCCTCGGCCGCCGAGCACTTGGGTCGCGTCCTCCTCGCCGCCGTCCGCGATCGTTTGGACCCCGCGGTGTCGACGCTCCTTACGGGCGTTGTGCGCACGGGGCTTGAACTCGTCGCGGATCCCGCGCGCTGGCAAGCGATCGCGAAGGATGGCGTCGCGGCCCTCCTTTCGTCGTTCGTTCCGGCCGTCGAAAACTTCGTGTTGGCCGCGATCGCGAAGGCCTCAAAGATACCGGGTACGCTTCGCGCTTTCATTGAGACAACGGTCCGCTCCGTTGCGGGGCTGCTCGGCGACAGCGCAAAACGAGCGGCCTTCATCGCAAAGCCGGAAACCGCGCTTGCACGCGCGGGGATCGACGCTCTCAAGAGTTTCATTCAGGGCGAAGTGAGCCGCTCAGCCACGGGCGCCAAGTTCTCGGGGCTCATCGGCAAGGCGTTTGACGCGGTCGCGGATCTCCTGACGAGCGAATCGGCGCGGGCAAAAGTTGCCGCGTTTTCTCCTGGGGCGTTTTTTGCGATGCTGGCCGATGAAGCGCGACCCGTCGTCGCGTCACTTCTCGAAGCGGCGATTCCCGACAAGGACTTGCGCGCGCTCGCCGTTGGTTCGATTTCGACGGTCACCGCGAAGGTCGCGGACCTCATTAAGCGCCCCGCTGAAGTCGTCGCCATTCTCAAAGAGACGCTCACACAGGCCGCGGAGAAAGCGAAGGGGCTCATCCCGGTGTTCATGACGTTCGTCAAGGCGAAGCTCGCCGAGGCGCTCAAGAAGGCCGGGGCGGCACCGGAACTCGCCGATTTTGTGCTGTCCGCGATCGGAGGACTCGAACGATTCGGGAGCGCGATGATGTCCGATGCGACGGCTTGGAAAAAGCACGCGGGGGACAGCGGGAAAGAGGTCATGCGCAGTGTTCTCGGGTGGCTCTTCTCGCTTGCGAAGAAGCGGGTCGAAAAGCAGATTGGGCACGCGGGCGCGCAGAAACTTGTGCTTGGACTCATCGACGGAACCGTCGAAATCCTCGCGGACCCGGTCGCGATGGTTGACGCGATCAAGAAGGCTGTGAGTCAAGGCGCGGAGCCGGTGCTCAACATCACGTTGCCGAAAATCGCGCCGGCGCTCGACGGCTTCCTTAAAACGGAACTCGTCGCGCGCATGCCGAAGGGGGTTGTCGCGGAGCTCATGAATATCATTGTGGGTGAGATTACGGCCCTCCTTAAGAAACCGGTCGACCTCGTCGCCATCATTAAAGAGTTGATGGCGAACCAGGGCGACAAGATCAAGGCGCGTCTCATGGGGCTCGTGAACCGCCTCATCGGTGCGTTCGCCGCGGACAAGAACACCAAGGGGTTCGTTGGGCCGATGCAGGCCGCGGTTAAGATGTTTGCGAAGTAACGAAGTAAGAGAAGGAGAAATGATGAAATCACTGTTCGCAATCGCTTCTCTCGTTTCAATGTCGCTCACGATGGCGCCGGGCACGACTCAAGCGGAAACCGGGAAGAATCCCAAGCCCGGTAAGCGTGGGAAAGAGGAGAAACCCGTAAAGGCACCACCGAAGATTCCTGAGGGATGGACGGTGCCCGAAATGCCGGCCGGCTGCCCAAAGGTCCCGACCATCCAAGGTTTTAGGCAATGGGGATGGGAAGGCGTGCTCGCGGCCGATCCGTCGTACGTCGCGACCGTGCTTCAGCCGATCGCGGACAGTCGTGCGGCCGGCATTGAAGGTGCGAAGGCTGAGACTGAACTTGCCGAGCTGAAAGCCCAGTTCGCCGATATCGCTGGGCGCCATTCGCACAGCTTGAGCCTCGTCACCAAAGAGGCGCTCAGGGGCCTCCGCGCGCCGATCAGCAAGGAGCGGTGGGCTGACGAGATAGAAGATCCGATCGAAAGCAAACAGCGATGGCGCGACCAACAGCGAAAGCGAGTCGAAAAGGCCAAGGCGGCGATCGAAACGGCCAAGGCGAAGCTCGCCGGAGTGCTCGACCCTAAACTGAAGGCGGAGATCGAAGATGCCAAGGCGACGCTTGCCGCCGCGCCAACCGACGAGCTGCAGAAGCTCGCTCAAAAGAACCTCGAGCGTGCCGAAGCGGCGCTTGCCAAAGCCGAAGCGGCACTTGCTAAAGCAAAGCTCGCCGAGGCCCCCGACGAAAAGCTTAAGAAGCGGGCTCAAAAGAACCTCGAAATTGCCGAAGCGGCGCTCCCACGCGCGGAGCGGGACCTTGCCGCGGCCGAAAAAAAACTGAAGGCCCTTGAAGAGAAGCCGGTTGATCTCATCGCCGCATTTTGTCCGAAGGTGAAGCCGTACTGGGAGGCACTCCAGCGGTCGATCGCGCCGTACGTCGCCGATTACAAGGAGTGGTTTCGAATTAGCGCCGAGGCAAAGGTGAAGTTCGACACCGACAAGGAGTACACGAAATACGGGGCTCAGAGCATGGCTGAGCCCAGCGAGTTGAGAAAAGCGCTATCCGTCAAGCTTCCAAAAGAATGGAAAGGGAGCGGACAATTCGGGTTTGAACTCATCCCGTTTTTTAAAATCGTGAAACAGAAGCTCGCGGGAGAGTCCTGGGGATTCTCGATGACGCAGTACAAGTCACACTCGTGGAGTGAATATTCAACGGACATCTGGATCCAATCGAAATGCCCCGATGAGAATAAATTTTGCTTCTTCGCGCGGGACCGGTTGCTCAGTTTTTTCCGGGCGATGCTGGCCGCGGAAGCGGTATCCAACCCGCGGGTGCGGTGGCGAGCGCTTTACAACGACTTTGAGGTGGCGAAAACGATCAACGCCGAAGCTGGCGCGCGAAAGATCCACTTCCAGTGGATTCACGGTCCGGGGCCATACAAGGACCATGTCCATCTCGACATCATGCCTCTTTGGGGTTTTGTTTGGCCGAAAGACCAGAAGACGCCGAAAGAAAAAGTGAACCAGCCCAAACTGAAGTGGCCCAAAGTGAAGCAGCCCGCTGTAAAGAAGAAAACAAAATAGGGCGCGCGGAAAGAGCGGTGCCCCGCGGGTTCAATGAACGTCGCCGACGCCGGCCGTGACGCCAACGGCGCGTGATGATACGACAGCTCTCGGAGGTGCGTTGGGCCTGGTGGCCCGCCCGGTCTTCAAAACCGGTGAGGCAGGTGTAACAGCCGCGCTTGGTGGGTTCGATTCCCATGCGCCTCCGCCAATTTTCCGAGCGATTAGCCAACTTGCGGAGACGAACCCCGTCGACACCTTTATTGCCCCGCGTCGCTTACGCCTCCGTCAGCGCCGGTGCAAACCTCCGTCGAAGCGCAGGTGAACGTGATGTTGACCGCCGCATCGGCGGTGCCAAATTGAATCGGCCGCCCGAGCGTATCGGTCGACACCGATGCCGACGAGACCAAAACACCGCCGTCGTTGGAGTAGAGAGATGCGCGAATGGTTAGCGGCGCGGCGACCACGGTTCCCGGGAGATCGAACCTCCACTGATTCGACGTGGCGAATGGATTACCGTCGACCTTATAAAAAACTTCGTTTTCGGGATCGCCATCGATGTTCGTCACCACGCGTCGAAACGAAACCGCATCGGGCGTATGCGTACCGGATGTCTCGCCGTCTGACCCCCAGGGCATCACCCCAGATATCTTTCCGCCATCGACGCCGTCGATCGACAGTTCGATCGGGCCAAGTTTCGCTTGCACCGACGGTGAGATCGTTGTGTCGGGTGCAACAGGAAGCGCGAGGGTTAGCTCAACATACGACAACGAGGGTCCGGCATCCCCGACGCCGGCTGACGTCTCCGGACAGTTGAGCAGCGGCTCGCACACGAAAATCAATCTGACCAACCGTTGCCCTAAGAACTGAATCGCATAACCGTTCTCATCAAAAGTCGCCTTAGCGGTCATCAGCAAGACGCCCGTGTCTTTTTCGTAGAGCGCCGCTCGAAACAAAAACGTTCCAGCCGCATACGATCGATTCGCCGTTATTGGCAAGATCGCCTTCACATCGTCGACGAAGGGGCTCGACTGAAACGCAATCCGAATTTCGTTTTTCCCGTCACCGTCGATATCCTCGATTTGGGCTCTAACCGATACGCCGTTGATGACGCCCACAACTTCCGCCGTCGTGTCGGCAAATGGGCTCACGAGCCCCGCCTCGTCGAGCCAGACTTCGACCCGTCCGAGTCGGCCCCTGAGATCCGTCCACATTCCGAGCGGAAGACTGAGCTCGAGATCGATGCGACCCGACTCGGCGGCTTTGTCGCACGCAACTTCAACAATCGGTGCAGAAAACAAGCAGGCCAATGTAGCGGCCGTGCGGCAGTGACGGAACGGTCTCACGCGGTTTTTTTTCGCCTCGTCAACAGGTTAAGGGAACGAGCAGGTCGAGGCAAATCGGCGTCGTCGCGTCCTTCATCCCCGGTTAAGCGGTTCGTTCGCTCTCGAGCGTGAGGGTCGACAGTAGCCCGCTTCGGCGCGCCGACGTCCTCGGGTCTGATTTAAGACGTGCGATTGACCCCCAAGTCTTTGAACCGCCCTTCCAGGAAAACGGCCGGGTTCTGAATGGGCGGGCGGGGATTGGGCAAGCGGAGGCTCGCATATTCTGTGAGCGATGGTCGGCAGGCCTGTGGCGTGCCGACGCGAACAGAATCGCGAGGGCGACGGAACGGAGCCCGCAGCGCACCTTTGCGCAGGGGATGAGGTGCCGATGGGGCGCGGGATTGCCGTTCTCATGATGTTTGATTCATTCTGTGCAGACTAACATTTCATGTCAGCCCCGAGGACTTCTGCGAGCCGGAGCGAGCCCAAGCCCGACCGCCCCACGCTGGTCTTGGCCGCTTAACCGGGGATCGGCGTCGTCGCGTCAAGCGGCCAATCATTGCCGCACGAGCGCCTTCCCAGCTACAATGTAGGTGTTGAAAGCGTATTCGATGCGCGGCTTTGCCATCTCATTCTGGGCGATGGCCGTGTTTCTCGCGGTGCCGACGGCTGCACGCGGCGCGGGGCGCGTTGTCGTCTTAAAGTCGAGCGCGATTTCACTTTACAGTCAGGCGCTGTCTGGGTTTCGCAAGGGGTTTCGCGGAGCTGTTGAGGAACACGACTTGGGTGGCGACGAAGGCAAGGGGCGTCGCATCCTCGAGTCAATGAAGGACTCGCCGCCCGACGTCATCGTGGCGATTGGCGCCAAGGCTGCCATCGCGGCGCGCCAAACGATGCCCGAAGTGGCGATGGTCTATTCGCTCGTCGTAAATCCGAAACGCATCGGCATCCAAGGGCCTAACGTCGCTGGCGTCGCGCACGTCATCTCACCCGGCGATCAGTTTGCCCACCTCAAGAAGCTCGCGCCACGCGTGAAGCGAATCGGCGTCGTCCACCATCGCTCGAGCAACGCAACCATTCGCGAGGGTCAAAAGGGCGCACTCGCGCATGGGCTCGCGCTCGTCGCACGCGAGGTCAAAAAGCGTGAAGACGTCCCGCAGGCGCTTTCCGCCCTGCTCGCAAAGGTCGACGCCGTCTGGCTTATCGCCGATCTGGTTGTCGTGACGCAGGAGTCGTTCGAATACCTTCTCACCAAAAGCTTCGAGGCGAAGCTCCCCATTCTCGCGTACTCGAAGGCCTTCGTAAAAGGCGGGGCGCTCGTTGCGCTTTCGCCCGACTACGTCGGAATCGGTGTCGCCGTCGCGGGGCTCGCGAACGACATCGTTGCGCAGGGCACCGTCACGGCGCGCGAAGTTCCGCCGCCCGGTGAACTTTTTGTCAACTCGGTAACCGCAACGCGCCTCGGGCTCGGCCTCCCGCCCGATCTGCGCGCCCGCGCCCGCATCCTGCCGTAACGCGGGTCACTTCCGCTCATCTTTCCGAAAGCCGAACTCCTGCATCCGAAGCTCGAGAATCCGCCGACTCGTCCCAAGTCGCTCCGCGATGACCTCGTTTGGCGCCCCAGCCCACTCGCGTAGCGCACGCGCAATCAACTGCCGCTCCAGATCTTTCGTCGCGCCCTGAAGCACACCCCACGCGCCATCGAGCACCGTCACGACCTGCTCGATCGCCACACCGGCGCCGCGGCCACCCAGCGCCGGCAAGTCATCCGCCTCGACCCTCGGTCCCTTCGCAAGAACCGTCGCCCGCTCAATCAGATTCTCGAGCTCGCGCACGTTCCCTGGATAATCGTACGCAAGAAGACGCGCCCGCGCGCCGTCACTGAGCGACACCGGCTCTCGGTCTCCGGCTTCGAGGTTCCGCTTCGCGACGATGTGATCGATGAGCATCGGAATGTCCTCACGCCGCTCGCGAAGCGTCGGCGCATGGATCGAGATAACGTTCAGTCGATAGTAAAGGTCTTCGCGAAACGCGCCGTCCGCGATCGCCTTTTCGAGCGGACGATTTGTCGCGGCGATGAAGCGCACATCGACTTTAACCACCTCGACGCCGCCCACTCTTTCAAACGATCGCGTTTCGAGCACGCGCAGGAGCTTCGTTTGCAGCGCTGGCTCCATATCGCCGACTTCGTCGAAAAACAGCGTTCCGTCCGACGCAAGCTCGAACTTTCCCGGCTTCGTTTTCGCCGCGCCCGTAAACGCTCCGCGCTCGTACCCAAACAGCTCCGTTTCGAGCAGCGTTTCTGGAAGCGCCGTGCAATTGAGAGCGACGAACGGCCCCTTTCGCCGCGGCCCATGCCCGTGAATCGCGCGCGCGATGATCTCCTTCCCGGTGCCGCTCTCGCCCGTGATAAGAACCGTCGCATCGCTCTCGGCCGCGCGATCAACCAAATAACGCACACGCGCCATCGCCGCGCTCCCGCCGATCAGCGATTCGCCACGCGGACGCTCGCCCAGACGCGACTTGAGGTCGCGGTTCTCGCGGGCGAGCCGTGCCACCTTGAGCGCGTTCTCAACGACGACGACGAACTGATCGTTGTCAAACGGCTTGATCAGATATTCAAAAGCGCCCGCGCGAATCGCGTCGATCGCCGATTTGACGGTTGAGTACGCTGTCATCAACACGACTTCGGTTTCTGGCGATACGTCTTTCACCCCGCGAAGGAGCGCGAGCCCATCCATTCCCGGCATCGTGATGTCGCTCACAACTACGTCGTATCCGCGCGACAAGCGCGCGACCGCCTCGTCGCCGCTCCCCGCGACTTCGACTTCGTACCCACGCTCTTCGCTCAGCAAGAGCTGAAGCGAGCGCCCCATATGGGGCTCGTCGTCGACGACCAAGATACGCGGCCGCGCCCCCGTCACCGCGCGCGTCGCTCCTGGATCGCTTTAACCGCGCGCGTCGCTTCAGCACCGAGGGTCGTTTCGTCTTTCCAATGCTCCGCGCGAAACTTGTCGCCGCGCAGCTTCATGAGCACGCCCACTTCACCCGTGCCACCCATCTTCGCCAAGGCGCGAATGGCGAACACCTTACCGATCCAGTTGCGTCCGCGGAGCGCCTTCGTCAATGCGGGCAGCGCCTTCTCGCCGAGTGGAACGATCCTTTCGTCGACAAGTTTGTTCACTTCGCCACCCGAGAGCGCCTGCGCGGGGGCAATGTTTTTGAGGACGCGCTCGAGCGCCGGGACGCCAACGATCTTGAGGAGAAGATTCGCGGACGCCATCGATGGATATTCATCTTTGAGGAATGGATAGATCGAATCCGCGAGCGCGCCACACGTCGCCTTGGAGCAAACTTCGTTCATATAGAGAAGGATGTTGCCACGGACGTAAATGTCTTCGTTTGAGTCGCGTAAGACCGGCATGATTTTCGGAATCGCCGTCGAATCGCCTTTGAACGCGAGGGCGCTCGGGATCTCGCGGCGCATCGCAAGGTCGGCCTTCGCGTCGACGAGGAGCTTTGCGAGCTCCGCGGCCCCCTCGGCCTTGAGTTCCGCGAGCCCATCGATGGCCGGTTGCGGGAGCGGCGCATTCTTCGGGAAGTCGGCGACAATGCCGGCGGCGACTTTCGCACGCGTCGCCGCCTTCGCGAGAGGTCCAACGACGAGCGCGAGGTTCCGCATCGCGCGCCCCTTTTCCGCGTCACGTTCCCGTCGCGTGAGCGCCTTAAAGGCCCCCGACTTCTGCGCGGCAACCATCGGCTCAATCGCGCCAACGCCCAATTTCAGCACCAGATCCTTTTGAAACCGCCGGAGGAAGTCGTCCATCATCCATTTCCCGACGGTCCCCGCGAGCGCTTCACGCGCCGCCGGATCGACCTTCTCGACAATTCCAGACAACACGGCCACGGCGTGCGTGTGTTTATCGACTTCTGCTCCCTTCAAAACCAGAGGCAGGCAAATGAGCAAATCTTTGGACACCCGCGCGTCGGCTGCGGCGCCGATCACCTGCGCCGTATCGCCACCCACAACAAGTGCAAGGGCGGCGTCGCACCGCACGTCCGCGGGGGCCTCGGCGTGTTTGAGCGCGGCGACGAGTTTTGCGCGCTCCTTGCGCGACGCCCAGCGACGAACGTTTTCGGCGGTGGGTTTGTCGGCGCACGAGGAGAGGAGAAGGGCGAAGAAAAGAGAAACCACAGAGGCACGGAGAAACGGAGACCGGAGAGAGGAGGAAGTCATGCGCAAGCATTCTAGCGCGAATGGGCGATTCGCATAGGGGGAAGCGCGTCGCGACCTATCACCAATCCCCAGTTAACGAGTCCAGCAAGAATCACGACAGAAAGGAGAACTCGTCCGGGTGCGAAATCTAGCGCAGCACGGCCATGTGAGGCGCGCGAGCGAGCGGGTGAACATGCCAAACTGAATCGGGGCACCCAACCGATGTGCGAAATTCCGGGAAACGCTTCGTGGAGGCAATTAAAGGGCGGGATGGGAGGAGCGCGAAGGCTTGCGTCCGCAGCGTCTGAGGTGCGCGTTGGGCATAGGATTCCCGATGGATTGGCCGTTCTTGTTCTTGCGAAGAAATCGTTTCGAGTCAGACGCGAGGACGTTCGCAAGCCGAAGCGCCTCCCGTCCCGACCCTCATGTTGGTTGGGCGCCACTGCGTTAACCGGGGATGAGGGCGACCTATGACGGCTTCAACGCCGACGCGATGCTGAGATCGAGCCGGCTTTTCAACACGCGAACGAGACTGCCCACTTCTGCATTCGAGAGCCGGAGCCGCTCTTGCAATCGCACCTTGGTCGTCGCCAGCAGCTCTTCGCGTGTGCTGTGTAACCAGCGCGAGACCGTTGACTTGTCGACATTGTACATTCGGCCAAGGTTCTCAACCGTGAGGCTCTCGAGAAAATAGAGCCGCAGGATCGTTTGTTGACGACTCGTCAAGGCGTTAATCGCGTCACGAAACGCGGCCTGAAATTCCGCTCCGTATCGTTTCCGCACAAAGCCCAACTCCGGGTCTGTTCCCGCGATCGCCGTCTCGTCGACCGACTCGACCAGCGCCGGGTCAAGGCCGGGACGCGCGCGGCATTCGTCGATGGCGGCACGAACCGCAGCAACGCGCAGCCACGCGAGGAGCGAGCCTCGCCCCGAAAACCCAGCGATCTTTGGCGGCGTCCCATCGCGCGCAAGAAGGAGCTTTTCACGAAGCGTTTGGGTGACGTCGTCGAGCAACGTTTTGGACAGGTTGAGTCGTCTGACGAGAGTCGGCAACCGCGAAAGGTACGCGCGATCGAACGCACGGTGCGCGGCGACGTCACCATTGGCGCACGCACACGCGAGGTAGAGGTCGGCTGCAGCGATGCTCTGAAGGTGCGCGGGGATTTCCGCGTCACGCGGGCACTGCGACGCCAGGTGCGCGACAAACACAGCGGCGTCAAGCGAGACGTCAGGCCACGCGCGTCGCGCCTCGGCAACAATCCGCGCAAGGACAGGTTCTAGGCGCGTGAAACCGGTCGCGTCGCACGCATTCGGAATGTGCGAAAGGAATAGGGTGGTCAGCGGTTTGCCCAAGTCGAAATCCCCGGAGTGATTGTAATTGAAAACCGGCCCATTATCGCGCCCCCGCTCCTCGAAGAGCCACCTCCACGCGCTGAATTTCGTTTCGCGTCGCCACGGCAACAGGGTGGCTGCGCCCGAGCCGCTTCTCCTCGGAGGCGAGCGCTCGCGAAAGATGTGTGAGCGCACCACGCCGATCGCCTTTCGCAAGCCGTGCGCGCGCGAGATGAACGAAGGCGCGGCTGAGATCGGGGTGATCGGCGTCGAGCAGGCGCGCGCGAATCGTGATCGCCCTTTGGGCGTTCGCCTCAGCCTCGTCGAGGCGTCGCATTGAAACATGCGTCGCGCTCATTTCCGCGAGTACGTCGGCGGCCGTGAGCGACTCAGCGCCAACACGCTTCTCCGCAATCGCGAGCGCCCGCTCTAAGGTCACGAGCGCCTTTCGCGGATCGCCCATTTCGCGATGAAGAATTGCGATTTCAGTCAGCGTCCAGGCGATACCCGGGTGGTCTCGGCCAAAGACCGGCTCCTGCATGCGCAGCGCGTGATCGAGATGCCCAAGCGCCCGCGCGAATGCGCCTCGCTCACGAAGCGCCGCCGCATGAACCATGTGAAACCACGCGACGCGCGCATGATCGCGCCCGTACGACTCTTCCGCGAGTGCGAGCGCCCGCGTGGACAGCGCCTCCGCTTTTTCGAACTCGCCAAGAAGCGTCCGAGCGTGCGCAGTCCCCGCAATTCGCCACGCACCCTCGCCCCGGTCAGACCCCTGAATCTTCCTCGATATCTCGAGCGCGCGCTCGAAACTTGCGAGCGCCTGGCGCGCGTAACCATTCTTCGCGAGCGCAAATCCCAAATTGTAGAGGGCGCGACCAACGGCCGGGTGATCGGGGTGCAACAGCCGCTCATAGATACCGGCGGCCTCTTCGTGGTGACGCGCTGCCTCGGCAGATCGCCCCGCTCTTCGGAGCGCGTACCCGAGCGCGTCGATCGCTTCGGCCGTTCGCAGGTCGTTTCGCGACACCGCGCGCTCGAAGAGCGCAACCGCGCGTTCCCGATCTCGCAAAAGCTCCGCATAGCGTCCCCTCAAATCGTGGACCGCCGCCCGCGCACCGACGAGCCACGCCTCGACCTCGTCGTTTCGTCCGATGCGCGCGAGGACCGCCGACGCGAACCGCGCCCATTCCTCAGCGCGATCAGGGTTTCGTTGCCCATATCCCGTCACGTAAACGAGGAAGATGGCCGCGCTGATCTTCTGTCGTTCGTCGCCAGCGGATTCGGCCGCCCAGAGTGCCTCCTGAAAAGCGCGCACGGCTTCCTTCGCCGCGTCTCCCGCATAATGAGCCTCGCCGAGCAACTGATACGCCTTCGCCAATGTCGGCGCATGTCGAAGGGCCGTCGCCTCCGGAATTGCAGCTGTGGCGCGGGGAAGTGCCTCCCGGAATTTCCCAAGCTTCAGGAGCGCGCGAATCGGTGCCATCGTCGTGTCGAACGCATCAATCTTTGCGCGCAGACCCGGTAACAGAATGGGGCGGCCGCGCTTCAAGGTTTCGGTATCGGCGCACACGCGCAAATCGGCGATCGAACGCGCCACTTCGATCGACTTCTCGACGACCTTGGCGTCGGCGCGCGAAAAGATTTCGACAAGAGCGTCGAAGTCGCGAAGGCGCGCGTCGAGGCAAGCGATGCGAAGGTCGAGGAGCGACTCCGACTGTTCACGCCGAACGCGCGTCGCCACGCAGGCTTCGGTGCGCATGTCGGCCCAGGCTTTGGTATAGGCGTCGAGCGCGCTTTCCGTTCGCCGCCAAAAATCCTCCGCAAACGGAAGCGCCGTCGCGACAAACGCATGCCGCGCCGCCTCGGCCCGCTTGGCGCCCCAAACGCTCTCAATTTTTTCAGCCGCGCCCTGACAGATTTTCGTTTCCGACATTTTCGGCCAAAACGCGATGAGGCCAGAAATCGCCAACGCGAGGGCACCAACTCCAATCCCGATACGTCGGCGCTCCATTCGGCCTTGCCAGTCGAACGCGTCGAGAAGCGCCGTCATCGATGAGAAGCGCCGCGCCGGATCGGCAGATAGCCCGCGCACGAGTGCGCGCCGAAGCCATGTCGGTACAGCGCGCCCCGGCGCTCCCTCGCGAATTTGGCCCATTCGAATCGCCGATTGAATCGCTTCGAGCGATTCGCCACCATACGGCGGTTCGCCATAAAGCGCCTCGAAGAGCGAAACACAAAAACTAAAAACATCGGTTCGCGCATCGACGGAGCCTTGTTCCATCTGCTCGGGCGCCATGAACTTTGGCGTACCGATGAGAAGACCTGTTCCAGAAACGTCGGTCGCCAGGGTGCTCGGAGCGCCTGATACAACAGTCGTTTCCACGCGCGAAGCGTTCGCGTCGAGCGAATGCGCAAGCCCAAAGTCGGTGACGCGAACACGGCCGTCGTACCCCACGAGCACGTTGTCGGGCTTGAAATCACGGTGGACGATGCCGACCTCGTGCGCTGCGGCGAGTCCCCGTCCGGCGTCGATGAAAGCGTCGAGAATCTCGCGCCACGGGCGTGGTTTCGCCGAAAGCCAATCCGACAGCGTCGATCCCGCGACGAACTCCATCGCGATGAAAACCTCGTCCCGAACGGTCCCGACATCGTGCACCGCGACAACGTTAGGGTGCGAAAGGCGCGCCATCGCCTTTGCTTCGCGAAGCATGCGCGTCATGAGCGGCGCCGTATCGGAGCGATTAAAATCGGTTCGAAGCAGTTTGACGGCAACCTTGCGATCGAGCTCGGGGTCGTACGCTGCGTAAAGGACGCCCATCCCGCCCGCAGCGATGGGGTTGAGGCAGACGTATCGCCCGACAATCGCCCCACGCGGAAGTGGCAGCGAAGGGTCGGCGCCCGCGGCCGCATCGTTTTGTGAAACGTCGTCCTCTGTAACGCGCGCCGCGCCCGCGATGAGGCCACGGCAGCTCGCACAATGCGTGAGATGGCGCTCGGCGTCCGCACGTGCCGCGTCGGACAATCGCCCGTCGAGCATCAAAGCGACGACTTCGTCCGAAAGACAATCCGACACGCGCGCGCACCCTCCCCTGTCGATTCTGGGGGCGAACTTTGTTTTGCGCAACAAACCGCTCGCGGCTCCGTCTCATGGGCAAAAGGAGGATAACGATGTGTAACGAGAAACGCAGGCGAAACAAGAGTGGGACGAAGATGGGTCGCATGATTTCTTCAGCGGTGCTCGCGATGGGGCTCGTGGCCACCATCGGTTGCAGCAAGAGCCCGACGGAAAAGAAGTGTAACGACGTTTGGGAGAAGGAGTTGGCGAGTGCCCCGAAAGAGATGCGCGGGCTCCTCGAGACGATAAAGGGACCAACGATGTCGCTTTGCAAGACGCTTCCGGTCGAGCAGGTCGACTGCCTGTCCGAGGTGTATTCGCAGGCGAATTTGCAGAAATGCGCCGACGTTCAAAAGAAGTTCGAGCAGGCGATCGCGGCGCGGTGAAATGAATCTCTGAAGTTCGGAGAGGAAAGATGGTCTGAGGGTTTCTAGAAAAGGAAAAAGACAAATGAGGATAAGAACGATGAAACACAGAATTGCTATACAGAATTGCTATGTTGTTGTGCGCTGGCGTTCTCGCATGCGGTGGTTCGAATAACGATAATCCCGGCACCGGGGCTGACACGGGTGTCAAAGGGTCCGGGACAGGACAGCCACCGCAGGGCGGGGGCGGAACGAGAACGGGCGGGGGCGGATCGACATCGGGGACTCTGTTTTGCTGCATCGACGGTTCCTATTACGCGTGTGCGGATCAGGCGGCGTACGAGACTTGCGGACCGATTGCACCCGGCGAATGCACGGCGAAACCGACCAGCAACGGCCTGTGTACGACGGGTGGCGGCACCGGTGGCGGAACGGGAACTGTCGATGCGGGGGTCGGCGGGGGCGGCACTCCCTCGGCAGCGCCCGGAGACGTTTGTCGCGACACAACCTACTGCACGGGCGACAAACTCATCTGCGTATCCCGCTCCGGCGACACCGCGGGCACGTGCCGGCTCCCATGCGAGAGCTGGTCGACGTGTTCTCGGGCAAGCCTATCTTTTCACAAGTGCTGCCCGCTTGGGAACGTGAGCACGTCGGTTTGTAATCCAAATAGCCTGGCTCCGCCCACCGGCTGCAACTAATCGGGACATTCTCGTCCGCGCAACAAACCGCTCGCGGCTCCGTCTCATGGGTAGAAGGAGGATTAAGAAATGAAGGGATTAAGAATGACGTTTGGTGTCGTGTTGTTGGCGATGGCGGCCGAGGGACCACTCGGCCTGACCGACGCAGTCGCTGGCGAGCGCGATGACCAAATTGTCGCCATTAAGGAAAACGTCTTCGATTTCAACGCCAAGGCATTCGACAAAAGGGTCGGTGACGCCGATTGGGACCAAGCCAAATACAACGTCGACAACATGGACGCGGCGATCAAGAAGATCCAGAAACTCGACCCTGACTATGACGTCTCGAAGCTGGCTAAGCGCTTCGATGACGCGAAGAGACAGCTTGCCGCGCACCGTGCCAAGGTGCAGCGCGGCGCCGCTCACGACAAACAAGCTCGCGCGATGAAGCGCAAACACCGCGTGGCCATCAGCCTCGTCGAGGACCTCAACACTGGTACTGAGAATCGTTACGGCACTCCGCGCCAGGAACGTGAGATCAAGAAAATCGTGAGGGCGCTTCACGACCTCGGGGACGTCGAGCGTCTTTGCAAAGATGACGCGCTTAACCACCCGGCCTGCGAGCTCGCAGCGAAGCGGAAGACGATCGCCAAGGCCGTGCTCGACCACGATCTCGAACTCTTCGTCGCTGAGAGAGTCAAAGCGATCAAGGGTTTTCAGGAAGCACTCGCGACCGACGGGACGATTACCTCGGAGAGCAGCGCGCTGTTCGATACGGCGACGCTCAGTGATAAGCTGAGCGCACGCTACACCGAGCTCGGCGCCTTCGCGGACTCCCCGGTTCCCATCGAAAGATTTGCCCCGATCCTAGAGGCCGCCAAAGCATTCGCGGCCGAGTTTCCAAAGGCCGAGCGGGTGTCACGGCTTCCCAAGGGATTTGCTGCGGCCCCTAAGACGGTGGTCGCCGACGTGAAGGCGACGTTTCGCGACGCCAATGTGAAAAGGGTCGTCATCAGGAAGAGCTGGAACGTCGCGGTCAATGACTTCAGGATACCGGTTAAGCGCGACACGGCCGGAGCGGCGCTTCTGCAACACCCGGGAGAGTCTTTCTGCCGCCTCAAGCGTTTTCTTGCGGTGCAGGTTTACAAGGGCGGAAAGTACGGCGTTGTCCACGTGGACCTATTCCGGCCGGAATACCAGGTCTGCTCCTGCAAGTAAGGCTGAATGCGTTTCTCGGGTTTCCGTAGAATATGGGTATCAACATGAAATGGAGGTACAGTAGATGAAAGGTATTCGAATTGGACTGAGCCTACTGGCACTGGCGTTTGTGGCCGGTTGCAGCGGCGACGACTGCCCGAAAATCGAGAAGAAGGTTTGCGAAGGAAAGGACGACGCATTTTGTCAAAAGGCGAAGCAGCGGCTCTGGAGTCAAACGGGACCAGACAATAAACCGCTGGCCAAGGACGAGATTAAGGCGTTCTGCAAAATGATGACGGCCGACAAAGATTTGGACGCATGGGTCAAGGGGTTCCAGTCGTCGGTCGCGCGGAGCCGTTGATATGATTTGAAGACCGCCCCAATCGCATTCCCACCGCGACTCCAATTCCCCGACATTTCCTTGCGCAACAAATCGTTCGACGACCCGTCTCTTAGATGAAAGAGAAAGAGGAGAAACATGAGTCGTTCGATGTTTGTTTGGAATTTCATGGCCGTGTTGACGATGGGATCGATGGTCGGCGGTGCCGATGCCCTGGCTGAGGCGCCGGAGCCGAGCTGGAAGCGTTTTTCGGAGCTTAAGCACGAGGCCCACGCGATACACTGGAAGTTCCAAAGCAATAACGGTTCAGACCTCGAGGCCCACCGGGAACAGGTCGCCGCGCTCGAGCGGAAGGCGAAAGCCGCGGGTGCGACTGCGGAGATGGCGGACCAGTTCAAAATGCTGGCCGATCAGTTCGCTGTGATCACCAGACATCGGTCGCAGCTCGAAATGCAAAAGCAGCACGACCGAATCCGTTCGCGCGCCGTGATGACGCGCTTTCCAGGCAAGTACACGCTCGAAGACTCCATAAACCTCGACAAGGTCAGCGCCGCCTTCGCCGAGTCGGACCTCAAAGACTTCGTCGTGACGACACAGCCAACGAATGAATTCGACCGACATCGTTACTGGCCGGTGGTGCACAATTACAACAGATATACGGCGGTGGGCCCCGCGGACGATCCGGTCCTGAAATGGATTATCGACGCTTACAAACAGTATGGTGTTGGTTCACCTCCCGAACTCGCGGCCGGAATGGTGGGACTCGTTTGGACTTCCCTAAGGGACCAAGACATCGTGGTCGTGACCATCGATGGTGGGCGCTACCGGGGCCGCATCGTCGGCGTCGTGAACGGAATCGGCAAGCCCGACGCGTGGCCGTCGCCTTTCGCCTTTACGAATCTTGACCCCCGCGACATCACGGTGCTCGCCAACGCGGGGCAACTTTCAAAGGAGCGAAGAAACGAATGGAACGCGGTAAACAAGGGCGCCCGGGCGTGCTCGAATAAGTATTGGGATGCCTGGGAGCCGAAGTTCGCCGCGATTCGCGTGGCAAACATTTCAGAGCGCACGCGGGATAACCGCTTTGCGGCGCTAAACGCAAAGGCCGAGAAGCAGTGGGACACCCGTTGTACCGCGTGGAAGAAGAAGGCGAAAGCGGCGTGGAAAGCCGCCATCGCTGACCGCACCCTGGCCCGACGTACAGCGTTCGAGCGCAACAAGGCGAAGCTCATCGAGCGGATCGCCGCGCAGAAAGTTGCGAGCGGGCAGTAGGCAAGGTCTTACGATTCCTTACGCAACAAGTCGCCCTTGGCTCCGTCTCTTAGGTAGATGACCAAGGCACCGACGGTACGGGAGGGAATGTAAAATGGCGAGAACAAACGACCCGCTTCGGCGATTGTTCGCGGCTTGGTTCGTCGCGGCGGGCGGCTCCGGCGCGGCGGCCTGCGGACAGGGTTCACCGGGGGGTTTTGAAACGGACGGCGGCGGACCACCCGATCGATTCGTCGACACAGATGCCGGGATCCGGTTTCCCGGCACGCTCGCGGATGCGGGCGCGCGGACCGACGCTGGAATCGTGCGCGACGGTGGCGCGACGCGGACTGACGCAGGATGGGAATTGCCCGACGCGGGATCGCCACCGCCCGACGTCGACTGCCGCACCGCGCCTTGCCCTGCGGCGACGTTTTGCGATCTCGCGACCGGCGAATGCAAGAGCGGCTGCGCGAACGACGACCAATGTTCGCGTGGTGAAATCTGCGAGCTCGACACGCATCGCTGCCATCCGGGATGCCGCGACGACACGTGGTGCGGGGTCAACACGAGGTGCGATCTCGCGACTAGAACTTGCGCCACAAGCTGTTGGCCCGGCTATTTGCGCTGCGACGCCGGCTGCTGTACCGCAACGGCTATTTCCGCAGGGGCGAATTATTCGTGTGCGGTAACGTCGCAAGGCGGCGTCAAGTGTTGGGGGAAAAACAAGTCTGGGCAGCTCGGCGACGGGAAAACGTTGGATAGGGCGACCCCTCAAGACGTTGTCGGCCTGTCAACAGGCATCCGCCAAGTTTCGACCGCACCAAACGATTCTTATTGTTATCGTTTCGGATCTCAAAGTGGTCCTTGCAGCCACACGTGTGCCGTCACAACTTCGGGCGGCGCTAAGTGCTGGGGGTCAAACCGCATGGGCGAGCTTGGAGATGGGACCTTCAACGACTCCCTAACGCCGCGTGACGTCGTGGGGCTTGCGGCGGGCGTCAAGGAGATCGCCGTGGGGACACAGTTTTCGTGTGCCGCGATGTCAGCGGGCGGTGTTCGGTGTTGGGGAAAAACGCTCGGGGGGGGTTCCAGCATCACCGTTGACGCTGGCGCAACTCCTATCCCGGTTCCCCAGGTCACGAGCGTGGTGGCGCGAATCACGGCGGATTACGGCAGGGTTTATATGGTCTCTTCGGGACGACTTTGGACTTGGGGGGTATTTTCCGACCCCAACCCCACCGAGGAGAACCGAATCGCAGGAGACGTTATCGATGTTGCCGTCGGCGACTGGCACTCTTGTGCGGTGGTCGACGGCGGCGCCGTTCGCTGTTGGGGCGACAACGACTCGGGCCAGCTTGGAGATGGTACCACCACAAGCAGCGTTTCGGGGGTTGTTAATGTGGAGGGCCTCGCGTCCGGCGTCCTTCGCGGAGCGGCCGGAGGGAGTTCTTCGTGCGCCCTCACTGTTTCAGGGGGCCTTCTCTGTTGGGGCTCCGACTCTTACGGCCAGCTTGGGAACGCCGGTGTTTCCACAAGATCACTTGTCCCAGTTGATGTCACAGGACTCGTGTCAGGCGTGCGCGAAGTCTCGGTGGGGAGTAACCACGCTTGTGCCGTCGCCGATGGCGGGCTCGTCGCGTGCTGGGGCTCCAACGTTTACGGCCAGGGCGGACGATTGAGAGATTGGTCGGCCGATGAACCCATTTTCATCGAGAACCCGTAAGGGGTGGAGTTGGCGATGCGGCGCATAAATCCAATTCTTGGGCTGTTTGTGGTTTCGGCGTGCGGAAGCGGCGGAGCACCGATGGAGTACGTTCTGTACGAGGAGCCGCCCGAGCAAATCGTCGACGCGGGCGCGGCTGCGGGTGCGGATGCGGGCTCGGGCATCAGGTTTCCCGGAACGGTCACGGACGCGGGAGCGGTTGCAGATGCGGGCACGGTTGCGGACGCGGGTGCTGGGGTGCTTGGGGACGCGGGCGCACGTATAGACGCGGGCACCGACCCGCTCGACCCAGCACGCTGCGGCATCGCGCTCACGGCAAGCGGCGTGCTCGACATCGATATTCCCACGGTACGAATCACGGGGCGCGTCACGCTGAACGGCGCCGCGCTCCCCGCCGTCACAACGGGATTGCCAACACTTTTCCTTCGCCACACCGAAACGCCGATCGCTGGGCATTTCCTCGACCTCGCAAAAGTTCAACGGGCGGGCGGCGCATTTGATGTCCGCGTGATCCCTGGAACGTACGATGTCATCTATGACACCAGCTCCGCTTGCACGCACGGTGGGGCGTACCCGTGCCAGCAGGGAGCGCGCATCCGGTCCGCGCTTCGCCTCACCACGAACGGCGCGGTGAACATCGATCTCTCGACGGTCCGCCTTACGGGGCGCGTCACGCTGAACGGCACCGCATGGCCAGCGTCCGCCGATGCAAATCTCGGCTTCGTGGCAACTTCCGGCTCTTACCTAAATCTCAACCTCAGAGCGCTCCCGAGTAGCGCGTACGACATTCGCCTTTTTCGCGACACCTTCGACATTTGGTATGCCTCGAACATCGCCGCAAGCGCCTGCCGCGGGAAGAGCATTCCGTGTCAAACATCCGGGGTGGTTCGCGCGGCGATCCCCGTAACGGCCGACGGCTCGCTCGACATCAATATCGAGACGGTTCGTCTCACGGGGCGGGTCACGCTAAACGGCGCGGCGCTTCCCGCGGCCTCACCCGAAAGCGAGATCGGGCTCACCTCGCAAAACGGCGCGAAAGCGAAATTGACCGCCCTCGCGGACACCCCCGGAACGTTTGACGTTCAGGTGTTCAAGGGGACCTACGACATCTTTTATGGTCGCGGCTCGGCGACGTGTGCGAGCAGCCCTTACCCCTGTCAGAAAAGCGCGCGAATCGGTGGCCCCGTCGTCGTCACCGCGAGCGGCGCTCTCGACATCAACATCCCGACGGTTCGAATCACAGGACGCGTCACACTGAACGGCGCCGCGCCTCCGGCTGGTTCGGTAAAACTGTCGCTTCGCGACGCGCGCGGTTCGACGCCTACGGTTTTCCAGTTCTCCGATGGCACCGATCGATTCGACCGCCGCTTCATCCCGGGCACCTACGACATCATGTTCCACAATCTTGAGTCGTGCGAGGGGAGCCTTTTACCTTGCGGAAGTGGCGCTGTCGTTCGAAGCGGCGTGACCTTCATGCGCGACGGCTCGTACGACATCGACCTTCGAACCATTCGGGTGATCGGGCGTGTGACGCTAAACGGCGCACCGGCTCCGGAAGAGCTGGACATCCGCGCGTGGATAGACGCGGACGGCGCCGACTTCTCGATTGCGCCGTTCGTCGACGATGTCAGCCGCACGGCGACGTTTGATGTTCGACTCTTCGCCGGTTTGTACGAATCTTGGTTTCGCCATTCGGCGGTCTACTCGGGATGCGCGGGGTCGGTTTATCCCTGCATGGAACGCGCGCTCGTGCGTTCATCTGTCGCGCTTACTTCGGACGGCGCCCTCGACATCGACATCCCGACCATTCGCCTCACGGGGCGGATCACGCTGAACGGTGCGGCGCTCACAGCCCAGCATGCGAGTCCCGGTCTCTTGAGTCTTCGTGGAGGCGGGGGTGCGACCGGCACGCTCGCGACGCTCGACACGCGTGCAACTTCCTCATACGACACGCGAATAGCGCCAGGAAAATACAACATCGTCTACGCGCCGATACGGGGCTGCGACGAAACCGCGAGTCTCCCGTGTCAGACGCGAATCCTCCGCGGCTGCGTGTCGCCATAATCGCGGCGGCCCGTTCTTTTCTGCGCAACAAACACCCACCCCGTCCGTCTCTTAGGTGAATAAGGGGAGATAACCAGCGAAGGCGAGGAACGAAGAGTCGTGAGAAAAGTTTGAGAAAGGGGAGCCAATGAAACGAGAAACTGGACCGATGAGTCTTTTAGTTGGCGTTTACCATCTCGATTGAATAGTACTGCTCCTCCGCCGAGGGGCGCCAGCATTCAAGCTTCCAAGTCTTCACGTTCTCGTTGTCAGTGAGCGTGTAAACGAGGATCGGCATCGCCTTATCGACCGACTTGGTGATCGTTATCGGCTTGTGCATGCGCTTGCCGGTGGGTCGGCCGCTCGCCGAATCGCGCGGCGCGCTGATGTTGTGGTTGGTGTCGGTCACCTCGTCCTCGCAGTCGGCGCGCGCCCCGGAGACGGTGATGTGCTCCCAATCCCGTCCAACGTTGTCGATCTTCGTGTGCCACATGAAGAACACCTCGGACCGTGGAGCGGCGGGAGCGGTGCTCTGTCGTGGATCGGTGCTTCCTAGGGTGGAGATTCCCGCGCCATGCCACGGGCTCTCGAGGTCGTCCCCGAGACTGTCGCTACCTTCGACGAGATCCATCCGCTCTATCAGTTGCTCTTGCCCCGACGCGTCCGTCTCGATCGATTCGGTCACGCCGAGCGGCACGAAACCCGCGATCGTGAACGTGCGCGCCATCCTCTGGTCGCGAGTCTGCTCAGTGACGGTGATGGTGCTTCGTTGGCCTTTGTCCGTACGCGACGCCCATTCCTGCCACGAAGTATCCGTCGACGCGAGACGCTCGAGCGCGACGGCCGCCACGGTCAAGCCGCGCGCATCCGAACGTTTGAGGAGCTGCACGCGCGTCAACACGTACGCGGGCCCGAGATCCTGGTGCGCGCCTAAGTTCACGGCTGTGACACCGTTTCCATCGGAAGTTTCGGCCGTAACGGCGACCGTCACCTCCTGGGCCGCAGCTTGGAGCTCTGCGAAACCCGGCACGGGAAACGACAGAAGAAGCGAAAAGGCCAGAATTTTCGTTGTTTTCAAGTTAATCTCCATTCTTGTTCGATCGAGAAAGTTAGACAGAATACGGGAAAGCGGCCGGCGTTGTCAATCCGTGATTCCCGGTTAAGCGGTTCGTTTGCTCGTGAGCGTGAGGGTCGACAGGAGCCCGCTTCGGCGCGCCGACGTCCTCGGGTCTGAACGCGAACGAGCGCTCGAACCACTGTTTTGTGGCGTGCGAAATCTCGGAGATTCCCATCGGATATCGCGCTGCAGACCCTGCGGATGCGCGCCTCTGCGGCGCCCCTGCCGACCCCACGCTAATCCGGGCGGACCGCTTTCCGGGGACGTGTTTTGGGGCTTTAGGGCGGTACGAAGAGTTCACCCGCTGGGTGCCGGCTGACGATCGATCGACCCCCAAGTCTCCTAACCGTCGTTCCAGGAAAACGGCCGGGTCCTGGTTGGGCGGTCGGGGATTGGGCAATCAGAGGCTCGCATATTCTGTGAGCAATCGTTGGCAAGCCAGTGGCTATTCTCGCCACAATCTGCGCGAATGCCAGCGGCATGAGCGCGTGGCGGGAATGGCGAGGGCGACCGAATGGGAGCCCGAAGTCTACACCGGGCCAACGCGAACAGAATCGCGAGGGCGACGGAACACCCGAGACCTTTGTGTGCTCGGAGTTGCAAATGCAGGATGTGCTAGACCGAACTTGGTGTCGCGGCGGTGCCGCGCAGCCCGCAACGCACCTCTGTGCAGGGGATGAGGTGCCGATGGGGCGTGGAATTGCCGTTCTCATGATGTTTGATTCATTTCGTGCAGACTCACACTTTATGTCAGACCCGAGAACTTTTGCGAGCCGAAGCGAGCCCAGACCCCGCCCGCCCCACGCAAATGTTGCCCGTTATCCGGGAATCAGGGTTGTCAATCGCCGCATCGCGGCAGGTGATTTTCAATGCAACAAACAACCACCCCATCCGTCTCTTTAGATGAATCAGGGGAGATAACCAGCGAAGTCGAGAAACTAAGAATCGTGAGAATAGGTGGACCAGGGCATCGTCGTCAGTTTTCCGTGGCGTTGTTCGACTCAAACCGGTCGTCCGACGCAACCCGAGCACGAGGCCGGGAGAGAACAAGGTCCAACTGCATGCCATGACCCGAGGGATCGGAAAATGCGAGGAAAAACTCCACGACAATGAACTTAGAAGTGGATTTAAGAAAGGGGAGCCAATGAAACGAGAAACTGGACCGATGAGTCTTTTAATCGCGCTGCTCGCGGCGGCGGCGTGCGGGCAGAACCCGGGCGAGGAGTGGTCGTTGCCGCCCAGTGGGCCGAGGCACGTCAGTGGGTCTTTTCCGGGACGCGTCAGTGAGGGGCGCGCGGCACTCGTCGGCACGTGGGAGGTGCGGGACACGTCGGACAGACGAGTCGAGTCGTGTTCCATTGACGCGAACGGAGCCTTCACGTGCGCCCGCTACACGAGCGCCGGCACAGCCGAAGAATCGGCCACGGGAACGATGACGGTCACGGGAGACACCTTCACGACGACAGGGCGCTTATATACCGGCGCGTGGTTTCGCTCAACCGGAACGTTTTACGTCGACGATCGCTTTCTGACGACGAGTGCCTATCGCCGGGACAGCAACTATAGCCGGGCTGACCACAATCACGGCGCCGTAGGTCATTGGGTACGAAATTATGATTACGCGGTTTATAACGCGAATGGAACCGTTCAAGACGGCGCGAGTCGAGTGATCCGTATTTCGATTCTGGCTGATGGCACCGCGACCGTTACGACGGATCGCTGGCCGACATTCGAGGCGACCTACATCGAAAGTCCGGCGGGGACGTTCAACCTCACGCCGCGACTACCGGGCGACGGCTCGGTCCCGATGCAGCTCGTCTTGCTCGACGGGTCGATGCTCTCTGAGGCCAAGCACATCTCGACTCGCGTTTCCAACTAATGCTGCCCTTTCGGTGATGTACGAATTCATGTGTCATGAGGAAGACGCGGTGAAGGAAAAGAAGCTGATGATGCTCCTCCTCGAGGGCTCCAAAACCGCCCCGTCCTGTGGTCGACAGCTAAACACGATCCTCGTTCGCCAAAGCGCGCTGGCGCGCTGACAGCCGCCTGCCATCGCGCCTTGGGCAAACATCTCGGCGTGCGCCACGGTCACGGCTCTTCATTTTCAATGCAACAAACAACCACCCCATCCGTCTCTTAGATGAAGAAGGGGAGATCACCAGCGAAGTCGAGAAACTAAGAATAATGAGAATAGGTGGACCAGGGTATGCGCCGCGCGGCGCGAAGGAGATGAAATGAAAGAGCAGAAGGTCTTAGTGTTTGGAATGGTTACAGCGATCCTGGGGGCGACGGCCTGCGGAGGAGAGCCGACCGGTGATGAGGCGACGGGAGAGAGCGACGCGCTCGATGTCGGCGATGAGACCAAAGCCGACACACCGGTCGGTCAACCGGAGAGGAACCCGTTTAATCCGAGAAGTTGCGCCGCTCCCGCGATGACGGAGGCCGAGGCGCGGGCGCGATTTCGACCTGGGTCGACGGAGGTTGATCTCGGCGCGTACCAGGTCTCGTACCGGCAGCGTCGATGCCATCGTGCGACGGGCTGCAGCCCGTGGAGTGTCGGTCGGTCGCCTTCATCGACGAACTTCCGAGGGATTGTTCGACTCAAGACGACAGCCAACAATAAAGTCCGGTTGCACATCATGGCGCGAGGGGTTTCGCAATGCCAGGAGTCACTGACCGACAATTCATCGGGGAATTTGGATGGAAGGCCAGTCGGGATCGGGAAACTCTTTTACGCGGTGCCGAGAAACTACGCCGAGACAAACAGCGCAAACAACTGGAACGGTGGAACTTTCGTTGGGCCAGGGCAGTGCTCGAGGCGAGATTTCTTGCACTTTGGCGAGCTTGGCGCGCGGGAATCGAGGGGGAGCGCGCTCAGGTTATCGGGAACGCTCGCGAAGAGTTGCATTCGGCTCGTCGGTTACGAACGGATCGACCGGGTCGATTCGGCTGGCTCGTACCAGCAGACAGAGGCGGTTCTTTTCGCGCGATTTTGATAACGAAAGGCGCTTCGCGATTAGCAAAGCGGGAAGCAGCCGCCGATCGCGAAATCGTGGCGCACGAGAAAAAGGACTTCGACGTGGCGCAGCTCGGTGCCGCTCCAGAGGCCCACCGCCTGTGCGCGCTCGAGCGGCGCGTTGGACGGATAGCGAACGCGGAAGGCAACGCGAAGCGTGAAGCCGCGGCCGCCGCGCGAGGTGAGCGGAACGTCGAAGCCGGTGCCGACAAAAAATCCGCCGCCGTTTTCGGCCACGCTCTGCGACGACGATGACAGCGAGCCGCGCTCAAAGGCGCCGCCGATTTCAAAGCTGAGGCTATAGAGGAGAAGGTCGAGGAATTCGACGCCCGTGTAAAGGTCCTGGAACGTCATCGGCAAGAAAAGCGGGCGGAGGTCGATCGCGAATCGAAGCGAGTGCCGCGTGAAGCGGACGCCCGAAGCGATTTCGCGTGCGCCAAAATCGTAACCGACGGTGAGTGCCGCCGTGCCAAGAAAAAGAAACGTCGACTCAACAGATGCCGCGGGCACAACGGGCAGGCTGCCCCCGGCCGCAAAGCCGCCCCCGGCCGCGACGCCGAGTAGAATCGCGCTGTCGAGCTTTCCATAAACGCCGGGGCCTCGGTACGTGTCGCTTTCGCGTGTGCGTTTTGCCGCCGGCGCAACCGAAACATCGCCCCAGAGACACAAAACGATGATGAGAAAGCGGATCGGAATGACGCGCGCGGAAACAGTCACCCGACGAGCCGCTTGGCAAAAATCCATTCGTCGACCGTCGGGAGCACAAACCCCGGAATGATACCGACCTGTTCGTACCCAAGCCGCCGGTAAAACGCGTGCGCCGCCGTGTTGAAGTCCGACGCGAGAAGCAAAAGGTGCGACGACGAATCGGCGAGCCGCACTTCGACCTCGCGCAAAAGTTCAGCACCAACGCCCTGGCCATGAACGGCCGGCACGACGGCCATGAGCCGCAAATACGCCGCGCGCGCAAAAGCGCCGTCCCCGACCACCCACGCAACGCCGACCGGTTCGCCCGCGAGCCGCGCCGAAAGAACCATGTCGCCGCCTTCGACCGCGCGAACGAGCGCGCCCGCGAGCGACGTCGCGGTTGTTCCATATTTCTGGAGCAATGGGAGCGGGGCCAGCGCCGCCGCCAACGCGTCGACATCACGCACCTTCAGCCCATCGATCGCGACGGTTGCACCTCTGCGGTTCGTTTCGTTAAGCTCACGCGCTCGCATGGGGGGATGGTACGTTTCGAGAGGTGATCATGTCAAAAGAACGAGCGTCGTGGGATGGCTACTTCATGAACATTGCGCGCGAGGTCGCGACGCGCGCGACGTGTGACCGCAAACATGTGGGCGCCGTCGTTGTGCGCGACAAAACGATCTTGTCGACGGGGTACAACGGGTCGGTGCGCGGGCTTCCGCATTGCGACGATGCTGGGCACATGATGGAGGACGGGCACTGCGTCGCGACGATTCACGCCGAAGCGAACGCGATCATCCAGGCCGCGAAAAACGGCACCGCGATCGACGGCGGCATGATTTACACGACCGCGAGCCCGTGCTGGCCGTGCTTCAAACTCATTGCAAACAGCGGGCTCAAGCGAATCGTGTTCGGCGAGTTTTACCGCGACGAGCGAATCTTCGACGTCGCGACGCGTCTCGGCGTTGAGCTCGTGAAGCTCGATTAGCGACTTTCGACAACGCGGCCGCGATCGCGTAGGATTCAGCCGCACGATGGTCGCGTTTCGACTCGGTCGCAAGCAACTCCGACGACGCGTGCTCGCATTCATGCTCGCGAGCACGACGTTTCTTGTTGGTGGCCTTTCGATCCTCGCGGTCGTCGTTGTTCGCAAGAACCTCCAAGCGCAACTTGAAAAACGCGGCGCCGCCCTTTCGCACGCAACGCTCCTGTCGTCGCGCCTCGCCTTCTGGACCCGCGACCGCGCCCGTGCACTCGACGTTTTGAAACCGCTCTTCGATTCCGACGCCGATCTCACCTACATTTACCTCCTCGGGCCGGACGAAGCGGTCCTCGCATCGGTTGCGCGCGACCCCTGGAACAAAATCGCCGTGCGCGAGCTGACCGACGCCCATCGCGCCGGGGGATCGCCGCTTCGGCTCAAGGACATCGGCGGCCGAAAAACTGGGACGCTCTATTCGTTTTCTGAAACCCTTTACGAATCCGCAACTCCCGTCGATAAGGGGCCACCGCCCGAAGAGAAGCTCGACGACGATGACCTCGACGCGGGGGTCGCCGCACCGCCTGATGCCGGATTGCCAACGGCACCCGCGGGTCCGCAACCGAGAAACGGGCCAGAACCGCTTCGTCCCCAGGGCCCGCGAACCGTCGACGACAGTGGCGCTCGCGTGGGCCCGCAACCCATCCACCCGATTCGCGTTCGGCGGCTTCGACTTGGCGCCAAAGTTCGGCGCGCGGCCGTCGACGATGAGCAACGCCTTCTTGCGGAAGAGACGATTCCTGGAGCTGCACCGCGAGGTGAATCGCCGCCTCCAACGCCGCCCGCCACCGCTGCGTCCGCGTCGACATCCCCGTCCCGGCTCGCGGCCCTAACCGAGTCCGTGCGGCTTCCCGAAACTCGCCGCCCACGCGTCGACACTTCGGCCGACCCGCTGATCGCCTCGCCGCGCCCACTCGGCACCGTCGTTCTCGGCCTGTCGGCCGGCGCCATTGAAGCCGAGGCACGGAGCATTCTCCTCGTGACGCTCATTCTCGCGGTGTCAGCGGTTCTCCTGTTCACGCTCGTTGTTCAGCTTGCGTCGAAGGGCGTTTTTCGGCGACTCACCGCCATGATGGACATCGCGGGCGGCATCGCGCGCGGCGACCTTTCACAGCGCGTCGATCAGACCGAGGCCGACGAAATCGGCGTTCTCGGGCAAGCGCTGAACGGCATCGGATCGAGCTTGTCTCAGATGATGGGACAAACCGTCGACGCAACCGAGCGCCTCCAGAGCGCCGTCCGCATCATGGGCGAGCTTGCAAACGAAGTCGCCGCGGGCGCGCGCGCGCAGTTTGAGTCGGTTGAACGAACGAGCGTCGCGATGGAAGGGATCGCGCACAAGACGCGTGAAATCGCCGAGAACGTCGATGTTTTGAACGAATCGACGCAACGCAGCTCGTCGTCCATTTTGGAAATCGTCGCGAACAACCGCGCCGTTGTCGAAAACCTCACCGTCATGAACGCGAGCGTTGATGAGACGACGGCGTCGATCGAAGAGATGTCGCGATCGATTCATGAGGTCGCGGAGTCGGTCGATGGGCTTCACCAAGAGGTCGAACGGACGAGCACCGCGATGACCGAGATGGACGCGGCGATTCGCGAGGTCGAGGGGAACGCGCACGCGACGGCGGAACTCTCGGAGCAAACTTCGCGCGATGCCGTGCAGGGGAGTGAATCGGTCTCGCACGTGCTCGAAGGAATGCGGCGAATTGCCGATGCGAACAAAGACGTCACGCGGTCAATGGTTGCGCTGTCGGAGCGGCTGGGCGCGGTCGGTCGCATTGTGAGCGTCATCGACGACATCGCCGAACAGACGAACCTCCTCGCTCTGAATGCCGCCATCATCGCGGCGCAAGCGGGGCCGCACGGGCGCGGGTTCGCGGTGGTCGCGGATGAAATAAAACAGCTCGCCGATAAGGTTGGCGTTTCGACGCGGGAAATTCGTGACCTCATTGCGTCGACGGAAGAAGAGGCGGGCGTGACGAACAAGTCGGTCAATCAGAGCGCGAAAACGGTGACGGAGGGCGTGCGGCTCTCGAGCGCGGCTGAATCGGCGCTCAAAAAGATTCTCGACAGCTCGGACCGGTCGAACTCGATGATGAAGATGATCGCGCGCGCGACGCAAGAACAGGCGAAGGGGAGCGAAGAGGTGACGCGGGCGATGGAGCGGATTGCGACGACGGTGCAGCAGATTTCGCATGCGATGAATGAGCAAGCGAAAGGGAGTGAGCTCATAGCGCGATCGGCGGAGAAGATGCGCGAGGCGACGCAAAGCGTTGACCGGTCGACGCGCGAACAGGCCGACGGGTCGGCCGAGGTGTCGCGGTCGCTTGAGCGAATCGCGGAGATGGTTCAGAAGTTGTCGTCGGCGCAGTCGGCGCAATCGAAAGACAGCGCGGCGGTTTCTTATGCGGTCGAGGAGGTGCGGCGCATCACGGAGCAGCACGCGAAGAACATGGATCAGATTCGGTCGGCGATTTCAACGGTCGAGAGCGCGTCAGAGCAGCTTCGGAGCGAAATCGCACGGTTTCGGGTGTGACGAGAAGACGTAGAAAAAGATCAGAGAAACCACAGAGGCACAGAGTTAAAGAGTTCGGAAGAGAAAAAACGTTACTTTTTGAGTTTCCAGTAGCCGGTGATGGCGACCTTCCACTTCTTGCCTGAGACATCGTCGGTTCCGCCCGCTTTCTCCTCAACGACAACTTTGTTCCCGATCGGGTTCGCGTCGCTCGGCTCCTCCATATAGAAGGTGAACGACGTTCCCGCTTCGGACGAATCTTTACGTGGCACACGCCCGAGCCCCTTCACGAAAAACTCGGCGACCTTCTTCAAATCGTCGTTCGTGAGCTGCAACGTCACTTTGTGCTCTGGGAAACTATCGAGCCCCATCGCCGCAACGAGCCGCGCCGACCCGCGCTCCGCCTTCGGGTATGTGGGCACGGTCGTCACTTGAGGGCGCTTAACGGGTGCGGCCACCGCCGCCGACGCCCCCTTTTTCTTTTTCTTTTTCGCCGCCGCATCGACGCTCCCCGCGCCCGCAAACATGAACGCGACCACGGCAAACCCCAAAACCGCTTTCCCCTTCATCGTCGAACCTCCTCACTTCGGCTTCCATCCGAAACCATCGCCAATCGCTTCACCGTCCCAACAAAATCGGTCACGTCGAACGGCTTCGCCAAAACCGCGTCCGGGCCATACGGCGACTCGCGCAAAAAAACCGTCATCTCTGGGTGGGCTGAAACGATGCACACCGGCACCGCGCGCGTTCGCTTGGCGCGCTTCAGCCATTCACAAAACTCGATGCCATTCTCTTCGGGCATCGCGTTGTCGAGCACAATCACGTCGGGAAGGCCTTTTTTGAGTTCAGCCCGTGCGAGCTTAGGGTTCTCAACCGTTACGACTTCGAACGACGCCCCCATCAAGATGCGGCGAATCACGCGCGCGTAATCTTCGTTGTCGTCAACCACCAATACCCGGTACGGCATAAGCCCGATAAATTAGCACGATCGCCCCAGGCGTCGCAACGGAAATCGAGAAACTCGGATTCCCGGAAACGCGCGCTTTGCTGTTCGTCACGCGAGACTCGTCGGGAGTCCGCTTCATCGCGCAAAAGTCCTCGGGTCTGCCCAGGTGCGCATCGCCTGTACGCCTAACCGGGACGTGTCGAAGTCGCTCGAACCTTCGCACGAATGACACCTCATCCCCTGCGGATGCGCGACTTCGCGTGACTCCCTCTGAGCCTCGCGTTGGCGGTAGCTGTCCGCAAATCCGGGAACGCTCGTTGTGGTCTTGTGGTGTTGACGCACCAAAAAAACCGCGAGCGGGATTTCTCTGTTCTCGCGAAAATCGAGAAATAGGCGTGGGCATGTTAGCATCGGCTGCCATGAAAACGGCGATTCGCGAATACTCCGACTACTTGGCGCGTGAACGAACGCGGTCGCGGCATACGGTGCTTGCGTATCAGCGCGACCTCGATCAGTTTACGCGTGTGGTTGCTGAAATCCGTGGGATCGAGGCCTTGGAAATCGCCCCGCAAATCCTTGACACGCGCGATCTGCGTGGCTACCTTGCCCGAATGATAGCGGTTGAAAGCGCAGCGTCGGTCGCGCGTAAACTCGCGGCGATACGCGGTTTTTTTGGGCACCTCGTAAAGTCGGGCGTCGTCGCGAAAGATCCCACGCTTGGCGTACGAGGTCCGAAGCATCGGCGGTCGTTGCCGCGCGTCTTGACGGTGGATGATGCGGTCATGGCGGTGGAGAAGAGAGGAGATCAACGCAAAGACGCAGAGACGCCAAGGGCGGAAGCATCTTCCCTTGCCTCTTTGCGCTTTGGCGACTTTGCGTTGAATCCGAACGCGGAGGCCGCGAAAGAACTGCGGGACCGGGCGGTGCTCGAGCTGATGTACGGCGCGGGGTTGCGCGTGAGCGAGGTTGTTGGGCTCGATGTGGCGCGGTTTGATGCGGCTGAGGGTCTCGTGCGTGTCGTTGGAAAAGGCAGCAAGGAGCGGATCGTTCCAGTGCCCAGCAAGGCGCGAGACGCGTTGGCGGCATGGCTTTCACGACGCGACACGCTGGCCCGGCCGGGCGAGACGGCGCTGTTCGTTGGCAATCGCGGCGAACGGTGGAATTCGCGCGCGGTGCAGCGACTCGTCGCGGACGTGATGATGGAGGTTGGACGGCCCGGCGCTGCGTCGCCGCACACGTTTCGTCACTCGTTTGCGACTCATCTGCTTGAGGGCGGCGCCAATCTGCGTGACATTCAGGAGCTGCTTGGGCACTCGAGCCTCGCGACGACCGAGCGGTACACGCACGTTAGCCTCGCGGGATTGATGAAGGTGTACGATGAGGCGCACCCGCGGGCCAGGATGAGAAAAGGGAAGAAATAGGAAATGAAAGAAAGTTTTCATGGGACGACGATCGTGTGTGTGCGGCGCGAGGGGACGGTTGTGCTTGCGGGGGACGGCCAAGTGAGCCTGGGGCAGACCGTGTGGAAGCACGGGGCGCGCAAGGTGCGGCGATTGCACGAAGACCGTGTCCTCGCTGGGTTTGCGGGAGCGACGGCCGACGCGTTTACGCTGTTTGAGAGGTTCGAAGCGAAGCTCAAGGAGTTTGGCGGCAATTTGACACGGGCGGCGGTCGAGCTCGCGAAAGACTGGCGAACCGACCGGTTGTTGCGGCGCCTCGAAGCGCTTCTCATTGTCGCGGACAAGGAAAAGACGTTTATCATCTCAGGCACCGGCGACGTGATCGAGCCCGATGCGGGGGTGTGCGCGATCGGGAGCGGTGGACCTTACGCGCTTGCGGCGTCGAAGGCGCTGGTTCAACACACGAACCTGCCGGCCCGCGCCATCGCTGAATCGGCGATGAAGATCGCCGCGGAGATTTGCATATACACAAATGACCATGTGGTTTACGAGGAGCTCTAGATGGAAGAGGCTTTAAAAAAATCGGATGAAACGCCGGTGCGCGACCGACCGATTGCGTCGTTCACGCCGCGCGAAATCGTCGGCGAGCTCGACCGTTACATCGTCGGGCAGCGTGCCGCGAAGCGTATGGTCGCGATTGCGCTGCGCAATCGGATGCGCCGACAAGCGGTTCCCGTGGAGCTGCGCGACGAGATCGCCCCGAAGAACATCATCATGATCGGGCCAACCGGCGTCGGGAAGACGGAGATCGCGCGGCGACTCGCAAAACTCGCGCAGGCGCCGTTTCTGAAGATCGAGGCGTCGAAATTCACCGAGGTTGGGTACGTTGGGCGCGACGTTGATTCGATGGTGCGCGATTTGACGGAGATTGCGATTGCGCTCGTCAAGACGGAGGAGTCGCAGAAGATCCGTGCGCGGGCGGAGGAGGCGGCCGAGGAGCGGCTCTTGGATTTACTTTTGCCGCGCGAAGGTGGGCCCACGACGACGACCGAGGGCGAAACGACAACAACGACGGTTGGATTCGAGCCAGCCCGCGGAAACCAGACACGCGAGCGCTTGCGCAAGCTGTTTCGCGACGGGAAGCTCGACGATCGCGTGATCGAACTTGAAACGACCGAAAATCGATTTCCGATGATCGAGATTTTTTCGAATCAGGGCCTCGAGGAGATGGGCGTCAATCTGCGCGACACCATGGGCGGGATGTTCCCAAAAAAGACGAAGCAGCGCCGCCTCAAAGTGCCCGAGGCGTTCGAAATCCTCGCGGCGGAAGAGTCCGCGAAGCTCATCGACATGGACAAGGTCACGAAGGAGGCGATCCGGCGCGCCGAAAACTCGGGGATTATTTTCATCGACGAGATCGACAAGATCGCGGGGCGCGAGTCGGCGCACGGACCCGACGTGTCGCGCGAAGGCGTGCAGCGGGACCTTCTCCCCATCATTGAAGGATCGACGGTCACGACGAAACACGGCCCCGTGAGAACCGACCACGTGCTGTTCGTCGCGGCCGGCGCTTTCCACGTCGCGAAAGTGAGCGACCTCATCCCCGAGTTGCAGGGGCGCTTCCCGATTCGCGTCGAGCTCGAGCCGCTCACGAAAGACGACTTCGTGCGTATCTTGACCGAGCCGCAAAACTCTCTCACGCGCCAATACACCGCGCTCCTCGCAACCGAGTCGGTCAAACTGCGCTTTGCGGACGACGCCATCGCCGAAATCGCGCGCATCGCCGCGCTCGTCAACGACCGCACCCAAAACATCGGCGCGCGGCGTCTCCACACCGTTGTCGAAAAACTGCTCGAAGAGGTGTCGTTCCATGCTCCCGAAATGGCTGGCCAGGAGGTCGTCGTCGATGCGAAGTACGTGAACGAACGCCTCGCCGAAATCGTCAAAGACGAAGACCTGTCGCGCTACATTTTATAAATTCGCCTTGCCATCGGCCGAGCGCTCGTCTACAACGGCCCGCCCATGAGCCCGACCGACATCGCTTCCCTCATTTCAAAAGCCGAAACCCTCGTTGAGGCGATTCCGTACATCGAGAAATTCCGCGGTCGCGTCATCGTCATCAAGGCCGGCGGCCACGGTCTCGAAACACCCGAAATAAAAAGCGGCCTCGCAACCGACGTGCAAATGCTCTGGCACCTCGGCGTCAACCCGATCGTCGTTCACGGCGGCGGCCCGCAAATCACGCACCTCCTCGAATCGCTCGGCGTCACCTCGCGTTTTGTGCGCGGGTTGCGGGTCACGGATGACACCGCGATGAACGTCGTCGAAATGGCGCTCGTTGGTTCCGTGAATCAGGAAATCGTCGGCCTCATGAACCGCGGCACCGCGCGCGCCGTTGGCATCTCCGGCAAAGACGCGGGCCTCATCCGCGTGCGCCGCATGTCGCCCGTCGACGGCGTCGACCTCGGTCGCGTCGGCGAAGTCGCGTCGGTCAACACCGACTTCCTCGCGCAAATCTTGGCGGCCGGCTACATCCCCGTTATCGCTCCGACCGGGATTGGCGACGACGGCCTCTGTTACAACTTGAACGCCGACCACGTCGCGGGCGCTGTCGCGGCCGCGATGCAGGCCGACAAGCTCATCATCATGACCAACGTCGAGGGGCTTTTCGGCGCCAAGGGCGAGCTCGTCTCGTCACTCACGGCGAAAAAAACGCGCTCGGCGATCGCGAGTGGCCACGTCAAAGGCGGAATGATTCCAAAACTCGAGTGCTGTTTGACCGCGCTCAACGCAGGCGTCCTCAAAGCGCACATCATCGATGGCCGTGTTGCCCACGCCACGCTTCTCGAAATCTACACCGACGAAGGGATCGGAACCGAAATTACGCCGTAGGCGCCTCTCTACGAAACGCGCCCCAAAAGCGCCACTTCGCCCGCATCAAGGTCTTCCTTGAGCGTAGGGCTCTTCTCGATTAGCGACAACGCATCGGCTAAATCCTGAACCCGTTTCGACGCCCGACAGGCTGCGTCTCCGGCGGCACGAATTTTAGCGTGCAGTAAATCGACGGCCCTGACAACCATGAGGTTAACGTCGTCAACCAGCACCGACTGGGCCGCATGAATCGCCGCCGCAAATTCCGAGTCGTCTGTAAACTGCACGGGCGTCCCCCCTGGCCCAATCCAGTTCTCGGAGTGAGCGAAGCGCCCCGTCTCTGAAAACCCGATCGCCGCGAGTGCGGCGCGTGGCAGGAGATCGCAATCAATAACCGCAATGTCAACGTCCAACGTGGTGCGCGGTTCCTCCTGATGAACCTGCAACGCCACGCCACCTATCACCGCGTACGGGACTTGCGCTTCAGACAGCACGCGGGCGATTTTATGGAGATCGGGTTTTTTCGACGCGACCATTTCTCCCCTCAGCCAATGCCGTCGGCGATCCAGTTCAAAGCCGGTTTCGAGCGAAGCTCTCATCTGCCCTCAATTTAGCATGAATACAAGGGGGGGATTGGAACCGAGATTATGCGGTCGGTGGCGTTGGCGCTGGCGCATCTGACTTGGCCGCGGCCGGCGCTTCCGGTTTCGCGATTGCCGCGATCGAAAGCGCGACACCCAGAGCGCCCGCGACGAGAGCCAGCATCATGCCCGACCCCGCGATCGCGCTGAACCCTTCGCGGCACTTCAGCACCGTGAGCCCGAACGCCGGAACGCAGAGCCCGGCCGCCCAGCGTGGCAGACTCTTCCACATGAAGGCGCCAAGCCCACCCAAGACCGCCGGCACAAGGAACCCGACCAACACGAGAATTCCGTGTCCCCCCGCGCTCATCATGGTCATCGGAACGATCTTCACCGCCGGCAGCGCGACGGTCGCTATGACACCAAGAATCCCCGCGCCGAGGATTCCGAACTTGAACTTACCAGCCAATGCGTCCACTCATGAACCTCCCACGCGGCCCCGCGCCACGATGGGGAGGATTCTAGCCGCTCTATCCCTCGAATTTCAAACTCTTTCGCCAAAAAAAATCAGCCGAGGTCCTTGCGACTCGCCGCGAACAAAATCACCGTCAAGAAGTAGTCCGACAAAATAATTGCGACGACGCTCGAAACCACGGCCCGCGTGGTCGCAATCCCAACACCGCGGGCGCCCCCCTGCGCACGAAACCCTTGGTAGCAACCGATGAACGACGTGATGAGGCCGAAGACCGCCGCCTTCGTGATGCCGTTCGTAATGTCGTACGCATCGACCCACCATTTCGCCTGCGCGATAAACGCCCCTTCGTCAAGCCCCATAAGAATGACGCCGACAAAATACGCACCGACCATTCCGATGCTCATAAAAACCATGGCGAGCACCGGCACCATGATGACCGACGCCACAACGCGCGGCACGATCAGGTACTGCACGGGGTTCACCGCCATCGCTTGGAGCGCGTCGATCTGCTCGGTCACGCGCATCGTGCCGATCTCCGTCGCCATCGCCGAAACGCCGCGCGCCGTGAAAACGACCGCCGTGAAGACGGGCCCGATTTCGCGCGCCAGCGAAACGCCGACCGTTCCGCCGACGAGTTCCTCGGCGCCAAAAAGCCCGAACCCGTGGTACGCCTGAAGCGCGAAAACCATTCCGATGAACGTGCCACAAAGCAAGATGATGAAGAGGGAGCCGACGCCGGCGAATTCGAGCGCATGCAGAAGGAGGCGAAACCGAAACGGGGGGCGTACCGCGGAGCGCAACGTTTCACCTGCAAGGATGGCGAAGTGACCAAACCCCTCAACGACGTTCGTCACCGCCCGTCCCACCGCTTCGACGAGGCGTATCACGGCGCGCCACCGCCAGGGCGAACGATGACGCGCGGCACCCGCACCGACACGCGCGTGACGATCTCATACGGGATGGTCGCGAGTAAGCGCGCATGGTCCGCCGCCGACAGCCCGTCGCCGATGAGCGTCACGCGATCGCCAACCTGCGCAGCCGCGATGTCGGTCACATCGACCATCATCATGTCCATGCAGACGGCGCCCACAATCGGCGCGCGCAGACCGTGAATGACGACAAATCCACCGCGCTCCGAGAGCGCCCGGGCAAATCCGTCGGCGTACCCAACCGGCAAAACAGCAACGCGCGTCGGTCGCGACGCAACGAACTGCCCACCGTAAGACACGCGCGCGCCGGTCGGCACGAGCTTGACGTGGGCGATCTCGGTGGTGACGCGCATGACCGGTCGCAGCGCGGCCGCGGCATCACGCGGCGCATCGCTCCAGGGCGCGTATCCGTACAGCGCAATCCCGGGGCGCACCAAGCTGTGGTGGAGGTCTGAGCGCGAAAAAATTGCCTCACTGTTGGCGAGGTGCAAAAAGGCCGGTCGTACCCCGCCCCCGGCGAGTTCGCGCGCAACGGCGTCGAAACTCTTCGCTTGCGCCTCCGTTTCCTCGCGACCGCCCGCCAGATGCGACAGAACGCCTTCGACCTCAACGTTTGTTAACGGGCCCAGCGCGCGCAGAATCGACGGCACCGCGGCGCTCGGAAAACCAAGCCGACCCATCCCTGTGTCGAACTTGAGATGCACGCGAGCACGACCGGGCGCTGCGATGCGCGAAAACTCGGCGAGATCCGCGAGATCTGAGATGACGGGCGTGAGATCCCGCGCAACGACGTCGGCGTGCGCGTGCGCATACCAGGCGCCGAGCACCAGAATGCGCGATTTGAGCCCCGCCTCGCGCAACGTGAGCCCCTCCTCAACAAGGTTAACGCCCATAAACTCGGCACCCGCCCACTCGAGCGCCCGCGCGACCTCGACCGCGCCATGGCCGTACGCGTCCGCCTTGACCATCGCGCAAACACCAACGCCGGGGCGGAGCACGGAGCGCACCGTCGCCAAGTTGTGGACCAGCGCATCCAGATCGATTTCAGCAAGGGTTGGGCGAATCGACACGCATTTTTCTATAGCATGGGCCATTGACTCCACGCGAAGGAAGTTCGAAAGTCGTACCGATCATGAGAGGGCACCTCAACAAGTTCTTGGTTGCGTTTGGCGTAACGATCTTATCGCCGCTCGCCATGCTCGGGTGCGCTGGTCCAGATCTAACTTCCGCGCCCGCTCCTGCTGCCGAATCCGCGCCCACACCCCCGCCCGCAACCATTCCCGACGCGGCCCTTCCGCTCGGCCCGATCGGTGGCATCGACCGCCCCGCGCTCGTCTTCGAGCCACCCGGCTATTCGTCCAGAGTGCCCGCACCCCTCATAATCCTTCTCCACGGACTTACCGCGAGCGGCCAGCTTCAAGAGCTTTATCTCCAACTGCGACCCGTCGCAGCAGAGCGCGGCGCGCTCTACGTCCTCGTTGACGGCACCGTCGACCGCTTCGGTGTTCGATTTTGGAACGCGACCGATTTTTGCTGCGACGGAACCCAGACCGGCGTCGACGACTCGGCTTATCTTCGTCGCGTCATCACCGACGTCATGTCCCGCTGGAGCGTCGATCCGAAGCGCATCTATCTTGTTGGCCATTCGAACGGTGGCTTCATGGCGCACCGAGCCGCTTGCGACCACGCCGACCTCATCGCGGGCATCGCCTCGCTTGCGGGCGAAACGTGGCTCGACCCGACACGCTGTCACCCCTCGGCACCGGTCAGCGTCCTTCAGATCCACGGCACGCGCGACACGGTCGTCCCGTACGGCGGACTCCCGAGCGGCTTTCCGGGAGCCGAAGAGACCACCCGACGCTGGGCGACGCTCAATGGCTGCGACGAGTCCGCGCTCGACCAAAGCGACCCCCCACGCGATTACGAAACAGCCCTCCCCGGCGATGAAACGCGTATCGCGCGATACGCCCGCGGTTGTCGTGCGTCCTCCGTTGCGGAACTTTGGTCGCTCCAAGGGGCTGGCCACATCCCGCTCATCGGCGACGCGTTTCGCCGCGGCCTCATCGACTTCTTGCTCGCGCACCCGAAGCCTCAGTTGTGACAGCGCACCAAATCAGTTAGAAACTCCACGATGCGATCGAAACTTGCGACAGCGAGCTCCGGCGCTCGACGAGCCAAGGCCGCGGGGCCGTGACCGTGGCGCACGAGTCCGCGGCGCGGGCGCGGGTCCTCGACCAACTCTCGGATCCGATCGTTGCGCTGCGGATCGATCACCCGACGCGCGTGGCCATCGACGGACCCGACGCTGCCGGCAAGACCACGTTGGCCGACGATTTGGCAGCGCGGATCGATGCACCGGGCCTCCGGGTGATCCGCGCAGGTATCGACGGCTTCCACCGCTCGCGCGAGCAGCGGCATGCCCGCTACGGCGACACCGCGGAAGCGTTCTACCGCGACTCGTTCGATTATCCGCAGCTTCGATCGCAATTGCTCGAACCGCTCGGCGAGGCGGGCAGCAGGCGATATCGCGTGGCAGTCTTCGATCATCGACGCGACGCGCGTGTACACGCGCCCGAGCAAACGGCTCGAGCCGATGACATCCTGCTGTTCGACGGCATCTTCCTCCTGCGCCCCGAGCTGACCGACTGTTGGGACTACCGCATCTTCGTCAGTGTCGACTTCGAAGTCACGATTCGCCGAGCGGTCGCTCGTGATCAGAAGCTGTTCGGCTCCGCGGAGCAAGTACGCCGGCGCTACCAAGAGAAGTACGTTCCCGGCCAACGGCTGTACTTCGCCGAGGTACAACCGCAATCGCTCGCCGACGCGATCGTTCACAACGACGATCCGCGTGCGCCCTCGTGCACCATCCGCCACGCATGACATCGGTGCGATCGCGGGCCGACTTCGTGATCAAAACGGCGCTGACCGGCCATTGGATGAACCGAGCGCTGGTGTTTGCTGGAGCATACAGATCACCGGTCGAGCCTACAGGCACACCACGCTAACCAACCGAACGCTCGACGCCTCAGCAGGGCACAGACCTTGCCGGGCTCACCGCAGCACCGAAGTGAACGCGCCACTCAGCCCCGCGTCGACCGATTCGTTCCGCCTGCGCCTGGAGCAGATGCCCGACGTCGTCGGCGTCGGCTCCTTCTCCGGAGTCGAAGGATAGGAAACCCAAGGGGGTGTCGTGGTCAAGCGCGTGGCGCTGGGCGCTGAGAATCGGCAGTCGAGGCGGGGGAGTCACGGCGGACCTTCATGAGGTCGCGAGTTCTTGAGACACGAGTGCCGTGCCCGAAACTTCAGGGCTGCGCGTGGAGGGGTTGCGAGAAGCTCCACGCTCCTTCACCTTCTTCCGAACACGTCGAAACTGGCGCTCCGAAAACCCCACCGCGGCAGCCCCTTCTCGGGCCGTCCACTCGCCTCTTGTCACCCTTTTCGACGCCTCGATTCGCTTCCATTGGTTCTCGCTCATTGTTTCCATGTCCTCCTTCTATACAGGCGGACACTTTCCCTGAGCAGTTAGGCGGTCACTTTCCCTGACCTATGACACCGCTAGCGAAATAGACGGTCAGTTTCCTGTCCCTCTCGGACATGTGGAGCAGCCGTCTAGAAACAGAACGGCCGGCCAAAACCTGAACGATCGTGAGGCGCCTTTCCCCTTGAGTTCTCATCGCAGCCCGATGGCTCGGAACGTGCGTACTCGGAGTCCTCCTTGAGACTAACCTTGCAAAGAATAACGCGCCCGATGGTGCTCGTGGTCGCGTTCGCCCTGTTGGCACTGGCTGTCGCCGTTGCATTCGTTCTCCTGAGCGAAACGGGCAGGTCCGCCACAGGCGGAGAACCCGCACGATCAGAAATCGGAATCGCAAGGCCGGTCGCAGCCAACACGGCCATCGCGGGCGACGTCGAACCGATCTCAGGGTTACCACAGCCGGTCTTCGAGGAGTACAGGGCGCTCCTCGCAACCCCGCTGAACGCTAGGCCTTCCGATGTTGAAGTCGTTCGGTATCTCAGGGCCGAGGATGTCCGGATCGCCCGGCTGAACGAGCAATTGAACGACGAACGAATCGAACGACGTGTGGACAATCAGAGAGAGGAGAATAAGAATCGATGAACCGTTTTGCGGGTTGGTTGGCGCTCTCGGGAGGCATACTTTTCCATTTGGGGATAGCCGATGCAGGTCAGGTCCAGGTTAAAGCGCGGCTGTATCGACCCGTCTGGTACGTCACGGACGACTCCGGAACAAAGGTGCGGGACCGCTCCATGTCGCCCGCGAGCGAGCAGGGCTGGACACCCGCTTCGCACCAGAGGGTCGTCGTCTATCAACCGGGCACCTTCGGCCCCATCTATTGCGGAACGTTTTTCACCAACACGCGCGGCGAAATCAACGGTGACGTCAACTGCGGGCCCAACCAGCCCCCCACGCTCTACTTCGAAGCTGAGGGCGTGAGCGAGCTCGGCTTTTCGGTCGGGACCTTTGATGAGGCGGGATTTTGGTGGTCGGCCATTGCGTCCGTCGGCCCGCAACTCCTCGCGGCCTTGCTGACGGGAGACTTCGTTACGCTCGCGGCAAGTTTCGGGAGCGGCATCGTCGTCGTCGCCCAGCTCATGAAGATGGGACCGAAGATTTATCGCTGGGGCTCCCCCTGGATTAATCTGACGCCGGGTCAATCGGTCGTCGATTTTGGATCGTTTCAACTCGGTCGTGGAGTGGCCGGCGCGGGCGCGACGAACGACGATTGGGCAGCCGCGACCATGGAGGGCGTGAGTTTGGCGTATCGCACTCTGCGCGACGGGATTCGCGCGCAGTTCCCGTATTTTTCGTCGTGGATCATCAACAACCCGATGTTCGGATCGCCGTCGACGGCCTGGACCACGGTCCATATGAAGCAGAACGTTGTCGCCTCCGCTGGAATGACCGACGCGCAAATCCAGGACGCCTCGTGGGTGCAAAACATGTGGAACCTTGCGCACGAACTCGGGCATGTTCAGTACAACGTTCGTCACTCGGATGAGAACCACTATTGGGGCGATATCCCGAACTACCTGCACAACCATACGCCGTGCTCGACAAACCTCGGTTACGCGTTCGCCCAGTATGAAGGGTACGCTGAGGCGTTCTCGAGTGTCCTTTGGGGAATCTATTCGAACCAGAACTATTCGCTCAAGTACAAGGTGCCGGCGCTCAACTGCAAAGACGCGAATCGGAATTTTGGCCTCGACGACGAGGGGAACGTCGCCGACTTTTACGCGACGATCATCGCTGGACGAGACACGTGGCGGCCCGCAAGCTCACTCACGGACGATTATCTCGCTCATTTCGGCGCCGAATGGGCGAACCTCCCGCCGCTCGATGCGATGCTCGAGATGGTGACGCGGGCAGGATCGAGCGCGCACGACGTTAAGTCGGTGTGGGCGAGTTTCTGGGAGAAAGAGTGCGCGAAGAATGTTAAAGGCTACCCGATGTTCTGCGGGACGCGGCGTTTCCAGTGCTATGTGAAGGCTCGGCTCGCACGATCCGGGGAGGTGCCTTTTGACTTGGCCTCGCTCGATTGCGGCGCTGGAGCTTCACGGATCTTGAACGCGAAAACCGAATCCGCGACCAGCGATTGGAGTCTGAGCCGGGTTAGTTTTTCGGAGGTCGCCAACGTCGATTCGTACCAGCTTTGGATTCGACCGGAAGATGGGAGCGCTGCGCCCTTCACGCGCTTTGCTCCAACAAGCCAATACACGTCCTTCGGAGGAATTGGTCTTGAACCATGCAAAGCGTATTACCTCCACGTCAAGACGACGAACGAGTATGGAACCACGACGGGACCCGAGTATCGGTATGTGCCGGTCGATGACGCCGGAAATTGTCTTCCTGGATTGCCGTCCGTCACGACAATCTTCACGACGTTTGTTCAGGTCTACACGGGGCCGATGATGACCGCGGTGAATTATGTCGAGAGCGCGGGCGGCGGCGCAAGCCAGGGCAGCCGTGACTCGAGCGCTGGTGCGCCGGGACAGTACGCGCCCGAGGAGTTTTATGTGGAGTACGGAGCCGTGCTGAGGGCGAACGATTATCAGGTACGTTATTCCACGGCGCCGAACGATCCAGCGCCTCAACTGACAAACTGGGATGCGACGACGAGGCAGACTGTTTGGCTCCAGCCGTGCCGCACGAACTACGTGCGCGTCGCCGCGCGAAACGCGTTCGGGGAGAACCAGGGGCCGGTCTTTGAGTATTTTGCGTTTCCGCGAACGGGCGGCTGTCCAGCCTCGAAAAGGTTAACGGCGACCAACACCGCGCACAATCGCTTGCCATGATGGGCAAGACACCGCGAGTGGTTCACACGGATTTCGTCGAGTTCCGAGGATGAATTAAGCTATATGTCGCGTGCCCACGTGCTTTGCATGTCGTCGGGGAGCGGGCTTGCGACTTCGATGCGAAGGATAGGAAACGCAAGGGGGTGTCGTGGTCAAGCGCGTGGCGCTGGGCGCTGAGGGAGGTTGGAGTGATGGCGCCGGTCCCAGAAACGGTAGACGAGACGGGGGTGGGTACGTTCGCCTGTGTGGGCGCGGAGAGTGGGACGGGAGAAGTCGCTGGGGCGGTGCACGGCGCGAGTGCTTTCTCGATCGGCTTCCGGACTCTTAGCGCACGGACGACGCAGCTTCGCCATTTCGAGTTCGGAGCGAGGACGCCGTGGAAGCGGACGAAGTGGTGGGGTTCGCGCTCTGTAAACAGGCGCTCCCCATTTCGCTCGCGCACCCGAAGCCTCAGTTGTGACAGCGCACCAAATCAGTTAGAAACTCCACGATGCGATCGAAACTTGCGACAGCGACCATAAGCTTCGCGGCCCTGACGATTATCGCTCTCGGCGTCGCGGCCTACTTTGTCGCCGACGCACCCATCGAAGCACGCATGGGCGTCGTCCAAAAGATTTTTTATTTTCACGTTCCAGCCGCCTTCATGATGTTCGTCGCGGTCGGCGTCACGTTCGCGGCAAGCCTCCTCTATCTCATCAAACGAAAAGTTGTCTTTGATGAATGGGCCGTTTCAGCCGCGGAGCTCGTTCTCGTTTTTTGTACGATTGTCCTCATCACGGGCCCGCTCTGGGGCCGAAAGGCGTGGGGCGTCTTTTGGGTTTGGGACCCGCGTCTCACGTCGACCTTCATCCTTTGGCTCACCTTCGTCGCCTATCACGCGATGCGCCGTTTCTCCGAGGGGCGCGACACCGGCCGTCGCATCGGCGCCGGGCTCGCCATCCTCGCCGCGATCGACGTTCCGATCATCCATTTCTCCGTTGAGCTGTGGGGCGGGCAGCACCCAATCGTCATGCAGAAGGACGGCTTTGGCTCGAACCTTCACCCCGAAATGGAGGACGCGCTATGGGCGACGCTCACCTTTGAGGCGCTCCTTTTCGTTACCCTTTTACTCGCCCGCGTTGGCGCCGAGCGCACGCAAAACCGCGTCCACGCCCTCGAAGTCACGCGCGCCATGAGGTCAAACGCATGATCGAACTTTTGCTCGCCCTCGTCACGCAGGATCGCGACATGAAGATGACCGAAGTCGCGACGGGGCTTCACGAAGAAGTCCCGGGTGGGCTGCTCCTCGTGATCGCGTACGCCGTTATCGTCGCGGTCGTCGTTGGTTTCGTGGCGCGCATCGCCCTAAAGCAACGCGCAACCGAAGCGGCGCTCGACGCGCTTGAGAAGGCACCCGCGAGCGACCGACCCGACAAAGGCAAGGGATGAGCGGCGGGCACATCATTTACATACCGCTTGTTGTGCTCGCGGGCGTGGTGATCGGGTTTTGGCTCTGCCGGGCGCTCGGCGCAAATAAGCCAGGAGGAGGAGACGATGTTTGACCTAAATTTGACCGACGACCAAATTGCGCTGCGTGAAACGGCGCGAAAATTCGCGCGCGAAGAGATCGTTCCCAAGGCCGGTGCGCTCGATCACAAGGGCGAATTCGCGATGGACATTTGTAAAAAGGCGTTCGAAGTCGGCCTCATGAACGTCGAAGTTCCCGAGGCGTATGGTGGCTTGGGATTCGGCGTTTTCAACCAAGTCATTATTCAAGAGGAATTGGCGTACGGCTGCACGGGCGTCACAACAGTTGTTTCGGCGAACGGGCTTGGCGCGACGCCGCTTCTCATCGCGGGAACGCCCGAGCAGTGTAAGAAGTTTTTGGCGCCGCTCACGCGCGAGCTCACGTTTTGCGCTTACGCGACAACCGAGCCGGGCGCGGGTTCGGACGTCGGCGGCCTTCAGACGACATACCGAAAAGTCGGCGACGACTACGTTTTGAACGGCACGAAGTGCTTCATTACGAACGGCGGTTTTGCGAAGTGGGTTGTTGTGTTCGCCACGAGCGACCGAAAGCTGCGCCACAAGGGGATTTCCGCGTTCGTCGTGCCAAGCGACGCGTCGGGATTCCGCGTGGGGCGCGAGGAAGACAAGATGGGCCAACGCGCGTCGAACACGGTTTCGATTGTCCTCGAAGACTGCGTCGTGCCCAAAGCGAACTTGCTCGGCGCCGAGGGCGAAGGATTCAAAATCGCGATGCGCACCTTCGACCGCACGCGACCGGTCATCGGGGCGCTTGCCATCGGCCTGATGCAGCGCGCGATCGACGAGTCGGTCGCTTACGCAAAGCAGCGCACGACATTCGGCGTTCCCATCGCCGAGCACCAGGCGATCCAGCTCATGCTCGCCGACATGGCGATTTCGTGCGAGGCGACGCGCCTCCTGACTTACAAGGCGGCTTGGCTCGTCGACGGCGGGCAACCGCAATCGATTCTTTCCGCGTACGCAAAAGCTTTCGGCGCCGATCGCGCGATGCAGACGGCTCTCGACGCCGTGCAAATCTTCGGTGGCAACGGCTACATGCGCGACTACCCCGTCGAGAAGCTCATGCGCGATGCGAAGCTCCTTCAAATCTATGAAGGGACGAGCCAAATCCAGCGCGTCGTCATTGCACGAAACTTGCTCAAGGGTTGAGGGCTCATTGACGGACGCGGCCACTCGACAGGTGCTCGTCGTCGATGACGATGTGGGCGTGAGCGAGTTTCTCGCGTCGTTCTTTGCGCTTGCGAATATCCGAGCCGTCGTTGCCGAGACAATTCTCGAGGCACACCGCACCTTGGAGAAAGAAGTTTTTCAAGTCGTTTTTGTCGACAAGCATTTGCCCGACGGTAACGGCATTGATTTCGCTGGTGAAGCAAAGCGGAGTTTCCCGGGGACAATGTTTGTCGTGTTGACGGGCGCGGCGACGCCGACGACGATGGGTGCGGCCGAGGACGCGGGCGTCGAACGTTGTTTGGCGAAGCCGCTCGCGAGCCTAGAGCCGCTTGAAGAGATTTGCGAGAGTGCGTTCGGTGCGACGTGGGACGAAATCCGAGAAGGGAGATGACGATGTTGCGTATCGAATCGGTTAAAGGGCGCGAAGTCCTTGATTCGCGTGGGGAGCCAACGGTCGAAGTCGACGTGACGCTCGCGGGGGGGGCGCGCGGGCGGTTCACGGTGCCGTCGGGCGCGTCGACCGGCGAGAACGAGGCGGTCGCGCTGCGAGACGGAGATGGGAAACGGTTTGGGGGACGGGGCGTTTTGAAGGCCGTCGAAAACGTGAATGGTGTTATCGCGAAGGCAGTCGTGGGGCTCGATGGCACGGATCAGATTAACCTCGACCGGCGCCTTTGCGACCTCGACGGCACCGACACAAAGTCTCGCCTCGGCGCCAACGCGATCCTTGGGGTGTCGATGGCGACGGCGCAGGCGGCGGCTGCGGGGCTTGGGGTTCCGCTCTTTCGGTATGTTGGGGGCGTCGTCGCGCGCACGTTGCCGGTTCCACAGTTTAACGTCCTCAACGGCGGCCGCCACGCGGACAGCGGACTCGACGTTCAAGAGTTCATGCTGATGCCGGTGGGCGCGGAGTCGTTCGCGGAGGCGCTCCGCGTCGGCGCTGAGGTTTTTGGGGCGCTCAAGAAACTCCTCACTGAGAAAGGTTTTTCGACGGCGGTTGGCGACGAGGGCGGATTTGCGCCGCGCTTAACGGGGCACGAGCACGCGCTCTCGCTGCTTGTTGATGCGGGTGGACGCGCGGGTTACGAAGCGGGCGAAGACGTCGTGCTCGCGCTCGATGCGGCGGCGAGCGAGTTTTACGACGCGAACGAAAAAGTCTATCGATTGAAAACGGAGGGGCGAAGCTACGAGGGTGAGGCGCTCGTCGATTATTGGGCGGCACTCGCGGAGAAGTTCCCGATCGCAAGCCTCGAAGACGGCATGGCGGAAGACGACTGGGCGGGCTGGCGGCTCCTCACGGAACGCCTCGGCGCGAAGGTGCAGCTCGTTGGCGACGATATTTTTTGCACGAATGTCACGCGACTCGCGCGCGGCATCGAGGGCAACGTCGCGAACGCGCTTCTCGTCAAGGTTAATCAAATCGGGACGCTCAGCGAAACACTCGACGCCGTTGCAATGGCGAAGGCGGGCGGATACGCGTGCGTTTTTTCGCACCGGAGTGGCGACACTGAGGACACGGCGATTGCGGACCTTGTTGTCGCGACGAACGCCGGACAAATCAAGTCGGGGTCGCTGTGCCGGAGCGAGCGGATGGCGAAGTGGAACCAGCTCCTGCGCATCGAGGAAGCGCTGGGCCCGAGCGCGCAGTTTGCGGGCGAAGATGTCCTTCGAAAAACAGCGTGGCTCGACACAACCGGACGGGGCGCATGATGGAGCACGAACACGAAGCGCCCGGGGACACCGGAGGACAACACATCGCGACAGCGCCACCGCCGAAAAAAGTTCCCGGTGGCTCGATTGAAACGAGCGAAAACGTTATCATTCGGCCACTTCCGAAAATCGTATTCCTTTATCCCGCTTGGTTGCTGTCGATCATCTGCGGCATCCTCGTCAGCGTTGCGGGTCGGCCCGCGGGCGATGTCGGCGTTTTTTTCCTCTTCGTTTTTTTCGCGAACATCACGGTCTTTGCGTTTGAATTCACCCGAATGAAAACGATTGCGCTTGTTTTGTTTCTCTTGGTGCTCGTTTTTGCCGGCCTCTTCGTCAACACAAAGGTTGAGCTCTTTGCATGGTTGCGCAACTTGGTCTCGAAAATCGACATTCAAATGAACGGCGCGTTCTACTGGTTCTGGGCCGGGTTCTTCGGTTTCATTTACGGCTGGGCATACGTCGCGTCACGCTTCAATTATTGGGAGATAAAGCACAACGAGATTCTCCATCACCACGGCTTCATGGGCGACGTGCAGCGCTTCCCGGCGCCAGGAACGCGCATGACGAAGGAGATTCCCGACCTTGTCGAATTCGCGCTGCTCTTTTCGGGCCGAATCATCCTCACACCACCCGGGACGGCGCCCATCGTTCTCGAAAACATACCGCGCGTAAATCGCGCCGAACAAAAGATGCAACGCTTGCTTGGCAGCCTCAGCGTCGAGATGACGAAACACTAAGGTTTTCTTTACCGCCTCCGCTCCCGGCCCGCCGCCCCCGCAAAAAATACTTGACGGTCGGTTTATGCCCGCGTATCATCTTCTCTCGAGTGAGGCAGGACCATCGTGACGAGCACCGCGTCAAACATCGCAACTCCACCACAAACGCGCTACGATGTCGCCGTGTTCATCGCGCGCTTTTGGAAGCAGCCCAACAAGTCTTACCGCAACTTCCAAATCGTCTTCACGCTCCTCACGCTGAACTTCCTCTTCCCCGCGCTCACCTACCTCGTCGCCCCGTCGATGGCCCGCGACAGCATCGTCTCGCTCGGCCGCCTCCTCGGCGCCCCCGACTACCCTGTGAGCGAAGAATCGCTCGTCTGGCGCGTCCTCGCCGGCACCAACGTCCTCACGCTCGCCTTCACGTGTTTCCTCCTCCAACTCAACGTGCGCCGCTTCTTCGCCGCGCTCTACCCGCTCGTCTTCATGAAAGCGACGACCGCCATCGCCTACCTCGCAACCTATTTCGTCGCCCTCGCCTATCCCCTCTTCTGGGCGATCTTCCTTTGGGACGGCCTCGCGGTCTTCCTCTTTATCTTCTTCGCGACGCGCGCCCGGCGCACCCTCGCGACGTCCCACGACGACGCATCACTCATCCCGAGACTCGCCTTCAACTCTTCCGCCCCGCCTGAAAGGGGACGCCCATGATGCGATTCGAACGCCGCTGGATGACGACCATCTTCGAAACCATCCTCCCGCAAAACGCGCACCCCGCGCTCCGCGTCGGCGCCCGCGACCTCGACCTCGAGCCGTTTTACGACTCATATGTCGAGCGACTCCCGCGCCGCTTGAAGCGAGACCTCCGCCTCATCGTTTGGGTTCTCACCTGGTTTCCGCTTTTCTTCATCGGCTTGCCGCTGCCGCTTCCCTGGCTGTCGGAGAAAAACCGCGCGCGCTACTTGGAAAAGGTCGCGATGTCGCGCGTTTACTTGCTGCGCCAAGGGATTCTCCTCCTTAAGTCAACCATCGGTCTCGTTTACTTTCGCGATCCGCGCGTCCGTTCGGTGCTAGAAATTCCCTACTCTACGGATCAGGTGAAGGTCCTCGGGTTGCCGAGTATCCACCCGATGCCGGTTGTCGCGACCGCGTCCCCACCCGCACCCGGCACCGCACCCGCTCCCGCACCCGCTCCCGCATCGGCTCCGGCTTCCGCACCCGCGCTCAAGGACGCCCGATGACGATCGAAACCCACGAAACGCTGACGAAAGATTTACGCGCGGCTGCCGATGTCGTCGTTATCGGCTCGGGTGCCGCCGGCGCCGTTGTCGCGCGCATCCTCGCAAAGGCAAAGCTCGACGTCATCGTCGTCGAAGAAGGCCCACCGCCCGACCGCACGCGAACCTCTCGTTCGGTCCAGGATGCGATGTTTCTCCTTGGTCGCGACCGCGGCCTTCAGGTTGCGATGGGTCGCAGCTTCATCCCCGTTCTGCAAGGCCGCTGCGTCGGCGGCTCAACCACGATCAACGCCGCGATCGTTTGGCGTCTCCCGGAAGACGCTTGGGCGCGCGTCTTCAAGGGCTACGGCCTCGGCGACGCCGTTCCGCTCGAAGGGCTCGAACGCGAATGGACGTGGATTGAAGAAGAGCTAAACGTGAACACCGTCGATCGACCGCGCCTTGGCCGAAACGGCGAGCTCTTCCTTGAGGCGTTTCAAAAAGCCGGGTACGCCGCCGAAGCGATCAAACGCAACGAGAAAGACTGCATCGCGAGCAGCAACTGCATTCTCGGCTGCCCCGGCGGAAAAAAAATGAGCACCGACGTCGCCCTCATCCCACGCGCAATCGCCGATGGTGCGCGCGTTTTTGCGTGCACGCGCGTCGACCGCATCGAAGTCAAAGACGGCCGCGCGAAGATTGTTCACGCGACGGTCATCAACCCCGAATCGATGGCGCGTGTCGCGTCGGTTACCATCGAAGCACGCCGCGCCGTGGTCGTTGCCGCGAGCGCCATCCAAACTCCCTGCATCCTTCTTAAGAGCGGCCTCGGGAACCGCGCCCACGTCGGACAACACTTTCGCGTACACCCCGGCACCGCCATCGGCGGCATCTTCAAGGACGAGGTCCGGCCGTGGCAAGGCGTTCACCAAGCCGCCGACAGCCTTCACTTTCGCAAAGAAGGATTCAAATTTGAAACGATCAACCTGCCGCCCGAGATGTCGTCGGTGCGCGCAACCGGCATCGGCGCACGCTTCATTGAAAAAATGATGGAGTACAAACACCTTGCGCTCTGGGCCATGCACGTCCGCGCGAAAGCCGAGGGCTCCGTGTCGCCGCGCCGCGACGGCTCCGCGACTATTCGCTACACGCCGGGGCCGGCCGACATGCAGATCGCAAGGCGCGCCCTCAAAATCCTCGCGGAACGATTCTTCGATGTTGGCGCCGAGAGCGTCGTGCTCGCGGTTTACGGACTGCCCGACCGCCTCAATTCGCCCGACGAGCTGAAGGTGTTTGACGACGCGCCGCTCGATCCCCGCAGCTACCCGTTCATCGCAACGCACCTCTTCGGCACGGCACGCATGGGGCCCGACCCAGCGTCGTCCGCTGTCGGCGCCGACTTCCAACTGCATGGCGTCCCTGGACTCTACGTCGCCGACTCGGCGCTCTTCCCCGAGAACCTCGGGGTCAACCCGCAACACACCATCATGGGCGTTGCGGCCCTTTGCGCGCGCCGCATTCTCGGTTAAGGCCAAAATCGGGCGCGTGCCAAAACAAAACGGCCTGAAACAAAACAACCCGCACGTTGGCCGATAATATGGCAGTAGGTTGCTTAGGCGGTGAGATTCACGGTGGTTTACGCGCGGCACGGTCCATGCGATGCCACAGGGTGTGGGTCGCGCAATAAAACTCGGGCTCTTCTTGGCAGCGCTGGGCCTAGCGCTCGCGAGAAGCGATGCGGCCGCTGATTCCGCCTCGCGCGCAATCGGCGTTTCGGCCAACGTGGTTTCAAAGTGCATCGCGACCAGCGTTCCCGTGGATTCACGCACCACGCGAACCGACCTCGCGAAACGGTGGGTATCGCTTCGCTGCTCGAAGGGCGCCGCCTATAGAATCGCGACCTCATTTGTCGCGCAGCCGACCGCCGCGGCCGCGTCGTCCCAGCGCAACACGATCATCGCGACCATTAACTTCTAGTTCGACGGGACCGCTCGCTCCCTCCATCGTACCTTTGCCGCCGGTGTAATCGTCCCCTTATGCGTACATTGCTTTCCACGATCCCGGTCTGTATCGTTTTGATTATCGAGTGGGGTGTTTTGTGACAGGTCAGGCTCGGGACTCCGAGTCGACGGATGGGAGGAGGAAAGAATGATGGCGAAGAGAGCGAAACGGGTTTTCGGTGCGGCGATTGCGCTTGGCGCGGTTGTGGCGGGCCTCGGCGAACACACGGCGACCGCAGGAACCGCGTCAAGCAACTTCTCGGTGACGGCCACGGTTATCGCGACGTGTACAATCTCGACGACGACCTTCGCGTTCGGGAACTACGACCCGCTGTCTGGAACCGCCCTCGACGCGACGAACAACGTGACGCTCACTTGCTCCAAAGGAACCGCCTGGAGCCTCGATCTCAACGAGGGCCTTAACGCCGGCGCTGGGTCAACGCCAGCCGTTCCGGTTCGGCGAATGAGCGGGGGCACCGAGTTTTTGAACTACGGCTTCTACAGCGACCCCGCGCGAACGCTGAACTGGGGCACCCCCACGAACCGCCCGTCCGGCACGGCGGCAAACAAGAATCCGTTCACCGTTCCCATCTACGGCCGCGTGCCATCGGGTCAGGACAACACAACGGGCGCGTACAGTGACACGATCCAAGCAACTGTTAACTTCTAGTTTTACTGGTATCATCATCTCGAGATGGCGTTCTTTAGACCATGGCGAATCGTGGTCCAACCGGCGGCGTGGGTGGTTTTCGCGGTAGGTTTCGCGGGCGCGGCACGCGCCGGCACACTCTCCGTCGAACCGATCAAGATTGCGTTGACACCCGATACACCGAACTCGTTCCTGACGGTCTCGAACGACAGCGACGCGCCGATGCGCGTGCAAGTCACGATGTTCGAGTGGGGGCACGACGCGGATGGAAAAATGTTGCTCGCGCCGACGAAAGACATCATCTATTTCCCACCGCTCTTTGCGCTCAAGGTCGGCGAGAAGCGTCGCGTGCGACTCGGAAGCGCGACGACATTTGGCGAAAAAGAGAAAACGTACCGGTTGTTCGTCGAGGAATTGCCGGCGGTCGCAAAAAAAGAGGAGAAGACGATCGGCGTCAAAGTGCTGATGCGGCTTGGGATCCCGATTTTCTTGCCGCCCGCGAAACCGAATTCATCGGTTCAGGTCGGGGCGGCGGCGCTCCGGGGCGGGAAGTTGGCGTTCGAGGTTCGGAACGCGGGGAACGTGCACGTCGTTCTTGGCGACGTCGAGGTGGAGGCCTTTGATGCGAAGGGAACTAAGCTGGTCGCGCACAAATGGAACGGTTGGTATCTTCTCGCAGCCATGGTGCGTCGATTCGAAAATGAGGTTCCCGCGGATGTGTGCCCGCTTGTAACGTCCGTGAAGATTCGCGCCGAAACTGGCCCGGGCAAATTCATTGAGTCAGCGGTTACGGTTAGCGGCGGCTGTGCCCCGTAGTCGCTTCGTTCTCGCTTGCGGCGGCGCTTTAGCGGTCCCGTTCTTTTCCTCAGTCGCCTTCGGGGCTGCATCGACGGCCATTCAGCGAATCATCGTCGACCTCGTCGTGAATGCGGTGCCGAAGCACACCGCGGTCGCAATTCTGCGTGGCAACGAAGTGTTCGTACGCACAAGCGATCTCGCGCGCGCCGGCATCCAAGGACTCAAGGCCGCGCACCAGGGGATCGACGGCGAGGCGTACGTGGCGCTGTCGACGCTGCCACTCACGTATGAGCTTGATGAAAAGGCGTTCGTGCTTCGCCTGACGACGGGCGTCGCCGGGCTCGGTTCGCGCGTCTTGCGCATGAAGCGCCCCGAAGTCGTCTATCGAGGCAACACGAGCGCGTTCTTGAATTACGCGCTGCAGCTTGAAAACGTCGAGCGCTTGGGGACACAGGGCGAGCTTGGACTCTTCGCGGGCGGCGCGCTCTTCTTCTCGAGCGTTTCGGGAACCTATTCTGAAGCGGAAGGAGGAAACGTCCTGCGCGGCCTCTCGAGCGTCACCGTCGATCAGCGTCGCGCTTTGCGGCGCTGGGTGTTCGGCGATTCAGCCCCGACCGCCGCCAGCGCGCTCGGCGGAGCCGCCGTCATCGGTGGCGTCAGCATGGCGACGGAGTTCTCACTCGACCCATACCTCATCACGTTTCCCGTCCCCGAGCGCCGCACCTCGGTGCTCACACCGTCGACCGTCGACGTCTTCTTGAATGGCCGGCTCGTGCGCCGTGACTCACTGCTCCCGGGCCACTACGAGTTTCGCGACCTCCCATTCACGGTCGGCGCGGGCACCACGCGAATCGTGGTGCGCGACGCTTTCGGGCGCGAGACGGAGTTGACGGCGTCAAGTTATATTTCGTCCGGCGTTCTCGCGCGCGGATTCTCTGAGTATGGATACGCGCTTGGGTTTCGGCGCGACGAGTTCGGCACGACGAGCTTCGCGTACGGCGAACCGGTTTTCATGGGGCGACACCGCTACGGCTTCACCGACGCGTTCACGGGTGGGCTGCGGCTTGAGGCGTCGCTCAGGATGGCGAGCTTCGGGCCGTGGGCGACCTTTCGATTGCCGATCGGCGAGATCGAGCTCGCGGCCGCGTTAAGCCACGACGACGGCGTGAGCGGCGGTGCGGGATCGGTCGGCTATTTCTTCACGGGGCTCATTGGGTCGTTCGGCGCGCAGCTCCGCTTCATGTCGGATGGGTACGCGAACACGAGCCAGGGTGCCGCGACCGATCGTCCGATCCTTCAGGGGATGCTGCTCACGAGCTTCGGTCTTGCGAAAAACCTCAGCCTCACTTCAACTTACGCGCTCTCGTCATTTCGCGACCGTGGTCGCTCGGACGCGTTGACCGTTCAAGCGACGACGCGGTTTTCAAAGCTGGCCAGCCTCGCGGTCCTCGGAATGCGTTCGTCGGATGAAAGCGGCCCAACGACCTACGCGGCGTTTGGAACGTTCAATTTCGTGTTCGACGGGGGCGCCGCGGTGGCCGTCGGGTACGAGCGCCGCGCGGACGAACATGTCGTCGTGACGAACGTGAGTCAGTCGCACTCCGGCGTCACGGGCGCCGAAGTCAACCTGACCGGCGAGGCGGCCCGGGTTCCGCTCTTTCGCGGAATCGGAAGCTACAGCGGTGAGGTCGGTCGCGCCGAGCTCTTCTATGAGCGTCAAAGCGGCGAGAACCGATCGCGCGTGAGCCTCTCGGGCGGGCTCGTCGGGATCGGCGGTCGCGTCTTCCCAACGCGGTCGGTCGATGAGAGCTTCGCGCTCCTCCGCGTGCCCGGCGTGCGTGGCGTTCGCGGTTACTTGAGCAACCTCGAAATCGGCCGGACCGATTCGCAGGGCGACCTCCTTGTCCCGAACCTCATCCCGTATTACGGCAACCGCGTTCGCGTCAACGATTCCGACATACCGTTTACGCACGAGGTCGTTAAAAACGACGACACGATCGCGCCTCCTCATCGCGGCGGGGCGGTGGTCACGTTCGACGTGAGCCGGCTCCAGCGAATTTCGGGCGTCGTGACGGTCGTTGTGCGCGGGAAAAAGGTCGTGCCCAAACACGGCGAACTCACCGTGACCGTCGAAAAGAAGGCGCACGCTTCGCCGATCGGCTCGAACGGCGAGTTTTACTTTGAGAGGTTGCCCGCGGGAAGCCATGGCGCGCGCGTCGAATTCGACGAAGGGACTTGTGCATTCGTGCTGCGTGTTCCCCGGAGCGAGGCCGCCACGATCGACGTCGGTGGTGTAGAATGTCGAATGGGGATGGACAAAGAAGTCGAAAAGAGGAAGACGCGGTGATGAGATTTTTCTCCCTGAGACCGCGACTGCTCTGTGTCTCCGTGGTTGCATTCTTCTTCTTCCCGCGAGAAGCACTGGCCCTCATCACGAGCTGCACCATCACGACAACTGCGCACGCGTTTGGCAACTACAATGTTTTTAGCGGACCGCCACTCAACACGACGTCGAACATCAGGATTCGGTGCACCGGTTCAGGCGCAAACCCGATAGGGGCCGTCACGGTCACGCTCAGCAAGGGTGCGGCGCCGATGTACAATCCTCGGACGATGGTCTTTGGCGTGAACACGCTCACCTACAACCTTTACTTCAATGCGGCGCGGACGCAGATATGGGGCGACGGGACCGGCGGAACGGTTGTTTGGACGCGATCCGTGAACGGGAATACGAACTACAGCCGAACCGTTTATGGGCGCATCCCGGCCGGGCAGGATGCTTTTGCGGGCGCGTACACCGACACAATTGTTGCGACGATTCTTTGGTAGCGGTTCGAGCGGGAATCGGGCATGACGGAAATGGGCGTCGCATCGTCCTCGGCGAACATGGTATAAACAAGATAACCGAATGAGTTCCGCGCCGAACCGCGGGGGTGACGACGCCAAGCGCGACGCGGATGGTTATTCCCAGGCCATCTTTGACGCCGTGAACGATCCGATCGCCGTGATCGACGTCAACGATTTTCGCGTCGTCGACGCCAACCCGGCCTTCATCGCGTCGTGCGGAATTCCGCGCGAGAAGGTCATCGGGCAAACTTGCCACGCGCTCACCCATGGGCTCGACCACCCGTGCGAGGGCGCGAACGAAATCTGTCCCGTGCGCGAACTCTTAGCGTCGCGGCGCCCGGCCGTTTGCGAACACGTTCATACAACGCCGACCGGCGAGCGGCGCACCGTCTCGATCGGCGTATCTCCGCTTCGCGGGGCGAACGGCGAAATCACGCGCGTCGTCCACATCGCGCGTGACATCACGGCTTACAAAGACGGCCAGCGGGCGCTTGCGACGGCCGAAGCGCGCTATCGCGAACTCGTCGAAAACAGCCACGACATCATCTACTCGGGCGTCGTCGACGGCGAAGCCGCGCTTCCTTTGATCACCTATGCCTGCCCGCAGGCCGAAACAACGCTGGGCATTTCGCCGTCCGAGCTTACCGACGCGCCCCATCTTTGGTGGACGCTCATTCACGACGACGACAAAGCGCGCGCCGAAGCCGAAATCACCGCAGCCCTCGCATCGGGAAAACCAGTCACGCGCGAGCTTCGGATCAACACGCGCCAAAACGGCGACTACCAATGGTTTGAAGACACGTTCGTCCCGAAGCTCGATGAAAGCCGCCGCGCCATCGGTTTCTTGGGCGTCGCACGTGATATCTCCACGCGAAAACGGATGGAAGCACAATTTCACCAAGCACAGAAAATGGAGGCGATCGGACTTCTCGCAGGCGGCGTCGCGCACGACTTCAACAATCTGCTCTCGGTCATCCTCGCGAACAGCTCATTTGCGCTCGATTCGCTTCCGCCCGAAAACCCAGCCCGCGCGGACGTCCTCGAAATCAAGCAGGCCGGCGAACGTGCCGCCTCGCTCACAAAGCAACTCCTCGCTTTCTCGCGCAAACAGGTGGTTCAGCCGCGCGAAATGAATCCCAACGACGCGGTCAACAGCCTTGCGAAAATGCTGCGGCGCCTCATCGGCGAGAACATTGCGCTCGACCTCAAGCTCGCACCGAACGCCCGCGCCGTGATGATCGACCCCGTGCAGTTCGACCAGGTCATTACGAACCTCGCGGTTAACGCGCGCGACGCGATGCCATCCGGGGGTCGGCTCGTCATCGAAACGAACGACGTTGTTCTCACCGACGATGACGTACGCTCGTTTCCAGACGTCATGGCGGGAAGCTACGTCGCGGTTCGGCTTTCAGACACCGGCACGGGAATTCCACGCGACGTGCTCCCGAGAATCTTCGAGCCGTTCTTTACAACAAAGGAACGCGGAAAAGGGACGGGCCTCGGGCTGTCGATGGTGTACGGCGCCGTCAAACAAAACGGCGGCCACATCTCGGTTTTAAGCGAAGTGGGCGCCGGAACAAGCTTTACGGTTTTTTTGCGCGCGGTCCAAACATCGTCTGAACGAGGCGCGACGGCCTCTGGCCCCGAATCCGTTCGCGGACACGGCGAAACCGTGATGGTTGTTGAAGATGACGCATCCGTTCGCACCGCCATCGTTCGAATCCTCCGCGAGGCTGGGTACGCGGTTCTCGACGCGGCAAGTGGCGACGAGGCGCTCGCGAGAATCGCCGGCGCCACGAAACCACCGGCGGTGGTTATCACGGACCTCGTGATGCCGGGCATGAATGGCGTCGCGCTCGCCGAACAGATTGCCGCGCGCCACCCCGAGACGAGAGTTGTTTTTTGCAGCGGCTATGCGGACGTCGGAATTCTCCCGGATTACGCGATCGCGAAGCTCGTCATGAAGCCGATCGAGCGACCTCTCCTCTTACAGGCGATTCACGCCGCGATCGCCTAAGTCGCAGGAAAACGAGAACCATCGGCCGATCGACGCCCGGGAGTGGCAACCAAGTCGAAAGTTTTGTAAGTAGATGTAAGGCGATGATCTTACACCCGACCGCGGCGCCGGGCTATTCTGGAGGGCGGTCATGACCCACGCAAAATACAGACTGGCGGCGTTGATTCTTGGTCTTACGGGTTGTCCTCAGAAAACGACTTACATGTCTCTCCACTCGAGATTCCTCTACTTGATGGACGAGCCGGCAGCAGGTTCCGAGCACCTATGTTGGATCGCCGAGGATACCCAAACGCGCGCGTCGCAGGTGCTTTGTTTGGGTGAAAACGCATGCGGACAGCTCGGCGTCGCGAATCGAACTTTTGCGCGGGATCCGGTCGCCATGACTGGAATCGTTGACGCTGTGCAGATTGCAACGGGGAACCAACACACCTGCGTCTTGCGCGCGAACGGCACGGTTCATTGCGCGGGTTGCAACAAGAACGGTGAGCTTGGCGTGGCGCCATCAGCCGGCGGGCACCTACCGACGGCTGTACCGGGCGTCACCGACGCGGTTGAGATTGTGAGCGGTGCGGCTCACACCTGCGCGAACAGATCGAACGGTGAGATCCTTTGTTGGGGGCGGAACGACCGCGGCCAACTGGGGGATTTCCCTGCGACAGAGCGACGGCCCACGCGCGTAAGGGGCCTTCCGGCCTTGCCCGGGAATCGTGCCTTCCGAGCTTTGGCGGCCGGAAAGAACCATACGTGCGTGCAAACGCTTGCGAGGACAGTTTGGTGTTGGGGAGCGAACGAATTCGGCCAGCTCGGTCACGGAACAACCTCCAATAATACAACCCCTGTGCGGGTCACGGACGTTAAAAACGTCCTCAATGTCGCTTCGGGACCGCAAAGCGACCACACGTGCGCAACGGTCTTGGGGGAAAATGGCGACAACGTCTTATTATGTTGGGGGCGCAACGATCACGGCCAGGTCGGCGATGGAACCGTCACCTCACGGCCGTCGCCCGTTCGGGTCCGCGAGATCGCGGGAGGCGCGCGCGGGTTCGCCTTGGGCCCCGAACACACGTGTGTCATCCGCGACTTCAAGGGCTTTCCCGTATGGTGCTGGGGGGCGAATGCGGGTCGCGAACTCAGCCCGAACGCCACGAGATCGCCGCATCCACCAATCGTCGTGCCAGAATTGCCGTACATACGAGGAATCGTGGGTGGGCCTTCACGGGGCACAACAATCCTTACCAATAACAATGAGCCGACGGGGTGGGCGAACTGGTGGAACTTGTATCGCGCGCAACATGATCGTCCGCACCCGTCCTTTCAGCTCAAAGCTGCATCGAAACACGTTTGGCTGCATGCCCCGTTCTTGGCTGAAGGCTATTCGCACGACGAGAATCGCGAGGAACCCGAAAGGCGTGGGGTGTGTCAGCTCCGCGTTCCCAGCGTTGGGAAACACCTTCTCGAAATCTGTTCGTACCGGCAGATTGCGCCCCGCGCGACAGATGGGGGGATCGACCTCCAGCGCGCCGTGCCTCCGATTGGCGCGATTACGGCGACAACGTTTGACCGTATCGAAACCGAGCCCGTCCGCACGCTGTACTGGTTCAGGCAAATCAGCTCAGTCTTTCACACCCCGATGCGGGCCACCGGATTTCTTGTTCCTTACGACGCCGTTCAGCGCTACCTGGTTGTTCGAATCGTGGCATCCGAGGCCAACATTAAAAAAACCGACGGCGCTCTCGAGCATTGGCGCTGGTCTGGTTCGCTGATCGTTCGATAAACCCGCGTCAGAAGCCGCGCTCGCGTAAGAGCCGCGCGTGTCGCAAAAAGAAATCGAGATAGTCGTAATCGTTGAGTCCGAACGGCAATCCGCCCAGATCCCAATGATCCGATGGAAGGTCGCCCAAGAACTCACCCCATCGCGCGCTGTCGTGATGGACCTGGCCGTCGTTGTGAACTTCACCCAGCTTGTCGTGGATGACTTTCCACGTGCTGACAAGGCCCGACTGCAAAACGTTCGCGAAGGTCGCGTTGTCTTTGTTCGGACACTCTTTCGGGTGTGACGACCCCGAGTACGAAAAATATTTGACGCCCGGCTGGTCCTTGATGCGCCGGTTGAACTTCTTGAGCGCCGACGTCGTGAGCGCGCGAATCGAATCGAAGTTCCCGCGGGCGCCGCCCTCGACGCCCGGGTATGCCGCACGAAGCAACAAATCCGCCACGGTCGCGCCCCCGCTGCGCCGCTCAATCTTTGCGACGAAATCGTCAGCCGGAATCGCACCTCGGTGCGGCGACATCAGCGCGGTCACCGACGCGACAAACGGCGCCCCACCAAGCGCCGCAACCGCACGCGCATCGAGCCCGCCTTGGCTGTGTCCGATGAGATTCACTTTCGCGGCTCCCGTTCGCCGCAACACACCCTTAATATATGGAAGCAAAAACCGCACATGCTGCTCGGGCGTGTTCCAACTGCTCATGGTCGGCACGCTCGCGTCGAAACCGTGCTTATTGAGGTATTCGGGCACCCCAAAAAAGTACCGGCCTATCGGCGCGCGCACGAGCCCATGCAGAATCACAATCGGATATTTCGTTGGCGTTTCGCGCTCGTACGAACGGCGTATCTTCGCGCAGACGTTGCGACACGGCTGCTTGCCAATCGCGGGGACGCGGTCACAAACCCGACACGACTTCCACCACTCGCCGTCTGTGTTCTTTGCCCAGAACTGTTTCATTTCGTCGGCCGTCGACGCCCATTTATCGCGCACCCAATCGAGGGTGTCTTTGGCGTCGTCCCTCAGGTGCTTAACCACGTCCGTAAACCTCGACCAAACGCTCTTCGTATCGGCCTCCACGACGCGCGAAGGCACCCCCACCAAAACCGCCACGCCAAGCATCAACGCGACAACGCTGACCAGCCGCTTCCGGCCCAATAAACCTCGGTGCATGACAAGCTCCTCCTTCAAGAGTCAAACGACTCGCTTTTTAGACGTCGAGCAGGGCGATTCTATTCACTGGTTTTTCCGTACCCCCGTGCGCCCGTTGACAGGGTCATGGCGCAAAACTAGTTTGGACCGCATGGGCTTTCGATTCTGGAAGGTGCACGGGACTGAAAACGACTTCCCGCTCCTCGACACCGCGACGTCGGGCGATATCCCGACCTGGACGGGAACCGACGTGGCGCCGTGGTTTGTTCGCGAAATCTGCGATCGCCGCGCGGGGGTTGGAGGCGATGGACTTCTCATCGTGGAGCGCGACCGGGCCGGGGGTCGCATGATTATGTACAACCCGGACGGCTCGCGGGCCGAGATGTGTGGAAATGGCCTCCGGTGTGTGGCGAAGCATGTGGCCGAGATGCGCGGCGATCGGCCAGCCTTCGTCATCATTGAAACCGATGCGGGTCCGAAGTCGTGCCGCCTCATTTGGGAGGGCGGCGTCGTCACCGCGGTGGAAGTCGACATGGGCGCGCCGGTCCTCGATCGCGCGAGCATCCCCGTCGCAGGAAGCGGGTCAAATCGCGACATCGCGATCGACGTGGGCGCGCGCAGCTTTCGCGCGACGTGCGTCTCGATGGGAAACCCGCACGCGGTCATCGTCGTCGACGAGCCGCCGATGCCACTTGCCGAGACTTTCGGGTCCCGGGTTGAAACGCATCCGCTCTTTCCCAAGCGCATCAACGTCGAATTCGTGAGACCCGTCGGGGCGAATCGCTTCGAGACCGCCGTTTGGGAACGCGGCGCCGGTATCACGCGCGCGTGCGGAACGGGTGCCTCGGCCACAGGCGTTGCGCTTTGCCTCGAAGGCCGCGCGAAGTTGGGTGAGACGCTCGTCGTCGCGCTGCCAGGCGGCGATTTATCGATCACCGTGTTGCCGGACTTGACGAACGTCCGGATGCGAGGCGCCGCGGTCGTTGTATATGAGGGCGAGGCGAACCCGTCGATGATCCAGCGCTTTCACGAGACAGAGGGTGGCCCCCATCGACCTTGAAAGCGGAGCGGAAGTCGCCGAACGCGGGCCAGAAGACGCCGACGGCTTCGCCCCCTCGCCGCCGTCCGCCCCTCCCCTCTCCGCGACGCGATTCGATAGCCTTCTCCGCGCGTTTCTATCAACGGCACACGCCTCGAGCGGTTCGTTTTGGTCGCGCATCGGCGACGAATTTGTCCTCCAGGCGCCAACCACCGCGCCCGGCACGACCGACCGCGTTCCCGTCTCCGGGATTCAGGGCTGGGAACCACGATGGTTCGGTGACGCGCTCATCCTCCCGCTTCGCGTCGACGACGTCATCGTCGGCATTGTGCGCCTCGAGTCGGTCGACTCGACCCCCGAAACCTACGAAGCGACCTGCGCCCTTGCCGACGTCACCGCGCGCGCGCTCATCTCAACGTACGACGTGCCGCACACCGACTTTGCGAAAGAGCCCGAGTCGGGCTGCTATCCGCTCGCCTTCTTCATGCCGCACGTCGAAAAGGAAGTCGCGCGCGCCCGCCGGTACCACCGCATGTTGGCGCTTGCCTACGCCACACTCGACAACTTCGACGAACTCCTCGCGACCGCCGAACAACGCCTCGTCCGCGGTGCCGCGCGCCGTTTGATGCGCGCCATTCAGGCGGTCGTTCGCGATTCCGACGTCGTTACGCGCCCGCGCGATGCCGAATTCGCCGTGCTCCTGACCGAAACCGATTCACTCGGCGGCTATAGCCTCGCGCGTCGCCTCAGAAATCTTTACCTCCGCGGCGAAGTGATCACGCGACTCGTCGAGGTCCTACCGCTCAACCTGTCCATCGGCGTCGCGTCATTCCCGTACGACGCCACATCCGGCGAAGAGCTCATCTCGCGCGCCCGCCAACGCGCCCAGCAACACGCGTCGTCGATTATTCGTCGGTTTGGGCTCGAGTTCCAATCGATTTGGGACATCCTCAGCGTCCTCCTCAAAGACGGCGATCATTACGCCCACTCGCGCTCCGGTCGCCTCTACCTTCACCCGACCCTGCGTCCGTTTGACGATCCCGACGGCATAACGCGCCACGATATTTTCTCAAAAACGCTCGTCGACGAAATCATCCGCGAGGTCGCCCATGAAGTCTCGCGCCGTTCACATCAGCGCGGCAACTTCGTCCTCCTCGAGACCGAACCGAGCGTCGACATCGCAACCGAGGCCTTTGCGTCGCTCGTGGGAAGTCAAACGCGCGTGACCTATTTGGTCGGGTACCCGGTCGGCCTTCAAAATTTGCCGCACGTCTCGGTCGTTCCGCTTGACCGCGCGAACCTGCCGGAAACGCGTCTCTGCATTTACTTCGGCGAAGGCGGATCGTATTCGGTGGCCTCGCGCGTCGAAGACCCTCACGGCCTCTTCGGCTTCCATTCAACGGACCCGCTTCTCGCCGAGTTGCTCGTCTCACGCGTCTACGAAACCTATCGCATTTCGAAAGGCGCGGCTTAATGAGCCGACCCACCGACGCTCCCCCCGCACGCATTCTCATCGTCACGAGCGACGGCGATTTCTTCAAGCCATGGGCCATTGAAGCGCGCGCGGCTGGCTTCGACGTGGCCCTCGCGCTCGATGCGGGTCGTGGCCTCACGCGCGCCGTCCTTTCGCCGCCGGACGTTATTCTCTTTGACAGCGAAAACGCTTCGCTCCCCGCACCACAGTTCCTCCAGATTCTGCGCGCGAATCCACGCACCGCGGCGACTCCGTTCATCCTCGTGAGCAACGACCACGGGTCTTCGATGAGTCAAGTCGGTTTCCGCGACAGTGAGCTCAAGAGAAACTGCGGCGCGTCCATGGCCCTCGAGCACCTGCACGGAATCATGCGCCGAGCGCAGCGCGTTCAAGCGGTCTCGTCGCCATCGGTCGAAACCGTCGCGGGCAACCTCACGCAAGTTCCACTTCCCGACCTCCTCCAACTTCTCTCGTCCAACCGCAAGTCGGGCGTGCTCACAATCTCAGCCACACCCCTCGAAGGCGTCATCGCCCTCGAAGATGGGCAGCTCATCGCGGCGCGCCTCGGCGAACATGGCCGCGAGAAGGCGCTTTTCCGTATGCTCGCCTGGACCGAAGCGCCGTTCAAATTCGCGCCTGTCCCGATTCCCGCGGGGTTCGGAGCCAATCTCTCGGGGTCGCTCGCATCGCTCATTCTCGAGGGGCTGCGCCAAAACGACGAGTTCAGGCGCCTCTCCTCAAGGCTCCCGCCCGATACGGCCCTCGCGCTGACCGCCGGACCGCTCGAACGGCCGAGCGACCTTTCGCCCGCCATGCGTGAGGTGCTGACGCTCCTCGAATTCTACGGTTCCGTTCGCGAAGTCCTCGAACACAGCCTTGCGACCGACCTCGACACGCTCGACGCCCTAGAGAGCCTCGTCACGCGCGGTCTCGTTGAGCTCGTTTCTCCCGCGTCGCTCGAAAAGCGCGGGCGCGGCGCCCCCCTCCTTGCACCCGAAGAGGTCTTCGGGCTGTTTCGCCGATTGTCGCGCGGGCTCGCCGTCGCCCCCAACGTCATTCAAGGCAAGCTCCTCCTCATGTCGGATTCGTTTCACCCCTTGCGATCGCTCATCCACGACCTCACCGAGCTCGACGGTTTCGAGCTCCATCGCGACCTGTTCATCCGCGGCGCACGCCGCCACGGTTTTGGCAGCCTCGCAACCCTTCACCTCTCCGACTCTGTTTGGCTCTCGCTGTTCGCGGTTCCGTCAACCGATGCGTTCATCCCGATTTGGCGGTTTTTCGCGACCGGCGCCCTCGCGCTCGTCGTCTTTTGGGAGGGGGCCGGCGCCCCGACGACAAACCCGCGCCGCGCCGTTCCAGCGTCTGTTCCCATCTACTACGCCCGCTGGATTTCCGCGGACGCACCACAAAACGTCGCGCCCAATCCCATTCACGCCGCTCTCGACCTCCGCGAGGACGACCGCTCCAGCGCGCGCGAGTTTATCCGCGCGATTTTGGCGCGTGCGACGTCCGAGCCCGTGGTGGGCCAATGAGAATTCTCGTCCTCTTGCTCACAACGGGGATCGCGTCATCGGCCATCGCCGGAAAGGGTGCGGCCGATCGGGCCGGACGGTGGTTTCGTGTCTCGATGAACGGCACGCACGTTGGAAGCGCGTTCGAAGTCGAAGAGAAACGCGCGACGGGAAACATCGTCACGCGTACGGTTCAGGTCGTGCGCCTCCAGCGCGGCGGCGATCTCGTCGACATGCAGGAGGAGGTCCGATACGAAGAAACGGCCGACGGCGCGCCGATTCGCCTTGAGCGCCGCAGCCGAATGTCGAATCAACAGGGCGAAGTCGCGGTCGCAACGGTCCTTCCTGGAACGAGCGGCATAGAACTCGTCTCGACGGTCGGAGGGCGAAGCGACACCCAGCGCATCGCAACCGATCGGCGACTGCGATTCCCGTACGGCCAACGCCGTCGCGCGCGCGAGACGGGGTTCAAGGCGGGCGCCGTTTATGAAACCGTCTGGTTTTTCCCCGAGCTGAAATCGGTTGATGCCGCGACCGTTCGCGTCGGCGCCGCGCAAAGCATCACGCTCGACTCGCGCACCGTCTCCGCGATTCCGATTGAGGCGTCGCTCACGAAGCTTCCAATCAAAATGCGCGAATGGGTCAACACCGCGGGCGACACGCTCCGCCTGGAGACCGAAGTCGGCGGCTTTCGCGTTGTCGCGGATCGGGTGCTTGGCGAATCGGCAGCATCCGTGAAAACCGGGGCGCCGCTCGATATTCTCGAAATGACGGCCGTTCGATCGAACCGACGAATCAAAACACCGCGCGCCGTCGCGTCCGCGACTTATCGAATTGAGAGCCGACAGGGAGGCCTCGACGCCGCGAAATGGACTGGGCCGGGACAAAAGCTCGTCGAACGGCGCGAGAGCTGGCGACGCATTCGTGTCACCCGAATCGCGCGCGGTGAACCGGATCCCGGCACACCGGAAGGGCAAAAGGCCTACACGGCGCCAACGAGCGTCGCGCAATCCGACGACGCATCGATACGGCGCGTGGCGAAACACATCGTGCGCGGCGAGGCGGACGCGTGGAAGCGGCTCAAGCGCGTCGAAGCGTGGGTTCATCATGCGCTCTCGAAGAAATCGTATCGCGTGACGTTCGCGTCGGCGAAAGAAGTCCTCGAAACGCGCGAGGGCGACTGCACGGAGCACAGCGTTCTCGTCGTCGCGCTCTTGCGCGCACTGGGCGTCCCGGCGCGCGGCGTTTTTGGCCTCGTCTACACGACGGGTCTCGCCAGAGGCGAGTTTGGCTACCACATGTGGGCCGAAGCGCGTCTCGACGGAAAGTGGATTCCACTCGACGCGACGCTTTGGGCACCGGCCGTCGACGCCACCCACATCCGGCTCGGCGACAGCGACCTCGCGAATCCCCTCGCCGATTTCGCCGCGATCATTCCCGTCGTCGCGAGCGGTTTGCGAATCGACGTTATCGAGA
>JACPTQ010000028.1:33299-140232 GCA_016192705.1 Deltaproteobacteria bacterium | reverse complement strand
TCGTCCGTCGTCATAGCTGCCGATTAACGCGACCGGCGCATCGGCGTCAACGCGATTCGCGAGCCAACTAATGTCCCGCGTCCTCGAGCTCGCCCGTGACAGGTGTCCCGAGTCGAAGAAGGTCCTGGCGCGCTCCAACCACAAGCGCCGCGCGTAAAACGTCGTCCATGTGCGAGACCAGCGTGATGCGAAGCGCGCGACGAATTTTCTTCGGCAAGTCGACGAGGTCTTTTTCGTTGTCGCGACACATCACGACAGACGTAATCCCTTCGCGATGCGCCGCGAGCAGCTTCTCTTTGATTCCGCCAACGGGGAGAACGCGCCCGCGCAGCGTGATTTCGCCCGTCATCGCAACATCGTTGCGAACGGGAATTTTCGACAGCGCCGACACAAGCGACGTCGCCATCGTGATGCCGGCCGAAGGACCATCCTTGGGCGTCGCACCCTCGGGAACGTGAATGTGAACATCAACGCGCTGATAAAAATCCTTCGCCCACTCGAAGACATGCGCGCGCGAGCGCACGTAGCTCATCGCCGCCGTCGCCGACTCCTTCATGACGTCGCCAAGCTTTCCGGTCACAATGAGTTTCCCTTTGCCCGGCATCACGGTGACCTCGATCGTCAAGATTTCGCCGCCCACTTCCGTCCACGCAAGACCCGTCGCAACGCCCACCTGATCGCGCGTGTCGCGCGCCTCGACCCGAAACCGCGGCGGACCGAGCAGCGCACGAAGTGCCGCGACGTTCACCAAAAAACGCCCACCCTCGCCCATCCCCTTCGGCAGCGCGCCCTTCTTTCCCACCGCGGCACGCTTCTCCTTCCCAACGACTTCCTTGGCAACCTTTCGGCACACCGCACCAATCTCGCGCTCGAGCCCACGAACGCCGGCCTCCCTTGTGTACCGCGCAATAATCTCCTTCAGGGCCGCCTCGCTTAATTCAACGTCGACGCCGCCAAGGCCGCACGCCTCGCGCTGCTTCTTGAAGAGGTAGCGCTTCGCGATCTCGAGCTTCTCGTCGTCGGTGTACCCCGCGAGCCGAATGATCTCCATCCGATCCTGAAGCGGCGGCGGAATTCCGACGAGCGAATTCGCCGTCGTGATGAACATCACGCGCGACAAGTCGTAATCGAGGTCGAGATAGTGATCGTTGAAGGCGACGTTTTGTTCGGGGTCGAGCGCTTCAAGAAGCGCGCTCGCGGGGTCGCCACGAAAATCGCTCGACATCTTGTCGACCTCGTCGAGCAAGAAAACCGGATTGCTCGCACCCGCCTTCTTAAGCATCTGGAGAACTTTCCCCGGCATGGCGCCGATGTACGTGCGTCGATGCCCGCGAACCTCAGCCTCGTCGCGAACCCCGCCCAGCGACTGCCGCACAAATTTCTTACCCGTTGCCCGCGCGATGGACCGGGCAAGCGAGGTTTTTCCGACGCCGGGCGGCCCCACGAAACAGAGAATCGGCGCTTTCCCGTTCTTCGACAGCGCGCGCACCGCCAAATACTCGAGGATACGATCCTTGACGGTCTTTAAGCCGTAATGATCCTCGTCGAGCACCGTCTCCGCGAACTCGATGTCGGTTTTGTCTGGCGTCACGGTCGACCACGGCAACATGAGAATCCAGTCGAGGTAGTTTCGCACGACCGTCGCCTCAGCGCTCATCGGCGCCATCATGCGCAGTTTGCGCAACTCGCGCCGCGCCCGAACCTTCGCCTCCTTCGACATCGCTTTCGATTCGATCCGTGACTCAAGCTCGTCGAGCTCGCTCTTAAACTCGTCTCTCTCTTCGGGCGTCGCATCGTCGCCGAGATCATCGCCCGACGACGGCCTTCGCGAGACCAAGGCCCGATCGTGCGCACCCGATCCCCGCCGCGCCTTGACCCTCCCGCTCTGCGACCGCGCACGATCGAGGAGTCCGACCAGCGTTTGAAACATCATCTCCAGCCGCGCGCTCGCCGAAAGTTCTTCGAGCGCACGCTGTTTTTCGCCAAGCGGCAACCGAAGGGCGGCCGCGAGACGATCCGCGAGCTCGGACGGATCGACCGCGGAACGGAAATCGTTCGCGAGCACGCGCGCCTGCTCGAGTTGCTCGAGGACCTGGTGCGTCTCGTCGATACGCTTCTTCGTGCGCTCGATTTCGTCGGACGACAAAACCGGCTCCTCAAGCATTTCGACATCAACGCGATGGTGGTCGCCCGCATCGGTAAACCGCGTGATTCGACCCCGCGCAACACCGACAACGTGGGCTTCGACCATCCGCGCCGAAACCCGCGTCAGGTTCGTAATCTTCACGATTGTCCCGACCGCGAACACATCCTCAAGCCGCGACTCACGCGCGGCACCTGGCTCCTGGGACCCGTGCGGGCGTTCGGACGACAAAAAGATCTCACGATCGGCCGACGCCATCGCCTCTTCTATCGCGCGCATCGAACGCGCGCGGCCAACAGGCAACAGCCCCTCGGTGTGCGGGAAAAAAACCAAGTTCCGAAGCGGTAAAAGCGGGAGCACCATCGACGACAACTCGGGAGGCGTCCCCTTATGGCGATTGCCCACGGCTAGGTCGCGGCCTCGCCGGCCTCTTGGTCGAGCACAATGACCGGTGGTGTGTGCTTCGAAATGACGTCCTCGTTCACCACCACCTCACGGGCATTTCCCTTTTGGGGGACGTCGTACATCACGTCGAGCATCGCGGATTCCAAGATCGCACGAAGTCCGCGCGCGCCGCTGTTCCGCTTGACCGCCTCACTCGCAATCGCTTGGATTGCATTGTCCGTGAACTTGAGCTGAACGCCGTCCATCGCAAGCAGTTTTCGGTACTGCTTCGTGAGCGCGTTTTTGGGCTCGCTCAAGATCCGCTTCAAGGCGTCAAGGTCGAGCTCCGTGAGCGTCGCCGTGACCGGCAGCCGCCCCACGAACTCCGGAATGAGCCCAAACTTCAGCAGGTCCTCCGGCTGCAGCTTTTGCAAAATCTCGCCGATCTTTTTTTCCTCGCGCTTCTTAATCTGCGCGCCAAACCCAACCCCCTTCTTCCCAAGCCGCTGCTCGATGATGGTCTCGAGCCCCACAAACGCCCCGCCACAAATGAACAAAATGTTCGTCGTATCGACCTGCAGAAACTCCTGCTGCGGGTGCTTCCGCCCGCCCTTTGGCGGCACATTGCAAATCGTTCCTTCGAGAATCTTGAGCAGCGCCTGCTGCACGCCCTCGCCCGACACGTCGCGCGTGATCGACGGGTTTTCTCCCTTTCGCGCAATCTTGTCGATTTCGTCGATGTAAATAATCCCGCGCGACGCACGATCGATGTCGTGGTCCGCGACCTGCAGCAGATTGACGATAATGTTCTCGACGTCTTCGCCGACGTACCCGGCCTCGGTCAGCGTCGTCGCATCGACGATTGTGAACGGTACGTTCAAAATGCGCGCAAGCGTCTGCGCGAGCAACGTCTTTCCGGTGCCCGTCGGCCCAATGAGCATGATGTTCGATTTTTGCAGCTCGACGTCGTCGAGATTGACGCGCGTCTCGATTCGCTTGTAATGGTTGTGAACCGCGACCGACAAAACCTTTTTCGCTCGGTCTTGCCCGACAACGTATTCGTCGAGGATCTTTTTGATTTCGATCGGCTTAGGAATCGCCGAGCTCGAGACCTGCTCCGTCTCTTTCGTCGCCTCCTCCGCGATAATTTCGTTGCAAAGCCCGATGCACTCGTCGCAAATAAAAACCGTCGGTCCCGCGATGAGCTTTCGCACCTCGCGCTGATTCTTCGTGCAAAACGAACACGCGAGGTCTCGCCCATCTTCGCGGCGCCGGTCGGCCATCTTACTTTTCCGCCTTCACGAGGCTTTGCGCGATCACTTCGTCGATCACGCCGTACTCCTTCGCTTCCATCGCTCCCATATAGTAATCGCGATCGGAGTCGTTCTTAATCCGGTCGAGCGGCTGCGCGGTGTGTTTCACGAGAATTGCGTTCAGCACGTCGCGCATTTTGAGAATCTCGCGCGCCTGTATGTCGATGTCGGACGCCTGCCCATGAAAGCCCCCCAGCGGTTGGTGAATCAACACGCGTGAATGCGGGAGCGAGTAGCGCTTCCCTTTGGCGCCGGCCGCGAGGAGAACCGCGCCCATGCTCGCCGCCTGGCCCAAACAAATCGTCGAAACCGGGCAGCGCACGTACTGCATCGTGTCGTAAATGGCGAGCCCCGCCGTCACCGAGCCACCCGGCGAATTGATGTAGAGGTGAATGTCTTTTTCGGGGTCTTCGCTTTCGAGAAAGAGCAGTTGCGCGATGATGAGGTTCGCGATGTCATCGTTCACGGGCGTGCCCAGGAAAACGATGCGGTCTTTCAAGAGCCGCGAGAAAATTCCCCACTCGCGCTCGCCGCGATGAGTCTGCTCAATGACGGTCGGGACAATAAAACCCATTCGTGCTCCTTTTGTGAACGCCGGTCGTCTCACTCCAATTCTAGGACGGTTCGGCGTGCCGTCAAGCCGTAAGGAAATGCAGGAACTTATCTGGAATGCAGGAAGGCAGGAAGAACTACGGGGCGACGATCGCGGGTGCAGCAGGCGCAGACAATTCATCTGCGGACGCTTCCTCGGCATCCGCTTCCTCGCCCGGCTTTCGTTCGACCTCCTTGATCGTTGCGTGCGACAAAATGAGATCGATCGTCTTCTCCTCGCGAACCTGCGCTTTCAAGTGGTCCCAGTTTTCTTCTTCCTCCCAATAGCGGCGCGCATCCGGCCCTTGCGGCCCAGCCGCCCGCACAATCCGCTGCAAGCGTTCTTCAACGTCAGAATCACCCGGCTGTACACCTTCGCGCTTCGCGATGGCATCAACCAAAAACGCCGCCCGAACGTGATCCGCCGCGCGCGCCCGCATCTCCTCGCGGAGCTTGGCCGGGTCGAGGACCTGCTCGGCGCGCACCCCCGACCGCCGAAACATGTTCCGCGCGTCTTCCATCATGATGTCGAGCTGCCTCTCAACGAGCGAAGGCGGCACTTCAAACGCGTTCTTCTTCACCACTTGGTCGACCGCGTTTTGACGTGCGACGCGGAGCGCACTCTCACGCGCCGATCCCTCGATCCGCTCGCGCACCTTCGCTCTGAGCTCCGCGACCGACGCGTGGCCAAGGTCTTTTGCGAAATCGTCGTCGAGTTTCGGGACGAGCTTCTCGTGCAGCGCCTTGAGCGTCACCTTGAAAACGGCTTTCTTGCCGGCGACTTCAGCGCTCGGCGACTGTTCTGGGAATTGCACGTCGATCTCTTTTGTCTCGCCGACGCCCATCCCCACGACGCCCGACTCGAGCTCGTCGAGGTAACGCCCGCTCCCAAGCTCAAGCTGGTAATCGGTTGCTCGCCCGTCACGAAACACGCGCCCGTCGATTCGTCCGACGAAATCGACAAGCGCAACGTCCCCCTTCTCCGCGCGCGTCCGACCATCGATCGCTTTGAGTTGTGCCTGACCGAGTCTCAAGCGCTCGATCTCGCGATCGATGATCTCGGCCGGAATGTCGACCTTCGGCCGCTCGACTTCCAACCCAAAATACCCAGCCGGCTCGACGTTTGGCCGCACCTCGACGCGAACGGTGTAGCGAAACGGTTCGCCGCGGTGCAAGTGATACTCCTCGACGTGCGCCTGGGCGACCGCCTGAATCGCCTCGCGCTCCGCCGCCTTCGGATACGAATCGTCGATGAGCTTGTGCGCAACTTCGGCTTCGATCGCCTTTCCGAACCGATTCTCGACGATTGTTTTCGGAACGCGCCCCGGCCTGAAACCCTTGACGCTTGTGTGCGCGACGGTCTTCGCGTCCTTGAGCGCCTTCGCGATCTCTTCGTCGACGCGTTCCTTCGGGAGCTCAATGACGAGCTCTTTAATGACGGGGCTAATGCTCTTGACCGTGATGTTCATCTACTCACTCTCCTACGCGTTGTCGTGATCGTGCACGTCCTCGTCTTCGTCGTCGTGCGCGTCTTCGTTCACCGCCACATGTCCTCTGGCATCCGACGTAGGGTTCGCGCTCTGTAAACAGGCGCTCACCCATTTTCATGGCACGCACAAGCCACCGGCTTGTGCTCGAAGACGGCCATGAAAATTGCGCGGGGGGGGACTCGGACCCCCACGGTTTTACCCACTGGATCCTAAGTCCAGCGCGTCTGCCAATTCCGCCACCCGCGCCAACCTGAAACTTGGACGGCAGAAAAGGTCGGGTTCGACCTCCGTTCCGTCGGTCTCCCCATTTTTCGCGCGCCGACAAGTCACTGGCTTGTCGACGGATTGCGCGAAAAATATGAGCCTGGAAGGACTTGAACCTTCAACCACCGGATTAAGAGTCCGCTGCTCTACCAGTTGAGCTACAGGCCCGTACGCGAGGGCGAGGAATCATGCCAAAGTCGGTCGCGAGACGCAACCAGAAAGTCCGCTATCGCACGATCGATGCGACAAGGTGCCGGAGATTCGCGTAATCGAACGGCTTCTCGATGCGCGGATTCGCGACGCGGTCAAGAAACGCGCGCGCGGCCGACGTGAAGATGCCGCCCGTCATGAAGATGATGCGCTTCGTGAGATCGGGCGCCGTTTGGGCAAGGTCGTTGTAAAGCGCCATGCCCGACACGTCCGGCATCATGAGGTCACAAAGAATGACGTCAAACGGTTCGCTCGCCTTCAGTAGTCGAAGCGCCTCCGCTCCGCCTGTCACGGTCGCCACATCGTGCTCGCTCGCCAGCACGCGCCGAATCGCCCGCGCGACATTCTCCTCGTCGTCAACCACGAGCAACCGCGCGCGTCGCGTTACAACCGGCGCCACCGATGGCAACGGAGCGGGGACTTCCCGTTCGTGCGCGCCCGGCAAGACGACTCGAAACACCGTCCCTCGCCCGACTTCACTCTTCACGCTGATTTCACCGCGAAGCCCCGTCACGATGCTGCGCGAGATCGACAACCCGAGCCCCGTCCCCTGCCCAACCGACCTCGTCGAGAAAAACGGATCCCAGATCTTTCCGATAACGTCTGGTGAAATCCCGGGCCCCGTGTCGCGCACCTCGGCGAACGCGCGGCCGTCCGTCTCGCCCGTGACCAAACGAATTTCGTTTTTTTCCACCGCTCCCTCCGAAATCGCATGCGCCGCGTTCAAGATAAGGTTCAAAAAGACCTGCCCGAGCCTCCCTCCATTCCCTTCGACGAGTGGCGCGTCGGCGTACTCTTTCACCAGCCTCACCCGATACCGGACTTCAACCCACGCCATTCGCGCCGCCGAATCGAGCACCCGCGCCAAGCTCACCGCCCCCTGCCAGTCACGACCGGGCCGCGAGAACAACTTCAAGTCGCGCACAATGTCCCGAATCTTCGTGCCCGCCTCCCGCGCGTCGATGAGCGGGTCCCGCACGAGGTCCCAACGCAAGCCGAGCGAGTCCGTGTCCGCGCGCGCCGTCGATGCCCGCGCCTCGGCCTCGAACTCCTTGAGCGCATCGAGCGCGCAGTCGACGTTCGCGATCACCGCCGAGAGCGGGTTGTTGACTTCGTGCGCAACCCCCGCGGCAAGCGTCCCGACCGTCGCCATCCGGTCGGCGAACAAAAGTTCTTCCTTCAACTTTTTCTTCTCGCGACGTTCGGCCGCATCGCGAAGCTCGCGCTCAACCGCGGGAGCAAGCCGCGCAAGGCGGCCCTTGATGAAGTAGTCCTGTGCGCCGGCGCGCATCGCTTCGACGGCCAGGTCTTCGCCGATCGTCCCGCTCACGATGAAAAACGGAATAACGATGTCCATTTCGAAAACGAGCAGAAGTGCCGCGGTCCCAGAGAATTCGGGCATCGAATAATCGCTGAAGATGATGTCCCACGTCTCGTTCGTGAGCGCCTCGCGCATCGTGTCGTAGGTTTCGACGCGCCGCCACGTCACCTCGAACCCGCCCTTACGAAGTTCGATGAGCAGGAGTTCACAATCTTTGTCATCATCCTCAGCAATCAATGCTTTCAGCGGTGTTCCCATTATTCCGGCCCTCGATTCACGCAAACCCAATATCGCCCGAGCGCGCCCACGGCCTCGATGAACTCCTCCGCATCAACCGGCTTCTGAACATACCCGCTACACCCCGCCTCGTACGCCGCCCGAATGTCGAGGTCCTCGGCCGATGAACTCAGAATTACGACCGGGACGTACAGCGTCGACTGATGGTTGCGAATCGCGTACAGAACCTCGTGCCCCGTCACTTTCGGCAGTTTGATGTCGAGAATGACAAGCGCGGGGAGAACGGCCCCCGGCCGTTCGAGCGCCAGAAGCGCGGCGGCACCATCGCGCGCAACTTCGATCTCGACATCGATCTTCGCCACCTCCAACGCCCGCCGCACCATCGCCTCATCGGTCTCGTTGTCCTCGACAAGCAAGATTTTCTTTTTTCCCATCCTCACTCCCCTTCTCCGAGCGTAAAAGTAAACTTCGCACCCTCGTCCACGACCCCCTCCGCCCAAATCTGTCCCCCGTGCCGATGAACGATCCGCTGCACCGTCGCGAGTCCGATCCCATGCCCCTCGAACTCCGCGTCCGAGTGAAGCCGCTGAAACGCGCCAAACAGTTTCTTTGCGTACTTCGCGTCGAACCCCGCGCCGTTGTCTTTTACAAAGTAGGCGACGACCCCTTCCACCCGCGTGCGGCCAACCTCGATGCGCGCCACGTCGCACCGCCGCGTGAACTTCCAGGCATTCCCCAAAAGATTCTCGAGCACCGCCTCAAGGAGCCGAGCGTCGCCGTCCGCGACGAGCCCCTCGGCGATCACGAACTCCGCTCGTCTCGTTGGCTCTGGTCCTTGGAGGCGTGATGCCACTCGTGAAGCTATTACCGACAGGTCAACCGATTCGCGATTCACTTCGCTCCGCGTAACGCGCGAGAGCACCAAAAGCCCATCGATGAGCGCCGACATCTTGTGCGCGGAGTCGCGAATGTAGTGAAGGAACGTTCTCCCGTGGTCGTCGAGCTTTGCGTCGTAGTCGGCGAGGAGCGCCTGGCTAAAACCGTCGAGTCCGCGGAGCGGCGCGCGCAGATCGTGTGACACGGAATACGAAAACGACTCAATCTCTTTGTTGAGCGCGTCGAGCGCCCGGTTCTTCTGCTCAAGCGTGCCGACGAGAACGCGCGCCTCGGCCTCCCGCGCGGCGAGCGCATCGGCCTGGCGTCGCACAAGCTCAGTCTTGCGCGCGAGGTCGACGAAGACCGAAACTTTCGATTTCAGAATCTCGGGCTCGACCGGCTTAAAGAGGTAATCGACCGCTCCCGCCGCGTACCCGCGGAAGACACTTGCTTCGGTTCGATGGCCGGCCGTGAGAAAAATGAGTGGCGTTGACTTGGTCTTCTCGCGCTTCCGAACGATGTTGGCGACTTCAAAGCCGTCCATCCCCGGCATCTGCACGTCAAGGATCACGGCGGCGAAGTCGAGCGCGAGCATTTGCCTCAGCGCCTCCGCCCCCGACCGCGCGGTCACGAGGTTCTGCCTGAGGGGCGACAGGATCGCCTCGAGGACCGTAAGCCCGTCTTCTTGGTCATCGACGAGAAGAATATTGACTTTGTCTTCCGCTTCGCCGTTCATTTCTTCATCGCGATTTCTACGAGCGCCGCCGCTATCTCTTCAATCGGCAAAACCCGATCGACCTCGCTCGCTGCAATCGCCGCGAGCGGCATCGTCGCGGCCTCGGCCGTCGTAGGATCCTCGACCAGCACGACGCCCCCCGCAGCCTTCACGCACGCGGCCCCGCGCGCACCGTCGTCGTTCGCCCCCGTGAGGACCACCGCGACGACGCCCGCACCCAACACGTTCACCGCCGACTCAAAAAGTACATCGATCGATGGACGCGCCCACCGCACCGGACGCTCAGTCGACAACGCGTAGCATCCACCATCTATAAGGAGGTGATAATCGGCCGACGCGATCGTCACGGTTCCCGCCTCGATGGGCGACTTGTCCTCCGCCTCGCGCACCTTAAGCGGCGTCACCGCTCCAAGCGTCTTGTCTAACGAATCGCCCCCCCTTGGACGAGCGATGAAGCACGACCGCAATCGGCAGCGGAAATGCCGCGCTGAGCTCGCCGAGGACGACTTTGAGCGCTGCCGTTCCCCCTTTCGATGCCCCGATGACGACGATCTTCATATGCGCCTGTCGTCGGGGGCCGTCTTACGATATATTGATATTGAAGTTAATATTGGGCGCGCTATTGGAGGAAACATGAAAACTATTGCTATTTCGATCGATGATCCAACCATCGCCGCGGTCGATTCGCTCATTGCGGAAAAGACCACCGCGTGGCGAAGTCGTTCGGCCGTGATTCGCGACGCGGTGAAGGCCTTCGTCATCGAGCGGCAGGCGCGTGCGCGTGAGGAGCGAGAGCGAGAGATCATCCGCAAACACCGCACGCGACTTCGCCGGCAGGCGGCGGCACTCGTTCGCGAGCAAGCGAAGCCATGAAGCGCGGCGAGATCTATCGGACCCACGAGAAGCTCCCTGAGCGCGGTGGAAAACCGGGGTTTTACGTGGTCGTGTCGCGAAACTTCGTGGCCGCGAACGACGATCTCGCGACCGTCATCTGCGCGCCCGTCTACAGCGAAATCCTCGGGCTTGAAACGGAGTTGGTTCTCGACCCGCGCGACGGTCTCCCGCGCGGCTCCGCGGCGCGGTGCGACTTCTTGACGCTTCTCTTCAAACACAAGCTGACAACTTACGTCGGGCTCCTCTCGCCGTCGCGAATCCACGACCTGAATCGCGCCTTGGCTTGCGCGCTGGAGATCGCCGTGGCGGAGGATTGAGGCTCTCACTCGATCCTCCGATAGATCCGCTGGTCCGCGTCGAACACCTCAAAAGCCGATTCGAGCGGCGTGTGACGGAGCGATTCCTTCTGGCCCAAACACAAAACGCCGTGCGGGCCAAGACTCGCGTAGAACAGCCGAAGCACGCGCTCCTGAAGCGTCGGGTTGAAATAGATGAGGACATTGCGGCAAAGGATGACGTTGAATTCGTTTGGCGACGCGTCGGTCACGAGGTTGTGCGGCGAGAAGGTGATCTTGTCGCGGAGCGACGGCTTGAGCACGACGTTCTCGTGATCGGCGTTGTAGTACGCCGAAAAGGCGCGCTTCCCGCCCGACTCCATGTAGTTTCGTGTGTAGTCTTTCATCGCCGCGATCGGAAAGACCCCGCGCTTCGCCAGCGCGAGGACGCCTTCCGAGAGGTCGGTCGCGTAGAGCATCGAGTGTGCCGCGAGTCCCTCCTCCTCAACGAGGATCGCCATCGAGTAAACCTCTTCGCCGGTCGAACAGCCGGCATGCCAGATTCGCACAAACGGGTAAGTCGCAAGCGTCGGGACGATCTTCTCGCGAAACGCGCGATAAAACCCCGGATCGCGAAACATCGACGTCACGTGAACCGTGAGCCTGACGAGAAACCTTTCCATCGCCGCTTCGTCATGCAGGAGAAGCGCCTGCAACGCCGATATGTTCGCGACGCCCTCCGCCTCGACGCGCGCCATCACGCGCCGATAAAATGACGCCCGCGCGTAGTCACGGAAATCGAACCCATATCGCAGGCGAATGCCGTCGAGGAGAAGCGGCAGTTCGATGTGGGAAAGGTCAGGCATCAGTCACGATCCTCATCCCGCGTCGTCGTAGTCGTGTCCGTGCTCGCAAGGCGTACTCGTCCTCGTTCTCGTCCCTCAAGGCGAACACCATCAGCGAGGACAAAAAACGTGTACGAGGACTTTTACGTGCACGACAACGTGCACGACTACGACTACGAAATAGAACCCTCATCGGTACAGCCACACCCTTAACAGCGACAGCAGTTGGTCAACATCGACGGGCTTCGCGATGTAGTCCGACGCCCCGGCCTCGAGGCACTTCTCGCGGTCCCCCTTCATCGCCTTCGCCTTGAGCGCGATGATCGGCAGCTTCTTGTAGCGCGCGATTCCGCGAATCCGCCGCGTCGTTTCATATCCGTCCATCTCAGGCATCATCACGTCCATCAGCACCACACCGACCTCCGGCTCTTTCTTCAGCGCCGCGATCGCGTCCGCCCCGTTCTCGGCGTACAAGACCTTCATCTGTTGCGCCTCGAGCACCGTCGTCAGCGCGAAGATGTTCCGCATGTCGTCATCGACGATGAGCACGCGCCGCTCGGCGAGGACCGGGTCGACCTTGTGCGCCATGTCGAGGATCTTCCGCTTCGCGGGCGGGAGCTTCGCCTCCACGCGGTGCAGGAAGAGCGCCGTCTCATCGAGCAGCCGCTCGGGCGATTTCGCGTCCTTGATGACGATCGCCTCCGCAACGCGCTTAAGCTCGGTCTCCTCCTTCTTCGTCAGCTCCTTGCCGGTGTAAACGACGATCGGGATGTCGCGTTCAAGCCCCCCCTCTTGCTTCTTCATCTTCTCGATGAGCTGAAACCCCGTCATATCCGGCAGCCGCAAATCGAGCACCATGCAATCGAACGGCGTCGTCTTCATCGCCGCAAGCGCCTCCTTCTCGACCGGCTTCTTGAGCACAGCGATCGCGCCCTGCGATATCCCGCGCTGCTTCTCGTCGTCGATCGAGATGATGTGGACGGGGATGTGGCGCAGCTCTGCGTCGTGCTTCAACCGGTCGAGGACGCCCCATCCGTCCCCGTCGGGGAGTCGTAAGTCGAGCGTGATCGCCGCTGGCTTCAAGTCGCGTGCGAGGCGAAAAGCCGTCCCGGCGCGCGGTGCGACGACCCCCTTGAACCCGCGCTCCCGCGCCAAGTCGAGGACGATCTGCGCAAAGGCGATGTCGTCCTCGACGATGAGCAGCACCCGATCGCCGGGTTGAATCGCCAATCGATCGTCGTCAAGGGCAGGCTCCGTATCGGGGGCTTCCGCACCCGTACTCGTCCTCGTACTCGTTGTCGTGCCCGTGCTCATGTTCGTGCCCGATCCCTCTCCGAAAATAGGTCCAAGTCCAGGTCCAGGTTTAGGTCCAGGTCCAGGTTTTCGATAGTCGGGCGGCAGATAGAGCGTGAACGTGCTCCCCGCGCCCGGCTCGCTCTCGAGCCGAATCTCGCCGCCAAACAGCGTCGCGATTTCGCGCGAGATCGACAGCCCAAGCCCCGTCCCGCCGTACTTGCGGCTCGTCGTCCCGTCCGCCTGCTGGAACGCCTCGAACACAATGCGGTGCTTGTCGTTCGCAATCCCAATTCCCGTGTCGGCGGTTTGTTCAGCTGGCATTTGTTTCTCCTTGAACGTAGTCGTAGTCGTGCACGTCCTCGTACTCGTACTCGTCCTCGTACTCGATCCCCGTCCACGAAAAACGAGGACGTGAACGTGTACGATTTACGAGCACGGGCACGACTGCGATGAGGATTTCCGGGCTGCCTCTCGCGATGGATGGTGGTAAGCGAAAAGGTGTGGCGATTCGAATCGAGGGCGAGATTTCGCACCCCGAAACCATTGCGGTCGGGCGCGAGATTCGTGAGATCGAGCGTCTCCGCCGAATCTATGGGCCCGGGCGATGGCGCAAAAAAAAAGAGTATCGCGAGGATCCGACTCCCGGATGGAAGCGGTGCTCTCGCCGAGGTTCACTGGTACGAGGCGCACGGGATAGGGCGCAAGGAGTTCAAGGTGAAACGGTTTCTTTCGTAGACGAATCGAGATGTTGCGATGAAGAGAAAGTTCGTCATCTGCCTTGAGAACAGCGGCTACAGGACGTCGCTCATCGTTCGCAAGGTCTATCAGGCGATGCCGGATCGCGCGGCCGAACAGCGCGGAATGCTCCGGGTGATCGATGAGTCGGGGGAAGACTATCTCTTTCCTTGCGACCTGTTCTCGGCGATCGAGATCCCAAGGGAACTTCAAAACAGGATGACGACGTAGCAGGCTCGTTCCCCGGGGGCGGTGGCGGCAGCCGGCGGCGGCACGCTTGACCGTTCCCGATGTCGTCTCCGTCCCCGGTTTTCTTAACCTCACCGCGCGAGCCTTACACCCGGCGCTTTGCGCCCCCGACCGTCGAGCGGAAGCGTTGCGGACGCCTTTGGGGCCGCGCGGGTCGCGGTTGCAACGGATGCAAACGCCCTTGGCAAAGCCCCAGTCGCCTTCGCAGGTGGTTGCGGATGAGATTGGGGAATTCCCCAATGCCTTTGCGTCATTTACAGACGATTCTTCGCGGCGCGGAAGGGGTCGATCAGCCGTTTCGGACGGGTGTGGCGGCGGTCGGAGGGGTCGGAGCGGCGGTGATCGGAGTCGGCACGGGCGGCAGGGTTGCGACGCCGTCGGTCGCCGCAACCTCGTCGGTCTGACCCGGCCGGCGACTCGACGGGCGCACGCGGCGCGACAGCTCCTTCTCGCCGGCAATGGCGAGCATCGCGCTCACATAGGTCGCCACCTGCGAAAAGGTCTGGTCGTACGCCTCGATAGCCTTCGTCTTCGCGACATAGGTCGCCTCGTTTTCGCGCTCCTCGCGCGCGACATCGCCGAGCGCCGCCTTGAGCGGACCAACGGCTGCCGTGAGTCGCCCCGCCCAGTACGTCGCGTCAAAGCACATCCCTGGAAAGCGCGGCGCGGGCGTGCCCTTCTGCCGCATGTTGTCGAGCACCCGTCCCCCGAGGCCGACGAGCTGGTCGGGATCGCGCGGCGTGTTGCCCACGAAACCGAGCGCCGCCGCGAAGTCGGCGCCAAACATCGCGGTCACCACCTCGCGCACCTCGACCAAGGTCGAGCGCACCTCTTCGGCATGAAGATCGCGCGCGTCGCGCTGTCCCCGGTCGTCGGCGAGCTCGCTCGTGTGCGCCTCGTCAGCACGCACCATGGCGTCGCAATCGTTGCCGAGCTTATTTCCCATGGCCCGGATCATCGCGACCGCGGGCGCCTTGTGATCGGCCCCAAGCAACAAAGCGACGCCCTCTCCCGCGCGCTCAGCGTGGGTTTGCGCCGCGGCAACCACGGAGCGCGAAGATTTTTGGCGATCGACGACCAGTTTACTCACATCCATCTTGAACCTTCCTTTTCGTGCCTCGGTTTCGGAAAAAGCCACCGTGACCTTTTCGCTCCACAATCGAGCACCCGCCCAAGTAGGCCAGTGCACTCAACCTGTCAACGCTCTGCCCAATCCCACCCAACTCGCCGGGAAGCCGCACCGAGAAGTCGCCCTTTCTTATGGCGGTGAGGAAAGCGAGAAGCTGCTTCGGGTCGAGAGCATCAACGGTGGTTTCAACTGGCATTTGTTCCTCCTTCCTAAAAACTTGCACCTGAACCTGAACCTAGCCCTCCCCCTCCGCGTTCAAAGTTACGGATAGAGATAGGGGTACGGTGCGCTTGTTCCATGCGCGACTCACCGCAAGGACGTGGTAATTCTTACGCGCGCCCGGGGTGAGTCGAACACCCGACCTGCGGATTCGAAGTCCGACGCTCTATCCAGCTGAGCTACGGGCGCATCGCGATTCGCACTGTACTCAAAACTCTTTCCAACGCAACGGCGTCGGCCTTCTGGGCTTCGCGCTCCGTTCCGTCGCGCTCCCCATTTCGCTCACGTCGGCAAGCCACCGGCTTGCCGCCTAATCGCTCGCGAAATAGTCCGACGCTCTATCCAGCTGAGCTACGGGCGCATCGCGATTCGCACTGTACTCAAAACTCTTTCCAACGCAACGGCGTCGCGCTCTATCCCATACTCCACTCGATCACCCTTCTTCTTCTGTAGACACGCTTCCATACAGGCCGGCAAGAAACCTCGCGGGAATGCCGAGCCGATAGAGCGCCGGAATCACGTTCGCCATCGCGGTCGCGTAAATGGGTCGCGCGATAAAACGTCGACCCGAAACGCGCACGTTGGCGGGCACGGTGCGAATCTTTCCAACGCGACGCGCGCGCCGACAGAATTCGACGTCTTCCATTATCGGGATTTCTGGAAATCCACCGACGCATCGAAATACTGCCGCGCGCACAAAGATCGCCTGGTCTCCATACGGCAGACTGGTCACGCGTGATCGAATGTCCGCGAGCCGAAGGAGCGGCCCAAACCGCGGACGTTCGCCGTCCGCAATCGTGAATGTGCGAAACGCACCCGCGACGACGGCTCTGTCGCCAAGCGCCCTCGCGACCCAGGTCGCCGCATCGCCGGGAAGCGTGACGTCCGCGTGCAAAAAAAGGAGAACGTCTCCCGTCGCGACGCGCGCCCCCCTGTTCATCTGCACGGCGCGTCCCCGCGGCGATTCAAGAACCGAGACGCCGCGATGAGCGCGCGCAATCGCCAGCGTCCGGTCGGTGCTGCCGCCGTCGACCACGATGATTTCGTTAAGCCCCCGAACGCGCGACACGGCGCGAATCTGCCGCGCGATCCGCGCCTCTTCGTTTAGCACGGGGATGATGACGTCAATCCGCACGTGCCGCTCTGTCCTCTCCACGTATCGTTTCGGCGTTCATCGACCGAAGCAGACGCAGGGTCTCTGGCGCTCGAATTCCATGCCGCGCGATGAGGTCTGCGAGGCGCGCGAGATCCTTGGGGGTATCAACGTCGAACCAGCGTGGGAGCAAGACCGGCGAAAACCCGCTCGCCGTAAATCGGTCGCGCGTTTTCTCGAAAGTCGCCGCTGTGCTCCACGGAATCTCACGAAAGATGCCGTCGAAACAACGCGTGAGCCCAACGATATAAAAGCCGCCGTCATCGCAGGGGCCGATCACGCTGTCGGCCGATTCAAGCGCACGTTTCGCGCCCGTGAGGAATCGAACCGGCAACCCCGGCGTATCGGCTCCAAGGGCGATTGCGCTCCGGTGGCCGTTGAGCGCCGAGCAGAGTATTCGCTCAAGGCGCGACCCAAGATCGCCCGGACCTTGAATCCATACTTCGGCACCGTCCAGCCCAATTTCGCATGACATCGGCTCTGTCGTCGCGAGAATCGGCCGCGCCCACGGAAGCGCGGAAACGGCGTGCCAGGTGTCGCGCAAGAACGCCCGCGCAAGTTCGGCCGCCGCCTCTCGACCCAACGCCGCTGCAAGACGCGTTTTGACAAGGCCCGCGCGCGGCGGCTTTGCGAAAATACAAACGGGGATTCGCGCCTCCACGCTATCGTCTCCACGCAAACAGTCGTTCAAAAAACCGCTTAAGCCCTGGCGTCAAGCGCGTTCGATTCCACGCGTCGCCCGCGCGTTTCCAAACTTCGGCCTCGGTCGGATACGGGTGAATCGTCTTTGCAACGGCACCCAGCGTGAGGCCCGCCGTCACAGCGAGCGCCATCTCGCCGATCATGTCCCCCGCGTGACGCGCAACGAGTGTCGCCCCGAGGATCCGGCCGGTCTTTCGAACGGCGTGAATGCGCGCGAATCCGACGTCATCGCCGACAAGCAGCGCGCGATCGTTTTCGTGCAAAGGAATCGTAAACGTGGTCCGATCGAATCCGCGCGCCGCCGCCTCGCTTTCGTAGAGACCGACGTGCGCGATTTCGGGATCGGTGTAAGTGCACCACGGAATGACGAGCGCGCTCGCCTTTTTTCGTCCCCAAAAGAGCGCGTTTTGAATCACGATCCGCGCCATCGCGTCGGCCGCGTGCGTGAATTTGAACGCTGAGCATATGTCGCCGGCTGCAAAAATCTTCCGGTTCGTTGTTCTCAGGTGATCGTTCACTTGAACGCCGCGCTTGTCGAAGGTGACGCCCGCGGTTTCAAGCCCGAGCCCGTCGACGTTGGCGGCGCGCCCAACCGCGACGAGGATCGCGTCACCCACCAGCGATTCTTCTTTGCCATCGCGCGAAACCACGACCGCCTTCCCCTCGGGGCGCGTTTCAACGCGCACGACCTTCACGCCGAGCGCGAAGCGGATGCCCTCGCCCTCAAACGTTTTTGCGAGCACGCCCGCCGCGTCGCGGTCTTCGCGCGGCAAGAGGAGCCCATCGCTGACGATGACGACGTCGCTTCCAAATCGGCGAAACGCCTGCGCAAGCTCACAACCAATCGGGCCTGCGCCGATGACAACGAGTCGTCGCGGCAATTCTGTCAGCGAGAAAACCGATTCGTTCGTCAAGAAGCCTGCATCCGCAAGTCCCGGGATTGGGAGCGCCGCCGCACGTGCACCGGTCGCAATGACCGCGCGCGAGAACCGAAGGCGTGCGCCACCGACCTCGAGCGCGTCACGCGCAACGAACTTGGCCTCTCCCATAAAGACATCGATTCCAAGCTCAGTCAGTCTTCGAACCGAATCGTTCCTCGAAATCTCGGCGCGAAGGCGTCGCATCCGTTCCATCGCGGTACCGAAATCGATTTGTGGGACGCCCGCGAGACGCACGCCAAACACCGCTGCCTCACGAACGGATTCGATGACCCGCGCGGCGCCGAGAACACCTTTCGACGGGACGCACCCATAATTCAGGCAATCGCCGCCCATGAGATGTCGCTCGACGATTGCGACCTTCGCGCCAAGGCCTGCCGCACCTATCGCTGTGACGAGCCCCGCGGTGCCAGCGCCGACAACCACGAGGTTGTATCGGCCGCTGGGGATTGGATTCGTCCATGCGGGCGGATGAACATTCGCAACGAGGGTGCGGTTATGGGCGTCGTCCGGCAAGACGAGCGGTGCGACGTTCGTCATGGTTTCACCTCTCCCGTTAGCGCGTTGCCAAGCGCCTTTCGCGCGACGCGCGTGACGACGACGGCCGCGACAACCGTCGCGACGAGACCGCCCCAAAAAAAGACGGTTTCGAGCGAACCAGCCGCCGGGCGCTTCCCTGCAACGATTTCGCTTGCTGTCGACGCGAGCGAGCCAATGTAGACGAAGAGGAGCGTGCCGGGAAGCATACCGATAAATGACGCCGCAACGAAGTCGTGAAGGCGGACTCGCGTGAGGGCGAGCGCGTAGTTGAGGATGTTGTACGGGAAGATCGGCGACAACCTGAGGAGCGCGACGATTTTGAAGCCGTTCGCGCCAATCGCGCGATCGACCAAGGCGAATCGCGGGTGCCGCTCCATGCGGCGTGTGACCCAAGCCCGCGCAACTCCGCGCCCCACGAGAAACGCGGCCGTTGCCGCGAGGACACTGACCGGCGAGACGAGGAGCGTCCCGAAGATCGGTCCGTAAACGAGTCCGGCGCCGATGGTGAGAATCGAACCGGGCAAGAGGGCGAGCGCCGCAACGACGTACGCGACGACGAACACGACGACACCGAGCGCGCCCGCGTCGCGCGTCCAGTCAATAAGCGAAAGCGCCCACTCGCTCACGGCGTAAGCCCTGACGCGATCGCATACGCCACAATACCGAGACCAGCGGCCGCAGGAAGCGTCACGATCCAAGCGAGCGCGATGTTGCGGAGCGTCCTCTGATTCAACGACCCGCGCACGAGCCCCGCGCCCACAATGGCGCCCGACGAAACGTGCGTCGTCGACATCGGCCAACCAAAGACGGCACCCGTCGTGACGAACCCCGCCGTGACCAAGTTGGCAAAAGACCCCTCGCGCGCATCCATGGGCGTCACGTCGTGCGCAAGCACGCGGGTCACGCGCCGCCCCGCGATAAGCGCGCCGCACGTCATCGCCAACGCAACAGCGAGAGCGATAAACAGACTCGACGTCGCCGCCGCGCCTGAAAGAGTGACCGCCGCAAAAATCAGCGCGACGATTTTTGGCGTATCGTTCATCCCACGGGCGAAGCTCGTTGCACCACTTGTTAACCACTGAAGGTGCCCGAGCGTCACGCGCGCGGCCGCTGGTCGATGGATCGCGCAGGCTGTCGTCGACCCACGGGTGATTCGGAGGCCGAGCGACGGGGACGCGGCCATCGCGGCGCCACGAGGATTCCCACGATTCCCAACGACGACGGTGGCTTCGGCGTCAACGCACAGGCAGTCGACCCGCTCCGCGGATGGGGATGCTCGTCCCGCAACATGAAGTACGGCCGTTGTCAGAAGAAATGCGGCCAACGGACTCGCGAGAAGCGGCACGACGATTTTGCCCAAAGCGACACTCCAGTTCACGCTCTCGAATCCGTATGCGAACACCGCAACCCCAACGAGCGCGCCGACGATGGCGTGCGTCGTTGAAACCGGGAGCCCAAAGCGCGTCGCAAAAGCAACCCAACCGGCTGCACCAACAAGCGTCGCCAAGGCCGCCGCGAAGTTTGACGCGAACCCCGTCGCGAAAAGGTCCCCGCCAAAAGTCGCCAGCATGGCGCCCGCAACAAGCGCGCTCAGGGCAGCACCGGCCGCGGTCCACGCTGTGCCCCACCAAATCGCGCGGCGCATGTCGGTCGCGCGACTCCCGACGAGTGTTGCGATCCCTTTGGAGACGTCGTTGGCGCCGTTGGCCGCGCCGAGGAACACCCCGACCGCAAAAACGACGATGACCAGGATGGTCATCTCAGCGCCCCGCCGCAACTTGAGCCGCTGCCGGCGGTGCAGCCGAAGCAAGGACTCGACGTCGCGATTTCTGTGCCCACGAGTGTATCGAGCGACGTCACGTTCCACACGGTGCGATATCCCGTGGCGTTTGAGGCGCCGAGACCGATGTCGAGCATCTGGTTGAAATCACAATCGTAGAGTCGCCCGTCCCACGCGACGTTCACGAGCGACCGACACATGAGAGACTCGGTTGTCGCTGGATTGAAGTGGTTGACGAGGAGACTCATGTAAGCGTCGCGTTGGCCCGTCTGGTCAAGGAATTCCGCGAACCGCCGAATCGGCATATTCGTAATGGTGAGAAGTCGATTGAAGGCGATCCCGTATCGCGAGCCAAGCGCCTCGCGGTATTTCGCTTCGAGGCTGTCTTGGGGCGGTGGCAGCGAAGCCCCAACAGGGTTGTAGACAAGGTCGAGCGTCAGCTCGGAATCGGGGCGGCCATAACCGCGCGCGTTCAGTCGTTTGAGTGCGGCGATGCTCTTGTCGAACGCGTCGCGACCCCGTTGGCGTTGGACGTTTTCCGGGAGGTAGCACGGGAGGCTCGCAACGATGTGAACGCCCCTCGTCGCCAAAAACTCCTCGAGCGTTTCCATTCCCGGCTCAAACAGAATCGTGAGGTTGCAGCGGTCGATCACCTCGCGGCCGAGGCGCCGGGCCTCGGTAACCAGGAAGCGAAAGCTGGGGTTCAGCTCGGGTGCGCCACCGGTCAAATCGACGACTTCGAGCGACGGGTTTGCCGCGACGATTTCGACGACGCGCTCCACGACGGGTCGCGCCATCACCTCCGTGCGCTTGGGCCCAGCCTCCACGTGGCAATGGTGACACGCCATGTTGCAAAGTTTTCCCACGTTGACCTGCAACGTCGTAACGCGCGTTCGAACGAGCGGCCCGATCCCGCGTTCGCGAAGTTCGCCCGCAAAGGACGGCCCTACAGTCGTTTCACTCGCGACGACGGGCAATGCGCACGCCGAATTCCCCGCGCTCAACAGCACGGCCTCCCGTCGCCTTTCTTCGGCGCACACGCGTTCGCTGCCTCCAAGGTTGTTGCGCGATAATCGACGCCCTTTGTCTCACGCGGATCGCGGAGCCGCGCACCGTCACTGCAAGGAAAAGGCGGGGCCTCTTCGAGCGGGACCAAAACGCGCGGCAAAATGAGCTCGACGTGCTCGCGATACGGTTCACGCGACAAGATGTGGAAGGTCTTCTCGCAAACCGCGGTCCGAACGCCCCGCCGAAAGACGTGCCCATCGTCGTCAACGACCTCGCGAAACGGGCCGCGATAAATAACCGCGTGCTTCTGATCGAAGCACGGCCCCTCCTTTCCCTTGAACGCAACGATCGTCACGCTTCGGAATTCGATGCCCTCAACGGTCCGCCACGGCGCTTCATCGCGCGCCGCCAGCGTCACGCCGTAAAACCCAGCCGCCTCGAACGCCTCGAGAAACTTGTCTTCGCGAAACGCACCCGAGATGCAGCCGCTCCACAGGTCCGCGTTTTGTTGCATCGCCTCTGGGACGTCTTCGTCGCTGACGATGTCCGAGATAACCGCGCGTCCGCCGCGCCGCAGGACCCGAAAAATCTCCGCGAAGAGCTGCCGCTTGTCTTCCGGTCGCACGAGGTTCAACACACAGTTCGAGACGACGACGTCGATCGAATCGTTCGCAATCCCTGCCTCGACGAGGTTTTGGATACGCCCTTTGGCGAAGGTGACGTTCGCGTAACCGAGGTGTCGCGCAACTTCGGGCGCGCTCCGTCGCGCGAGCGCCAGCATCTCGTCGTTCATGTCGACGCCGATGACGCTTCCTGCGGAACCCACGACCTGACTCGCGATGAAACATATTTTCCCGGCGCCCGACCCGAGATCGAGAACCGTTTCGCCGGCGCGAAGGTGCTCCGCGGGATTCCCGCAACCGTAATCGCGCTCGATCACTTCGCGCGGAATCGCTTCGAGGTGTTTCGGGTCGTACATCACCGGACAGCAAAGGCTCGCCTCGGCCGCGACCGCCGCCTGCGCGTAACGCTCTTTCACCGCGCTCTCGATGTCCAATGTTTCAGCTTGGGGTGTGTTCATCTACGCCTCCGTTTGTTTGGTCTCGCATGGCGCCGATCCGTTACACCGCGCCGTGGCACAGGCGACCAACGCCTACACGCCTCTATCACACAATCGAAAGGGCGATTGGAATCGTTGAAGCGTCCGGCTCGCATTGCTACTCTGGGAATAGGATGATTGCAATCGGGCGCTTTCCTTTTCGCTGGATCCTCATTCTCGCGGCATTCGCTTGCGCGACATCGAGCAAGACTTCCCCAAATTCCGATGGTGGCGAAGGCGCGTCTGACGCGGGGGTTTCGTCGTCTGATGGCGGCGCCGACGGCGGCTTCGTGCACCTCGTTTTCATCTTGCACCTCGAGGGGCACGACAACGGCGATTCGTCCCAATATGCCATCTACAATTCGCAGATTCGAACGCTCATGGACACGTGGGAGGATGCGGGCGCGAAGATTAGTTTCGAAACGGAGTCGGTCGTTACGGGGGTCAAGGAGTCGCTTGTCCAAGGCATTAGCCTGTACGGTGACAACGTGCTGACCGAGGCGGTGTCGCGAGGGCATGGCGTTCAGCTTCACGGCGGCCTTCAGATGGGCGTCGAGGCCACGATGGACGCCTTTATGGTGGACTTGTACTCACAGCGGAGATTGCTGCAAGACGCCGGGATCAATCCTGTCTCCGTGTCGAATGTTTGTTCGTCGATGGATTGGACATCGGCCGCCGCCGACGCCGGTTATCTTTTTGTCACCAGCATCGTCGAATACTGCGGCAAGAGCTTGCCGATCGAAAAACAGAGCGCGAGCACACAAGCCTGCACGACGCCCGACACGTGCCACGGGCAGTACCCGACCGACGTCAATAAGCGCTTGCGGCCGTGGCGCGCGAACGGTCCCGATTGGGTGACGTCCGTCGCGAACGGCGCATTGGGCATCATTCCATCGACGTACAACCTGTCGTGTATCAGCGAAGAGAGGGCCGACGCCGGAAGTTACACCGGCTGCACGATCGACGCGAATGACGTCGCGGCGTATATCGCCGTGCTGAATGATGCGGTTGCGATGGCCGCGCCCGGCGTCGTGACGGCATTCACCGTCGTCTCGAGTTACGGTGGGCACCCAACAACGAGCGAGTTCACCTACGTCGCGCAGATTCTTCAGGCGGGGCGAGCGTATGTCGATCAAGGGAAGGCCCGATTCTCGACGACGCTTGAGGTTTACAACGCGCTTGACGCGGGTCCGTAGCCGCGACGTCCCTTCCGTTTTGCGGATCGATCGCCTGACGCTTATCGAACCAGCCCCGCGAACGAGAGGCCGCTACTTCTTTGCGCGCTCTGCGGCGAGAATCTGCGCGAAATCGCCGAGGCAGCAAAGCCCCGTCGGGTTCAGCTCCGCGCATCGGTTCTCGCCTTTGCGACATTTTTCGGTGACGAAGCCACGCGTCTCGGCCGACACCTCGCGAACGTGGATGTTGAAGCAGTAACAAACGAGCGCGTCCGGGTCTGTTGGGAGCGGCCGCTCCTTTTTCGGATCTCCCGTCGTGCAGCAGTCGCTCATCGGACCACCGTCGCGTCGTAGCCCAGCGCGCGCACCGCCACGACGACCGCGTCGGGAGCGGGCGCCTTACCGTTCGCAAACCCGACGGTCGCGCGCCGCTTCGCGTAGTCGACATCGACCTCCGCGACGCCCGGCACCTTGCCGATTGCCTCGCGAAGTTTGCCGACACAACTCGGGCAGTCCATTCCTGCGAGTGCGACCTCCAACCGGTTGTGTGTCGACACGGTCGTTCGCTCGGGTTCAGAATGAAGCGTGGGAAAAACAATCGCGCCGAGCGCAACGACCGTTGCGATCCAAAGGCCGACGCGGCGTCCTTTCGCCGAGCGCGCGTTCGCCTCGCAAGCGCACCCGCGCGGCTTCCGGTAAGCAAAGTAAAAGCCCGTGCCAAGCGCGACCGCGGCGACCGAAATGAAAACCGGCCGAAGCGCGGAGAGTGTTTCCCCGACCGCGCCAAGGCTCGCGCCCGCACCGACCAGCGAGAGCACGGCTGGCAAGAGGCAGCACGACGACGCGAGGACGCCGCTCACGACGCCGCCGACCGCGAGACCGGGCGCCACGTCGCGCTTCATGGCACGCCAACCCCGGCGCGACGCAGCGCCGCCTCGTCGATCCCGCGCCCCGCGCAACAATCAGCGACCTTTCCGTCGACGACCACCGTTGGCGCCGAGCGGATTCCGTAGGCGCGCGCCCGCTTCGTCCCATCCGGCGTCGCAAGCGATACAACCTCCACGTTGCACGATGGGCACGCCATCGCCTGGACACGTGCAATCGCCTCATCGCAAATCGCACAGCCCGCCGAGAAAACTTCGATCTTCCTCATCACTGCTCCTCCTTCTTTCCATCGCCAAGCGCCTCGATAATGGGGCAGCACCGCGCTCCCCCTTTCCGGGCGCATGTTTCAACCAATTCCGACAGCGCGCGATCGATGCGGGCGAGATCCTTGATGCGCGCACGAATGACAACGCGCTTCGCCTCGGCCCGCGCTCTCACCTCACCGCAACGCATCGTCGCCGTGTTTTTGAGCGCGAGCAGCTCGCTCGTTTCTTTGAGCGTGAACCCAAGAGCTTGCGCGCGCTTAATAAAACGGACGACCTTGATCGCCTCGCGCGGGTAAGTGCGAAACCCGCGGAGTGGACGCTCCGGCTGCTCGAGCATCCCCTCGCGCTCGTAAAAGCGAATCGTCTCCACGTTGACCCCTGCCGTCTCGGCAACGCGCCCGATCGTCAGTCTTTCGTTCATGCTCTCCACCTCACAGAAACAGTCTACAGCCCGTACCTCGCTACGGAGTCAACTCGAAAAATTGACCGTCAACCGGTCGTGTGTAACGAACGCGCGCGACGCGAGACTCACCCCCAGAAGGAGGAAACGACGATGAAGTGGACTTCATGTGGATGCGCAGGCGAGACGACGACCAGCGCACTCGCACCGACCGACGCTTGCGGCATACGACGATCGTTTTGGAAACGCACATGGAAGTGGTGGACGGCCGCGCTCCTCGCGCTCCTCTTGGGGGCGAGCGTTGCGTACTACGTCCTCTTCGTTCCCAGTGCCGAATACGTTGCACAAAAACGTGAGCTCGAGGCAAAACAGCAGAGCCTCGATCAAGCGTTCGGGCCTGCGCCCAAATTTGAGGATGGTGAATCTGCTGAAATGAAAAAGGAGACGAAGTGATGAAACGAGAGCTGAGTGTGGCGATGATGTTGACGTTGGGCTTTGCGAGCGCGGCGTTTGCCGAGACGAAGACGTTTACGGCGAAGCCGAACGGTTGGAGTCGCGTCACGTTCGAGAGCGACGCCCCGATCGAGAGCATTGTGGGCGTGAGCACGAAGGTCGAGGGGACGATCGAAGTAGACCCTGCGGCGGCAAAAGAAGGGACGAAGGGGAAGATCGAAATCGATGTCGCGAGCCTAAACACGGGGATCGCGCTCCGTGACGATCACCTGCGGTCGAAAATGTGGCTCGACGCGGAGGCGCACCCGAAGCTGACGTTCGAGCTCGAGAAGATCAAAGGGATCGGCGCGCTCAAGGCCGGGAAATACGTGAAGGGGAAGGCGCGCGGGAAACTCACCGTCAAGGGACAAACGCGTGAGGTGACGCTGCCGGTTCGCGTGGGGCTGTTTGAAATCCCCGAGGGGATGAAGAAGCAGATGCCGGAGCTGAAGGGCGATCTCCTTCGGGTGTCGACGCAGTTCGAGCTGAAGCTGTCCGATTACGGCGTTCAAGTTCCGGCAATGCTCGGGATGAAGGTGTCGGACAAGATCAAGATTCGCGTTGATGTCAGCGCGCTTAGCATGTAGATCCACCGAGGTGAGTTCCCCTGAAGATGCCGCTCTCGTCGCTCGTTTACGCGAAGGTGACGAAGCGGCATTCTCGTCCCTCTATGATCTTTACAGCCCCGCCCTCCTTCGACTGGCGACGGTGTTCGTGCGGACCCGCGCGGTCGCCGAAGAAGTCGTTCAGGAAACTTGGATGGGCGTTCTCGACGGCGTCGCAGCGTTTGAAGGTCGTTCGAGTCTCAAGACGTGGGTGTTCACGATTCTCACGAACCGAGCCAAAACACGCGGCGTGCGCGAAGGTCGTTCGATCCCGTTTTCGGCGATAGCGGGAGATTCCGCGAGCGAGGACGATCCGGCGGTCGATCCCGCGCGCTTCAAACCCAACGGGATGTGGTCCGACCCGCCGCGCCGCTGGAACGACGACACGCCCGAAAAACTGCTGGCGACCCACCAAACCCTGAGCTTTCTCAACGACGCCATTGCCGCACTTCCCGCGAATCAGCGCGCCGTCGTGACGCTGCGCGACATCGAGGGGCTCGACGCGGACGAAGTTTGTAACATCCTCGAAATCAGCGAGACCAACCAAAGGGTGCTCCTTCATCGCGCGAGGTCTCACCTGCGCCGCGCGATCGAGGCGTACGAGAGTGATGAAGTGCCATGCTGACCTGTAAACAACTGACGGAGCTTGTCACCGACTACCTCGAAGGGCGGATGCCATTTTGGCAACGCGTAAGCTTCCAGCTCCACATCGGCATGTGCCGCCACTGCCGCGCCTACCTGCGCCAGATGAAGCTCACCATCACGACGCTTGGAAAACTCCCCGACGAGCCGATGCCACCCGCCGTGCGCGACGCGCTCCTTGCCCGCTTTCGCCGCAGTCGTCCACACCAATAGCGAATGAGACGAACCCGCGCGGGGCGGACAAGGGAGATTGCCTATGAGGGAAGCAAGAAGACGGGAATTAGGACGAACTACCTATAGAGCTTAAGCTCGAACGACTTGAAAGTCCCAGTGTCGGTAGAGGCGGTGTCGACGACCTTCACCGTGTACTTCTTGTTGGCCTTGAGACCGTTGAACCCGGTGACCGCCAAGCACTCTTTGATATCATCCGTCGAGCCACCCTGGTTATCCCAGATCTTCGACGATACCGTCCCGTTTGAAATCGACACCTCGAGGTCCCCACGGTACGTGTGCGAGATGTCAACGCAGAGCTCAGCCGCTTTGATCGTCGCGGTCGAATACGACCTCACGTCGCCACTTGCGCCGGTCGCGTTATTATCCGGGATCGCCTTGTTCACCGTCTTCTTGTACGACTTGATGAGCGTATACGTTGGCGTGCCACCACCACCGCCACCCGAAACGCTTGCCGGCTTCTGCAGGTTGTCGATGATCTTTTGACGCTCGCTCCAAACGTACGGGTTCGACCGCTCGTTCGTCGCGCCAAACGCCGACGGCACCCAAATAAAATCGGGCCACCGCTCGCTCTTCGGCACGCTGTTCGACACGTTCCACGCGCTGCTCGACGTCATTTGGTCGTTCTTCACGCACGCGACGAAGCTGAGCGTCCGCGTCGTGTAGCCGCTCGACCCCGCTGTCGCCGTCGTGTCGTCCCATCCAACGCCGTCTTCTCCCCACGTGAACGACGTGCTGCACGTGTTCGCCGTTTCGCCGGCCGGGCAACCGCTTCCGCCGGGCGAGCAGCTCGTGGAAAAGTTCTTAACCGGCTGATTCCACACTTCGCCGCCCGTGTAACGATCGATCGCGACGCCGTGCTTCAACCCGCCCAAATACTTCGTGAACGTCGTCATATACTGCAAGGGCGTGCAATCTTTATAAGCCGCCTTATCGGTCGCGCCCGGCAACTCCTCGTCTTCATTTGTCCGCGAGCAGTTCCAGCCGTCCGCCGTCAAGTCGACGCTCTCACCAAGTTCCGCGAGAAGCGCCTTCACATCGCCAATGCGAAACGTCTGTCCGCTCCACGTGACGCTCTTTATCGGCTCCTTGTAAAGAATGGCCGTCGCCGCCCACCCAGGGCAATGCCCCCACCACGTATCCCATCCGTAGTTTCCGAGGCCATGCTCGCCCGCCGTCTCCCACTCATGCGCGGTGTCGACGGTAAACCCCTTCGAGCACGCGTTGTACGCGGTGTAATACTCGCTCTTATTCACGCAGTCGGACCTTTCCTTTCCCGACTTCGAGCGACACGGCTCCCACGCTTTGAGCGCGCAGGTGAGCCACGTCCCGAGCTTGTCCTTCTCGATCTTCGTGCCGCGCCCAACAGCCTTGTCGAGCTTCTCGGCGGGCGAAACGAGATCTGTCCCGCCCGGAGCGCCTTTGTAGACGGCGATACCGTTCGATCGATACCCCCACCATTGCCCCGGCCACGGCGCCGGCTCCGCCGTCCCCGTCTTCACCGCTGTGCTCCACGTCATTTGCGCTTCCGCGACCTGCGACGACAAACTGAGCGCGAGCCCAAACACCATCGCAACCACCGCGCCGACCAACTTCTTATTCATGTTTGTTGTTTTCATGGTTCCCTCCTTACCTCGCCTTCGTTTGCGCGGTTAACACGCCGACCACATGCGGGCCGCCGACATATGCCGCGTAGAGGTTTCCAGGAACCCAAAAGGTCCGCGCGCGATATTCGCCGTTCGTCGTCACCTTCAACGCCAGCGCACGCGTCCCCGGCTTCGTGACCGGTCGCACCTTCGCGAATTGGCGCGGCAACGCCGGCACCGGTGCCCACGCGTCCCGTCCAACCGGATTCGTCATCTTCGGCACGTAAAACGGGATCAGCCCAATCCCCTGAATCTCCTTTCGCGTATCGATATCGCGGCGCTGAAAACCAATTTGGCCGCGCGTCTTGACGCGCATCGTAACGGGGTTCATGTTTTGGTCGACCGACAAAACCGCCTCTTTGTGAAGTTGTCCGAGCGCTTCTTTGTCCCATTTCGCGGAAATCCGAGCGATCTGCCGCTTCGCTTTGCCAAGCCGCTGCGAATAAACGTCGACAACGCGATACGTGACTGATTGAGGCTCGCTGAATATGACCGCCGCATCCTTGAACTTCGAGTGACCGACCTTGCGGATCCAATTGCGCTTGCGGAACGACCACGCAACCGTCCAAGAATCGCCCTTCTTGAAGAAGCGTTTGTCGAACCCCAGCAATGTGAGCGGCGAATCCTTCGACGCCTTGTCGAGCGACCCCTGCTGATGATGGGGAACGCCCTTCGCACCATCGACCGCCAGCGCACTTCCGGATGCCGCCATTGTGACGAACCCGACCGCCAGCACCGGCCCTAACCATCTACTCGTTCGCTTCATTCCGTAACCCTCCTCTCCCATCCTGGGATTAGTAGACTCCTATACGCGTCATTAGACGGTGGTCGCAACGATTTTATTCAGATGCATTCAAAAAAAACGTCATCGCCTCTGCGAACCGGTCCCTTTGTCGCCTGACTTAGACGGCGGCATCACTAACCCCTTAAAAAACCTAAGCTTTGCGTTCGACAGTTGGACCTCATTCGTCAGCGCGAGCGCGTCTCGATAAGCGGCGAAAACTTTCTTCATCGCAGCATAATCGGCCTTTACGTCTAAAACGAGCGCTTTCACGTCGGGGTCGGCTGAAACGCTCGCGACGTCGATGCCGGCCGCGTGAAGATCTTTATCGGCGTCGCGTTCACGCGGAACCATTGTCGGGGCGCGCACCGGTCGAAAATAAAACGCCGTCAACGTCGCTTCAAGCCGCCCGCCCGCGTCGCTGTACGAAACAACCGCGAGAAGCCGCGTGAACCGGTGAAAGAGGTCGAGGACCTTGCGCGAGAGTTCGCCGAGAACGCCCTTCCCCGTGACGCGAACATCGACGACGCCGCGAACATCATCGTCTTCAAAACGCCACGGCTCCCCCTCGGGGACCGTCTCGGGGATCGCCGGTCGCTGGATCTGGCGCTCGGTCGCGACGACGTCAACCTCCACAACGCCCAGCTCGGTCAGCGCCGTCTTGAGGTCGCGCGCGAGTTCCGTGGTCATCGGTATACCCGGTATGCGAACCATGGTGCCGGTCCACTCAAACTGATTTCGAATCTTGCGGATCGCCGACTCGTAGCTCCCACGGTTCTGCGACGTCGCCTCGTAAGCCGATCGCTCAAGCTGTACGCGTGAGCGAAACGCGCGAAGCCGCTCAATCGGCGATCCCGCGTCAACACGAGCGATGGGCGATGGGCTCGCGTCAAGAGTGGTTCGTGGCGGTACGCCTGCGCGCTGACTCCGCCGAACATCCGGCGCTGGCGAGGACTTGCAGCCACCCCATGTCGCGGCCAACACCAGCACAAAGGCCCGCCTGAACGACATATTGTTCATGGCGGAGGGCACCACGCGCCCGAGAGCGCCCCATTGAAGCTCCACGCCGCAAATGCGCTCTCGCCCGTTACCGCGAGCGATACCTCGTCGCCATTCCCAGCGGAGATTTCGCCTGCGTCAAACCAGACGTTTGCCTGCTTGTGGTACCAACGCGCGTACACGCGGCTGTTTTCAACCCATGCCGCGACGACGCGCCCCGACGGCGTCACGTCGACGCGCACGCGGCGCGCGCCCCGTGGCGCAACACGTACGGGCGGGATCCAAACATCGCCGGCATCCTTATCAAATCGGGAAACAAAAATCCCCGCGTCATCGTCGACCCAGCCAACAGCGACATCGTCAGCGGCGTTCGATTGCATGTCGAAGCTGTCCAACTCCCAAATCGAGTACTGGTCGCGCGCATAAACCTGGGCTGTTCCAAGGAGCATCGGCGTTATGCACGACCCCGCGGAATTACAAAGCGCCGCCCAAACCTCGGCCCCCCCTCCGTCGGTCCCGACCGATTTTTTCCACGAAAAGACCGCGCGATCCCCGACGACGACCGTCGGCTCGAAGAGATTCCCTCCATCCGACTGATCGACTGGGTAAGGTCCCAACCACCCACTTCCGCTCTGGTTCGACCAAATAAACCTGATTCGGCACAGCATCTCTGCGCCAAGGCTACACCCTTGGTATACGATGGGGTAGAAGGGCGATCGGCGCGTGGGCGCTCGCACACCGAGAACGTACGCATCCCCGGCCGTGGTGTACGTTGACGATACGCCAAAACTGTTTCCACCGTCGGACCGTGAATAGCGGATCGCACCGGCGTCGAACGAATCGAGCCAAACCACGTCGTAAGAGTCCTGCCACCAAACGGTGAGGGTCGAAGGGTAGTTCATCGGTGCTACAGTCGGAACCGATACGACGGAACCCCAATCGCTCGGCCAATTCGTCCAATACGACGTCCAGTACGTCGGCATCATCATCCCGTCCGCGTGGAACCAGCTTGCGATCGAAGAATTGTCGCTCGTCGTAATGCGCGGCAAAAAGGTTCCTCCCCCGTCGTAGGAGGCAAGAGGCTCGATCGATGTCACGCCCGACCACGGGAGCGCCGTGCCAACGTAAACATAGCTCGAGCTTGAGAGAAACGACTGCCAAATCAGCTGAACACCAGCCCCAGCACCGGTCGGGTTCGGCGTCACGAAAACTTCGGCCCACGCACCGATTCCTGGGCTCGCCGCAAACTGTAATGGCGTCATCCAAACCGGCGCCGACGCGTCGGCGCCAGAAATGCCCCCTCCATCTGTTCCCGCATCCGCTCCGCCGTCCATCCCTGAGCCCGCATCCGTTGTGCACACAACGCCACTCACGCACGCAAGCACGAGCTCAACCGTTCGGTCGTGCGGCCCAAATATGATCCCCGCGTCCGAGGTGTCTCGCATCGCAATCCCGAACGCGCGCTCGCCACCGTCCGCCACCACGCGCGCGACAATTTGAAACTCCTTTGTCAATTCGCCCGCGACCCTAAAAGACCACGTGGTGCCTCCATCGAATGGCCATGGCCAAAGATGCGCGCTCCACTCGAGGTTTGAGTCGCTGTCAATGGTCGCCGAGATTTCGGACGTTGCAAAAACGTTGCTGCCCGGCAGTTTCTCGGTTGTTTCCGCACGCGCCGTCGAGAAAAGCGATGACGCATCGGGCTTCTCGTCGATAACGACCTCCAGCTCTGAGTCGTTTAACACGATGAAACCGCTCGGGAGCTCGAGTTTCAACGTAATGTTGCGGTTCGCGTACGGGTCCGCGCCGGGCGTCGACCCACACGCGACCAGCATCGCGAACGCGACCCAAAGCCAAAGGGAAACAACAACGCCGCTTCGCTTCGCCCGCACACACCACACTTTACGGCGTCGATTGCGAACGATCAAATCGGGTCGCTCTCACGACGCTTCGAACCAAATTCAACCGCATAAATCGCAATCTGACGCGCGACATCGATCTTCGTGCACCGTTCAATCTCCTTCAGCCCCGGCGACGAATTGACCTCCATCACCTTTGGCCCCGCCGGCGTTTCGAGCAAGTCGACGCCCGCAACGCCAAGCCCGAGCGTTTTCGCCGCCTCGATCGCGATTCGGCTAAACCCGCGCGCCAACTCGACCTTCTCGCCCCGGCCGCCGAGATGAATGTTCGACCGAAACTCCCCTTCGCGTCCAATGCGCCGCATCGCCGCGACCGCGCGTCCCCCGACAACGATGACCCGCAGATCGCGACCCCGCGCCTCGCGAATATACTCCTGCACAAGGATGTCGCGCTCGAGGCCATGCACCGTTTCGACGATCGACGCGACCGCTTCGCGCGTTTCAGCCAAAATAACGCCAATCCCCTGCGTTCCTTGCAGCAACTTCAAGATGACGGGCAGCCCACCGACCTCCGCGATGGCCCGGTCGAGCTCCTTGACGTCGCGCAGCATCACGGTGCGCGGAATGTCGAGCCCATGCTTCGCGAGAAACTGCAGCGCGCGAAGCTTATTGCGCGATCTCGAAATCGCGGTCGCGCGATTCACGACCGGCGCACCCATCATTTCAAACTGCGCAACGACCGCGACGCCGTAACTCGTGATGGAGTGCCCGATGCGCGGCACCACGCAGCCAAAGTTTCGGAGCGGCTTCCCCTTATAGATGATGGAGGGGCGGCCCTGCGCGAGCGACAAAACGCAGCCGAGCGTATCGACGACGATCGCCGCGTGCCCCGTTGCGCGGATCGCTTCGACGAGGCGAGACGTGGAGTAGAGGTCGGCGTTTCGCGAAAGAATGATGATTCGCATCAGGCCGCCGTGAAATGAAATTCGCAGAGAGAACGCCGGTTCGCGACGTTTTGGATCGGATTGCCTCGACGCTCCGCGTTGGAACCATTGAATATCAAAGGGTTTTTACCGGCACGCGACCGGAACAACATGGCACCGACGTTGCTGATAACCTCCGCATGAACGAAGTCGTGGCACAAAGAGTTGAACAGTTCCCAGCGCCCGTAGCTCGCCGACCCGCGCGTCCGCAACGAACCCCAGCGTTCGATGTTTCGCGCGAACGGTCGGCAAAAATTCTCGCGAAGAGTTTCTTTCGCGAGCTTAAGGGGAACGGCTACACCCACGAACAGATCCTCGCGCTCTCAACAGAGCTCATTGCGCTCGTCACGTCCGACATCGACGCCACGCAGCCCGAACACACTGTTGTACGGCGCCCATCCGAACCACTTTAATCAGACTCTTCGAGCGTCGCCCACGCTTCGGCCGGCACGCGAAGCCGCTCGACCGGTTCGCCATTGACGAGGTGCTTCTCAACAATCTCAGCCACATCGTCCGGCCGCACGCACCGATACCAAATCTGCTCAGGATAAACGACGACCGTCGGCCCCATCGCGCACGCGTCCAGGCATCCCGACTTGTTGGCGCGCACGCACGCGCCGAGCCCGTGTTTTTTCAACTCCTCGACGAACCGCAGCCGCACCTCTTCGCTGCCGCTCGCCGCGCACGAACCACGCGGATCGCCGGGCGCGCGCCGATTCGTGCAGATGAACACGTGCCGTTGAAATCGGGCATCCCCCGTCATCGAAAAACCGCCTTGCCGATGTCGACGAACCGCTTGACCGATTTTTCGCGCTGCTCTGCGCTCCGGTCGACCTCGACCATCGACAGTTCGGTTCGCGCGTCGATGACAAACGTCGAAAGCTTCGTCATGAAATCGAGCGCCTCCGGCCCCGCGCGGGTGATGACATCGGCGCTCTCATCCTTGACGCGCTTTCCGAGGGCGTCAACCGAACGAATCACAAGAAGGGCTTTGTCCCACTCTTTCTTGTGGGCCAGGCGGTCGACTTCACTCGGCACTTGGGCGAGCCGCTTGTACGATTCGAGCGCACGGACCTTTTCAATCGCTTGCGCCGCGAGGTGCGCCGTGGCGGCCGACAATACGCCCGCATCGACCGTATCCGCGAGGCGTTCAGGCGCACGTGGCACTGGGGCCGCTAGAGCCGAATCCCCCCTCGCCGCTCGCGCACGCGACTCGGATGCACCAGCGTCCCGAGACAAATCTCGACGAGACGCGGCCGGCGATTCCGGCGCCGGCTTTTTCGATTTGCACGACGTCACGGGAGCCGCGGCGACGCTAAGCGCCGCCAAGAAAGTCACGAATTGAAAACAGTTCATGCGAGCACCACAGCGACTTTCGGTACCATGGATTCCCGAGTCGGTAAAGCGCGAGAGTTGCTGGATGCGCCAAATTACAGGTAAGATTCATTATAGAAGCCCCGGTTTGCACGGCTCAACGACGTTGAGCGGAAAGGTCAGTCGGGTGACGTGATGTTGAAGGTTCGTTGGCTGGTCACGCTGGGTGCTTTGTTACTTTTTGGCGTGGGGAGTTGTGTGTCGCCGGGGCCCGACGACGCGCCGCCACCTGACCCCGAAGCCCGTCACCACCGGCATTTTCACGGGCATCCGCATCAGATGGGGTCGCACCACCATCACCCACACCACCATCCCCATCCGCAGGTGGCCGACCATCACCACCCTTACTAGGCGAGGTTTTTTTATGGCGATACACGCAGTTATTATGGCAGGCGGTTCTGGAACGCGGTTTTGGCCTGAGAGCCGCGAAAAACACCCGAAGCAACTCCTCGCGCTCCTCGGTGAGAAGAGCTTGCTCCGCGAAACGTACGAACGAAACGAGGGCCTCGTCGGTCCTGAGCGCACGTGGTGTGTCGTCGCGGATCATTTGGTCGACGCGACGGCAGGGGCGCTGCCCGAGGTGCCGCGCGACCACATTCTCGCGGAGCCCGTGGGCCGGAATACGGCGCCGTGCGTGGCGTTTGCCGCGACGTGGATCGCGCGTGCCGATCCCGAAGCGATTCTCGTTGTACTTCCAGCGGACCATCACATCGCCGACGGGGCAAAGTTTCGGCGTGCCGTGTCGGCTGCGGCCGAAGTCGCAGCGCGCGGGGACCTTGTCGCCGTTGGGATCGAGCCGCGTCGCGCCGAGACTGGGTATGGATACATTCGACTCGCCGTGGATCCCCCCGAAGAGGTGCATAGCGAGCACGTGAGCCGCGTTGTTTCGTTCACAGAGAAACCTGACGCCGCAACCGCGGAAGTGTTTGTGCGAAGCGGAAACTATCTTTGGAACGCGGGGATTTTTGTTTTTTCGGCGCGGGCGATTTTGAGCGCTATCGAACAGTTCTTGCCGTTTGTTGCGCGCGGGTTTGCCGACGCCGTGAAGGCCGCAGGGACGGCAAACGAGCGGCCCGCGCTGGCGGCGCTCTACGACAAGGTCGCACCCATATCTATAGATAACGGCGTCATGGAACACGCGAAGAACCTTCGCGTCGTGCGGGGCGATTTTGGTTGGAACGACGTCGGCAGTTGGGAAGCGCTCAGCGAGGTTTTGCCACACGACGGCTCGCTGAACGTCGTCGGCGGCAAGTTTGTTGGGGTCGACAGCCGAAATCTCATCGTTCACTCAAAGAAGCAGCTCGTCGCGGCGCTCGGATGCGACGACCTCATCATCGTCGCAACCGACGACGTCATCCTCGTCGCGCCGCGCGAGAAGGCGCAAGACGTTCGCCGAATGGTCGACGAGGTCCGACGGCGCAACCTCAAGGAGTATTTATAGCTTCGCGCGTTAGCAGGTTGCTGAAAAATGTCCAGATGCAAGGCAGGCGCGGAAAGCCGCGACCGGACGCTGTACTCAGATGTACGCGGAAGGGAGCGGCGACGCGCCAACGCCGCAGATGGGCGTTTTTCAGCAACCTGTCAGCGTCGACGGATAAACGCGACGATGTCCAAGATAACTTGCTCGGGAACCCGGCTCGGGACATTGTATTCTTTCGGGGTCGGGCGGCCCTTCCCTTCCAAGAAAAAGTGGTTGAGCGTTGGGTATAGGATGAATTCGGCGTTCTTGCGCCCCTCGAGCGCGCGTTTCCACCCTTCAAAATCGTCGACCGTGACTTGGTAGTCGCGACCGCCTTGGAGCACGAGAATCGGCAGCTTGACCGCCTGAACCGCCTTGGGAGGATTCCGCTCGCGGTATTCGTGCCACATCGCAGGTGGAATTCCGAGCGGCAAATCGCTCGCGATCGCATCAGGCTTGGGGCCCGGCGGGCGCACGCGTTCGAACTGCGCGTTGATTTTGTCGAGCGCCGCAGCTTTTTCCTCGGCGCGGAGGCGGCTGATTGAAAGGAGGTACGTCACTTGCGCCTTAATGACTTCTTCGAACGGTCGCGTGCTGCCGGCCATCAGCACGAGGCCTGCGAGGCGCGGGTCGGCGCGCGCGATAAGTGGCCCCGTCGATGCGCCCAGGCTGTGACCGACCAAATAGACCTGTTGCGGATTTACGCCGGGCTGCGACCGCAACAGATTCGCGGCAGCCACCGCATCGTCAAAGACTTCTTCTTTGAGCGACATCTGCTTAACCGCCTTCAACTTCGCGGCGTGCACGCGCGTCCGCTTGTCGTAGCGCAAGACCGCAATGCCGCGCGCGGCGAGCCCCCACGCGATGTCGCGAAACGGCCGGTTGGGACCAACCGATTCGTCGCGGTCGTTCGGTCCCGAGCCATGAACCAGCACGACGCCGGGCATCAACGCGGCAGCTCGGTTTTGCGCGGGCGTCGCGAGCGTACCGGGAAGTGCCCATTCGCCACTCCCAACCGTCACCTCGCGCTCATCGACCGTCGCGGGCCGCTTTGGTTCCTTCTCAGGCGCAAGCGGCGGACGGCCCGGCTGCAGGAAGAGCCCGCTGACCATCCCCGTCTTCGTGTCCAAAGCCACGCGCCACGTAAAGTACGAGTCCTCAAACTCCATCGCGAACGAAAACGCCTCGAATCTGTCTTTTCGTTTTGACGTAACGGAAGCAATTCGCACAAACGGTCCAACTTGCGTTAGCAACCCCGCCCACGTCGCGCGGAGCGTCGCAAGAGGAAACGCCTTCGCCATTTCGGCGTCGAACATCTTGAACGCCTCGTCGGCCTTGTCGGTTGCAACAAGATCGATGAACCGTTTCGCGATGTCGGCACGCCCCGACGCAAGCGACGTCCCCGACTCGGGTCCCAGCGCGGGCGTCTCCGAGCGCGTCGCGCACGCCATGACCGTCACGACAAAAAGGACAAGTGAGAAATGGCGAGGTCGTAAACCCATCGGCTCCTCCTCCTCATTAGGATGAGATACCTTTTACCACATGGTGTCAGCCATTCCAGTTGCGAAAACCACGGCAAAGTGCTGTTATGTTGCGCCAGATTCGTCCTGACCCAAAGCTCGGGGGAGGAACAAGAGGTGCGTCGTGCCCGCTGCATCCGATTCGCGTGGGGGGGTTCTCAAGGCTCCGTTCGATTTCGCTGAACTTCACAACCCCGTCGGCCTCAAAAAGCTAGCGGCGCGATTTGACGATCATCTTCGGGAGCGCGACGCCGCGCTTTTCGCCCGTTTTGACGCCTATCGAATCACACCAAGTTCACTCGGCGCACCCGTCGCCTCGGCACTTCTCATCGAAGTCGCTCGCCACTTAAGCGCGTTTGTTGTTCGGCTCTTCGACGTTGAACGACCGGCGTCCCATTTCCGCGAGCGCGCGAAAGACGAAGCGGTTCTCGCGAGATTCGCCGTCGATTTCGTTCGTCGCCGCGCACTTAAGAAAGTTACCGCAGACGAGGCGCGCCAAGTTTCCGACGCCGAGCTTTCGCCGCACCTCGCGGGCCCCGACCCCGAGCTCGCATTTGCGCGAAAGGTCGTCGCCGCGCTCGACGTTGAACTCGCGACACCGCCCGGCGCCCTCCCCGACGCCGCGAACCGCGATCTTTTACGTTCGTACGAACGAATTGTCGCCGCGCTCAAAGCGCGCGGAACAAAATGGCCCTCGCTTCGAATGCCTGCTCCACGCGACTTTGCCGCGCTCGTGGAGATCGAACGACACGACCCGGCGCTGCCCGAGCGAATCGTCGGCCCCGAGCACAAGGCGCGCCTCCGCGATGGCTTCGAGCTCACCGACACGCGCATGAATCCGCGCGAAGCCGCCTGGGAAGACGCGTACTGCATCACTTGCCACGACCGCGACAAAGACTCGTGCAATAAAGGCCTTCGCGGCAAAGACGGCGTTGGCCTCCAAACGAACGCGCTCGGCAACAAGCTGACCGGCTGCCCGCTCGACGAACGCGTTGGCGAACTCATCGTGCTCGCCCGCGAAGGCGACCCGGTCGGCGCCGTCGCCCTCTGCTCTATCGACAACCCGCTTCTTCCCGGCACGGGACACCGCATCTGCAACGACTGCATGAAGGCGTGCATCTACCAAAAGCAAGACCCGGTCAACATCCCGCAGATCGAAACGCGCGTGCTCGTCGACGTTCTCGCGATGCCGTGGGGTTTTGAGATCTGGTCGCTCTTGACGCGATGGAATCCCCTCAACGTGCGGCGCCCGTACGCCCTCCCGTACAACGGTAAGAAAGTGCTCGTCGTCGGTCTCGGCCCCGCGGGTTACACGCTCGCGCACCACCTCGTCAATGAAGGGGTTGGGGTCGTCGCCATCGACGGCCTCAAGATCGAGCCGCTTCCCGAGCCTGCGCTGCGAGAGCCGATCCGCGACCGCGCAACGTGGCACGAAAGCCTTCGCGACCGCGTCCTCCTTGGGTTTGGCGGCGTCTCGGAGTACGGCATCACCGTTCGCTGGGACAAGAATTTCCTCTTCGACCTTTACTTAAATCTCGCGCGTCGCCCACTTTGCGAAATCATCGGCGGCGTTCGCTTTGGCGGAACGATGACGATCGACGACGCGTGGGCCGCGGGCTTTGACCACGTTGCCATCGCCGCAGGCGCGGGAAAACCAACGATCGTCCCGATGAAAAACAACCTCATCCGCGGCATTCGACAAGCGTCCGACTTTTTGATGGCGCTTCAACTTACGGGCGCGTACAAGCCGTCGTCCCTCTCAAACTTGCAAGTCGAGCTTCCGGCGATCGTTGTGGGCGGCGGCTTGACGGCGATCGACGCGGCGACGGAGCTTCTCGCGTACTACCCCATTCAATGCGAACGCCTTCTCGAGCGATACGAACAATACGGCGAGGGACTCCTCGTCGACGCCGAGGAAAAAGAGAAACTCGATAGGTTTCTCGCACACGGCCGAGCGGTTCGCGACGAGCGGGCGCGCGCAAATGCGGAGGGGCGTGCGCCCAACTTCGTCGACCTCGCGAAATCGTGGGGTGGCGTGTCGATCGTCTATCGGCGCACACTTCGCGATTCGCCCGCGTATCGCCTGAACCACGAAGAGATCGAAAAATCGCTCGAAGAGGGGATTTCGATCGTCGAGTGCATGAGCCCCGTCGAGGCGGTGCCCGACGAGCGCGGGCAGGTGCGCGCGATGCGGTTTGAGCGGATGCGCGACACCGGTGGAAAGCTCAAGGGGACTGGCGAAATCGTCGAACTCCCCGCGCGGACGGTTTGCATCGCGGCCGGCACGACGCCCAACACAATGGTCGAACGCGAAGCGCCGGGGCAGATCGAAATTGACCCAAAGACGAACGCGTTCGTGACGTACCGAGCGGTCCGAGACGCGACGGGCGCCGTGACGCTCGAAAAATCGCCCGACGGTTTTTTCACGTCGTACCAAAAAGGCGAAAAGCTCGTCAGCTACTACGGCGACAACCACCCGACCTACGCAGGGAGCGTCGTTCGCGCGATGGCGAGCGCCCGCGACGGCTTTGTGCGCGTCGTGGAGCTTCTTCGGCCGCGTGGCGAGAAGCCCGTCGACGGGTGGAAAACGTTTGTGACGCGCCTCGCGGACGACCTTGCACCGAGGGTCCATTCGGTTTCTCGTCTCACCCCCACCATCACCGAAGTCGTTCTCCGCGCACCCGCGCAAGCGCGCCGCTTCAAACCGGGCCAATTTTTCCGCCTCCAAAACTACGAAGCCCATGCCCCACGCGCACGCGGCCTCCGCCTCACGATGGAAGGGGTCGCGCTCACCGGCGCCTCTGTCGACAAAGCCCAAGGGCTTCTCTCGCTCATTCTCCTCGAAGTCGGCGCGTCGAGCCGCATGGCGTCTTTCTTAAAACCCGGGGAGCCCGTCGTCGTCATGGGCCCAACCGGCGCACCCACAGAAATCGAGCCACGCGAAAACGTCATCCTTTGCGGCGGCGGCCTCGGGAACGCCGTGCTCTTCTCAATCGGCAAAGCGATGCGCGACGCCGGAGCGCGCGTTCTCTATTTCGCCGGTTATCGCCGCGCCATCGACGTTTTCAAGCGCGACGAGGTCGAAGCCGCAACCGACGAAATCATCTGGAGCGTCGACGCCGCGCCGACGATCGAGCCGCGCCGCCCGCAGGACCACACGTTCGAAGGCAACATCGTCCAAGCGATGGTCGCCTACGCAAAGGGCGAGCTCGGAACGCCGCTCTTCCCGCTCACGGAAACGAACCGCATCATCGCCATCGGCTCCGACAGGATGATGGCCGCGGTCCAGGCCGCGCGCCATGGCGTGCTCTTGCCGTATCTCTCAAAGAGCCACCACGCGATCGCGTCGATCAACTCGCCGATGCAGTGCATGATGAAAGAAGTCTGCGCGCAGTGCCTTCAGCGCCACGTCGATCCCGCGACCGGCGAAGAGAAGTTCATCTTCTCGTGCTTCAACCAAGATCAGCCTATGGACCACGTCGACTTCAAACACCTCGCGTCGCGCCTTCGCCAAAACACGGTGCTTGAAAAGATCGCGAACCGCACGCTCGAAGCGCTCCTCGCATCCGGCGACATCGCGCACGTGTGATGTGTCGTTAGCGGCGCGCGCTCCGAGGTCGACGGCGCAAATGCGCGGCAAGTCCGGCCAAGACTAAGAGCAGACCGAGAGTTTTGTTGCTCGAGCGCTCGAAGCCGACGCGACAGCCGCCGGCGCAACCTTGTTTTTGGAGCAACTCGGCGGACGGCCCCGCGTCCGTTCCCGCATCCGCCCCCGCTCCCGCGTCCGCATCGGCACCCGCGTCCGCACCCGCATCGCCGCCATCCGCTCCCGCATCCGCTCCCGCATCCGCCCCCGCATCCGAGCCCGCATCCGCGCCCGCCCCCGCATCCGTATCCGCGACGGCAGACGCACTCAATGTAACCGTCACACTCGCTTGGAACGCATCGCTTGTGGGAATCGTAAGCAGCGCCCCCTTCGCCCCTGCGGTCGCCGCTATAATTCTCACATCGACGGTGCACGAAGCGCCCGCGTCGAACGAAGCACCGGAGCAGGCATCGTTCAACAAAGAAAATTCGGCTGCGCTCGGTCCAGAAAACGAAAGAGCGCCGGCGCCAATCGACGCGTCGCTGCTCGTGTTGAAGACAGTCACGCGTGTCGTCGCGGATGGCGTGCCGACCACGACATTCCCAAAATCGATCGACACTGGCGATGCCACGGCCGTCGGCCCGCCATACCGAAATACGCCGCCACCTTCGGTCGCGGCATAAACGAGAAGTCCGCCGTCCGTCGCGCCGAGCGACAGGTCGGTCACCGCGCGAAACGTCAGCCCAGAAAGCGAATTCCATGACGCACCAGAATTCGTCGACAAGTAAACGCCCGAATAATTATCGACCGCGTAAACCGTCGTCGCCGACGAGGGCGCGTAGGCCAGCGCACGAATGAACGGCGTCCCCGAAATGCCGGTGTTTTGTAGTGCGCTCCAGTCCGCCCCGCCATCTGCGCTCGCGCGAATGCCGACGTCCTTTTCGCCATAGATCAAGTTGTTGTCGCGGACCGCGAGTGCCCAAATGTCACGCGCGCCTGTCCCCGGCAAGAGACTCCACGTCCGCGCGCCATCGACACTCTTATAGATGCCGCTCGATGTCGCGGCCCAAACAGTATTCGGGTCGGTCGGCGCGACCACAAGGCGATGGACATTGAGGCCGTTCAATCCCGCGCCGCCATCTGAAAACGTCGTCCCCGTGTCGGTTGACCGGTAGACGACTTGCCCCGCTGGCACATTCGCGGGGCTGATGCTGCCACTCTCGCGCGCGACTCCCGCGTAAGCGACGCTCGGGTCTGATGGCGCGAAGGCAATCGCCTTGAATCCTTGACGTGTCGCGACATCGGCGGGGTCCGCGCTCGGATGGCGAAAAACCTCGGCAAACGTGTCGCCTTCGTTTGTACTCTTAAAGATGACCCCTTGGTGCTCATCGGCCATCAGAACTGTCGCGGCCGACGCCGGATGCACAGCGAGCGCATACCACTCGGGGTATGGGTTTGCGGCGCCGGTCGCGATTCCCGTCCAGTCGATACCGTGGTTCGCGCTCCGGTAAGGTCCGCTTCGACCGATTGCAAAAACTTTCGTCGTGTCGCTTGGCGCAATCGCCACCGCGCGCAAGTCGGCACCCGAATAACCGCGGCTCCACACTTGCCACGTTTTCGCGCCGTCCGACGACTTGAAAACGCCGCCGCCATAATTGTTCGCGTACAACGTGTTCGGATCGTCGGGGTCGACCACCACATCGATCGGCACTCCCGCGCGAATTCCCGCTGGCCCCCAGATCCCCGCGTCGTTTTGAAGCGTCGTCCACGCGTCGCCGCCGTTCGCGCTCCGATAAAAGGCGTTCGCGCTTCCCGCGTAAACGATCGTTGGATTCGACGGCGCGAAGGCGACGGTGGTCATGATGTCGTTTGAAATCACTTTCGTCCACGCGGCGCCCGCGTCGGTCGTCTTAAAAAGACCGCTCACGATGTTGCCTTCGTACCCACCCGAGCACGCGTTATTCCCGCTTGCGGCGAACAAGACCTTCGAATCCGCCGGGTGCATCCGAAGCGCGCCGACGTAAAGGTCCGTGAGACCCGCATTCTCCGCGGTCCACGCCGTGCCGCCGTTCGTACTCTTCAGAACGCCAACACCGCCGCCCGCGCCACCATCCGCGCAGTCGTAGTTGCTCGGCTCGCGATCGAAGATCCCCGTCGACAAGTAAAGCGTGTTCGCGTCGTTCGGGTCGATGATGAGGTGCCGAAAGAGATTCTGCCCCGTGGTGACGAGCGACCATCCGGTGCCGCCATCGATGAGTTTATAGAGTCGCCCTTTCGTTTTGTTGAACTCGCGACCCTGACTCGCGGTTGGCTCTTCGGCCGTCGCGTACACAAGATTCGAGTTGCCGAGCTGCACGGTGAACCCGCGAAAGACGAGACCAAACCCTGGGTCGACAATCCCCGTGTTTAGCGCCGTCCACGTCGCGCCGGTGTCGGTACTCTTATAGACGCCGAAAGCGCCGCCCGAGCCGTTCGTGCCGGCCCAGACGATGTTGCTCGCATTCGGATCTTGCGTGAGCGAAAAAATATTGAATGCGTCGAGCGAGTTGCCGCCCTTCACCGTGATGCCCGTGTTTTGTGCCTTCCACGTCTGTCCGTAGTCGTTGCTCACAACGACGCCCGCGAAATTATCGGTGACGAACATCTTCGCCTTGTTCGAACTTTGGATCCGAACATCGTATCCGAGTCCACCGACCGGCCCACCGGTTTGGGTCCATTCAGCGCGGGCGTCCAATGGGACCAATGGGGTCAGGACTAAAGAGATGAGATATAATCTGCGCACAATTCCCCCGGGTTAAGGCGAAACAACGATGGCGCGTTCCATCACGGCGGCTGGCTTCATCTTACGATTTTTGAGCCACGCCGCATAGAAGCGGAAGTGTCGAAGCTGCGCCGTCACGACGATCGGCCCGTCGGAGCGCACCGCGCGCGCAAACGCGTACGTCGAAACATCGGTTGCGTTGGCCGCAATTCGCGTGTCGGCGACGATGTTCGCGGGGCGCCAATATGGGGCAGGGTGAATTGCGGCCGAGCGTCCACGCGTTTTCCCTTCGTATGAAACCGCGCCCGCAAAGATTTTCGCGAACCCTCGGCCTGGCATCCCCGCGAGCGCGTCCCCCACCCACGTCGGAACAATGGGACCTTCAACGAGCTTCAGTGGTTTCCCCTTCGCGTCTTTCGCGGCAACCGTGAGGACGACGTTTCGCGCCGGGCTCCCGGTCGGAATGTGGTGACCCGCGCCGCGGTTGTGAACGCGAACCGTGACACGCAGCCGGTCGCCATCGACATGCGCGGTGACTGTGAGAACGGCGCCGGTTCCGAGAAGGCTTGTGCCCGGAAAATCGTGCATGCGGTTTTCGGAGGCTGGGCGCACAAGCCCGCCGGATTTGCGGGTGGCGAATCGTCCGGATTCCGCGTGGGGTTTCATGTGGCACGATTGGCACGTGATGCCGCGGCGCGCGTAGTCGCTCGTGCTCCATTCGGCGAATTCCGAGTAAGCGACGTTATTCCAAAAGCCGCCGTTGTGGCACGGCGCGCAGAAACGGCTCTCGCGGGATGCAGGGCTGTAAGCGTTCGGGCGCGGAAAAACATCGGCGAGCGGGCCGAAAAAATGTTTCTCGCCGGGGCGCGGGCGGACGAAGCGCATCGACAAGACGCCCGGTCGCGAGCCGTCGGCGTTTGTTTCGGTGTCGGCGGTCTTGTGGCAGACGTCGCAAAAGACGCCGGCTCGTTCGACACCGCGCGCGCGCGTCGGGTTCGCGCCGAACGGGTCTTTCAGCGCCTGCGCTGGGACGTGGCACGTCGCGCAGTTGCCGTTTGACGCCGGGAAGCTCGTCTTAAAATCGAGTCCCTTAACGAACGTGGGTCCGCCCGAAAACGCGTCGAGAAACGCCCGGTTCACACCCGACGTCGCGTGCGTGCTCCGTCGCCATTCGATGAACTGCCGCGGGTGGCAATCGCGGCACGGTTGTTTCGTCGCATCGTGTGGGACGCTTGGACGCCGTGGGTGCGTCCACGCATAGCCGACAAAGTCGCGTGCGGGCAGTTTCTTAAGCGTGATGCTGCAGGTGCGGCGCTCTGCACGCAGCGCGCATCCACCGTTCAAATAACCCACTTTCCCAGCGGTGACATACTTCGCGGGCGCGTCAGCCGGCGTTCGCGAAACGACAAAACGGCCATCCGCCCCCGTCGTTGTTTCAGCGCCTGACGCCTGAACTTTGACCCGCGCGCCGACCACCGGGGCGCCATTCGCGTCAACGACAACGCCGACAATCGGTTCCGCGCCCTCTGCCTGCGAAATCAGCCAAAACGAAATCAGCGCACTTCTCGACGTGATCCTCACCGAGACGAATATCGCACACGCGTCGCGCGCGTGTTACTGCGGGAAGCCGGCGGCGTTGTATTTCGCGATGAAGTTGATCGCGATGATTGTCTTCTTTGCTGAATAAAACTCTGGCTCGCTCGTCAAATGAATGGGATGTTATCAGCTTATAAGGAGGGTTACCGATGGGGTTAAGAAGGAATGGAACGGGGCGACCGTGTGGCACCACATTTCCGCACATCGCTGGATTGGCGTTCGCCGGCTTGTTTGCCTTGGCAGCGATTACCGTTGGCTCCCGGCACGCACACGGATTCACCCAGAGTGGCGTGGGCTTGGGCGTCGGAAGCGGCATTCCCATGGGCCATGAATGGCTGACGCGCGCCGCGGGCCTCGAGGTGCTCGGCGATCTGCGATTCGACGCCGACGACCCGCGCCAGAGCTGGAGCAAGGGCCGAGCCTCAGCGGCGCAGCTTGCGGTGAACGCGGCCGAGGTGCAGCGAATCAAGCAGACTAAGACGAGCGAGGGCCGTTACCAGTCGACCTACGGCGCGGTTTACGACGCGATCGTGGGTGAGCGGTGGGTGGACATTGGCGGCTTCAACGTCAGCAAGGGCTTCGTGCAGAAGTATGACTGCTTCGACGCCGTGGCGCAGGAGCCGGCCGAGATTCAATACGACCACTTCATGCGTCGCTACGATGAGCACGGCCCGAAAGGCGCGCTCCAAGCCATCTCCCGCTCGCGCGCGCGCTTCAAAGAACACTTCGTCCGCGCCGCACTCGCCCCGCTCGGGAGGATCAAAGTGTACGACGGTGGCGGCTACAGCACCGAAGTCAATGTCGACCGCAACTACTTCCTTCTTGGACGCGCGCTGCACCTCTTCCAAGACTCGTTCAGCCCCGAGCACACCGTGCGCCTCGCGGGCGACAACTACGTGAGCGTGAAGCAGATCAAGAGCTACCTGTGCGCGACCGGAGCGGAGCAGCACAACCACACACCCCCTTCCGCGTGGAACTACAACAACAACCGCGACTGCATTTGGATCAAAGGCGGCGCGGGTTGGTCGAGCTACAAGGCGAGTTCGATGGCGCCGGTGGCGCTCGCGGCGCTCGAGGGCTCGAAACACGTTTGGGCCGCGTTCATCCGCGCGATGGGAACACCCGCAAAGCAGCGGCGCGCCGTCGCCACGCGTGAGGCGGATGCCATCGTCAAAGCCTGGATGAGCTTCAGCGAACGCGAGGTAACGGGCTGGTACAACGACCCGGCGAGACGCGACAGCACTTACGTCATCGGTGCGGGCGAGACCGGCAAGGGCGTCAAGCAGGAAGATTGCGTGAGGGGACTCAAGGTCGAATCCGGCAACGTGATGGACAAGATCCGGGAGCTGCAGGCGGCGCAAAGGGCCTGCATCTACAACGTCATCGCCAAGGACCCGAAGCGCTACCCGGACCGCGACCCGTATCTGCACATCCCGTACTATTGGCAGTGGCGGTCGAGCTTCTCTTGGCAGGAGCCACCCGCGACCTGGAGTATCCCGAAGAACTGACAGGCATCCATCATCTACGTCATATCTGGGCCAACGCTCTCGAGAAGGCACTTCGACGCCTCCCGAAAATCGAGCGCGTAAAGAAATCCAAGCGGCTTCAAGTACCTCGGCAGCTGTCCGTCGCTGAATCGGACTTTATCTCCACGCTCCAACCACGCGGCACGCACCGCATCGTTAACGCTCGCGACATCCTTGAGTTTCGTGAACCATGCGCTCACATCATTTGAAAGCGAAATCGTCGGTCCCAGCATGTTGCCGAGAATCCGCCGCCGCGCGCTGCGAACCCACGTCCCGTCAAGCACCACGACAGCCGCCTCGGTGTCGTACACCATGCTCCGGTGATTGAAGTTCGCCGATCCAACCGACAAGAACCGGTCGTCAACGATGATCAGCTTCGAGTGCGTATTAATGTTGGCGAAAGTCGCCCTCATGTCGCCCGCTGCATTCGGCGTCGTCGTCTCAAACGAACGCAGTTGGAGCATCAGGTAACGCCCCGGGAACGCATCGCGAAACCGCGCGTGGCTCTTGTGTGTCCAGACGCAACCCGGGTCGGTCCACTCGCTCACGGGCATGGTCACAACGACGAGCTTAAGCGCCGGCACCGCGTTCATGTGCAAAAACAAGACATTGTTCAGAGCCGGATTTCGAAAATACTGATTCTCAATGAAAACGTACTTCTTCGATTCGCGAATCGCATTCGCCATCGATTCAATAATGGAGTGCTCGCCATACGGCGCGGGCATCGTTGTGGTGAGCTGCGCCTCGACACCGCCCGAAACCGCCGCCGGCGCCGACGACAGGTTGAACGCCGAATTGCGATCGGAGTTGGTTGCGCGCGCCGCGAGCGCCCGATCCCACCGTATCTTCACGACCTCCTCGACATCGCGCACGATCGGCCCGGTCAATCGCGTCGAATAGTCCTTTCGCGGGCTCGTCGCGGGCTGTTTCTCGCGATCCCTTATCGCGCGGCGGTTTTCAAGACTCTCCGAAAACGACACTCGGCGCGGCTCAAACACCCGATGAGCCGACGTGTCCCAATCGGTGTCGCGGTAGTTCATCCCGCTCACAAATGCGACACGCGAATCAACGACGATCATCTTTTGGTGATGTGCGCCGTGCGCGATTTCGACACCGATCGGCCACTTCGTCAGGTCGACATCGATCTCCGGCGCATTCGACTTGACCGGCGTCTCCGTCGTAAAAGTTCTCGACGCGTATTCGGCGTTCGCGCGCCTCAGCCGCTCTTGAAAAAGAAACGGCGCGACCGCAAACCTAAACCGCCCCGAGATCGAATTCGCCTGCCCCATGAATTCGAAGTTGTCGTTCGCCTGCTCGCCGCGGCTTCGCACCGCGCTATCGCTCGTCAGCCACGACGCGACGCCATCTTGCGCGACGGGCTGCCAAACCAGCGCGCGCTTGACCGCGGGGCTCGAGTCCAAAATCCGAAGGAGGGTGTTCATGCGCCGCTCGCTTTCGGAAAGCCGATGGTGCGAATCGACCGGCCGAAGCAGCTCGAACGTCGAATCCCACCACCACGTCGTCGTGTGAATGGTCTTCGTGGCGCGCTTCACCTCATCCGCGACCGTTGACCATGTTTCCTCGCCGTCCATCAAGAGCCGCACCCCACTCCCGGCGCGCGGCGGCCGCCCCTGCGCCGAAAACCAGCGATGCCGTTGCCCCAAGACGAGCGTGTAAACAACCCTCGGCGGATTCCAAACGAACTGGTCCTCACGAATCTGCGAGATTCCATGCATCGGACCAAGCCCCGGTTGAATGTTGAGCGACGCGCCCGGACCACTTGCGGGCACGTCGAACGAGACGCTTAAGTCCTTAAAGTCGGGCGTTGTCAACGAAACTTCGTAGGCGCCGGCGACGAGGTCGAGCGTCGCTTTGGGCGCCGACACACCCGAAATCGTGCGACCGCCCCGTTTCACAACGAGCTTCGCGGACGCAGGTAGGGGCCTCGCCCAAATGTCGAGCGCATGGATTTCGAGCTTGGGCGTTGCGGCCCCAAGCGATGTGAAGACGGCAAGAATAAGAGTCATGTTCACGAAGTCACCTCATCCGCTTAGACGTTTCGATCGGCACCTCTATTCAATTTATCGTAGCGCTAACAAATGCGGTTGCGGGTAAAGTCGCCCCGTCAGAGGTTGCGGCACGTTCCGATCCGGTACGGCGAAATCGGCGGGCACCGCACCGCCATGCAGTAGTTCTTGAAGACGAACCCGCCCGAACAGTGAAGCCACGATATCGTCGTCGGGCAGGCATCACACCGGGCCGTCGTGTGCGTGACAGATTGGCACCGGCCGATCCTCCTCTTCCTCTCGTCTAAACTCCCGTACCCAGCGCATCCACGCGCGTGGCACTCGGTCCGGTAGAGATACGTAGCCCTGCAGCGGTATGTGTCAGGCCCATTGGTGCATCTCAAGCCCCGGCACCGGTCCTGGGCGCTCGCCGCACCCTCGAACATCGTGAGCGACGACACGCCGAAACCGATTCCTGCGGCAACCAACCAAATCCTCAAAATCGATCTCCTCCTTACTCCCAACCCGTTAGACGGTGCGCGCCGGCTGCTTATTCAACTCGGGGCGAACGCGGCGCTCGGCGACAATAAAACGCGTCGACAGTCGACCCGATCGAGTCGCTTTGTCACACTCGCAGCCATCGAAAACTACGTGAAACTGCTCAAAAACTTGGAATTCCTCGAATGGCGCCCATGTCGGATGATGGCGCACATCTTGCTCGTTAAACGTCGGGACCCTCGTGTCCCGAGAGGACGGGTAAAGAAGAAGATGAGTCGTCGTCGCAGAGCTTCGATCGCAGCCCTTCTTTTCGCCGGAGTCGCCTGCTCCGACAATCTGCCCCCGACCATCCTTGAAACGACCGTCCTCACGAACACCGCGGACACCGTCGGTCCTTACGTCGTGACCTCCGTCGTCAGCGACTCGGACGGCGTCTCGAAAGTCGAACTTCTCTTCTCGGTCAACGGCGCGAACCCCGGCACCGTCGAAATGCGCGGCCAAGGGAACGACATCTTCTCGGGCGGCATCCCAGGACACGCGCAAGGCTCGCTCATCGCCTATTACGTTCGCGCAACCGACACGCGCGGCGGCATTTCGGTCGATCCCCCGGGGGCCCCAGCCGGTGCGTTCCTCTTCCAGGTGCTCGGCCAAAACCTCGCGCGCGTCTGCACAACCGACAGCCAGTGCTCGCGGGGTGAAGTGTGCGATCGCGCGTCACACCGCTGTCGTCCACGCGCCGCGACGTGCGTTCGCGACGAGGACTGCGGCGTCGATGAGCGGTGCGACATGGCGGCGCACGCGTGTGTCCCGCGCGACCGGCGCTGCACGCGATCGACCGATTGTTTGACGGGCGAAGTTTGCGACCCTACGTCGTCGCTTTGCGTCGAGGCGCCACCCGCGTGCGGAGCCGACGGCACGTGCCCAAGCGGCTTCGTCTGCGACCGGGCGACAAGTATGTGCCTTCGCTTTAGGTGTACGTCGGACAACGAATGCTCAACGGGTGAGCGTTGCGATCCCGCGACCGAAAAATGCGTTGCGCGGCCATGCGCAACGAACATCGACTGCGGTTCGTGTCACGTGTGTGACCCTGGGACGCGGTCGTGTCTCGCGTGCCCGGTCGGCCAAGCGTGTAACGCCAACGTTTGCCAACCGACGACCGATTGCACCGTCACGGGGTGCGCGGCCCCGACACCCGTTTGCGATCCGTCCGACAAGGCGTGTGTTGAGTGCGTGTCGAACGCGGACTGCCAAACCGGAGCCCCACGGATTTGCGACCGCGCGCAGCGAAAGTGCGTCTTGGCGCCCATTTGCGCGCGCGACAGCGATTGCCCACCGACCGAGAAGTGCGACGTTGCGACCAGCACGTGCGTGCCGCGGCCGGCTGAGTGCGACGACACGCGGCCGTGTCCCGCGCCGAAAGTGTGCGATGGAACGACGGGCCTTTGCAAAGATCGCGCGTGCGCAAACGACAGCCAATGCCCGACGGGGTATGTTTGCGACGATGCGACAAAGGTGTGCGTCGTCCTCGTGGGGTGCCGCGGCGACCAGGACTGCCCCGGGAAGCGTTGCAAGACGTCGACGAAGGCGTGCGTCGAGTGCTTGACAACGCAAGATTGCGCGCGCGGACGCCTCTGCGACCAGACGACGAACACGTGCGTTGGAATGCCGGGGTGTTCGACCGACGCCGACTGCGGCGACCCCGCGAAGCCGCATTGCGACGCGACGACGCGCGGCTGCTTTGCGTGCGTGACGAATAGCCACTGCCCGCCCGGAAAGGTCTGCTCGGCGGCGAAAGAGTGCGGTGACCCACCGCCCTTGCCCCCGCTCTGTAAGGTCTGCGCAACGAATTCCGACTGCGGATCCGGGCTCTGTGCGTTTAGCGACGGACGACGAACATTCTGCACGGCGGGCTGCTTCACCGACAACGATTGCGGCGCGGCGGGCTATAAGTGCGTACAGGGCGCGGGCGGCGCGCGGTTCTGCGAGCCGACGTCGGGACAATGCGCGGTCGCATGCACGAGCGACACCGACTGCAAGAGCGACGAAACGTGCACCAATGGCCAGTGCGAACTCCGTACGGGGCGTGGACTTTGCGAGCCTTGCTCCGACAACAGCGAGTGCGGCGGCGCAAACGACAACTGCCTCTCGAATGGGCGCGAGCAGTTCTGCGGGCGCGCGTGCAGCGCCGGAAACGCTTGCCCCGCGGGCTATTCGTGCTTGCCACAGCCGGGCGGCGGCGGGCGCCAGTGCTTCCCGAACACGCTCGAATGCCCGCGCGCGTGCGTGAACGCGAGCGATTGTCGCACGGGCGAGACCTGTACAAACGGCCAGTGCGTGCCGTCGGCGCCGCCGAAAGGCCTTTGCGAAACGTGCGCATCGAACGCGGAGTGCGGGACCGGGAATGCGTGCATCCCGTATCCAAACGGGAGCGCGTGCGGTCGCGACTGCGCGACGTCGTCGTGCCCCTCGGGTTACTTCTGCGCGCGATTCCAAGGCATTCGCCAGTGCGTGCGGAGCAATTTTTCGTGCGACGGCGTTGTCACGCCGGATGCTGGAACGCCACCGATTGATGCGGGGCTGCCGCCATTCGATGCAGGCACGCCGCCCGATGACGCAGGCTTGCCGCCGCCCGTTGATGCCGGGACGCCACCGCCCGAGGACGCGGGTCCACCGCCACCGCCGTGCACCGAAGATGCCTACGACCCGAACGACTCCGTCGGCGCCGCAAAGCCGCTCGCCGTCGGCTACTTCCCGAATCTCTGCGCGCTGAACGATGATTTCTATTCGATCGCGATGGACGGCACGCAGGGGCTTCGCGTCGAGGCGTTCTTCACGAACGCCCAAGGCAACCTCGACCTCGAACTCATTGGGCCCGACGGCACGACGATCCTTGCGGCCTCGCGCGGTCAAGGAAACGGCGAAGCGGTCTCCGTCAATACACTCGCCGCGGGGACGTACACCGTGCGCGTTTACGGTCGCGCGGGCGCACAAAACAAATACAGCCTGCAACTCTCGTACGTTTTCATTCCGCAGTGCATCGACGACCGGCGCGAGCCGAACGACACCGCGCAGACGGCGACGCCAATACGCTCGGGACTCCAAGCGGGGCTTCAGCGACGGCGTTCACCAACACCGCGGGCAACATCGACCTCGCTGTGTCTTCACCAACCGGCACAACGACGCAAAGTGCGACGAACGCGAACATCGAGCGCGTGCAGGTTTCCGATACCGAAGCGGGCAACTACGTCGTCCGCGTTTCGGGCCGAAACGGCGCGCAAAACAGCTACACGTTAAACGTCGAAGACAAAGCGGGGCTCTGCGGGTCGTGTAACATGGACCAGGACTGCGGCGAACAGGGCGCGCGCTGCATCCCGCTCATGAACGGAAGCCGCTGCGGTCGCCCGTGCCAAAACTCAAATCAATGCCCGTCGGGCTACAGCTGCTTCACGCAGTTCGGCGTTAACCAATGCTACCCGTCCAGCTATCGTTGCCCGTAGCCGTCGACCTCACGGAGTGCCGACGTCGAAGAAGAGAACGCGGTTCGCGGGGGCCCGGTCGGTGACAAAGAGCTGGTTCCCGGTCGGCGTGAGCGCCAAATCGCCTGCGCTGTAAAAGAGCGATTGACTGGGTCCCTGTCCGCCCCAGCCAAAGTCCGCGCTCCCAAGCGAGTTTTGCGCCGACATCCCGTTCGTGATCGTCGTCACATCGAAAACGAGAACCCGCCGCGCGTAGTCAGAAAGATAAAGTCGCTGCCGCACGGGGTCGACAGCAATCCCCGCGGGATTCGTGAAGCGGCTCGCCGACACCCCTAAACTCGTTCCACCGAAATCGGGTTGACCGATAACGCTAATCGCCGCTTGCCCGTTCGTAATGCCGCCGTCGACGTCAAAAACCATGATGCGGTAGTTGAACGTGTCGACCACAAACAGACGGCTCGTCGCGCTGTCGAACGCCAACGCTGTCGGTTGTTTGAACTTCGAATCACCGCCATCTATCGACGCGGTCGACGACGTGAAGTCGACCTGCCCGAGGACCGCTCCCGCGTCCATGCCGTTCCGAAGCCCCGCGAGGTCATAAACAAGAACGCGATTCGCCCATTCATCGGCGACAAAGAGGCGATTGCGAGCCGAATCGAGGGCAAGTCCCTTAGCGCCGTTAACAGACAGTCCATGTGCCGTGACCGAATCACTTTGCGTTGAGAAGTCCGGTTGGCCGATGACGAACCCCGCGTCCATGCCGCTCGTCATGGTCGCCCCCGCGTGGAAAACCATGACACGCATGCCGTCTGAGACAAAGAGGCGGGTCGTCACAGGATCGTAAACAATCCCGCCGGAACCTACGTTGCCCCAGAAGCGGCGGTCATCCCACGTTCCCAACGTGCAAGCCAAGAAATCGGGTTGGCCGATGACGTAATCGGCGAACATATCGGTCGGGCGATCGTTAACCGCGTCGAGATTGAAAACGAGGACTCGCTTATTAAGAGATCCATCCCCGACGAACAGTCGATGATTGACTGGGTCGTGTGCCACACCGCTCACCGACTGAAACGAGACGTCTTGCGCGGCGCCAAGACACCCACGATTGAAAACAGCGCCCCCATCGACGTCAGTTTGCCCGAGGACTCCAATCGCCGCTTCACCATTCGAAATCGCGGCAACGTCAAACAACAAGATGCGACCCTCTAAGCGGCTGGCCACGAACAGCTTCTCGCCCTGGGCGGTATACGCGAGGCCGCCTGGCCCTCGCATAAACTCCGGCGACCAAAGCAAGCCGCCCGTCGAGGTGAAGTTTGGTTGGCCGAGAACCGCACTGGCATCGGCGCCGTTCACGATCGTCTGGACGTTGAAAACCGTCACACGATGATTGCCCTCCTCTGAAACGAAGAGACGACCGCCATCGGCTTCCCGCGCGAGCCCCGCCGGCTGAATCATCTGCTTGTCGGTCGTGCCGTAGGTGGTGGTTGTGAAATCGGGTTGACCCAGGACGCCAATCGCCGATTGACCATTCGTGACACCCCCATCGAGATCGAAGATGAGGACGCGGTGGTTGTACTTGTCGGCGACGAAGAGCCGCTGGTCTCGCGGTGAAAACTCGACGTCCTGCGGATACCACATCGCGCGATCGCCCGCGTCGGACGAACTCGACGTGAAGTCCGGTTGGCCGAGAACGTTGGTGGCGGGTTCGCCCGCGTCGATCTCGGTGAGGTCAAAAACGAGGATGCGGTTGTTGTACTGGTCGGCGACGAAAAGGCGCTGGCTCCCGGGATCGTACGAGAGCCCGCTTGGGCCGTTCATTCGGGTCGCGCTGGTCCCAACGCCACTCGAGAAAAGATCGGCTTGGCCAAGGACACTTTTCGCGGCCTGCCCACTTGTGAGGGCTGCCGTCTCGTGAATGACAACGCGGTGTCGATAGGCGTCGCTCACGAAAAGAAGCCCTCGCACGCTGTCGACGGCGAGCCCATTGGGATTAACGAGAGCGCGATCTAGAGAGGGGTGCATGCAATCATTGAAGGTGTAGCGCCCCAAAACGTTAATGGCGATAAGGCTCGTGGGGTTCATGGTCGCAAGGTCAAGCGGAAAAACGAGAACGCGGTCGCCCTGCCGATCAGCGACAAAGAGACGCGCGCCGACGGGGTCGACAGCTACATCTTGAGGCGTATCAAAGGTGTGGTCGGTCTTATAGCCGCACCCCGCGTCGAAACCCACTTGCCCGAGAAGTGCGCCGGCCGGCGTCTGGGTCGAGTTGACGACAAAACGCGACGTGACCGGCTCGACGTTCCCAGCGACATCGCGCGCGCGCGAGCGGACGACGTACTGGAACGCCGTCGCAAAAAAGCCAGTCGACCAGATCGCTCCACCGTCCGCGGTGAACCAGGTCGCGCCGTTGTTGATCGAGACGTCGACGAGCGCGATACCCGAGAGGTCGTCGGTCGCGGTCCCTGAGACGGTAACAAACGTGCCGTACGGGACGGCGATGCTGGCATCGGTCACGATCGCACTTGCGTCGATGACTCCCGGTGCGACCTCCGTAATGACCGAGGTGGGCGCCGTCGTGTCCGCACCCGCATCCGCACCCGCATCCGCGCCGCAGACGCCGCCTGAAACACAGACGAATCTCAAATAGACGACCTGGCTCGCCGCAGTGAACTGAAACGACGCCGCGCCCCCATCCATCGACGTCGTCACTTCCGCAACAACCGCTCCCCCATCGTTCGACGCGAGACGCCCCCTCAGCACGAACGCCGGAAGCTGGCCTCGCCCTCGAAACGCAATCGGCCACGTGAGCGTGTTCACGAACGGGTTCTGAAGGAGGCCCACCCGGTACTCGAGCAACCCGTCGCCATCAACATCGGCGACTTCGCGCTCAAACGCGATTCCGTCGAATGTGCGAACAACGATTCTTGGCACCGCGGTCGAAAAAACCGGGCCCGCGTCGGCTTCATCGATCACCAGCTCGAACCGATCGAGGCTTGCGCGAACCTCGGCGCTCATCGGGCTCACGCCGTTCTGCGAAAGATCCCAAATCACAATGAGGTCGCCCTCTTCGCCGCCGCCGTCCAGATCGGGCGGTCCGCCGTCGACCGATTTCGGACAATTTAGAAGCGGCTCGCACTCAAGCTCGACCCGAACGGACGCGGACGAGGCAAACGTGATCGCCCGGCCGGCCTCATCCGTTGATGCCTTCCCGGTCGCGATGACCGCGTTTCCGTCGCGCTGGTACGCCGCGACTTTGATATCGAACACCCCCCACGCTGCGTCGCCGGAAACACGAATGGTTCGCGAACGCTCCGTGCCAAAAGGGTTCGACGGGACCGCAATTCGGTATTCGAGGGCCCCGTCACCATCGACGTCGGCGACTTGATAATTGTACGCGAGGCCGTCGAGAGACGTTTGCGCGGTGGGCGCGGTTGCCGAGGCGAATGGCGTCCCCACGGAGAAGTTGTCAAACCAGATTTCGACCGACCCGATCGACTGCGCCGTGCTCGTCCAAAGCCCCGCGGGAAGGACGATGGTGAGCCGCATCGATGGGCCGAGCGGGTTCGTTCGACATGTGCACGTTGGCGCGACGAGGATTGCCGTGGCAACCAACACCAGGCGCTGGCCCAGTCGACGCACACGGATATCCGTTGGCCCCGGAATCCGGTTCATCTGACCTCCCAACCTACACAGTAAAGGTGGCGACTGGCCTTCGCAACGCATTCCGTTTCAACCGAAAATGAGCTGGTGATTTGGCTGCGGGATCGGCCTAGAATACTGTTCTCATGGGTCGCATCTCTTTCGTTATCGATCACACGGTGCGCATGGCGTGGGTCTTGTTTCAAATCGTCACGTCGTACCTTTGGGTCTTTTTTCGCTGGCGCGTGCTCTACCAAAAGCCCGACGCAGCGATGTTGTCGCGCTTGAACCGAAAGAACGCCGTGAAATACCGCGAATGTGCGGTCCGCTTGAAGGGCGGGATGATCAAAGTCGGCCAGTTCGTTTCGGCGCGCGTTGACATCATGCCGCGCGAGTTCGTCGAGGAGTTGTCGCTCCTGCAAGACAAGGTCGCGCCCGAACACGTCGATTACATCCGTGCTCAGATCCGCGCCGAGCTTGGAAAGCTTCCCGAGGAGATCTTCGCGTCGTTCGATCCGAAGCCGGTCGCAGCGGCGTCGTTTGGGCAGGTGCACCGCGCCACCACCAAGGAAGGGCACGACGTCGCCGTCAAAGTGCAGCACAAATTTATCGAGAAGTCGCTCGCGATTGACCTCTTTTTCTTGCGCATTGTCGTGCGCGTCTTCAACAAGCTCCTCTCGTCAAAACTCGACCTCGGCGCCATCTACGACGAAATCGCGATCGCGCTGCGCAACGAACTGAAATACGCCAAAGAGGCCGAGTACGCCGCGCTCGTGCGGCGCAACTTCGAGGGCAACGCGCGCATCCTGATCCCGCGCATCTTGACCGAGTACTCGAGCGCGAAAGTCCTCACGCTCGAATTCATCGAGGGCCACAAGATCAACGACCTCGCGAAAATGCGCGAGCTCGGTGTTTCGCCGTCGGAAGTCATGGAGCTCGTCATATCGGCCTACTGCAAACAGATTTACGTCGACGGGTTTTTTCAGTCCGACCCGCACCCGGGCAATCTGTTTTTCATGGAGGGACCGCGCATCGGCATCGTCGACTTCGGGCAGGCGAAGTGGATCCCGCGCCAAGTCCACGACACGATGCGAAAGGGCGCGTACGCCGTGCTCACGCGAAACGTCGACATGTTTCTCGAGTGCCTCGTCGACTTGAAGATTATTCGCGCGCACGACAAGGAGCTTGTGCGCGGGCTCGTCGTTGACCTGTCGAACCGCATCCTCACGGGCGCGCCGAGCGAAATCAACGGCATCGTCGCGCAGCTCGATTTCGACAAGTTCAAAGACCAGATTTGGGATTTTTTGCGAAAGCTCGACACGCTGCAGATTCCGAACGACCTCATCTTGTATGGGCGCACCATCGCGCTTCTCCACGGACTCGCGTCGACGCTCGACCCCAACGTCAACGTGTTTAAGGTCGCGCAGCCGTACTTCATGCATTTTCTGACGGGTGGCGCGGTCGGCGCGCAAACGCCGGCTGCGGCGTCGTGAGATAAGATCGAGATTAAGGAGAAACCACGGAAACACGGAAACACGGAGCACTCACGGAGGAAGGCTCAGGTAAGAAGATCGCCGCGCTAAAGCCGGGGACGAAGGCGCGGATCGTCTCGGATCTGCACGTCGGGCACGGGCGCTTTTCGGATATCTTCGGCGCCAAGGACGATTTCTTCGCTTCGTTCGTCGATGACACGATTCGCACAAGCGACACGCTCATCCTCGCGGGCGATGTTTTTGAGCTTTGGCAATGCGGCGCCGATGAAGCGCGCGCGGCGCACCCGACGTTTTTCGCCGCTCTCGAGCACGCCGCATCCAACCTGCGCGTGCTCTTCATCCCAGGCAACCATGATGCGGTTCGCACCTTCCCGATTCACGGCGTCGAAGTCGTCGACGAGATCCGCCTCGCGCCCGACGTTCGCCTCGTTCACGGCGACGAATTCGACCTCTACTACAGATCGATGGTGTCGCCGCGCGGCCTCCCTCGCATCGTTGTCGCGTTTCACAATTTCTTAGAACAGACGCTGGGCGTTTACTTGCGCTGGCCCGTCCGCGACCACAACAGCCTCCTAAACCGCGCCGTCATTCGCGCCCAGTACCCTTACGGGCTTTGGAAGGAAGTCGTGCGCGACGTCGCGCGCACGCTGGGGCTCAAAAAAATCGAACACCAGGCCGAGCTCTTCCTCGAATACTGGGTGCGCGGGCAGTCGGGCGATCCGAGCGCGATGATTGTTCCCGTGCGCGAATCGCTCGCGACGGCCGGTGATGTTTCAACGCTCGTGTGCGGACACTCGCATGTACCCGGCGTCGTCGCACTGCCGCGCGGGCGCTACGCGAACATCGGTTCGTGGACCTTCAACGACGCGACGGCCGGCGACTGGCGCGGCGACGCGCTATCGGTCGTCGATGTTCGCTCGGGCGCGACATACAATGATGCGCTCTATCGCCATCTCCTCGACGAGCCGCTCCCAACGTTCACCGAGTGGTGGCAGCGTCACTATAAGGGCTTGCTCGAATTCCATTTCTAGTGACCTTGCGGGCAGGGTCCCCCGTGCTTATCTTGGATGCGTGAGCCGCGCGGCGCGAACAACCGAGCTCTTTTCTGCGTTTACGCGTCGCGTTTGGCGCACCATTCGTGAGCGCAACCTCCTCGCGAAGGGCGATCGCGTGCTCGTCGCCGTTTCGGGCGGCGCCGATTCGATGGTTCTCCTTCACACGCTCGCCGAGCTCTGTCGTGCCCTAAAGCTCGACCTCGTCGCGGCCTACGTCGACCACGGCCTCCGACGCGGCACGAAGCGGGACGCCGCGTTGGTCGAAAAGTTCGCCCGCGCGCGCGACATTCCGTTCGAGCGACTCGTCGTCAAAGTTGCTCGACGCGCATCTATAGAGGATACGGCGCGCGAGGCGAGACTCACGGCACTCTCGACCTGCGCCTCGCGACTCGGCTGCATACGGATTGCGCTCGGCCACACCGCGACCGACCAAGCGGAAACAGTTCTCCTCTGGCTCCTTCGCGGCACCGGCATTCGCGGCCTTGCTGGCATGCGACCCGTTCGCGCCCCGTTCGTGCGCCCGCTCATCGAGTCGACGCGCGACGAAATTCGTGCCCACGCTCTCTGCGCGAAAATCGATTACCGCGACGACCCGATGAACGTCGACCCGCGCTTCGTCCGCAATCGAATTAGAAACACGCTCCTTCCTCTTCTCGCACGCGACTTCAACCCACGAATTGTCGCGCGCCTCGCCGCTCTCGCCGACGATTTCGCCGCGCTCAACGACTGGCTCGACGGCGCCACGTCACAATCCAGCGCGACCGCAAGACCGTCGGTTTCGATCCGCAACCTCCGCGGCTTACCGGCCCCGCTTTTCGACCGCGCCATCGAGCAAATGGTAAAGGATGTCGCGCCCGATGTTCGCCTCTCGCGGTCCCATCGAACCGCCATCCTGCGCCTCGTCGCGGGTGCGAACGGGCGTTCGCGCCTTTCGCTGCCGTCGCTCCTCGTTCGGCGCTTGGGCGACCACCTTGAATTCCTAGAAACCGCGTCAGATCAACCACTTCGGAATGGTCGACTTCGTGGGGTCAGTTGATGTGAGAGGGTTGAATGTGTTATCTCTGATAAGAGAAGAAAGAGAAAGTGAGCCAAGCGCGTGAAGCATTCCCATAAGACAGTTTTCCTGTGGGTCCTCCTCATTTTGATGTTTGTCAGCATCTGGCAGCTTTTTAGCCAGACGACGACAACGGCCGTCGAAAAGCCGATTAACGAGTTCATGCAGCTCGTCAACGAGGGAACGGTCAAGGCGGTCCGCGTCAAGGGGCGCGAGTTCCTGGGGTACACGCAGACGAAGATCGACGGGCGGCCGAGCTACCGCGCGTTCGGGCCGATGTCGGAAAATTTTCACGAAAAGCTGCTCGATAAAAACATCAAGGTCGTTTACGAGAAGGAAGAGCAGAGCTCGTTCTGGCAATCGGTCATCATCTATTGGCTGCCGATGATTTTGTTGTTTTTGATCTTCTTCTTCTTCATTCGCCAGATGCAGGTGGGTGGCGGCAAAGCGATGTCGTTCGGCAAGTCTAAGGCGAAGTTGCTGAATGAGAATCAAAAGAAGATCACGTTCGCCGATGTCGCGGGGATCGACGAAGCAAAGGATGAGCTCGAAGAGATCATCGCGTTTTTGAAAGACCCGAAGAAGTTCACGAAGCTCGGAGGGCGAATCCCCAAGGGCGTTTTGCTCATGGGGCCTCCGGGGACAGGGAAAACGCTTCTCGCGCGCGCGATTGCGGGCGAGGCGGGCGTGCCGTTCTTTTCGATCAGTGGGTCCGATTTCGTGGAGATGTTTGTCGGCGTTGGGGCAAGCCGCGTGCGGGACCTGTTTGAGCAAGGGAAAAAACACGCTCCGTGCATTATTTTCATCGACGAAATCGACGCGGTTGGGCGCCACCGTGGGACGGGGCTTGGCGGCGGACACGACGAACGTGAGCAGACGCTGAACCAGCTGCTCGTTGAGATGGACGGGTTTGAGTCGAACGAAGGCGTTATCTTGATTGCCGCGACGAACCGGCCGGACGTTCTCGATCCGGCGCTGCTCAGACCGGGCCGATTCGACCGGAGCGTCGTCGTCGCGCGTCCGGACGTCAAGGGGCGCGAAGGGATTTTGAAGGTCCACACGAAAAAGACGCCGCTGTCGGAGGACGTCGATTTGCAAGTCATCGCGCGTGGGTCGCCCGGGTTCTCGGGCGCGGACCTCGAGAATCTGGTGAACGAGGCGGCGCTACTCGCGGCGCGGCTCAACAAGGACCGCATCAATATGGCCGATTTCGAAATCGCGAAGGACAAGGTGCTTATGGGGACGGAACGGCGAAGTCTCGTGATGAGCGAGCGCGAGAAGCGGTCAACGGCGTATCACGAGGCGGGGCACACGCTCGTCGCAAAGCTCGTGCCGGGATGCGATCCCGTGCATAAGGTGTCGATCATTCCGCGCGGGCGAGCCCTGGGGCTCACGCAACAGTTGCCGAGCGAAGACCGGCATAACATCTCGAAGGACTTTGCGCAGAATCAGGTCGCGGTTGCGCTCGGTGGCCGGATCGCGGAGGAGCTGGTTTTTGGCGAACAGACGACGGGCGCTGGGAACGATTTCGAGATGGCGACCGAAATGGCGCGGCGAATGGTGTGCGAGTGGGGAATGAGCGACCGCGTTGGGCCGCTGACGGTCGGGAAACGCGAGGAGCATCCGTTTCTTGGTCGCGAGGTTGCGATGCCAAAGACGTTCAGCGAGCAGACCGCGCAGCTCATCGACTCCGAAGTGCGGCGGATCGTCATGGAGCAGTACGAACGAGCGCGCACGCTGATTCAGGACAACATGGAACTGCTCAAGCGCGTCGCCGAAACGCTGCTCGAGTTCGAATCGCTCGACGGCGAAGAAATCAACATGTTGATGCGCGGCGAGACACCGGTGCGCAAAATTGCCGCGACCGTCAAGTCGGCGAATGGCGCCACGACATCGGCCTCCCCCGGGATCATCGGCGTGACGCCGAGCCCCAAAGGCCAGCCGACAAGCTGACGCGCGGCGCTGATTCACGTCTTCGAGGGTGAGCCGGCCTACTATTGACGATAGTAGGATGACGTCGGTAGAATTCTTCCTGTGCGAATGATCGACCAGCCGGTGAGACCCCTGGGTGCGCTCGAAGAGAAGGTCATGAGCGTTCTCTGGGCCGTTGGCCCCCTCACGGTTCGCGACGTTTGCGGGCACTTCAAGAAAAAACGCGCGCCCGCGTACACGACGGTCATGACGACGCTCGACCGCCTTTTCAAAAAGCGGCTTCTCACGCGCCGCAAGGATGGACTCGCGTTCATTTACGAACCGGCGCTCACACGCGACGACTACCGCCGTCGCATCCTCGCCCAGACGATCTCGGGGCTTATCACGGAGCGCGCGGATGTTGGTCCGGTCTTCGCGGCATTTGTCGACGCCGCGGCCGGCATTGACGCTGCGAACCTCGCGCGCCTCGATGCGCTCATCGCGAAACATCGGAAGGATGGAAAGTGACGGCGCCGAGCGTCATCGGCTTCGCGCTCGTCTTTCTTGTGACGTCGGTCGCTTTTTCGCTCGCGTTTGGAGCCGCGCTGAGATTGGGTGAACGGCGACTTCGCTGGGCTGGACCGCGCGCCCTACGTCGCGCCGCCGCGGCGGCCGTCATCGGTCCGTCCCTCGTGGCGCTGGTCGTCGCTCTGATCCTCGTTGCGCGCGACGGCGGGACTTGGGCAATACAAGCTTCGGACCGATGCTGAATCGATGCTAAGCGGGTGTTCCGGGCGTCCTCTGGGGATCGGCGCGGCCCGGAAAAACGATTCCGGTCCCTATCCTTCCCGCATCCGCGCTCTCACCACGCTGGGGACGGCTTGACGGTTCCCTTGAACACCTTCTGGCTCACGTTTCCAGCCGCATTTTTCGCCCGGATCAGGATCTCATAGGAAAACGTCGTCCCCTTCTTCACGGGGACCACCGCCTCCGCGGGTCCGCTGCAACTCAACGTCATTTCGGCCGAGCCAACCGGCGGCGCCGGCTTCGGCGTCAGCACGCAATTGCCGTTTTTCGCCTCGGTCGAGAACATCTTTATCGGTTTCCCATTGTCGCTCCTCACAACCGCCTCCACCTCAATCTTGGGTCCGATCGAACAACCTGGAATCGACGGCGCCGCAACCGAGATCGTTTTTACATCGATCTTGATCTTCGGCTTGGCCATTGCGACAAGCGTTTTCTTGTCGTGCGGCACGACGATCGCCACGACGTGCGGCGACCACGCTAACTTCGGGACTTGTTTCGAAAGCCCCTTCTTGCACAACTCCAACGGATCGCCCGCCAGATTCGTCCGCTCGCAGCTCGCGACGCCGCCCGCAAACGAGCAGCTCAGATCCGCGTCGATCGGCCCTCCGTTGCTTGGGATCGTCCACCCGCTGCTGTTCCCAGCCCCATCCGTCGCCCAAAGCGACCCACCGACCTTCACCGGTTTCTTCACCGCCGCATCCGCCGGCGCCGTGCCGCCGCCCGGCAACCTCACCTCCGCCACGCATTCGAAAAACCCGGACTGGACCGCCGCCTTCTCGTACGTGGAAAACTTCTCGTTTCTCGTCCACGGAACGCCCTTGCACACGACCGGCGCGAGCTTCGTTTCGCCCCAGTAAGCCTGGAGGATCCCCGATAGTTGCCCGATCTCACACGTATCCTTAACCCCAAGGTAAAAGAACGCCCTGTCCCGCCGCTTCCATCGTCCACCAAGCCCCCCTTCAGAACAACGCTCCAACAACTGCTCCCGGGCGCCTGCGTGTCGCCCCCACAAATCGGCGGGATCACAACGAGAGGGCACCCATCCACGCCGACCGCCGTACCCTTGGGGGTGTTGGGGCACCGATCGCATCCATCCGGGATGCCGTCCTTGTCGCTGTCGTGCGGCAGCGCCTTGCAGATGAGCGCCTTGGGTTTCGACCTGATGCGATGCCCTCCCGCCCCCGCGCGCCGCCCCGGAAATTCAGCCGACGCCACGCCCGCGAACACAAGACCACTGCACACCACGAGGCTACCGAAGCGCGAGGTCTTCATTGCTGCACCCATCCTTATTAACCACTTGGCCCTTCTTCGTCTTCTTGCACTGGTCAATCGTATCGAGGACGCCATCGCCATCGCCATCGACGAGACGCGAGCAACCGCTTCGATCGACCGGCGTCCGCCCCCCTCCTGATGGCCCGAACACGGGATCCTGGCACCACCTTTCGTTCGGGCACTGGTCTTCGCAATCGGGGACGCCGTCGCAATCCGAGTCGCGATCACACGACCCGCGCGCGCCCGGCTTCCATCGCCCAAGCCTCTCACCATGCAGCTTGTTCCATCGGAAGGTGAACGTCTTCTCCGAGATCAACCCGCCCCTGTACAGTTGGAGGAGCGACCAGAGGTTCACGTTAAACCCGACGCACTCCGCCTTCTTCGCCGCGTCCTTGCCGTAGAGGCAGATGCAGCGCGCCTCCGCGAGGGCCTTCCACTTCTCCATCTTCGGCGCCTTCACGAGGAGCGCCTTCATCCCGTCGATGATGCACTTGTTCGGGTCCGTGTCCGTCGGTGGCGGTCCCCCGCTTGGCGGCGTTGGCGGCGGCGGCGGCCCATCGCCCCACCCCTTGTCGCACGACTCCTTCTGTTTCAACTTCGTCTGCACCGCATACTTGAGCGCCAAGACTGTCCCCGCAACAGCGAACGGCGCCGTGTTCACAACCACATCGCCCCACGCACGCGGTGCGACGCGGCCCCCACGCACGTCCAAGTCCTCGCTTTTAGTTGGGTATTTCGTCCCCAGCGGGCCGATGGCGCGTTCCCACACCTGCGCGTCGGCCTCGCGAACCCAGAACGGCGCGGCGAGCGCACTCTTCCCCGCGCCCTCGGAGTCTTCGATGGTTTTCGCCGTGTGATACGCCGTCGCGATGACGAGCTTGCGAATCCCGAAGCAGGTCGATCCCGGCTGGAGCTCGGCCATCGTCTTTTCGAGGTCGCCCATCCGCTTCGTGACCGACTCGAAAAACGCGTCGTTCACCTTAAGGCCCTTCTGGTCCGGGCCTCCCGAAAACCATTTGACCGGCTTCGCGAGCGATGTCGCCCCGGACGACGGGTCGCGAAACGTCGCGACGGTCTCCGCGTTGTCGTTGTAAACCCACCGGCGAAAGAGCGCCTCGTACGGCGCGTGCCCAAACCCCGTCGTCGGCGCGATGTGCTGCGGCACCGTGACGTCCTGGACCGCGTGAATGGCGTGCGCGAGGCCGACGAATCCGATTTCTGGGACATCGCCTTGCGCGAGGCGCGTTTCGAGGGTGGCATCCGCCATCTCGTCCGCGCATGTGAACGCCGACGTAAACGGCGCCCCCGACGCCTTACAGCCTTTGTTCGCGCCCATGAGGGTCCCGAAGTCGGTTCCGTTCTTGAAGGCGTCGCGGAACGCCGTGCCGAAATCGACCACCTCGTGCTTCGTCCCGCCGTGTTCCAACATGCCGGGGTGTCGCCCCGAGAGCCACATCGCCCAGCCATCGAGCGCCATGTTGTGCGCGGGGCGCGTGACGACGGTGACAAACGGCGCGCTCAACATCCCCTGCGTCGTGTCGTCTTTGCAGCTCGTCGCGCCGAGGCCGTCGTTCGTCTCGAGCATGACCTGTTTCCCGAGCGAGAGGCTCTTGACGGGGCATCCGACGCGTCGCCGAAGCGCCGTGTTGCCCGACTCCTTCCACGCCAGCGTCGCGTTGAAGTCTTTCGCCGCGTCGACAATCTTCCCCTGATCGAACGAGGAGACTTCACCCCACGCGTTCTTAAAGACGTTCGCGTCGCCGAGGCTGTAGCCGTCGATGGCGTCGTGGATCCCCTTCCACTGCTTCTTGAAGGTCGCAACGTCCGTGAACTTCGGCGTCGTGACGCCGTTCGGGCTTAAGAGGTCGGCAAAATGGTACTGCGCCGAGAAATTATTCACGTCGCTCACGTAGTCCTTAAAGGGGTTCTGCGCCGTCGTCGCCTTGAATTCCATGTCGTCGCTGTTCCAGCCCTTGCCGAGCTTCACCTTCATCGCGGACGAGAGGATGACGTTTCTCCACTGCGCAAAGTAGTTGTTGAGATTGGCGCGACACGTCTCGAGTTTCGAAAGCGTTTCCCCGTCGAAACCAAAGATCCCGACTGGAGTGACCCCTTCAAGCTCGGGAACGATTCCCAGCTCAACACAGCGTTTGTAGTGGCCAAACATCATCCCCCTGAAAAACGACTTGACACCGCCGAGTGACGCCGGACTGCCGTGGATTCGAATGTCGTCGAGCTTTGGTAGCCAAAACGTCCGCGCGTGCGTGCAAACCGATTCGAGGCCGCGGGTGCGCCAGAGCGGGTCGGGTTCGGAGACGACATCCTGCATCATGTACGTTGATGGGTAGCACGCCATCACCGAGTCGCCGGCAAGCTCTTCGGCCTGTCCGTTCGCTTGATCGATCGCGAGGATGAGTTCGACGATCGGGAGAACAACGAGCGTCATGATCATCTCGGCGGCGAGGGTCAGTCCGGCGATGAACGGGAAAAGGATCGCGAACAAGATGAAGCACATTGCTTCGAGGAACCAATTGCCCTGGTCGCCGCAGCCTTGCGCCCAGTCGCCCAGAAAGTCGCCCACCTTTTCCATCGCGACCGTCGAAAGCAACTTTGCTGCCGCGTCGTACGCCTTGTCGAGCTCTTCGTCGGTTAGCTTCACGATCGTCTGAAACGGTTGCGCGGACGAGACCCAGGTGTCCGTCGTGTCGTCCGAGTAGCGGCCAAGCCACGCGCGGAACGAGACGTTCGTTCCATCTTTCTTGACCGGCGACGACGTATCGAACGACTGCGTTGCGAGCGACGGCCAGTTGAGCGCGTAGCGCAGTCCTGGCGCGATAAAGGCATACTGTGGATAGACGCCCTCCCCCACGGGGAGCATCCCGAAGATGAGCCGGCCGTCGTCCGACGTGAACTTGAGATCGTCAAGGTAGCTCATGACCACCTTCGCCTCGCCGCTCGGAAGCGCCGCGCCGGCCTTCCCCGCTTTCGCGTACGACTCGAGGTATTGGAACGCGATCTCGGTCAACCGCGAATGGGTTGGTTCCTTGTGCGCGCGCGCCTCGATCGGCAAGACGACTTGGAGCGTCGAGAGGAGAAAGACGAGAAAGCTGATGCCGCGCGTGTTACGTATTCGTGTCATCGAGAGCCTCCTGTCCCTGAAGGTCTGCAAGACCCACTCCTGCATGTTCCGCCCACCTTGTCAATTCTTTCTTCCGCGCCTGTAACAAGCACTTCAATTGCCCGCTTCACCCGCCCGCGCCAGCCAACGCCGTGATGCGCGCCTTCTCACCCACGCTCATCCGTGATAATTCGACCTCTCCGATGCGGCATCGCCGGTGGCGGCGAAAGGCTCCGCACGTCGAGAGGGAGCTTGACGAAACAATCCTTTCATCATGCGCGAGGAGAGTTCGAAGTCGCGAGCCGACCGATCCTCTTTGGAATCCTCAACGTCACGCCCGACTCGTTTTCCGATGGCGGCCGATTCGATTCGGTCGAGCGCGCTCTCTCACACGCGACGGCGATGACCGCCGAAGGCGCCGACGTCATCGACGTTGGCGGTGAATCGACGCGACCCGGAGCTTCAGAAGTCGCCGTCGATGTTGAAATCTCGCGCGTTGTGCCGATCGTTCGAGAACTCGCGCGTAGCGGCGCGATCGTCTCGATCGACACGCGAAAGGCCGCCGTCGCAACCGCCGCTCTCGATGCGGGCGCGGCGATCATCAACGACGTGAGCGGTCTCGCGTTTGACCCGGCGATGGCGCGACTTGTCGCCGAACGAAACGCCGGCGTCATCATCATGCACACGCGCGGTACGTCCGCGACGATGCGCGATAAGACGCACTACAAAGCCGTGATCGATGACGTTCTCGCCGAATTGCGCGTTGCCGTGGAACATGCGATCGCCACAGGAATACGGCGTCGGGCCATCGCGGTTGATCCCGGGATTGGCTTCGCGAAGACCGCGTCTCAGTCGCTTGAGATCATCGGCGCGCTCGAACGGTTTCTCGCGCTTGGACTCCCCATTCTCGTCGGCCCATCGCGCAAGTCATTTATTGAGCACATCACCGGCAAACCGGCAGACCAGCGCGCATTCGGCACGGCTGCCGCCGTCGCGATCGCCGTCGCGAAAGGCGCGTCGATGATTCGCGTTCACGATGTCGCTGCGATGCGCGAAGTCGCGCTCGTCGCGCACGCAATCGCCACGGCAACACACGATCCCGCGAGCGGTGCGCCATGACCACTTTTGAACGCGAACTTCGCGCTCTCCTCCCTGAGTTCTCGCTGCCCGACACGCCGCTCGGCTTCGTCATCGCCCTCTTCGACCTGCTCATCGTCTGGTACGTCTTTTACCGAGTCCTCCTCCTCATCAAAGGAACGCGCGCTTTTCACGTCCTCGTCGGCATCGTCATCGTGGCGATCGGTTTTTTCGGTTCGAAACTTCTCGGTCTCGACACGTTCCGCTGGCTCATCGAAAATTTCACGAGCTCCTTCATCGTCATCCTGGTGGTGGTCTTCCAAGACGACATTCGACGCGGCCTCCAACGCGTCGGCCGCCGCGGCCTCGGCGCATCCAACTCGGCGTCGCTCTTCGCACCGCACATCGACGAAGTCGCACGCGCCGTGACAGACCTCGCCGCAAAGCACATCGGTGCGCTCATCGTCATCACGCGCGAAGCCGACCTCATCGATCGCCTCGACGCCGGCACCCAGCTCGACGCCAAGATCGCGAGCGATCTCTTCCTTTCGATTCTTCATCCCAGCTCACCCCTTCACGATGGCGCCATCATCGTGTCGCGCGCGCGCATCACCCGCGCCGGATGCTTCCTGCCTCTTACCGCCAATCCCAACGTCAAGAGGACGCTCGGCACCCGACACCGCGCCGCACTCGGAGTCGCCGAGGAAACCGACGCCGTCGCCGTCGTCGTCTCCGAATCGACGGGGCGCATCAGCGTTGCAGCAGACGGTGTGCTCGCAGAGATGGAGAGCTCGGGCGACCTTCGCGAACGCCTCCGTCAACTTTTTGACCGCCGCAGCCTGCCCCGCCCGCGCACCCGAGCGGTCGAGGGAACACCGTGATGCGCGAAAGAGTTTTCGCCAACGGCCGCCTCAAGCTCCTTTCACTGGTTCTCGCCATCGCCTTCCTCATCTTTGTTCGCGGTGAGCGCGCGCGCGAAGAGATCGTCAACCTTCAGGTGTCCGTGCGCATCAAGAACATCCCAGACGACCGAATTCTCGTCACCCCCGTTTCGGACAAGATCACCCTCGTCGTCGCTGGACCGCGATCGCGCGTCCGCGATGCGACCGAACGACGTCTCGCTGCGCTCGACATCGACGCATCACGCCTCAGCTCGGGGCCGTATCGGTTTTCGCCCGATCAGTTCGAAATCCCCAAAGGCACCAAAATCGTTTCCATCGCGCCTCCCGAGATTGTGCTTGAATTCGAAGATCGGCTCGAGCGCCGCGTTCCCGTGCGCGTCGTCCATCGCGCGCTGCCGCCCCCCGGGTTTCGCCTCGAGAGTATTGTCGCGAATCCTCCGGACGTGCTCGCCTCCGGCCCGCGCGGGCGCGTCGATCGTGTTTCGTCGATTTCGACCGAAGAAATCAGCCTCCACGCGACCACTCAGAGCTTCACCCGCGACGCACTCCTCATTGTGAACGGGCTTGGCGTCCGAGTCGCGCCGACGCGCGTCCAAATAAAGACGATCGTCTCGCCGATCATTGAGCGACGCCGGCTGTCCGCGTTGCCCGTGCGTCTCCTCACGGAGGTCGACCGCAAGCTGCTCGTTTCGATCGAACCGACCACACTCGACATCGACGTCGAAGGCCCCGTCAGTCAGCTCACGGCGCTGCGAGAAACGGATATCGTCGCGGTCATCGACCTGCGCCGCCGCGCCTTTACGACGCCGACCACGTTCGAGTCCGCCGCGCGCATCGACAACCTTCCCATCGACGTTCGCCCGGTGGGGTTCAACCCTAAGAAATTCAGAGTTATCGTGTCGCGTCGGCGCTGATCGCCCGCGCTTTCCCTTTTGACATTGACCGCGACTCTGTGTAGAACCCCTCGGACCTTGCGTGGAAAAGGAACAGAGAGAGCAGTGGAAAACGGCCGCGCGCGTTGGCGCGATCGGGATCGAAATGGCCCTTGCGACGATGCTCGGCTACTGGGGCGGAGGCTGGCTGGATGAGCGATTTCGAACCGGCGGCGCCTTCACCACGATCGGTCTCTGCTTGGGAATCGCCGCGGGTTTCTACGGACTCTGGCGAACCGCTCGGGCCGCCCGACCGCGCGATGACGACGATGGACCAGGCGCCGGACAACAGAAATAGCGCCGAACGCGAGGTCGAGCGACGCGACGATCCCGGCGCCGTTCTGCTTCGCGTTGAGCGCACCGCGTATGCGCTTGCGGGGATCGCGACGCTCGGCTCCCTCATCGCGCAATCGATTCCTTTTTCGCTTGGCGTGGTGGTCGGAGCGGTCATTGGGCTCGCCAACTTTCGCGCGATTCGCTTCATCGTCGCCCGCGGTCTCCAAAGCAGTTCCCGCGCCGGCGCGGAAGGCGAGTCGGCTCCCCGTTGGGCGTTCCTCGCGCTCTTTTTCGTCAAGTTCGCGGTTCTCATCGCCGCGGTTTACTTACTCATTACACAAACCGAGGTCGACACCATCGGCCTTGCCATCGGGTTGTCAACGGTCTTACTTGCCACGGTCGCGGTCTCGTTTCGATCGGCGCTCCGCGTGAACAAAGACGGCTAAGCGATGCACGAAAGTTGGTTCAATCAGATTCCCGTGTACGGCGACCTCGCCCGGTCGATCCAGCACGCACTCGGGCTGAGCTTCATTGAGAAGTCGCACGTCCATTACATCGAACACGTCACGGGCGCCATTTTCTTGCTCTTCGTTGTTTCGTATCTGGTTTTTTCGGCGCGCCGCCAAATCGCGCGAGCCGCCGCAACCGGTGATGCTCTCGTCCCGGACGCGCGATTCACCGCCCGTAATTTCTTCGAGGTGCTTTCGAGCGCCGTGCTCAACTTGATGAAAGACATCATCGGCCCGGAAGCCAAACGGTTTTTCCCGCTCATCGCGACGCTCGCCATCTTCATCTTTATGTCGAACGTGCTCGGGCTCATTCCTGGTTTTGTTCCACCAACGGACAACCTCAACACGACCGCGGCCTGCGGGCTCATCGTCTTTCTTTTTTATCAAGCGTATGGCGTTCGGGCGACGTGGGAACACCTTGTCCATGAGCGCGAACACCACGGCCACACAAAACTTTCGGCCGGTGCGAAGGTTGCGCTTTGGCCTCTCGCGTTCTTGAAGTACTTGAGTCACTTTGCAAATCCCGTCGGTGCGTGGTGGGGGTACTTCCTCGCGCCGCTCATGTTTCCCATCGAGATTATCAGCCATTTCGCGCGGCCGATGTCGCTCGCTTTGCGTCTCATGGGCAATATCATGGGCGATCACAAAGTCTTCGGCATCTTCCTCGGCATCGTACCGCTCGTTGTCCCGATGCCGTTCTTGGTGCTTGGCTCGTTGGTCGCCGTGATCCAGACCTTTGTTTTTTGTTTGCTCTCGACGGTTTACGTGTCGATGGCGGTCGCGCATGAATAAAGTTTGTCGTTTGAACTTTTTCCAACCTGAAGGAGTGCTTTGATGACATCCATGCGGAAGTGGTTTGGGCTCGTGGTGGTGATGATGATCGTGTGTCTCCCGGCGCTCGCGTCTGCGGCTGAAGGCGGTGGCGCGGGTGACGAAGCGAAGAAGTGGATCGCGCTCGCGGCGGGCCTCGGAATCGCGATTGCCTCGTTCGGTGGCGCGCTCGGCCAAGGCCGTGCGGCGGCTGCCGCTCTCGACGGGATTGCGCGGAACCCAGGCGCGGCTGGGAAACTCTTTGTGCCGATGATTCTCGGTCTCGCGCTCATCGAGTCGCTCGTTATTTACTCGCTCATTATTTCGTTTAGTCTCATCGGCAAGATGTAGTTTCCCTCATCCCCGGTTAAGCGGTTCGTTCGCTCGTGAGCGTGAGGGTCGACAGGAGCCCGCTTCGGTGCGCCGACGTCCTCGGGTCTGATTTGAGGCGTGCGTTTGATTCGCAGTTTAGCGGCACGCGAAAGCTCGGTGGTCCCAGCCGATATCGCGCTGCAGACCCTGCGGAGACGCACCTTTGCGGCGCCCATGCCGACCCTACGCAAATCCGGGCGGACCGCTTTCCGGGGACGTGTTTTCTGGGCTTGAGGGTGGTACGAAAAGTTCACCCGTTGGGTGTCGGCCACCGTTCGATCGACCCCCGCGTCTCTCAACCGCCGTTCCAGGGAAACGGCTGGTTTCTCCTTGGGGTGGCTATTTCCGCTGCCTTCTGCGGATGCTCCAGTGGAGCGTCCGCGCAGCGGAAATGGCAAGGGCGACCGAATGGGAGCCCGCAGTCTACACCGGGCCGACGCGAACAGAATCGCGAGGGCGACGGAACGGAGCCCGCAGCGCACCTTTGTGCAGGGGATGAGGTGCCGATGGGGCGTGGATTTGCCGTTCTCATAATGTTTGGTTCATTTCGTGCCACCTCACATTTCATGTCAGACGCGAGGACTTCCGCGAGCCGGAGCGAGCCCAACCCCGACCGCCCCACTGAAGTCCTCTCCGATATCCGGGAATCAGGGCACAAGATTTCGGCGCGGCAGCGTGCTATTCTCCGTTTATGCCGTATTGTCCAAAGTGTGAGCTCGAGTTTTTGGATGGGGTCACGACCTGCAACGACTGCGGCGTAACGCTGGTGACGGAAGCGCCGCCAGCGGGCGACCGCGCCGATCTGGTCGAATTCTATCGGACAACCGACCGGCTGGAGTCGAATCTGATTCGCGATTACTTGACCGATCGTGGGGTCGATTGCGTGGTTTTCGACACGGCGCCATACCCATTCAACGTTTCGGATAAGTACGAGCGCCGGGTGTTTGTCACGGCGGCGACGAAGGCCAAAGCTCGCGAGGCGCTCGACGAAGCGCTCGAGGCGGGAATGTTGTCGAAAGCCGGCCACTTTGTGGTTGAGCCGTCGTAACCGATGATATTCCTTCGATTCCTCGCCTTCACGGCGATTAATTTCAAGATGTTCTTTCTGTGGCTGTATCAGTTGGTGGGGCTGCGTTTTCTCGTCGCGAGAATAACCGGCCGCGGTGTGGCCTGGCTTCACGCACCGGCCATGCTCCGAAAATTCTTCGAAGACCTCGGCCCAACCTTCATCAAGCTCGGTCAAATTATCGCCTCGTCGCCGGGGCTTTTCCCCGCGCGGTACAGCCGCGAGTTTCAAAAGTGCCTCGACCGCGTCCCGCCATTTTCGACAAAGACCGCGCTTGAGATCGTGCAGGCTGAGCTCGGAAAGCCGGCGAACCAAGTGTTCCTGACCTTCGACGAAAAACCGATCGCGGCCGCGTCGATTGCGCAAGTTCACGCCGCGACGCTTCAGGACGGAACCGAAGTCGTCGTGAAAATTCAGCGCCCGCGGATTCGAAACCGCGTTATCGCCGACATGAAAGTGATGGGTTTTTTTGCGAGGGTCGTGCAGCGGCTCGTCAAGACCGCCGAGCTTGCGAACCCCGTCGCGATTATCGAAGACTTCGACCGCACGATTCGCGAAGAGCTCGACTTTCGGCTTGAGGCGAAAAACCTCGACCAATTCAACGCGTTTTTCGCGCGCGTCGGCGAAGACGAACTCGTCGCGCCAAAAGTTTATTGGGATTACACGACCGAACGAATCCTCACGATGGAACGGTTTCACGGTCTAAAGGCGGACGACGTCGAAGCGATCACGCGGCTCGGAATCGACAGCGAGCACTACTTGCGCCGTGGGCTTCGCGGGTGGCTCATGATCATGCTTTGTACCGGTTTTTTTCACGGTGACGTTCACGCCGGGAATCTCATGTTCCTCGCCGATCGGCGGAAAATCGGGTTTCTTGATTTTGGCATCATCGGAAAGTTCACGCCCGAGCAACGCGACCAAGTGATGCGCTACATCATCACTTTTGCCGGCGCCGATTTCCGAAAGAACGCCGAACTTCTCGTTGAAATTGGAGCGGCCCCCAAGGACATCGACCTCGAGGAGTTTGCGGTTCACCTCAAAGAAACCTACAGTCCGATTCTTGGGAAGTCTCTCGCGAGCATTAAATACGAAGAAATCCTTCCGACCATCGTTCGCGGCGCCATCAAGTTTGGCGTTCGGCTGCCGCGCGAGTTTATTCTCGTGCTCAAGCAGCTCCTCTACTTCGATCGCTACGCAAAACTCACCGCGCCCAACCTCAACGTATGGCAGGACTTTTCACTCGTCGATTTCTTGTTCCTGCCGATCGCAACTGAGTGCGGTCTCGACGTTCCGAAGATCATGGAGTCGCTCGTCAAACTTCAAGCCCAAACCGCCGCCCGCAACAGCGAATCCTCCTCGACCGCTGAGGCGTGAATTCCTGAGTCGGCCCGCATTGGCCGACGATATGACCCGAATCTGGCTGGATAACGTTCGGATACCACCAAATCTGGAAAAAGTTTTCACGAGAACGCGCTCGGCGTATTGCGCGTAAGGGGCCGCGGGAGACAAGCGAAGGCGCGCGTCCGCAAGGTCTGAGGTGCCGATGAGGCGAGGAATTGAGCCTATGAACTTGGCTGGTTTGACTAAGCGCCGCTCGATTAAAGACAGACCTGAGGACGTTCGCGCGCCGACGCGGACTCCCGCGAGCCCCGACGACGTAAGAGTAGCCAGCGTTCTCGTGAATGAGGGAAAAGCAAAAGGCCCAGGGGGATGACCTGGGCCTTCGGCTGGGCTTTACTCTGGGGGTCTTTTGAAACCCTTCGAGAATCTACCGACTCTCTCTTACGAAACTCGCTTTTACCTTTCCTAGTTTATTCTTTTCGCTACTCTATTCTCTCTCGTCGCTTCCCGAATTACGGATTCCGACGCGTCGCCGTCCACGTTCCTGTGAAGTTGCGTGGCTGCGAACTTCCGAACGTGAGCGACCCGTTGAACTGACCCGGATCAAACTTGTCGACCAAAAGATCGCCCGTCGTCTCGAGCATCGTCGCCGTCCCGCTGAAACCAAGGACACCGTCCAAACTGAGCGCGTTGATACGCGACTCGATCATGACCGCAACCGCCTGGAGCGCCGACGTGCAAACCTGCGTAAACGACTGCGCCGTAAGACCGAGGCTTTGCCCGAGCGAACTCGCCGCGATCCGCGTCGAAATACTCGAGCAATTGACGAGCGCCTGAAGCGCCTCGCCCAAGTTGTGCGCCACGCCATTCGTAAGCGCCGGCCAGAGCAAGTCGTTCAAAAGCGCCATCACAATCTGACCGTACGCAATCGGCACCGTGTGCTGGTTGATCTTGAGCTGGTTGTAGTTCTCGACCGCCGCCGTGAACGACCCCTCGACCGGCGAAATGCCGCTCGACAGAATCCCGATTTCACGACGCCCGCAATCCGGCGGCGCGCCCTGAGCGCAGTTGAAGCGCCAGTACACAACGATCTTCTCCCAGCTGTTCTTCCCAGAAAGCGTCAGCTGGCTCGCCAACTTCGACAACTCAAGCTTGCTGATAACGTGAAACTTCGTCAGGTAGCTCGTGATATCCCGCGCGACCGTCACGAACTTCTGGAACCACGAAGGAAGGATCGGCTCAAGCGCCTGCCGAATGATCGGCGCAAGCACAGTCGCCGTCCCGCTCCCGAGGCCGATCGCATTCGCAACCTTCTGGGCGACATAGAGGTAGGGATCATCGGGGTCGTCAAACGCGTTCGTAATCTCCGTAAACACGGTCCCAAAAGTCCCCATCGACTGGAAAATCCCCGTGAAGTTGTAGTCGGTGTCGACCGTGTACGTCCCGAGCGGGTTCAGCGCGATGACATGAAGCTGAATCGCAAGCGTCGTCGTCTGCCCCGACGGCACCGAAACGTTGTCCACGCAGCCATGCGCCGTGAGGCCGCTCGCCTGCCGGAACCCCTGCGCAACAACCGTAAACGTTGAACCCGCGCCAAGCGAATTGAACTGCGCCGTCGACGGGAAGCTCGTGAGGTCGGCCGTACGAATCGGCGTCCCGAGATCGGTCGGCGTCGACTGGATCATCGCGCACGTCTTCTGTGGTGGAAGCAGCGACACCTTGCCGGTCGCCAACAGGACTCCATACTCCTGAACGTACGAAACCGTCACGTCGAGCGTCCCGAACGGATCGCTCGCGACCTTGATGTTCACAAAAACGTCGTTCGCGCCCGCCGCGCTCGCCTTGAGCTGGAACTGCGCCGCGCTCGCGCCCGCCTGGAGATGAAGAACCGCGCGCCCGCCCGCGCCCGTAAGCACCTGCTGCGCCGCGATCGACGACCCGGCGACATCACCAATCGTCGCGAAGTCGATGGTTTCACCGATCAGCACGTCGTTTGTGCTCGTTTTCAAAACGAACGCGATGTCCGTTCCCGCGCTCGGCCGAAGCTCGACTTGGTTCGGCCCCTCGAGCGCCAAAATCCGCGAGCCCGGCGCTGGCGTCACCGGTGGGTTTCCGCCGCCGCCGCCACCACCACCATTCGTCGCGGGCCCTTCGCCTGGCAACCCAGTACCCGGGTCATCCCCGCAACCGACGACACCAAAACCCATGAGCATCGCCAACCCGACGACGGCTCCCTTGTTAACGGCCCAGAATGACTTCATTGCGCTTCCTCCAACCACCAAAGGACAAAGCCGGTCTTCTACCAGTTCCCCCAGTCCTTCAGCAAGCGCTAAGCCAACTTGGGCGCGTCAGAAACTGGTGTTTTTTCTAGCAGGTTTCACTTTTGGCGACGTATTGGGGACAATAGACTCCAGTTCTTAAGACCCCACTGCTGACAAGAAATGACGCACTATGCCAACGACGGAACAACATCTGACGTGGCCGCGAGCAGGCCAAAAATTCCCCCGGTGTGAACAAACAACACGCGACGCCCAAATGAGAGCCGATCCGCACGAATCAGGTCAACCATCCCGAAAAAAGCCTTGCCCGTATAAACAGGGTCGAGAATGATTCCGTCGGTCCGCGCGGCGCTCTTGATGAGCGAAATCTCCTCCGGGCGCGACAACGCGTACCCAACGCCCTTGTATCGGTCGTCGATGCGCAGCTCATTCGACGAAAACGGGATTCGAAGCTGGTATCGATCGACGGTGCGCTCAACGATCGACATGACGCGCGAAACGAAGTACGCCGTATCGTCGCAAACCGCGAACCCACGCACCTCGGCCCCGACCCCGGCGAGTTTCGTCCCAAGCACAAGCCCGGCCGTCGTCCCGCCAGAGCCCACCGCGTGCACGATCGCGTCAAACCGAACGCCCATCTCGCTTTCCTGCGCGGCGATCTCCTCAACCGCCGCGATGTACCCCCACGCTCCGACTTCGTCCGAGCCGCCTTCCGGCATGAGGTAAGGCGTCCGCCCAGCAAGACGAAGCTCGGCGTCCAGCCGCTCATAAACGGCTTCGCGCGATCGGTATTCGTCGGGCGTCACCCAGACGACGCGCGCACCGACGAGCCGGTCAAGAAATAGGTTGCCGTCCACCGGTTCGCCGCCGGGCGGTGTCGTTCGGCTCCGCAGAATGAGCACAGCGTCGAGCCCAAGTTGGCGTGCCGCAATCGCCGTCGCTCGGGCGTGGTTCGACTGAACACCGCCACACGTGACGACGACGTCGCACCCACGCGCCTGCGCCTCGGCAAAGTGGAACTCAAGTTTGCGAACTTTGTTGCCTGAAAGGTCGCTGCCCGTTCGGTCGTCGTGTTTTACGTAGAGGTCGACGCCGAGCTCACGTGACCAATGGTTAAGCCGCACAATCGGAGTCGGCATTGATGCGAGTTTTACCCGATCGGGGTAGTTAATTCGATTCATCAATAAACCTCCCTCAACGCATCTACTTTGTTACAAAAAAAGCACGTAATCCGCGCGCGAGATTCTCGATGTCTCGAACGTGCGTCACGTCGAATGCGGCGTGCATCGAAATCATCGGAATGCCAAGGTCGAGGACGTTTGCGCCCTTGTTCGCAATGAACTTTGCGATGGTTCCACCGCCTCCTTCGTCGACGCGCCCAATGTTCCCGATCTGCAGGGGGACCTTCGCTTCGGCAAAAATCCGCACAACCCGATCGACATACTCGGCGTGGGCATCGGACCCGCCGAACTTCCCACCGCGACCGGTCCACTTCATCATCGCGGGTCCCTTCCCGAGGCGCGCCGCGTTTCGAAGCTCATGGACACGCGGGAACAGCGGGTTGACGCCCGCTGTGACGTCGGACGACAAAACCTCAGCCTGAACGAAGGCCGTCCGCACCTCGGTCTCAAAGACAGGGCGATCCTTCGATGGGTTCGATCGCGTCGCCACAATAAGGTGCGCAATGAGCGCGTCGATCCACTCCGACGCGGCGCCCGACGGCCCGGTCGAGCCAACCTCCTCACGGTCGGTCAAAAACGCGATAACCGTTTTCTCAGGAACAACGTCGAGGTCGATCGCCGCCCGCGCCGCAGCGTACGAACAAGCCTTGTCGTCCTGCCCAAAACCACCCACGAGGCGCTCGCCAACACCGACCCACCGTGCCGTCTGCACGGGAACAAAGTAAAGTTCGCTCGAATCGAGATCGCCCTCGACAACCCCAAACCGGTCCCCAAGAACCTTTAGAAACGCGCCTTTCGGGTCGCCAGACGTTCCGCCCTTTGGGAATCCAGCAACAACGACGTCGTATTCGCGCGCCCATCCGGCCCAAGGGTCTTTGCGACCAACCTTGCCTGGAACCCCTGTCGACGTCCACGTTCCCATTGCAAACGACGTTTCGTCTTTGAGCCCGAGCGCAACATCGACCTCCTTCCCGTCGGCACGATGAACCGTCCCGACAAGCGCGAGCGGCCGCGTCCACCACTGGTACTCCTTGATACCGCCGTGAAACACCGTGCGAAGCGCGACGCGCCCGTCGGTCACAACGATGGGTCGCTGCACCACGCGAAATTTCGGTGTGTCGACGTGCGTTCCGACGAGGCGAAAGCCAGTCGTCACCGGCGCACGGCCCACCACGACCAAGGCAATCGATCGTTCGCGCGACACGAACATCAAGCGGTCGCCCGGCTTCGCGGGGGTCGGAGCGTCAAAAACATCTCGCACACGAAATCCACGCGTCGCGGCCTCGCGGGCGACTTCGCGAACCAAGAGCCGCGGTGTTTTCGCCGCGTCGAGAAACGCCATGTAGTGTCGCCCGAAATCGGCGGGCGGCGCCGCTTGCGAAATGAGCGCAATCGTCGCTGCGAAGAGGGCCGTCATTCGACGTGCCTCACGATCGCGCGAGCCGCCGCGAAAAGCCCGTACAAATCCACGGTCGAAACCATTTCGATCGGCGCGCCAACATCAGAGACGGGGATCGACAACCCGACGGCGTCAACGTTCCAGGCTGTCACTTCGCGCGCGAGGACTGGCCATTTGACCCATTTGTGCGAAATCTGAAACGGGACGCGATCGCGGCGAAACGCACCGAGAACTTTTTGAAATGCGTCCGGGAACCCATCGTCTTGAACCTGATTCAGGACGAGGCCGTGAGCGAGTGCGCCGCCCGACGGCTCCGCAACGACGACAAGGCTTCGCGCGAGAATTCGGCGAAGGGCCGGTTCGTCCGGCTCGCCGGCGTCGCCCGTTTCTCGAAGCGCCAATTGAACCTGGCCAACGGCGTGTCGCACAAAGGCGAGACCAACGTTTCCGTGCGCATCGCCATTTGCGGCGCCGACAAGTGCGACCACCGTCGTGCGCGCGGGAACAACGCCCTCGAGCGCACGAACGAAGGCAAACGCCGCGGCGCGCGCCGAATGGCCATAACCGGCGACGAACGCGCGATCGACGCCGATGAATCGCGCGGGGCCGGCGGGCACGAGCGACAACTCGGCGTGCTCGAACTCGTCCGCACGAACACCGTGGCGCCGAGCCAGCATCTTCGCGACCTTCCGAACGGCGCCGTGGCCCGCGATCGCGTCGGTCTCTTCGGGTTCGATAATCCGCTTCGCCTGAGCCGTCGCCGAGAGGTGCGGCAACAAGTCGGGCACCACAAACACCGGGTCGTTCGGGCCATCGCCCACCTGAATGTGCGCCGCATCGCCCGCATCGCGCGCGACGAATCCGTAAAGTGCGAGGGGCACCGACAACCAACGATGCTCCGCGAGCGGCCCACGAAACCACGTGTCGAAAAGCGCGAACCGTTGTTTCGCGTAGAGCGCGTTTTGCTTGAGGCCAAGGGCCGGCGCGTCGATCGACGCCATGAGCACGTTCAGCCCCGCAGAAATCGGGCGCTTCCCAATCGCAACAAGCGCGAGCGCTTTCCCGCGCGATGAGAGCGCGTAGAGCGATCCGGGTCCACCCGCGCGCGCGGGAAGAGGTGCGACGGGTGCTTTGTCCGCGCGACGCGAAAGCCGATGCACCACGAGGCGCTCCGTCTTTGCCGCCGTCACGAAGTCGACGTACGCCTTCGCGAATCGATCGAGCTCGGTGCGATTTTTCGCCGTGTCGAAAAGCGCCGCAATCGGCGTCGGCACGAGCGCGCCCCTCACACCGGTCGGAGGACGGCTTGCGCATCCGCCAAGCAACGTCGAGGCGACGACGACGCCCACTACGATCGATACGAGCCGTTGATTCGCACGTACTCTTCCGAAAAGTCGCACGTCACCACCTCCGCCCGGCCTTTGCCAACCCCAACATCAACCTCAACCACATATTCGGCCCCGCGCATAATCGCCTTCGCCTCGCTCTCGCGTTCCTTGCCGAGCCCCACACCCCGCTTTACGATCGCAACGCCCCCCACCTTAATCGCCATGCCGTCCGGCCGAACCGGAACCCCGGCGCGCCCCGCCGCCGCGAGGAGTCGCCCCCAATTTGGGTCGCACCCATGAAACGCGGTCTTGACGAGAGGTGACTCCGCGATTCGCCGCGCAATCAACCGCGCGTCTTTGTCGCTTGCCGCGCCCTCGACACGGATCTCAACGACATGCGTCGCGCCTTCGCCGTCCTTCACAATCGCCTTCGCGAGCGGCATCATCACGCGCCGAAGCAGTTCCTCGAACGCCGCGCCCCCACCGCGTCCCGACTCGCGGAGTGGGCTCCCCCCGTGCCCGTTCGCGCGACCGCTCGCGAGCACGACGACCATGTCGTTCGTCGACGTGTCGCCATCGACGACAATGCGGTTGAACGTCGCATCGGTCGCCGCGGCCGTCGCCTCGCGCAAAAAAAGATTGTCGACATCGGCATCGGTCCAAACAAACCCAAGCATAGTCGCCATGTTCGGCGCGATCATCCCCGCGCCCTTCGCGCACCCGACGATACGCACATCCTGTCGCCCAACGCGCCCCTCCGCAACCGCAACCTTCTCAAACTTGTCGGTCGTCATAATCGATCGCGCAAAATCGCCCGCGCCGTCCGCGCGCCGCCTCAAAAGCAATTCCGGCACCGCGCGCATCATCACGTCGACCGGAAGCCGCTCGCCGATAACGCCCGTCGACGCCATCAAAACACCCGCAGGCTCATCGCCAATTCCACGCGCCACCGCAGCGGTTAACGTCTCAACATCGCGCACACCGTCTTCGCCCGTGCACGCGTTCGCATTGCCGCTGTTCGCGAGCACCGCCCGACATCGCCCCTTCTTCGCGCGTACCTCCGACACCACGACCGGCGCCGCCCGCACCAGGTTTTGCGTAAAGACCGCCGCAGAGGTCGCCGAGGCCTCGCAGTGGATGAGGCCCATGTCGAGCGCGCCCGACTTCTTGATGCCAGCTGCAACCGCACTGAACTCAAATCCGCGAACAAAAGGAAGCGTGCCCGACATGGTCGCGCAGAATGGATCGCGCGCCGCGCGGCTGTCAACGAATTACGATTTTCATACCTTCATCCCAGGTTAAGCGGTTCGTTCGCTCGTGAGCGGACCCCCAAGTCTCTTAACCGCCGTTCCGGGGAAAGGGCCGGTTTCTGGTTCGGCGGGCGGTGATTGGGCAAGCGAAGGCTCGCTTCCGCAGGGGATGAGGTGCCGATGGGGCTTGGATTTGCCGTTCTCATGATGTTTGATTCGTTTCGTGCAGACTCACATTTAATGTCAGACCCGAGGACTTCTGCGAGCCGGAGCGAGCCCAACCCCGACCGCCCCACGCTGGTTTTGGCCGCTCAACCGGGGATCGGATTTTCATACATCTGAGTGAGGCGCGCACATTTTTCTAACGGGTTCATTCTCATCTAATCAGAGCATCTGGAAATGAGTCAGCTGAATCAAAAAAACCGTAAGAGATTGAGCGATTCGAACCGGCCCGCGTCGGGTCCAACGCTTGCTCATATTCAGACGAGACGCGGATTCGGACCGGTTTTCCGCGCCAAGAGTGGGGATTATGAAGACATCGACGTACAGAGCACTTATGTGTTGTCTCGGATTTGTTGCAATGAGGTGCGCGGAGAACCCACTTGCGCAGACGTTCGCCATCGAGGTGGTCACCCGGCTGCCGACCGACTTCGCGCTTCGGAACGAGATTTCTGGCTGGGATGTCGTAATCGATTCGAAAAATGGGAAGACCGACGGCCTGTCCGAAAAGGCGCTCCCTGAAGCGGAGGCGGCGTCGGCGACGGATGGCGCGACGATTTCGCGATCGTTTGTCGACGTTGATGCCGATGGCTTTCGCGAAGTCCGGTTTTGGGCCGACGTGAATCCGTGGGCTGCGGGCGACGAGTGGCGATTCGCGCTGCGCAGCGCGCCAATTGGCGACGACCTCACATTGCGCGCGCGCGTGTGGCGGCTCGTGAATGGCGCCGTCGATGTGATCGCGGTCGCGTCGGTGAACGTGGATGATCTGGGGCGTGCGCTCGATTTCTCACCGAATGCGATAACCATCACGCTGACGCTCGATTGCGCGCCGGGGGTTTTGTGCCGGGTCGGGGAAAACCTTGTTCCGGACGCGGGAACGGGCGGCGGCGGCGATTCGGATGGAGGCGGAACCGGCGGTGGGAACGGCGGCGGAACCGGGAGCGGGGACGGCGGAGGCAACGGCGGCGGCGGTGAAGACGGCGGTGGGGCTGGGCCAACCGACGGAGGCGCCGAACTTGACGCTGGCACTCCTCTACAAGACGCCGGATTAACGCCACCCCCATCGGCTCCGCCGTGCGTGCCGGAGATGGACACGGCGCTGTGCGCGCGCCTCGGAAAAGCGTGTGGCCAATTCGCCGCGCTCGATAACTGCGGCAACCCGCGCACTGTCCAGTCGTGCGGCACGTGCGGAACCTTGGAGAGGTGCGACGCCAATAATCAGTGCGTCTGCGCGCCCGAAACGGATCTCGCCTTCTGTGCGCGCACGAGCGCCATCTGTGGCTCAAAGACCGCCCCCGACAACTGTGGCGTCGCGCGCACCGTCGCCGATTGCGGGCATTGCACAACACCCGCGACGTGCCAACCGAACAACACCTGCGCTTGCATCGCCGAGTCCGACACCGCCTTCTGTGCACGCAACGGCCGCGGCTGCGGCAGCCTCACCGCCGTCGACAACTGCGGCGCCACGCGAACCGTTGAGAGCTGCGGGTCTTGCGAATACGCGCCCGCCGCGCCAACCGGACTCACGGCGACGCTCGGCGCGCCTAGCAACGCCGGTACATCCTATTTGGTCAATCTGTCGTGGACCGATAACAGCGACAACGAAACCGGCTTCGCGTTTGAGAGGATGTATGGCGGCATCCGTGTTTTCCAGCAGGTCAGAGTCACCAACGCCGGCGCGACATCGATCGAATGGGGCTCCGCGGCCGGCTACGAATATCGGTACCGCGTGCGGGCGATCACCGTCGGCGACGCCGGTGCGACGTTCTGGTCAAACTACACGAACGAAGTGACCACCACGATTCCTCCGAGCCGACCCATCGTCACAGCGACGCCGGACGGCGGCACCGCGACGCTCACGTGGACCAGACCGTACGGCGCCGCGAGCTACCGAGTCTTCCGCTCGGAAATCGATGGAGGCCCGTACGACGACGCCGGGAGCACCGTGACAACGTCGTTCGTGCAAGATGGCCTGCCCTCGGGGTCGACCTATTACTACGTCGTCTCGGCGGTTAACGATGGTGGCGAAGGACTCCCGTCGCTCCAGCGCGCGGTCCGCATCGCGCCCGATGCGCCGACAGACCTCGCCGTGAGGCCGGGGGACGCTGGCGAAGCCGTTTTGACATGGACCGCCCCGTTCGGCACCTCGAGCAACAATGTCTACTATTCGTTTGTTGATGGCGGCCCATATACGTACTGGGCGACGACGACGGCACCGACCTATACCGACATCGGAAACTACGGCTACGCGCTCTACTGGGTCGTCAAATCACTCAACGGCACGAGTGCGAGCTCGAACTCCAACCAAGTCGGGCTTACGTTTGCGCCATCTGCACCACCACCGCCGATGGCAACACCCGGCGTCCGCCAAGTCGCGTTGTCGTGGGGGTTGAGCACGGGCGCTACGAGCTACAAAGTTTACCGATCGGTCACATCGGGGAGCGAATACGCACTCGTCACCGAACAGGCCACGAGGACGTACACCGATACCGGCCTCACGGACGGCACCACCTATTACTATGTCGTCACGGCACTGAATGCCGGCGGCGAAAGCGCTATGTCGACCGAACGCGCGGCGACGGTTGCGCCCGGCGCACCGACCGACGTTCAAGTCGCTGCAGGCGGCGTTGGCGAAGCAATCGTCTCGTGGACTGTCCCGACGGCCGCGACATCGTCCAAAGTTTATCGTGCGACCACAAGCGGCGGCCCCTACACGCTCCGCACGACGACCTCATCGGCATCGACGACAACGTTCACCGACACCGGGCGCGCGGGAACAACGAACCACTACGTCGTGACCGGAAGAAACGCAGCCGGCGAGAGCGCGTATTCGCTCGAAGTCTCGCTCGTCGTTGCACCGCTTGCGCCGATCGGCGTTATGGCGAATCCCGGCAACGGAACGGCGACCGTTTCGTGGGCCGCGTCGACCGGCGCGACGAGGTACAAAGTTTCGCGGGCAACCGTCAGCGGCGGCCCGTACAGCGTCCTCGGCGAAACGTCCGGTCTCGCACTCACCGACACGGGACTCTCGGGAAAATCGATCACCTATTACATCGTCACGGCCTTGCGCGAATCGGCCGAGAGCCTCCCGTCGGTCGAGGTTCGCGCCGTACACGGCCGCGAGTTCTGCTTTGCCGGCGCGGGAGATAACAAGGTGACGACCGTTTTGGGCGAGGGCGCGCTGGTGCGAAAGTTTGGGTTCTTCGATCAGCCGATGGGCGACGTGCGCGGTGTCGCCGTCGATTCCGTGAATAACGAAATCTTTGTTGCACACACGGGCAACAACGAAATCTTCGTGTTCTCGCGCGATTCCGATGGCCGCTCCGTGCCGATTCGAAAACTCCGCGGCGCCGCAACGCTCCTCAATCAACCCGAAGCCGTCGCCGTCGCCCCGTCGCTCGGGATCATCGCCGTTTCGAACAAAGGCTCGAACTCGGTTTTGGTTTTCAATCGCACCGCGAGCGGAGACACCGCCCCGCTTCGCACCATCGTCGGCGCACAAACGGGACTCTACTCGCCTCAAGGCATCGCCATCGATTCTGTCAATCGAGAAATCGTCGTCGCAAATGGCGCGGCGACGTCGGTTGTCGTCTTCGATCTCGACGCGAGCGGCAACACGCTCGCTAAACGGATCCTCACGGGAACGGCAACGAAGCTCGTGAACCCATGGGGCGTCGCGGTCGATACGACCAACAACGAACTCATCGTCGCGAACCGTGGCGCGAATCCGAAAACGGTCGGGGTCTTCGCAAGGACCGCAAATGGAAATACCGCGCCGCTTCAAAACCTGACGAACAAAGTTTTTGACCCGCGCGGCGTCGCGGTCGACCCCACGAACGGCGAACTCTATGTCGTCAACTACCTCGATAACGAAGCGGGCGGGCCTTACTCCGCGACGACGGTGTTCGCGCGCGGCGCAGGCGGCTATACAGACTCCGTCGTTCGCAGGATTTACGGCGGGTTCCGCGGCACCGAGCAGCGATATGGTGTTGCGATCGACTCGGCAAGCGGCGAGCTAACGATCGCGGGCGCGAGCGTCGTCGCTACGTTCGCGCGAACGGCCGACGGAAACGCGACGCCCCTTCGAACGATTTTCTCCGAAGAGTCACTCATGCTCGGACCACGCGGCATCGCCGTCGATCGAGAGGCGGGCGAGATTTACGTGTCGAGCCCTGGGGGGACTTCGGTCAAACCCGTGGTCGCTGTTTACCCGATTGCGTCCAATGGATCGACGGTGCCAACGCGCCGGATTTGGGACGGCGAGCGCGGGCTCGAGAACGCCGTGGGATTCACCATCGACGCGGTCAACGATGAACTCTTCGTTGCGAACGACGACGCGGTTCTCGTTTTCGCGCGCGCCGCAGAAGGCGCCACGGTCCCCATCCGCCGCTTGGTCGGGTCGAAGACCGGCCTCTTTCGCGCATCCGCCGTCGCCGTCGACACCGTCAACAACGAACTCCTCGTCGCAAACGATCGCTCCGTCACCGTTTATCCGCGCACAGCGAGCGGCAATGTCGCGCCGCTTCGCACCATTTCGGACGACTTCGCGAGCACCAACCGGTCCTCGGGCAGCATTTCGGTCGACACGGTTAACAATGAAATCTTCGTGTCGCGTCAAAGTGCGAACGCGGTCCGCGTGTACAGCCGCACAGCGACGGGCTTCGCGCCGCGCCTCCGTACGATCACGCGCGTGAATCAGCCTTGGGGCGTCTACGCCAATCCCGCGACAAACGAACTCGTCGTTGTAATGCTCTCCGACGGCGGGTTCTATTTCGCTTACTCTCACTTTTTCCGCTTTCCACTCACTGCGTCGGGAGGGGCGACGCCGCTCACCGAGCAGAGGATCAGCGGCTCCGGGATTCACGACGTTGGCATCGACTTCGCCACTCGACGCGTCTATTCGTACAATTCAGGCGCGCGAATCCACGAATGGTCGCTTGACACCGCAAGCTCGACACCTCTCAACACCATCGAGGGCCCCGCGACGCTGATTTCAGGCGGCTACGGCGTTCGGCTCGACAACACCAACAACGAACTCTTCCTGCTGCGCAACGTCGATCCGTATTTCGTGGTGCACGACAAAGCCGCCAGCGGCAACGCCTTCCCGCTTCGCACGTTCGGCGGAACCTCGACCCGGCTCGCCACGCCGTACGGGATCGCAATCGATAAGGCGCATGGCGAACTCTTCGTCGCAAATAACTTTGAGTGGGAGAGCACCATAACGGTCTACCCGCTTGGCGCAAACGGCACCGTCGCGCCCATTCGCCGAATTCACCGTCCGTCGTCCACCACGCTTCGCTATCCCTCGGCGCTGGCGGTCGACATTCAGCGCGATGAACTGTTCGTCGCGAACACCGATGTGGTCGAAGTCTATCGGCGCACCGCCGACGGCACCGAGCAGCCCCTCCGCCTCATTACAGGCGTCTCACCCCGCGCCGTCGCGATCGACTCGGCACACAACGAGCTTTTCGTCGCCGGCGGCAACACGATATGGACGTTCTCCCGTGACGCCGCCGGCGCGGCTGTTCCGCTTCGGCGGATCTCTGGCCCGGCCACGCGGTTTTCGGGCGTACGGGGTTTGCATTACGATCCCTGGGCGGACCAAATCATCGCAACGAGCGACAACCACACCGTCACGGCGTTCAAGCGCACCGCGACCGGCAATGTGATGCCCGAGCAAGTTGTGACCCAATCGACCATCGGCACTGCGTCGCCGGCAGGAATCGATTTCTGTAACTAACTACTTGTAATAGAGGAACTCCCCGAAAGAGAGCATCCGCTGCTCGGTTTTCTGCATCTTTCGTTTAACAACGGCCTGCCGCGATTCGTCCCACTTCTCTTCCCAAAAGTGTTCGATCCACTGGTAGAAAACCGACAGCGTGATTTTGTTGCGCCCATCCTCAACGACTTTCGCGATCGCCTTCGTCACGTCGTGGTCAACCTGACTCTTTCCATTCAGCTTCGCCGGCTTCAAGGCGATCCCGCTGTGACCCGACTTTCCGCCCGCGCGAAGGCCCACGACCTTAATTCCGGCCGCGCTCCAACCCCCGGTTTCCTGTTCGCCGCTGAAAAAGCAGCGCAACTTGACCGAGCCGCCATCAAACACGGTCGTCAGCCCACTCCCAGAATCCGATGCCTTCCCCTTAAAGAAGTAACAGCCCGGCGCTTTGAGTTTCCCGCTCTCCTTCGCCTCAGCGATCGTGTTCTCGCCAATCGTCTCGAAAATCTCTCGTTCGAGCTTCTCGAGCGCGTCGTCGCTTCCCGTTTCGCTGAGCACGACATGAATTTCCCTCGCGCAGACTTTCGTGTGGCTCTTCCCGAGCGCTTTGCACGCCTTCAGCGTATACGCTTTATAAGACGCCGTGATTTTCGTCGCGACCTCGGCGTTCAGCGTCTCGGTGATATACTTCGAGCACGTATCCGACATCTCGGCGAGGTCCTTCGCCTTCTTCGCCGTCGCGTTGAACTGGCGATGCAACTTGAATCGCCAACCGAGCTTCTCTTTGTCGGCCGGCGCATCAAGGGCATCGAGCGCCGCGTTCAGCTTGACGATCCTCTCGGGATCGTACTCCGGGTCTTTGGCTCGCCACGCGGTGTCCTTCTCGGCGAGCGACTTCCGCCGTTCGGCACAGGCGTCGCTCTTCGGTTGGTAAAGGTCGTAAAGCGGCGCCGTCACCTCGCCAAACGACACCGCATCGACATCCTTCATGATCTGTTCAAATCGCTCGGCCTCTTTTTTCGCGTCGGCGTCATTGGGGAGCGCCTTCAAAATCGTCGACGCGAGAAGCGCGGTGCCCCGAAGCGCCTTGTGCGCGGCCTTGTATTCGTCATGCGGTTTCGCCTCGTAGGCGCCCTTCAAGCGCTCCTTCGCCTCCTTGACGGCGTTTTCAAACGCATCGTTATTCGCCTTAAGAGTCTGGAAAATCTGGTCGACCCGCGTGTCACCGCCCTTGGTCTCACCCGTTCCGATAATCTTCGGTGCGAGGCGCTCCATCGGCGGCGCGAACAGCTGCACGCGCGGATCGTCGGGCATCTCCTTCGCGATGGCGCTGCAGCCCGCATGGAGCTGCTTGAACCGCATAAAAACGGTCGAGTTGTTCGGATTCTGCGCAAGGACCTTTTCCATTCTCACGATCCCGAGGCACGCTTCGATCGCTTTATCGAGTTTGCGTTTGTTCCATGCCGATTCTTGGCCCGAGGCCGTCGCCGAGAAAAAAATCGCCGCACCCGTCAGCGAAATCCACGACTTCATCATTTCCTGTTCCTCCTTCGGTTAACTCCTGGACAATACTGCAATTGGCAATCCAACACGAGAAGACGACCCATCGCGTATCTCGTATGTAGGGCTCGCAAAGCACAAGCACCTAAGTGCGACGCGGACCGCTAAGGTGCTTCACTCCCTTCCTCATCCGAAACCATCAAATCCGCATTCCCCCTCGAATTCCTGCCTCGAACCTCCATCGCTTCCTGCCCTCCCCTCGGCCGCCCTCGCTATCGTGCGGGCTCTACGCCGACCACACGCCCATCGCTCCCCCACAGATTTACAGCCGTCTCGTCGCCCGTCGTTGCCCGCTCGGACCTGAGCGTGAGCGCGACTCCCGTCGGCAAATCGGAGAGGGTGATGAGACCACCCAAAAAGAAAAGCGCGTTCGGCTTCGCGGGGCCGTGGACTGGGCGTTCAAATGTCGGAATGACGTGCGCGGCAAAGCCAGGCGCCGCCTCCGCGACACGCAGAATCGTCGCCGTACCCGTTTCTCCAGCCGCCATCCGGATGTGGCAGAGCGCGAGCCCCGCCGCCGGCCACGTTCGAAGCGGCCGCTCGCAACCGGCCTCGGCGCGCGCCGTCCCAAGCCGGTCCCACGGGATCGCCACCCGCGCCGCGTCACGGGTCATCACCTCGACGGCCCGCCCTTCGAACCCCGACAGTTTGAAACCATGCGCAAGCGCGAGCCGCCGACCCAGGTCCGAAAACCGTGACCTCGGAACCGCCACCGAAGTGAGCGCGTCAGGCAGCGGCTGCCCGCTCGACAGCCTTTCGTCGAGACCGTTCAGCGTCATTATGAACCGGCGATCCGCGAGCGGCGCCGAGTACGCAAACGGCGCGGCAACCCCGTGCTCTCTCGGGATTTCGGCGAGTCGCGCGTGGACTCGCGCGAGAGCGTCTGTTCGCTCGTCGGCGCCGAATCTGAAGCCGCCGTCGGGCGCACCGAGGTCGAAGTTGTAGCGTGCAAACCGCGCCCCGCCCGGGGCCGATGACGCGCAGAGAAATGATGCGGCCGAAACCGCCGCGACGACGCCCGCCGCGACGACTCGCGTCTTCGGCGCGAACACTGCGACACGCCCAAAGCCCGACACCGCCGCGACGATGAGAGATGGCGCGAGAAAGAGTCCATAGTGGAAGTTTAACTGGCTTTCCGGCAAGTGCCGATTGAGCAGCAGAATAGCAACACCCGGCAACACGCCGCCCGCCCAACGCCAGCCCAAAATGGCGAGCCCGCCCGCGCTCGCGACGATCACGAGCAACAGTTCGATCTTGGGCCATGAGACAAGCGTCGAGAGAACATCGCCGCCGCTCGACGCGCCTCCGCCCAAGACGTGAAGGCCGTACACGCCGAGCGTTCCGCCGAGCATCGGACGGAGCGCGAACGAATAGGCCGCGAAGTAGAGCGCGCCGCCGAGCGCGACAACGACGCGATGCTGAAACACGAGCGTGCCGGGCGCGCCCTTCGGCGAAAACAGCACGGCGCTCGCAACGACGAGGGCAAACTCCTCGCGCGCGAGTGCGGCGATGGCCATTATCAGGACGGAGCGCCCGTCGAAGCCGCCGAGTCGCATTGCGCGGAGCAGCCCCACGAGCAAGAACGGGAGTCCCAGGAAGTCAGGGCGAACATCATACAAGAACGGATTCGAGACAATTGGCGAACCCACGAGCACGACGAGCCAACACCCGAACGCGGCGGCGAACGCGCGCGAGCGGCCAACCGCTGCCGCGTCGGTCGTGCGGATGAGCGCGCCGAGTGTGAGACGCGCAACCCAATAGAAGACGAACGACTGGGCAATGATGAGCGCGGCGGCGCTCGAAAGCACCCACGCGAGGGGAGCCAAGGCGAGCATGAGGAAGTTGCCGTGAATTGAAAACGAGTTGAGGTCGAACACGGAGTTTTGGAAGTCGCCGTGCGCAAACCCCCAGAGTGCGCGGGCGTAAATCGTCGGGTCGTGGCTTTGCGCCTGACCAGCGAAGAGGCCACGTAGGAGTAGGAGTCCGAGAATGCCAGCGAGGACGAGCGGCGCGAGGTCGGTCGCGAGGAAACTGGGGAATCGCTTTGTGGCCGGCGGCGCCATCGGTCGATTGCCAGAATACACGGCCTCTGTCTAGAAATGTGTGTGAATCTGCTACGAGATCATGTCGCAGCCAGACGCCGCGCACGCCCCGGGGACACATTCATCCCACGCTTCGCAAGCTCAAGTAGCCCCACCTTCGTCTTTATCACTTCCTCATCCGAAACCGTCAAATCCGTTTTGTCCGCTGGAATCGTGTATGATCCGCGCGTGCGTTTGCGTCGCCAATACGATCTCGTTTGGCTTGTCATTCTGCTCGCGCCGCAGGGTGCCGCCGCGAAAATCTATAAAGTCGTCGACCGCGACGGAAACATCACCTACACGAATCGCCCACCGGGCTCGCGCGCCGCAGCCGCCCTCGGCTCGGCGTCGATCGCGCCCCCCGGTGCCCCCACACGCTACAACGCGCTCATCGCCGACGCCGCGCTCCGATTTGCTCTCCCCGAATCGTTCATTCGCGCCGTTGTGCGATCCGAGTCAAACTTCAATCCGCGCGCCGTGTCACGCGCGGGAGCCGAGGGCCTCATGCAGCTCATCCCCGAAACCGCACGGCGCATGGGTGTCCGCGACGCCTTCGACCCGCGCCAAAATATCCAGGGCGGGTCGCGCTACTTGCGCTTTCTCGCCGATACGTTCGCGGGACAGCTGCCGCTCGTCATCGCCGCGTATCATGCGGGCGAGGACGCTGTCGCGCGCGCTCAGGGACTCCCGGCGTGGTCCACGACGCGCGAATACGTTCGAATGGTTCTGACTCATCACAGTCGGTTTCAAGCACGCTGATGGAATCAAAAATCTTCGCAGGGGCCCTTCGTGCAGCACTCCAAGAGCGGTGGTCGGAAGTGCGCAATCTCCTCGAACACGCGGTTTCAATCGACGGCGCCGACCCTGAACTTCGCGTGCTCCTCGCGCGTGCACTCGTGCGCCAAGGGTTTGCGTTCAAAGCGATCGACATCCTTGAGGCGACGCCCGGACTCTTCGACGATAGTGCCGCCGCGGCGAGCGCCGGCGCCGAGCTCGGCGTCTTGCTCCTCAAGCTCGGGCGAACCGTCGATGCGGAAGAGACGTTCCGCCGCGTTCTCGCATCGGCCCCCAACGCCGCGCGCGCCCACGCTGGGCTTGGACACCTCTTCCGTTACCGAGGCGAAATTGGCCTTGCCGGGCAGGCGTTCGCACGCGCCGAAAACGCGGCCGTCATTCGCGAGGTCGAGCGCGACATCGCGACCTCTGCGCCGTCCATCGACGGGAACACGCTTGTGGCCGTCGAACCCGATCGCGGTGGTGACAATCCGTTCGATCGAGGAGCCGCGCCTTTCGGTGTCGAGAGTTCCTGGGTCGTGAAATCAAGCGGGTCCGCCCATCCGAACGCGCGCGCCGCACCCCGCGCGGGTTTGCGCGATTCGCTCCAGGCCCTGCCGACACCCGCAGCCGACCACGTCTTCTCGCCAAACGGTGCGTGGCTCGGCGTGCGATGCGCCGAGCGCGTGTTCGCGCGTCTTCCGCGCATCGTCTGTGCGGACGCCCACCTCGCTTGGCTCGCGGAGACGGCACGGGTGAACGGGCAAGCGACCGAGCAGCCGCTTGGAGGTGAGGTCCCCATCCATCGAATTGAAGGGGATGGGAACCTGACGCTTGCCCTGCCCGCGAGCACCGCGCTCGCACGCATCGATCTGGCCGGGGAGACGATTTACGTGAACGAGGAAGCGCTCTTTGGATTTAGCGGCGGACTCGAGTGGGAAAACGGTACGCTCGATCTCGCGCCGTCGCCGGGGGCGCTCTCGCTGGTTTTCCTCGAGGGCACCGGCGAAGTTCTTCTTGTGGCGTCCGGCGGTTTTACGCGGCTCGCGGTCGAGCGCGGCCACAGCATTTCGGTCGCCGGTGAAAACCTCGTTGGGTGGACAGGTCGAATCGTACCCTCAGCGACCGTTTGGAACGACGCCGCTGGGCGACCCGTGCCGACGCTCCACCTCTCGGGGGATGGAACGGCCCTCATCGCGCTTCGGCCCGGCCTCAAGGCCGTGGAGCGATCTCTTGCATAACGTACGACGATCGACGCTGCGTCAAGAGTTTTTGAACCTTCCCAACATCCTCACGTTTGCGCGCATCGTGCTCATCGCCCCGCTCATCATTTTTCTCGGCCGCGGCTCACCGCGCGAGAGCTTTATTGCATCGGTCATCGTGGCGCTCGCGGCAATCACCGACTCGATGGACGGTTACCTCGCGCGCAAATTCAACCTCATCTCCGTGCTCGGCAAGTTCATGGACCCGCTCGCCGACAAACTTCTTGTGATGTCGGCGTCGATCGTTCTCGTCGAGCTCGACCGAATCCCGTCGTGGCTTGTCGTTCTCATTTTGTCGCGCGAATTCGCCATCACGGGGCTTCGCGCGCTCGCGAGCACCGAAGGGCTCGTCATCGCGGCGAGCGAGGAGGGTCGCCTCAAAACCGCGTTTCAGCTCGTCGGAGTCCTTTGCCTCATCATCCATTACGATTACACGATCGACTACGTCGTCGTCACCGCGACGATCGACTTTCACGTCGTCGGGCTCTGGCTTATTTATCTTTCGCTTTTCTTCTCGCTCTTTTCAGCGTTCGGCTATTTCCGGCGCTTCGTTCGCGCGGTCGTCGACAAGGAGCGCACCCTGTAACGCCGCTGCGATCTCCTCACGCACGTCGTTGTCCGACTCGCTCGTTCGCGCCCGCAGAAGTGCCGCAAGCGCCCCAAGGCGGCCCAGCGCCCACGCCGCATGACCCCGAAGCATGGACGATGGATCGTCCTCAAGCACACGTTCGACGCGCGGGACCACTCTCGCGTCACGCGAGTTGCCGAGCACGACGAGTGCGTTTCGTTTCATTCCCGTGAGGCCAGCGCGCCGAAACGGGGTCCCCTCGAAGTCGCGCACAAACGTCGCTTCGTCGAGGTCGAGGAGATGCACCGCGAGTGCCACCGTCGCGTTTTTCTCTTCAACTTTCGTAGACGCCAAAGCGTTCCGCCCCGCAAGCATCGCATTCGGCGAATGCACGGCGAAACGATTCCAGGGACAAACCTCCTGACAGTCGTCGCAGCCGAAAAGATGATCGCCAACCGCCGCACGCAGCTCGCGCGGGATTCCGCCGCGCGATTCGATCGTGAGGTACGAAATACAAAGCCGCGCATCGACGACGCCCGGCGCGAGGATGGCGCGCGTCGGGCAAACTGGAATGCAGGCGTCGCACGTGCCACAGTGGTCGCGCGTCGGCTCGTCGTAATCGCACAAACGATCGATGATGAGCGTTCCGAGGAGGACCCACGATGAGTGTGTGAGCGTCACGAGGTTTGACGCTTTTCCGATCCAGCCGATCCCCGCGCGCTCTGCCCAGTACCGTTCAAGCACGGGACCTGTGTCGACCGCGAGGTAGGTGCGCGTCTCCGGCTCCCTGCGCTTGACCGCCCGCGCCAACTTCCGAAGGCGGCGCCGCATTGGGTTATGGTAATCGCGGCCTTGCGCATAGCGCGCGACCGGGCGCCCGGGCGTCGTTTGCGTCGCGTAGGCGATTGCGACGACCACGACCGATTTCGCGCCTGGCAAGAGATCGCGCGGGTCTGCTCTCTCGCTCGCACGCGTTTCCATATACGCCATATCGCCTTGATGGCCGGCCGCAAGCCACGCCTCAAAGTGCGCGCGATCGTCGACAGCCCCGGCCGCTGCGATCCCCACGCGGTCGAACCCGAGCGCGCGCGCCGCCTCGCGAATGTGCGCCCCACGTTCCGATGGTGTCACGACACCTCGATGTGTAAAGTGGACATTATTAGTCGTTGACGCCCGCCGCACTTCATGGGCATATTGAGTCCATGAAAAACCGAGCCACCCCTTCGCGCGCTTTTGCCATTCGTGACGAACACCGCTCCCTGCTCACACTCCACTTTATCCTTTATATTGCAGGATGTGGCGCCCTTTTCGTCATCAATCGCTTCACGTCGCCCGAGACGCTTTGGGCGCATTGGTTCGCGCTCGCCTGGGGCGTCATCTTCATGACCCACCTTTGGCGATTCGCGCGCGCCACGCTCCGCACGATGGGACCTGGCGCCCCCCGACGCGACTCCGCCGAAGACTGACGCGTGACCGGCTCCGCTACGACAACGACCACGATACCTGCTCCCCACACTCACGCATCGCGCCTGTGCTACCTTTAGAGCATGCGCCGATTTCGGCGAATACGGCTCGCGCTTGCCATCATGCCCGTTGCTTGCGCCGACGATTCGGCTCCTCCCGCAACCGTTGCAAACCTAAGCCCAATTCTATCGGTGGTTGTTCCACCGCGCGCTCTCATCAACGCCAACGTATCGTACGACCTCTCTGACACCTACGACCCCGACGGACGCATCACCAACTACTTTGTTTTCGCCGCCGATGGCACGCCGCGCTCGGACTCGTCGCAAACGATTTCGACGCACATCTTCCTCTCAACCGGAACGTTCGACGTCACCGTTGGCGCAACCGACGACCGCGGTGCAACGACATCGACGCTCATCGCAATCGAGATTCGCAACGATCCGGAAGCGGCATGTGATGCGTCGGCGACCTGTTCGGGAGGCGACGCCTGCGCGGGCGGCCTCTGCCTTCCGGCGCGATGCACCGCTGACGCTTTGTGTGCCGCCGGATTCCAGTGCGCGTTCGGATATTGCCGCCTCCCGGATGCGTGTACGGCCGACGGTGGCGGGTGTCCTGGCCCGTCGCGTCGCTGCACGTTAAATCGATGCTTACCGTCGATCTGCCGCGGCGCCGAAGATTGCGCGTTCGGCGAATCGTGCACCGACGGCGGTTGCTCCGCGACGAACTGAAACGTACGATGCGTCGAATGCCCGGCCCCGCCTCGATCGTTCGCATCTTCTTTGGATTCATCGCCTTCGCGATTGCGACCGCGTTGTTCTTTTGCGCCGCATTGCTCCTCTTTCCTTGGCGGCACGTTCGAATCAAACTCTGCAACGTCTATGGAAAGTCGGTGGGCTACACCGTCACGCGCCTCGCGGGCGCGACTCCCATTGTGCGTCACCGCGAACGCATCCGCGACAACTTCCCCGCCATCTACGTCGCCAACCACACGTCGACGCTCGACGTCTTCCTCTCGATTTGGCTGTGCCCCGTGGGCGGTTGCGGAATCGCAAAAAAGCAGATCACGAAAGTCCCATTCTTCGGTCAGCTCTACCTCCTTTCCGGACACCTGCTCATCGACCGCGCCGATCGCGCGCGCGCCATTGGCGCCGTCGACGAAGCTGTGCAGCTCGTCAAAAAATACAGACTCGGCATCTGGATCATGCCCGAAGGGACGCGCAGCCGCGATGGGCGGCTTCAGCCGTTTAAACCGGGATTCGTTCACCTCGCGGTTGCCACAGGCCTCCCCGTGGTCCCGATTGTTTTCCACGGCCTGCACCGCACGTGGCAAAAAGGCTCTCTCGATCTCAATCGCATCGACGTCCCCATCGACGTTCTTCCCGCGATCGAAACAACGTCGTGGACGACAAAGACGGCCCGCGCGCACGCGGAGTTCGTTCACGATGTGGTGGCCGCCGCGCTCAGCGAGGATCAGCGACCGCTCGTGGTTGGCGAAGGCACATAGTTCGTGATGCATCGCCCCAGGAAACGACGTTCGCTCACTCCTTCGCCGAATCGAGACGCGCGGTGCGGTGAAGCTCGGCCGTGATGATCGCGAAGATCGTGTCGACCGCCGTTCCGACGTCGTCGTTCACAACGAGGTAATCGTAGTCGGGCCACGCATCGAGCTCTTGAACGCCGGTCGCGAGTCGCCGCTCAATCTCCTCGGCGTCTTCGGTGCCGCGCGAACGCAGGCGCCGTTCGAGTTCCTCGACCGACGGCGGCGCGATGAAAACGAGGACCGCATCCGGATACCCTTCGCGGATTGCGCGCGCCCCTTGCACGTCGATGTCGAGCAGAACGTCGTGCCCAGCCTCCGTCTCCGCCTCAATGAAATCGGCGGGCGTCCCGTATTTATGGTCGTGAACCTCGGCCCACTCGGCGAACCCGTCATCCTTGACTACGCGATCGAACGTCGCGTCGTCGATAAATCGGTAATCGACGCCATCAACCTCTCCCTCGCGCGGAACCCGCGTCGTCATCGAAACCGAAAGCCGCAGATTCTCATCGCCCTCAAGCAGCCCCTTAACAATCGTGCTTTTCCCAGCCCCACTCGGCGCCGAAACGACAACGAGCAGCCCGCGCCTCTTGCCCCCCTCACCTTCCGCGTCGTCGCCGACAACCTCCACTTCGTCCCTCACGCCAACCTCCGCGCGCCGTTGCTTGAGACCCCTTCGGCGCGCCGATCGCGCTCCATCTTCGCCGCACGCACAAATCTCGCAAAGAGCGGGTGCGGGTCGATCGGCTTCGACTTGAACTCCGGGTGAAACTGGCAACCCACAAACCACGGATGGTCCTGGATTTCCGCCATCTCAACGAGCCGACCGTCCGGCGACACGCCGCCAAATCGCATTCCAGCCGCTTCGATCTGATCGCGAAAAGCGTTGTTCACTTCGTAGCGGTGACGATGCCGCTCGCTGATTTGCGTCGTGCCGTAAACCTCGTGCGCGCGCGACCCCTCGACCAAAACCGCGTCGTACGCGCCGAGCCGCATCGTCGCGCCCTTGTCGGTCACACCGCGCTGATCGGGCATCAAGTCGACAACCGGATACGGCGAATCTTTGTCGAACTCACTCGAATTCGCCCGCGCGAGACCGCACACGTGCCGCGCAAACTCGACGACCGCGAGCTGCATCCCGAGGCAGATCCCGAAAAACGGCACGCGCGCCTCCCGCGCATATCGGATCGCGCGAATCTTCCCCTCGATCCCGCGTTCACCAAATCCGCCAGGCACCAGCACACCGTCGACTTTCGCCAAAACCCCAAGCGCGCGCTCGTCTTCCCCGGCCTGGCCCGCCTGGTCGAGCGCTTCGGCATCGATGTAATCGAGATGTACACGGCAATCGTTCGCGATCCCACCGTGCGTCAACGCTTCGTTCAAACTCTTGTACGACTCGCGCAGGTCGACGTATTTCCCAACGATGCCGATCGACACCTCGCCCGACGGCCGCTTCACGCGCTCGACGATTTGCTCCCAGCGCTCGAGCGACGGCGCCCGCGACCAAATGTTGAGCTTCTCGGCGACCTTTTCGTCGACGCCCTCCGCATGAAAGACCGACGGCACTTCGTAAATCGTTTCGACGTCGCGCGCGGCAACAACACACGTCGGGTCGACGTTGCAAAAGAGCGCAATCTTGCTCTTCACGTCTTTGGGCAACTGCCGGTCGCATCGGCAAAGCAAGATGTCGGGCGAAATTCCGATCGACAAAAGCTCCTTAACGCTGTGCTGCGTCGGCTTCGTTTTGAGTTCGCCCGCGGCGCCAATGTACGGCACGTACGTCAGGTGAATGTTGAGAACGTTTTCGGGCCCGAGGTCGACGCGCAGCTGTCGCACAGCCTCCAAAAACGGCAAGCTCTCGATGTCGCCCACCGTGCCGCCGACTTCAACGATGATGAGGTCGTTGCCATCGGCGACGCGGTGAATGTTGAGTTTGATTTCGTCGGTGATGTGCGGAATCACTTGCACCGTGCGCCCGAGGTATTCGCCGCGCCGCTCCTTCATGATGACGGAGTAATAAACTTGCCCCGTGGTGAAGTTGTTGAGCTTGCCCATGCGCGCGCTCGAAAACCGTTCGTAGTGCCCGAGGTCGAGGTCGGTTTCGGCGCCGTCGTCGGTCACGAAAACTTCGCCGTGTTGAAATGGCGACATCGTGCCGGGGTCGACGTTGATGTACGGGTCGAGTTTCACGAACGTGACTTTGAGGCCACGGTTCTCCATGAGCGCGCCGACCGACGCGGCCGCGAGACCTTTGCCGAGCGACGACAAAACTCCACCCGTGACAACAATGAACTTTGCGCGTTTCTGTGCCATGGAAGACCACCATAGAAAAGCAAGACGGAATCGTCAATCGGTTGGTTACTGTACCGAAACGTCGCCAGCGGCGAAGGGGAATTCGTCGTCGCCGATGTCGGTCGTCGCGCCGTAGCCGAGGCGGCCGCTTGCGCCCTGGCCCCAGCAGCGGAGTTGCCCGCTCGCGAGGATCGCGCAGGTGTGCGACGCGCCCGCGGTGATCCGAATCGCGCCGCCGTCGAGGCCGACATCTCCCGCTGTCGATGGGTATTCGCCCGCGTCATCGCCGATGTCGTTCGTGTGCGCGTAACCGAGTTGACCGACGTTGTTTCGCCCCCAGCAGCGGAGATTCCCCGTCGCGTGAAGCGCGCAGGTATGATTCGCGCCCGCCGCGAGCTGCACGATGCCGCCATCGGGAAAGACGCTGACATCGCCCGCCGTCGAAGGCGTCTCGGTGTCGCCGATGGCGATCGTGTTTCCGTAGCCGAGCTGACCGTACGCCGCGCTTCCCCAGCAGCGCACGTTTCCGGTCGCGGTGAGCGCGCAGGTGTGGTTTGCGCCCGCGGCGACCTGAACCACGAGACCACCAACGCCAACGTCGCCAGCCGACGCGGGTACGACGAGGTCGCCAACCGACGTGGTGCTCGCGTAGCCGAGTTTTCCAAAAGCGCCTTCGCCCCAGCATCGGACCGTGCCCGTCGATGTGACCGCGCACGTGTGATTCGCGCCGACGGCGATCTGGCTGACGGTCGCGCCGACGTTCACATCGCCCACAGTCGAGGGGAGTTCGCCCGCGTCGTCGCCGATATTCTCGGTGTTGCCGTAGCCGAGTTGGCCGCTTGCGCCGAGTCCCCAGCAGCGAACGTTGCCCGTCGCGATAAGCGCGCAGGTGTGATTCGCGCCCGCGCCGATCTCGGTGACGCCAGAATCGGCGTAAATGCTCACGTCGCCCGCGTCCGACGGCACGGAACCCGCGTCGTCACCGATGTTCGTCGCGGCGCCGTAGCCGAGCTGCCCGCTCGCGCCGAGGCCCCAACAGCGCACGCGCCCCGTCGAAAGGATCGCGCAAGTGTGATTGCCGCCCGTCGCAACTTGGATCGCATCGCCGCCAACGCTGACATCGCCCGCCGTCGATGGAGTTTCGCCCGCGTCGTCGCCGATGCTCTGCGTATTGCCATAGCCGAGCTGCCCGCTCGCCGCGAGTCCCCAGCACCGCACCTTGCCGCTCGACAGCACCGCACACGTATGCGAATCGCCCGCCGCCACCTGCCGCACCCCCGGCGGCCCGCCGATGCTCACATCGCCAGCGGTAATAGGCAGCTCGTCGTCGGTCGTCGCCGATCCCGAAACAGCAACCAATCCCAAGTCCAAGCCGTCCCTCACCACCCCACCCCCAACAGCGTACCTTCCCCGTCGAAAGCAGCGCGCATGTGTGAACGCTGCCCACGGAGATTTGGACGACGGTCCCCCCGACCTCGACGTCGCCCGCGGCCGTGGGGAGCTCGTCATCGCCGATCGAGACCGTGTTCCCGTAGCCCAGCTGGCCTCCATACGAGAACATTGCCCAGCTTTTTCCCCAACATCGAACCTTGCCCGTAGCGAGAAGCGCGCAAGTGTGGTTTCCGCCCGCAACGATCTGCACCACATCTGCGCCGACGGCGATATCGCCCGCTGTGGACGGCAAGCCGCCGGCAGTGCTGTTCGTATTTCCGTACCCCAACCGCCCATCCCCGCCATTACCCCAGCACCGGGCCTTGCCGGTCGACAGAACCGCGCAAGTATAGTTGTTCCCTGCGGTAATCTGCGCCACGTCGCCGCCAACGCTCACATCCCCCGCGCTCGACGGCAGCTCGTTGTCGCCGATATCGTTCTGATTCCCGTAGCCAAGGCGGCCGTCCGCGCCAGCCCCCCAACACCGCACCCTCCCGGTCGCAAGCAGCGCGCACGTGTGGTACCAGCCGGCGGCGATCTGGACGACGTCGCCGCCGACGCTCACGTCTCCAGCCGTCCATGGCGCTTCGTCGTCGCCAATGATGTTCGTGTTTCCGTAACCGAGCCGGCCGTAAAGACCGTACCCCCAACACCGCACCTTTCGCGTCGATAACAGTGCGCACGTATGTTCCCCGCCCGCCGTGATCTGGATCACGATTCCACCGACGTCGACATCGCCCGCGCTCGACGGCAGTTCATCGTCGCCGATATTATTCTCTGGCGAGCCGTACCCAAGCTGACCGAAGTTGTCGCGCCCCCAGCAGCGCACCTTGCCGGTCGAGAGGAGCGCACAAGTGTGACTATACCCGAGCGCTATTTGTACCACATCCCCTCCGACGCTCACATCACCCGCAGTCGATGGCAGCTCCGTGTCGCCGATGTCGTTCGTGTTCCCGTAGCCGAGCTGACCGTAATTGTTTCGCCCCCAGCAGCGAACCTTGCCATTCAAAAGCCGCGCGCACGTATGCTCGCCACCAGCCCGCACCTCCGCCACCGTCCCAGCGCCATCGACGATCGTGACCGTGTGAACCGTCGTCGCACCGAGCGTCGCATTCGTCGCGCTCGTCATCGTCACGATCACCGTCTCGGCCGATTCGATGACGCCGTCGTTCACCACGTTGAACGTCACGGTCCCCGTCGTCAGCCCCGGGTTAATCGTGAACGACCCGCTCGCGAGGTTGTGGTCGGCCGGGTTCGTTGCCGTGCCGGAGACGCTGTACGACACCGTCACGGCCTGCCACGACGGCGCGCTCAAGCTCGCGGTGACCGTCACCGTCCCGATCGACTCGGCGACGCTCTGCGCGAGCGCAGTCCACTGAACCACCGGCACCGCATCGTCGTCCGTAAGCGTCACGGTGTGCGCCGTCGTCGCGCCGAGCGCCGCATTTGCCGGCGTCCCGAGCGTCACAATCACCGTCTCGCCGAGTTCGTCAGCTGAATCGTTCGTCACGTTGAAGATGATGTTCGCGCTCGTCGTCCCGGGCGTTAAGGTCAGCGTCCCGCTCGCCAAGTTGTGGTCGGCTGGGTTCGCCGCCGTGCCGGTCACCGTGTAAGGAATCGTCACGGTCTGACCGCTTTCGGCGCTCAGATTCCCGAGGATCGTCACCGTCCCGATCGATTCGGAGACGCTTTGACTCGCCGCCGTAAAACTGAACGTCGGCGTCGCATCATCGTCGGATATCGTAACCGTGTGGACCGTCGTCGCGCCCGCGGTCGCGTTCGTCGGCGTCCCCATCGTCACGATGACCGTCTCGTCGAGCTCGTCAAGAAGGTCATTGACGACAGTGAGCGTGACGTCCGCGCTCGTCTGCCCTGCGGCGATCGTGAGCACTCCGTTCGCGAGGCTGTGGTCGGCCGGGTTCGCCGCCGTTCCGGTCACCGTGTAGGGCACGGTCACCATTTGCGCACTGACCGCATTCAAACTTGCGGTGAGTGTCACGGTTCCAACACCCTCCGCGACCGTTTGCGCTGCCGCGCTCCACGCGACCGTTGGCGTCGCGTCGTCGTCGTTAATCGTCACCGTGTGAACCGTCGTCAAGCCAAGCATCGAGTTCGCCGGCGTCCCGAGCGTCACAACGACCGTTTCGTCGGGTTCGTCGAGCGTGTCGTTCACAACGGTGAACGTGATGTTCGCGCTCGTCGACCCAGCGGCAATCGCCAGCGTGCCGTTCGTAAGGCTGTGATCGCCCGGAGCCGCGGCTGTTCCCGTTAGCGTGTAAGGCACCGTCACGGCCAGCGCGCTCGCCACGCTCAAGCTCGCAGTGATCGTCACCGTGCCGACCGCTTCGCTGACCGTTTGGGCTGACGTCGTGAAGGCAACCGTCGGCGGCGCATCTTCGTCCGTAATTGTCACCGTGTGGACCGTCGTCGCACCGAGCGTCGCGTCCGTCGGCGTCGCCATCGTTACGATGACCGTCTTATCGACTTCGTCGAGATTATCGTTGAGCAATGCGAAAGTGATGTTCGCCGTCGTCGCGCCCGCAGCGAAGGTGAGCGTCCCGCTTGTGAGGTTATGGTCCGTCGGGTAGGTCGCCGTCCCCGTCACGCCGTAAGGCACGGTCACCGACTGCCCGCTCGCCGCGCTCAAACTCGCGGCAATCGTGATTGTGCCGGCCCACTCCGCCGAATTTTGGCTCGACGCCGTGAAGGCGACCGTCGGCGTCGCATCGTCGTCGGTGATCGTCACGGTGTGCACAGTGATCGCGCCCGGCATCGCGTTCGTCGGCGTCCCGAGCGTCACCACGACCGTCTCGTCGGGCTCGTCACCCGTGTCGTTCACCACATTGAATGTCAGGTTGGCGCTCGTCTGTCCGGCGGCGATCGTAATCGTCCCGCTCGCCGCGAGGTCATGGTCGCCAGGATTCGCCGCAGTCCCCGTCACGCTGTACGGCACCGTCACCGTATCAACGCTCGCCTCGCTCAAACTCACGGCGATCGTCACGCTTCCGACCGACTCGGCGACGCTCTGCGCCGCGACGCTGCACGCGACAGTCGGCAACGTCGACCCCGCATCACCACCATTTCCGTTCGGTATAAAAGGGGGCGTTCTCCCGCAACCAGCAACCGACACGAGCGCGATGGTCACAGCGAGCACTGCGCTTTTCGCCATCACCTCCAAGGTGACAGAACGCTCACCCCAATTCAATGAAAGCGTACCTACGGTCGGATCGAATACCGCACAAGCCGCCCCGAGAACTTGTATTCGCCAACCCAAAGGTAGTCGCCGTCAAAGTCGAGCGTCGCGGGCCAAAAAACTTTGTTGATCCCGATCTCGGGGACATAGTCCGAGAGCGTCGTTTCACCGAGAACGATATTCGATTCGCCGCCGTCGATCGCCGTCTCGACGTCGTTCCACACGCGCACGCGGTGAAATCCGGTGTCAGCGACGATGAGCGTGCTCCCGCGCAAGAGCGCCGACTCCGGCAAGTTAAACGGCTGCATTCCGGGCCCGCCCTGCACATAGCGCGCACCCGCGTCGGGATCGGTGAGCGTAAAAACCGCGACGCGCTGGTTATTCGTGATCGCCGTCACGAGTCGCGTTCCATTGCTCGACAGTCGGTTCGGCTGTTGCCCGGGCGTTTCCCAAACGAATGTCGGGTTCGACCCGGCATCGGGGATTCCCGTCCACACCCAGATTTTTCCCGCCATACCGTTCGCCACGGCGAAGTACGTCCCATCCCACGAAACTCCATTCACCCCGTTCAACGAGGCGATTCCGATCGTGCCCTGAAAGTTTCGGTCGGGATAGGCGCCATTCGTAGGAAGCGTGTTCCAGACGAGAATCTGATCGCCGCCTGCGACGAGAAGTTTTCCTCCATAGGCGACGCTGTCCCACGGAGCCATCGGGGTGTGAAAAACGTAATCTGGCCTGGCACCGCTCTGGTTCGGGATTTTCTTCCAGACGTAAACGGCGCGGTCGAAATCGGACGACGCAAACAAGCTGACGCCATCGGTCGTCGGGTTTGGGTTCGTGATGAAATAGTTTGCATTGAGCGTGTTGGTGGTCAGGTCGGGCGCACCCACTGCAAAGTCAGGCTTCTGTCCAGCATCGGTCGGGAGCGCGTTGTACGCCGCAAAAAGATTGCCATTCGATAGACTCACGAAGAGGCGACCCGCGGCGAAACAGAGGCCCGACCCATCACCTCCGGTAAAGTCATAAAACGTTGACGGATTTCCAGTGCCGCCCGTACCAACGATGAGATTCGGTTCTTGCGTCGCGTTTGTGGGGAGGCTGTCCCAGATGAAGAGACTGCGGCCGATCATGACGAGTTTATTGTCAGCCGTGATTTCGCCCTGCATCCACCCATAATTTGTGTCGCCGACCGGGCGCCGCGAAAACGTTGGACCCGCGTCATCCGCGTCTGGCCACGATGTCCAGAAAAAGTTCATCTGCCCCTCGCCGGCGTCGGTCACCGCGTTGTGGTCACCGACAATCACATAGGTGCCGTTTGACGTGATGGTTCGCGGCGTCCCCATTCCGTTCCCTGTAATCGTGTGGGTCGCCGCCTGATTTGTCATCGTCGGGAAACTGTCCCAAACGTGGAGTTTCGCGCCACGCGTGGCCGTCGCCGCGAGTTTCGTGCCGTTCGTCCAAACGCCCCAAGGCCACTCCGTGATCTGAATTGAACGATTCGCCGCCTGGCCACCATCGGTCGGGATCGAGTCCCAGAGGAGGAGCCGATTGTTCTCGGTGTCAGCAACGACGAGTTTTCCGCCGCCCACGGAGACGCTGACCGGCCAATTCAATTGGTTGAGGCCCGTGCCGGGGTTGTTCGAGGTTAAGTCGGGCTGTCCCAAAACGTAATCGGGCGGGGTGTTTGCGGTTGGGATCGTTGACCAAACGAGAATTCGGTTGTTGTTGCGATCGGCCAAAAAGAGGCGCGTTCCGTCGCTCGCGCAGGTCCCGGGGTGGTTGAAAAGGAGCGGGCCGCCCGTCTGGTTAAAATCGATCCCCGACAACATGATGTCGGCGTTTTGTCCCGATTGGAAGTTCCCTGTGAGTCCAGCGTCCGCGCTGGCATACGAGGCATCGACGTCTTCGCGCCACACGCCGTACGACTCGAGAATTGTGAATGGGGTGAGCGAAGTGAAGGCACCCGACGGGGCTTGAACTTCAATGTTGACCTGCCCAGTCTGACCGTTCAGCGGCACGCGGGCGGTGATCTGAGTCGGGCCGTCGATTGTATAAGTCGCGCTGTTGCTTCCAAACCGCACCTGCGTCGCTCCCGTAAAGTTCGCGCCTGTGATGACGACCGCCGCATTCAGGTAGCCGGAGGTCGGGTTAAACCCTGATATCGTCGGGGGACCGCTTGGGCCAGCGTCGGTTCCGGCGTCCGCACCCGCGTCCGCAACCGGTCCCGCATCCGCTACCGCACCCGCGTCCGCATCCGGTCCGGCGTCCGCAACCGGTCCGGCGTCGGCGCCCGCTCCAGCATCGCCGCCATCGGCCGGTCCCGGCCCAGATCCTGGGGGCGCACAACCGTTTTCAAAGAAGAATATTCCGACCGCAAGGAACGAGAAAACATTGCGTCGAACCATCACACTCTCCAATCGCTCATCGTGAAACCGCAAATTCATCTTAACGGCTCACTCCACGGGATGCCAATGTCGCCACCGCATCTCCACAATCGATTGGTCGGCTTGGGAACCGCGAGGCAGTCCCGTCGTCCCCGAGCCCGGCTCGCGCGGGACAGCGCTCTCCC
>JACPTQ010000028.1:0-33277 GCA_016192705.1 Deltaproteobacteria bacterium | reverse complement strand
TCCCTTATAATCATTTTAGATGGCCTATCGTTGCGCGATCGTCGGAACCCTCGTCACTGTGACAGTCCTCGGCTGCGCCGCGGCACCAATCGCCCCAAATCGAAAGCTCGCGCGCGTGCAACAAGCGGACGTCGACAAGCCGATCGTCACGGCAAGCCCGAGCGCGTACGCGCACTATATGCGCGGGCGGTTGCACCTCCTTCATATGCGGCTTAAAGACGCCGAAACCGAATTCCGCCTCGCAATTTTTTACGATCCCGGATCGTCGTACCTTTTCACCGTTCTCGGCGAAATGTACGGCCGCATGGGGCGCCTCGTCGAAGCGCTCAGCGTCGCGCAAAAAGCCGTCGACCTCGATTCGAAATCCGCGGAGGCCCGCCTCCTCATTGCCCGCGTCTACCAAGCGCGCCACGACGTGCCGCGCGCCGAGGACGCTTACCGCAAAGCGATCGAGCTCGACGCGACCCTCGAAGACGCGTACCTCCGCCTTGCGGAACTTCTCTTGGCGCAAGGGCGACGCAGCGAAGCGATTTCGGTCTTCCAAGACCTCTCCGAAAACGTTCCGACGTCCAGCGAAGGTTTCATGCGCCTCGCGGAGCTTTCGATCCAGTCGCGCCGCCTTCAGGATGGCGTATTGTATTTGCGAAAGACCCTCGAGCTTGCTCCGTCGTCGACGCGCGCGCTTAGGCACCTCGCCGAAACGTACGTGCAACTCGGCGAAACCACCAAAGCGATCCAAACGTACAAGGAGCTGCTCGAGCACGTCCCCGAGGCGACCGACGTTTTGTTGTCCCTTATCGATCTCCATTTGAAGGCGGGAGAGGAGACGCTCGCCGACTTTTACGTCGATAAGTTCCGCGATGTCGCCGATCGCGGGAGCCGGCTGCGCCTTGCGGGAACGTATTTGCGCCACCGTCGCGTCGACCGCGCCATTTCGGAGCTTCGCACGATCCTTGAGGACAACCCGTACAACTATCGCGGACGCTTGTTTCTCGGAATCGCGCTCGACGAAAAAGGCGAGCACGCCCTCGCGCAGCGTGAGTTCGAGAAGATTCCAGAAAAGCACGAAGACCGGGCCGACGCGCGCGTGCACATCGCGATTTCGTTGTCGAAAGAGCGAAAACTCGCGGAGGCCGAGGCGGCGCTAGAGAAGCTCCTTGCGACGCATCCAAAGACGGTGTCGGCGTATGAACTTTTGGCGTCGTTTCGCGAGCAACGGCGCGAGCTGCGCGAGGCCGAGCAGGTTTACAAAAACGGGCTCGCGGTGATGCCCGTCGAGCCACGGCTCCTCTACGGACTCGGCGTGCTTTGCGAAAAACAGGGCGACAGCGATCGCGCGATCGAATGGATGAAGCGGCTTTTGCGCATCGACCCCGAACACGCGGAAGCGCTTAACTTCGTCGGATACGCGTACGCGGAGCGCGGCTCGAACCTCGACGAGGCCGAGCGCATGGTGAAGCTCGCGCTTCAAATCCGGCCAGCGAGCGGCTATATCACCGACAGCCTCGGATGGATCTACTTCAAACAGGGAAAGAACCAACTGGCGCTCGCGACGCTGCTCGAAGCGTTTCGATTGGCGCCGCGCGAGGCGGCGATTGCGGGGCATCTCGCCGATGTTTACGAGGAGCTCGAAGACCGGGTGCGGGCGATCGAGATGTACCACAAGGCGCTTCTGCTCAAGCCCGACGCGAAAACGCGGGCGATGCTCGAGCGGAAGCTGTCGCGCATTCGCAAAGAGGCCGAGCGGACACCGCGACGTTAGCACCCTCGGCAACCGCTTTCGCCTCCGCTCCCGCAACCGCACCCGCGTCCCGTGTGCGTTACTTCTCTACCGTCGCGTTTTACGTTTTGGCCGCGGCATTTCTTCCAGCAGGCTCGTGCCCACCGTCGTTCCCGACCGATCAGCCGGTTTACACCGACGGCGAAAAGCTGCTTGCCGATGTCCGCGCGCGAACGCGATCTGCGAAGACTCTGCGTGCGCTCCTACGCGTTGACGCGTACACGTCGGAAGGGCGCTTCAAAGTGAAGGAGATTCTGCTCGTCGAGCGCCCCGCGCGGCTTCACGTCGCGACGCTGTCACCGATGGACAGTCCGCTTTCGGTGCTCGTGTCGAACGGCGATCGATTCGCGCTGTACGACCAAAAGGAACAGAAATTCTTCAAGGGTCCGGCCACGCCGAAAAACATCGCGAAGCTGCTGCCGGTGTGGCTTTCGGGCGATGAGGTTGTGGGGCTGGGCTTTGGCGAGCCGCCGTGGGGCGGGTGTTTCGTAAAGGGCGCCGCGCGGCTTTTCGTCGACCGCGACAAGGGGCAATACCGAATCGAGTGCCCCGCGCCAACCGCCCGTTCGTGGCAACGCGATGTTTACGGGGTCGACCCGCGCTCGCTTGCGGTCGTCGAAACGGAGCGGCTTAACGCCGACGGTTCCGTGAGCCATCGCATTCGTTTCAGCGACCACGCGAAGGTCGGCGATCTGCTTCTTCCGCGACGGATACAGTATGAAAACAAGTCGAAGGACGTCGACATCTTGATCAAAGTGGTCGAAACGGAGCTTAATGAGAAGTTCGAGGCGGGCACGTTCGAGCTGGAAGCGCCGCGCGGCGTGCCGACGATCGAGGTGAAGTGAAGAGAAGATGAAGAGTAACCACAGAGGCACGGAGTCACCGAGATCGGAGGAGGAAGAAACTGGGGGTAAGACAATGAAAGCGGGTCCGGGTGCGGAAGCGGGCAGCGGAAGCGGGCGGCGCGGGATGGCCGCGGCGACGCACCGAGTCAACGAACTTAAAAACCACCCGGGCCGCGGAGGATGCGGGGTTGGGGCGATCGCGCACCTGCGCGGTGCGACACGCGCGGTCATCGACCAGGCGCTCGCGGGGCTCGTCGCGATGGAACACCGCGGGGGCCGCGTCGAGGACACGGGCGATGGCGCCGGCATGCTCATCGACGTCGACCGCGATTTTTTCTCGCGCTTCATCGCGCCCGGCCGCCACCTCCCCGACGGCGAACCACTCGCGGTCGGCGTCGCGTTCTTCCCGCGCGGCGAAGCGACGAACCTCCCCGGCTACCAACGCGAAATCGATCGCGCGCTTCGCCAGGAAGGGCTCTCACCGCTCGGCTGGCGCCGCGTGCCCGTCGCCCCCGACGCGCTCGGCGCACGCGCCCGTGAGGCGTCGCGCGAGATCTGGCAAGTTCTCATCGGCGAAGGGATGCGTTCCGCGGTCGACTTCGCACCGACCCTCTTTCGCGTGAAGGCGACGCTCGAAGCGCAGTTCCGCGAGCTTTACCTCGCCTCGTTCGCGCCGCGCGTCGTCGTTTACAAGGCGCTCGCAACCGGCCACCAACTCGCCCGTTTCTACGAAGACCTCGTCAACCCGAGCCTCCGCGCGCGCGTTGCCATTTTTCATCGGCGTTTCTCGACGAACACGTTTTCCAACTGGTACCTCGCCCAACCGTTTCGCCTCCTCGGCCACAACGGCGAAATCAATTCGATCGCCGCGAACCGCAACGCCGTGCGCAACCTCGAACGCGAGCAACGACTCCCGGCCGTCCTCATGCCCCAAGGCTCCGACTCGGCCGACCTCGACCGCATGCTCGAACTCTTGACGGTGCGCGGACTTCCGCTCGACGAAGCGCTCCTTTGCATGATGCCCGCAGCCTGGCGCGACTTGCCCGCGGCACGCCCCGAGGTCGTTCGCTTCTATCAATCGGTCTCGCGCGTCTTAGGCTCACTCGGCGCATGGGAAGGCCCAGCCGCCGTGGTCGCGACGGACGGTCGCAAAGTCGTCGCAATGCTCGACCGCATGGGGCTTCGGCCGCTCCGCTACGTCATCACGCACGACGACCGCGTGATCGTCGCGAGCGAGATTGGCGCCATCGAGGGTCACCCGGGCGATGTGCGCGAAGCGGGACAGCTCGATCCCGGCGAGGCGATATCGATTGACCTCGACGACCGCCGCATCTCGCGCGCGCACGAAATCCTCGAACGCGTGCTCGCGGGCACCCGCTTCGACCTCGGCCGTCTCGGCCAGCGGAGCATTCTCGCCTTTTCGGCACCGCCGGCCTCCGCAGCGGAATTCAACGCCAAGGCGCAAAGACACCAAGACCCAAATAAGGAGGCAACTTCCCTCGGCGTCTCCGCGTCTTTGCGTCAAATTCCTGATTCCGCACCCCCGAACGCCCTCTTGACCCTTTTCGGTTGGCAGCCCGACCGGGTGCGCACCGCACGCCACATGGCGAAGGAAGCCAAAGAGCCCGTCATCTCGATGGGGTTCGACCGCCCGCTCGCCGTCTTTTCGCGCCAACGACCACCACTCTTCAAGTACATGAAACAGATCATCGCGGTCGTCACCAACCCGCCCATCGACCCTCTCCGCGAGGGCTCGGCGATCGACCTGGGCGTTTTTCTCGGCCGTTCACCGCGACTCACCGACGATCTCGCGGACGTCCGAATCTACCCACAGGTCCGCCATCCCACGCCGTTCCTCACGGAGGCGGAGGTCGGCGAACTTGCCGCACCCGCCTCGCGAAAACTCCCAAAGACGGTCGTTTTGTCGTCGACCTTCAAAGACCAGGGCGGCGCCAAGACCGTCGCAGCCCGCATCGCGGAGCTGGCACGGGACGCTGTTGAAGTCGCCCGCGCAAAGAAGGCCAGCATCCTCGTGTTATCGGATCGCGCGCTCGCCGATGGTGGCGCGTGGCGGGAGTCCGCAGCCGCGGGGGATTTCAACGCAGAGGCGCAAAGAGGGAAAGACGCAAAGACTGAAACCTCCTCCCTTGGCGTCTCCGCGCCTTTGCGTCAAGATCCTGCTCCCCCAATCCTTCCCCTTCCCATCCTTCTCGTGACGAGCGCTGTCCACAACGCCCTCACGCACGAAGGGCTGCGTCGCCGCGTATCGATCGTCGTTGAAACGGGCGAAGTCTCCGAGGGCCACGACGCGGCCGTTCTCATTGCGAATGGCGCAACCGCTGTGGCGCCTTACTTGCTCGAGCGAATCGCAGCCGCCGCCGGCGAGCCAAGCGGCGTCAAAAACCTCTTTCGCGCCCTCGATGCGACGCTCCGCCGAATCATGTCGAAGATGGGGATCACGTCGATCGACGCCTACCGCGGGAGTCGCCTCTTCGAAGCGATCGGCGTTTCACCCGCGCTCGTCGATCACCACTTGCCCGGCACCGTCAGCAAACTGGGTGGCGTCGACCTCGGCGACATTTACGAGGACATTGTCGCGCGCGCCCGCGATGCGAGCACCGGTGCGCCGCTCACCGACGTTGACGCTAAGATCTACCGAAAGGAAGTTTGGCAGGCGCTTCAATTCGCGGCCCGCGGAAATCCAGGCGCGTACGCCGAATTCATCGATCTCGTCGCAAGAACGCCTGCGGTTTATCTCCGCGATCTTCTGGAATTCCGAAAAACGACGCGACCCATTCCCCTCGACGACGTCGCGCCCGAGACGACCATCATTCGCGATACGTTGCGGGGTGCCGCGATGAGCCACGGAGCGCTTCACCGCACCGCACACCGCGCGATCGCCGGCGCCTTCAACAGCTTCGAATCGTTCTCGAACAGCGGCGAAGGGGGCGAAGACGTTCGGCGCGATCGCGGCGGCATCTGGGAGGCGGACCGCTCGCGCGCGCGACAGGTCGCGTCGGGAAGGTTCGGTGTCGACGCGCGGTACCTCGTTCACGCGGATGAAATCGAAATCAAAATTGGGCAAGGCGCAAAACCGGGCGAAGGCGGACAGCTCCCAGCGGAGAAAGTCGTCGTCGAAATCGCGACGATTCGAAAAACGCGCCCCGGCATCGCGCTCATTTCGCCGCCGCCACACCACGACATCTACTCGATCGAAGATCTCGCGCTCCTTATCGACAACCTCAAAGCCGTGAATCCGCGCGCGCGAATCAGCGTCAAATGCCCAGCCACAACCGATCTCGGGACCATCGTCGTTGGCGTCGCCAAGGCGGGGGCCGACGTGATCGCGATTTCGGGATTCGAAGGCGGCACGGGCGCGGCGTCGCAGTCGTCGATTGAGCACGCGGGGTTGCCGCTTGAGCGCGGCCTTTGCGATGCGCACCAGGCGCTGACGGTGAACGGGCTGCGCGAGAGCGTCGTTTTACGCGCCGACGGTGGGATTAAAACGGGCGCAGACGTCGTGAAACTCATCGCGCTCGGCGCCGACCAAGTCGCGATGGGAACGGCGCTCATGATGGCCGAGCAGTGTATCTATTGTCACGGGTGCGCAAAGGGGAATTGCCCAGCCGGCATCACGACGCAAGACGACACGGTCGCGGAACGCCTCATGGTCCCGAAAGCGCGCGGCGAGCGTGACCTCTTCATTCTCGAGCGCGGCGGCTCGTTGCCGGACGAGGAGGAGCGTTACGAGGATGCGAAGCGCGGCGTTCAGACGTACCTGCTCGCTCTGGCCGGCGACGTTCGCGCGCGGCTCGCGGCGCTTGGCCTCAAACACCCACGCGAATTGCGCGGCCGCGTTGACCTCCTCGAGCAAGTCCCGTCGGGCTTTGAGCGTGCCGACAAGGTTGAGCTCACGGAGCTGCTCGTCGACCCGCGAACGTACTCCGACAGCGCGTTGGCCCCGAACGCCACGGTGACTTCGTGTGGCATCGGTCCAACGGGCGACGCGACAACACTCAACCGACGAATCGTCGATGTCGTACGAGCGCACCGGGCGGGACCGATCGACCGCGAATTCCGCGTCACGACGCTCGATCGCGCATGCGGCGCGACGCTCGCAGGTGAGATGAGCCTTAAGCCGCCGGCCCACCCGATTGTGCTGCGGTTCACCGGTAACGCGGGTCAGGGTTTTGCGTTTGCGTGTGTCGACGGGCTGACGATGAAACTCGAGGGGTTTGCGAACGACGTTGTTGGCGAGGTGATGTCGGGCGGGCGTATCATCGTCGTGCCGCCGCGCGAAGTTCTCGAAGCGGGGGCGAGTGGCGGATTGTCGCTCGTTGGAAACGCCGCCGGATATGGGATGACGGGCGGCGAGCTTTTCGTTGCGGGACGCGCGGGGCAGCGACTTGGCGTGCGAATGAGCGACGGCGTCATCGTGTGCGAGGGGGCCGGCAAATATGCGTTTGAGTATATGACGGGCGGCGTCGGTGTTGTTTTGGGACCGGTGGGACCGGTGTTTGCGTCCGGCCAAACCGGGGGCGTCATTTACGTTTGGCAACGCGCCGTCCCCGACCTCGCGCGGCGCCTCCACGCCGAGAGCGCCGTCGTTCGGTCGCTCGATCCTGGCGATGACGCGACGCTTCGAGAAATCCTGGCGACGTACGCGACGGCCACGGATCGCGCGTTTGCCAAGGCGCTCGATCCGAAAGAGTTCGTGAAGGTGGTTTCATGTGACGACGTTGGCGCGGCGGCGACGCCAGGCGTATCGGAGGGCCTTCGCGCGGCGACCGATCTGAGAGCGCGACCGCAAAGCCCCTGAGAGCGACCTCGGCCGCTTCCGGCACGACACCCGCATCCGCTCCTGCAACCGCTCCCGCCCTTCCCCGGCCCCCCAAATTGGCCTATCGTTCCCACTCATGAAGCGCACACGCTTTCTCATGTCGCCTCCCCCGGCGAACTGGCGAATCATCGGCGGCGAGAACTTCAAATCCGAATCTCGCGCAAAAACCGACGCTGTCAGTGCGCGCGTCGAATGGAACAGTTTGAAGCAAGCGATTGAAGCGCTGGGTGGCGAAGTCTTGCCGCTGCCCACGCCAGACGTTGAACCCCCTCACACGGGGCTCATGTATGCGGCCAACTGGGGCCAAGCGTTCGGAAAAAAATTCGCCCTCTCAAGAATGAAAGTCGCCCACCGACAACGCGAAGGCGCACTCATCCGCACGTTTGTCGCGTCGCTTGGCTTCGAAGTCATCGACGTCCCGCACACGTGGGAAGGACAAGCCGACATCTGCGTTCTTGACGACGACCGCGTGATTCTCACTTACGGCCCGAGGAGCGATCGCGGCAGCGCCGATTGGGTCGCGCGCACGCTTTTTCCAAACGCCGAAACACTCCTCCTCCAAATCCAGGAACCGTATTTCCATGGCGACGTTTCGCACGTTTGGGTCGAGGGGCTCCTTTTCGCGTGCCGCGAGGCGTTCGTCGACCTCGACGAAAAGGCGCTCGCCGACTTCGCCGGCGACGTCGTCTGGGTTCCACCCGACGAAGCGCGCGCCTACGCGCTCAACTCGCTCCCCTGCGGCGGCGGCCTTCTCGTTGCCCGCGGCGTCAAAACCGATTTCGGGCTTAACGTCATCCGCGACGTTGATTTAAGCGAACTCTGCGGCAAAGGCGGCGGCGGCCCACGCTGCCTCGTCAATCGATTGCCATAGATTTGACACTCGCCGGAGACGATAGATAGAGTGACCGCATTCCAGCGGCAAAAAAAGAATTGGCCCAACGCGACGATCGCGGCGATGCGAAAGCGCCCGACACCGCCATGGCGCGGCTGAGGCGCCACCTTATCGATACGCGAAAAATAGACCTTTGGTCGTACAAGCCCGGCTGCATCGGCCGGCGCGTCGAATCGCGCGTTCGCGCGACGAAAACCGGCGACATCGACAACTATTTGCGCCTCGTCAAACGAACGCCAACCGAGCTCGACAACCTTCTTGACGCCCTCACGATTAACGTCACGAGTTTCTTTCGCAATCCCACGACCTTTGAAGCGCTGCGTCGAAAAGTGTTTGGGCCACTCTTCGCCATCATCGAACGCGACGAGCGCCCCGGACTCCGCGTGTTGTCGGCCGGCTGCGCAACCGGCGAGGAGCCCTACTCGATCGCCATCTTGCTGCTCCAACACTTCAACGAGATTATCAATCGCGCGAAAGTTTCCGTGAGCGTTACCGGGCTCGACATCGATCCCGAAGCGATCCGTTACGCCGAGCGCGGGGTCTACTTCGAGAAACACCTAGAGGGCGTACCGCCAGAGGTTATCGAGGAGTTTTTTGAGCGCGTCTCTGTCAACGAATGGGTCGTCGCGGGTGCCGCGCGCGCGCGCGTTGGGTTTCGCCAAGCGAATCTCCTCGATGGAATCCTCGGCGCCGGGTTCGACGTCGTGGTCTGCCGAAACACCCTCATTTACTTCCGTGACGCCGATCGGACGCGCTGCATTTTGCGTTTCATTGACGCGATTCGCGAGGGCGGTTTCCTTGTGCTCGGTCGCGCCGAAGCGTTGCCGTCGGTCGCACGGCGCCTCGTCACGTGCATCGACCCCAAGGAAAAAATCTACCAAAAGCGAAAAGGCGCAACCGGTGCGGCCGAGTAGGCCAAGATCGAAGTCGCTCGCGACGACGCCTCCTTTGTCGGGCACGACCGGCAACGACATTGGCAACGCCGTGCGCGCACCTGGCTCGCAAGGCATCTCCCAGAGCGGCGATGCCGTTACCGCGGGCGCCCCCGAAGAAACGCCCCCAACGACGTGGGATGCCCTCGCCGCTAAACCGCCGCCACGCGTTCGAACGCGCCTCGTTCTGGCAAACCTCATTGTCCTCGCGTCGTTCATCATCGTCTTCTTCTTGACGCCGCTCCTTTTCGCTGCGGTTCCCGACACCGCGAAATGGATCCAAGTCGTCACATCGATTTCGTTTAGCATCGTTGTCGCGTGGTTCGTCTCGGCGATCGTTTCCGATGGCATTATCCGCAGCCTGCGTCGCGTTGCGCTTTCCGCGCAAAATGTCGCCAAGGGCGATCTCTCGCGTTTTGTTGAGCTGCCACATCAGGAGCGTGCCCGAGAACTCGACGAACTCGCGCTGTCGGTGAACCGCATGCTCCAGAGCTTGCGCGACCTCGCGGTCATCATACAGGACGCCGCGCAGAAGGTCGCGGGGTCGGCGACGCAGCTTTCGTCTTCAGCGGAAGGGGCCAGTGCCTCGGCGTCCGAAATCGCGGGCTCGATCGAATCGGTTGCACGCGGCGCCGAGAAAACGAACGAAGTCGTCGAACGGACAAGCCAGCTCATCGACGAAATAACGGCGACGATGCGAAAAACGTCGCAATCGGCGGACGATGCCGTGTCGGCCTCACAGTCGACGTCGAATGCGGCGCAAACAGGAGGGGTCGCGGCCGAGCACGCGGCCGAAAAGATCCGGTCCGTTTTCGAGAGCATGGAGCGCGCGGGCGAACTCGTTCTTCACTTTGGCGAGAAGATGGGCGAAATTCATAAGATCGTCGACGTCATCACGAACGTCGCGCAGCAAACGAATCTCCTCGCCTTAAACGCCACCATCGAGGCAGCACGCGCGGGCGAGGCGGGGCGTGGGTTTGCCGTCGTTGCGGAGGAGGTCCGAAAATTGGCCGAAGGGTCGGCGCGCTCGGCGGATCAAATCGCGGCGCTCATCGACGCGCTGGGGCACGAGAGCGATAAAGTCGTCGCGGCAGTCGCCAACTCGACACGGGATTTGGCGGACGGTCGCGAGGTGGTTTCGGAAATCGTCCGCACGCTCGACGGAATCAAGACGATGGCGGTCACGGGAGCCGCGCGCGTGCAGCAAATCTCGCAGGGCGTTAAGGCGCAGCTCAGCGCCGCGGACGAAATGGTGAAAGCGATGGAGCACATCTCGCAGGTCGCCGAGAACAATGCGGCCGCAACGGAGCAGGTGTCGGCCGCCACCGAGGAGCAGTCCGGAAACATTCATGGGATGGCGCAAGAGGCTCAGGACCTCGCTGAGCTCGGACGTCGGCTTGAGGCGGCGGTCCTGCGCTTCAAGCTATGATGGCCAACGGTGCCGAGACAGACGGCGCATTCCCCTTTGCCGGCGGCGGATCGACGGAAGGCGAGCTCGCTCTCCTCTTTCGCCTCGGCCGCGATCGATTCGCCGTGTCCGCGCGCCTCATTCAAGAAGTTTGCCCGCTGTCGGATCTCGTCCCGGTTCCGCGCGCGCCCGATTTTGTTTTCGGCGTCGTCAACCGCCGGGGTCGCATCGTAACGGTCATTGATCTCGCGCACCTCCTCAACGCGCCGCGCACAAAAATTACGGCGACAAGCCTCGTCCTCACCAGCGTTGAGCGACGCGGCGAGGTCGGTTTCATCGTCGACGCAATTGAATCGGTCGAATCGATTGCGCCGGACGCATCGGGATCTGTCTTGACGGGGCGCGGGACCGCTGAAAGACTGTTCCTCGACAAAGTAATGACAAACCTCGAAAGCTTCTTTGATTAGGGGTGATTGATGTCGAAGCGCGTACTCATCGTGGATGATTCGGTGTTCATGAGGAACATGATCCGCGACGTCTTCAACGGCACCGACTTTGAAGTTGCCGGCGAGGCCGCGAACGGCGTCGAAGCGATCGAGCGGTTTCGCCAGCTTTCGCCCGACCTCGTGACCATGGACATCGTCATGCCGCACAAGAATGGAATCGAGGCGACGCGCGAGATTTGCACGCTTCGGCCGGGGGCCGTTGTGGTGATGTGCAGCGCGATGGGGCAAGAGTCGCTCGTCATGGAGGCGATCAACGCCGGCGCGAAAGATTTCATCACGAAGCCGTTTCGATCGGACGAAGTTCTCAAAATCGTGCGCGCCCTTTTCCCGTAAAAATTGGACACCTCAAAATACCGGGCGCTTTTCGTTAGCGAAGCGGCCGAGAACCTTCGGCTGTTCGAGAAGGACATTCTCGAGCTCGAGCGTTCGCCGACCAATCGCGACGCCATCGACCGCGCGTTTCGCGAGATCCACTCGATCAAAGGGATGTCGGCGTCGATGGGATTTGAGCCGATTGTTGATATCGCGCACAAGATGGAAGACCTCATGGACCAGTTCCGTCGCGCGGTTCGCTTTGATCCCGGCGTTGCCGATCTCTTGACGAATTGCATCGACACGCTCGGCGCGATGATTCAAACCATCGAACAGGGAGGGAAGATTGAGGCGACCGCGGTTGCGCACGCTCTGGTGGATGCGCTCACGCAGGCGGCCGACTTATCGCGCGTACGCATTGCAGCGGCGGCCGTTTCTGCATCGGATGCCACAACCACAAAGGAATTCCGCGCAGAGGTGCCAAGCCATAAAGACGCTGTGAAAGAAACCTCTTCTCTTGGCGTCTCCGAGTCTTCGCGTCAAATTCCCGCTCCCGCTCCGGACGACGACAGCACCACGTTTCGGGTTGAGGTTCGATTGCGATCCGGATGTGCGGCGCCCGCGGCCCGCGCGTTTCTCATCCAGCACCGTTTGGCCGGTCTTGGCGAAATCACCGATCTCTCGCCGTCGCTCGAATCGCTGCGGGCTGGGCAGTTTCGTGGGCTGCTGACGGCCGAGATATCGACGGAGCGAACGCAGCACGAAATCGAATCCGCGGTTCGGGGCATTCACGACGTCGAGATCGCCGTCGTCTCACCCGCACCAGTACCCGTCACCGCTCCCGCCTCCGCAACCGCCTCCGCTACCGCTACCGCTACCGCCTCCGCACCCGCCGCCGCTCCCGTTTCCGCCCCCACACCCGCGCTCGCACAAACGCCGGTCTCACCAACACCAGATCGCAGCATCCGCGTGCGCACCGAAATCCTTGATCGCCTTCTTGACGCCGTCGGCGAGCTCCTCATCGCGCAAGGACGCCTCCGTGAACTCGCGCGTCGCACGCAGAGCCTTCCGTTCGAAGAAGCCGCCGACCGGCTCGACGTCGTCTCGCGCGATATCAACGATCAGGTTCGCGCACTCCGCATGGTCCCGCTCAGCACCCTTTTCGACCGCCTGCCCCGCGTCGTTCGCGATGTCGCACGTCGCCGTGAGAAGCAGGTCGAAATCCAGGTCGCCGGCGCGGACATCGAAGTCGATCGCTCCATCGTCGACGCCATCGATTCTCCGCTCCTTCACGTTGTCCGAAACGCGGTCGATCACGGCGTCGAGGCGGCCCCGGCCCGTCGCGCGGCCCAAAAGTCTCCCGAGGGATGCTTATCGATCGACGCGCACCGGCTTCGCGATCAAGTTCTCATCACGGTTTCAGACGACGGCGCTGGAATCGATCCGAACGTAATCCGATCCGTCGCGCGTGCGCGCGGCATCGTCCCGGACGAACGCCTTGAAAAGATGGATGACGAGGAAATCATCTATTTGGTTTGCATGCCGGGATTCTCAACGGCTGCGACGGTCACCGACACCTCTGGGCGCGGCGTCGGCATGGATATCGTTCGCGCCTCCGTCGAAGCGATTGGCGGCTCGCTGGAGATCGTGAGCCGCGTCGGGCTCGGCACCACAATACGGCTCCGCCTCCCCCTCACGGTCGCGACGATCCGTGTGCTCCTCGTCCGCGCGGCCGGCGAGACATTTGCGATCCCGCTCGGGTCCGTCGGCGCCTCGCTCCTCGTCCCAGTGACCGAAATCGAACGTAACCGGGGCAACGCGTTTGTCCGTCACGGCGGAGGGCTCCTCCCCGTCGTTAATCTTGCGCGAATCCTCGGGCTTGATGTTCAATCCGCAGCCACCCCAGAGACCCCCGCGTCGACGTACCTTCTCTTGATCGAACGCGAAACAGCGCCGATCGGCGTCGCGGTCGACGAGATTCTGCGCCAAGAGGAAGTCGTCGTAAAACCACTCGGCTCGCTGCTCGGACGAATCGATGGACTCTCCGGCGCGACGATCCTCGGAACCGGGCGCCCCACCTTCATACTGGACGTTCCGAAACTCTCACGCTATGCGTGACGACGTGAAACTGGAACGCCCCGGCTCATTGGTCCTCGACGCGCTGCGCGAGGTTTGCACGGTCGGCGGCGGCCACGCAGCAACGGCGCTTGCGCAAATGACCGGCCGACGAATCGCGATGGAGGTGCCACGTGTTTTTGTCGCGTCGCTCGCGGACGTGCCGGCGCTCCTCGGCGGACCCGAGTCTCCGGTCGTCGGCATCTTGCAGGAGCTTCACGGCGATTCAGACGGCATCGTTCTCCTCGCGTTATCGAGTGACGACGCGCGCGCGTTCGCCCGACGCCTCGGCGCAACGGATCCCGACGATCCATCCGGCGACCTGTCGGAGATGGGACGCGCGGCTCTTTGCGAGGCGGCCAACATTATCTCGGGCGCCTTTCTCACGGCCGCGGCTCGTCTCATTAAGCTGACCGTTGTGCCGCAAGTTCCACTCCTTGCGGAAGACATGGCGGGCTCGATCATCGACACCGTGCTCTGCGACATTGGGAGCCAAAGCGATTTTGCCTTCGTCATGGAAACGCAATTTCACGACGCGGGCGGACCCTATCGCGGGCTCCTCCTCTTGATTCCTTCGCTCAAATCGCTGCGGAAATGGGTTGAGGCGCTGGAGGGCGCTTGACAAAGGTCCAAGTCCGCATGGCCGATTTCCGGGTCGCGCACGCCCCCGATGTGCTGTCGTCATACGGAATTGGGTCGTGCCTTGCGGTCGCGATATTTGATACGCGGGTCGGAATCGCGGGCCTTGCGCACGGCATGCTTCCCGAGTTTGCCAAGGGGCCCGGAACCGACGACCCCAAAAAATACGTCGACCGATTGATCGGTCTCTTGGTCGAGGAGCTCGTGCGCCAGGGCGGCCGCGCCACGGGACTCGCGGCGAAAATCGCGGGCGGCGCGCAAATGTTTGCGGCGCTTGAGGATCCGTCGCGCCGATCGATCGGCGAGCGAAACATTGCCGTCGCAAACGGGACGCTAAACGACCTTCGAATTCCTGTCGAGGGACGCGACGTCGGGGGCGCCCACGGCCGGTCTGTTTTGCTGGATGCGGGGACAGCGGAAATGGTCATTCGAAGTTACCGCAAGGGTGAACGGAGGATTTGAGATGGACGCGACGCGCCTTCGCGAGCTTATCGAAGAAATCGCCGCGGGGCGCTGCTCGACGGAGGCCGCGCTCGAGCGACTTCGCACGCTTCCCTTTGCCGATTTGGGTTTTGCGCATGTCGACCACCACCGCGCGCTTCGAACGGGGTTTCCGGAGGTGGTTCTCGGCGAATGGAAGACAGCCGAGCAGATCATCGCCATTATCCGCGAGCTCGCGAAAGGGGGCGTGAACCTCCTCGCGACGCGACTTGACGCTGAGAAGGGCGGCGAAGTCATCGCGGCGTGTGGCGGCGAATACGATCGCACATCACGAACGTTTGTTTTGAAGCAGCGCGAAATTGAAAACGTCGGCCGCGGGACGATCGCCGTTGTTTCAGCGGGGACGAGCGATCTGCCGGTTGCCGAGGAGGCCGCGATTTCGGCGACGATGATGGGGAACGAGATCGTTCGCATTTACGATGTCGGCGTAGCGGGGATTCATCGACTCATGAACCATCGCGCCACCATCGACGGTGCGGAAGTCGTGATCGTCTGCGCCGGGATGGAGGGTGCGCTCGCGAGCGTCGTGGGTGGGCTCGTCGCGCGGCCGGTGATTGCGGTGCCGACGTCGGTCGGATACGGCGCGAGTTTTGGTGGCGTCGCCGCGCTGCTCGCGATGCTTAATTCGTGCGCGTCTAACGTCAGCGTCGTGAACATCGACAACGGCTTCGGGGCAGCGAGCGTCGCGAGCCTCATCAACCGAAAGCGTGGGGAGGCGCCTTGAGGATCGTTTACTTCGACATTATCGGCGGCATGAGCGGTGACATGACCGTCGCGGCGCTCCTCGATGCGGGGGCGGATCGGGTCGCCGTCGACTCCGCCGTGGGGGCTCTTTCGCTTGCGGGGTGGTCGCTAAAAGCCGCGCGCACGGAGGTCAATGGGATCGGTGCAACGCGGGTCGATGTGATCGAGGACGCTCACGTGTTCAATCACGACGACGACCACGATCACGCGCACGACGACGACCACGTTCACGGTCACGGGATGAGCACGCACCATTCGCACCGGACGTTTCGCGTGATTAAGGAGATGCTCGAGAAGGCACCCCTTGCAGTGGCCGTTCGCAAACGGGCACTCGCTGTATTCGAAAAGCTCGCCGAAGCCGAGGGCGCCATTCACGGCGTCGCACCGGCCGACGTGACGTTTCACGAAGTTGGCGCCGACGATTCGATCATCGACATCGTGGCGGCCTCCGCTGCCATCGAATCGATCAACCCCGACCGCATCGTCGCGTCACCCGTTCCCCTCGGACGCGGCGTTGGGCGCTCACAGCATGGCGAAATCCCGCTCCCCGCACCGGCAACCGTGCGTCTCCTCCGCGGCGCCGCAACGCGCGGGATCGACGCCGCCGTCGAAACCGTCACGCCGACAGGCGCTGCGTTTCTTGCGACGTGGGTCGACGCCTATGGTCCGCAGCCCGCGATGACGCTCGAACGCGAAGGGTATGGCGCGGGACATCGCAGCCTGCCTCGCCCGAACCTCCTCCGCGTCATTTTGGGTGATTCAACGATCTCCGAATCTGCACCGCGCGAAGAGCTTGTCGTCCTCGAAGCAAACATCGACGACATGAACCCCGAGTGGTTTGACGCGGCCTTCGCGCACATCGTAGCGGCTGGCGCGATCGACGTCTGGCTCACACCCATCATCATGAAGAAGGGCCGCCCCGCGCATCTCTTGTCGGCCCTCGCGCCCCTTGCCGCACGGGCTGCGATCGAACGCGCCTTTTTCACAAACACGACGACGCTCGGCGTTCGCGCAACGCCTGTCACCCGCACAGCGCTCGCTCGCGAAACGGTGGAAGTCGAAACAGCGTTCGGTCGAGTCACCGTTAAGGTCGGGCGCCTCGCGGGAAAACAACTGAACGCCGCGCCCGAATACGATTCAGCACGTCGCGTCGCGGAGGCGGCCGGGGTGCCGCTCAAAGAGGTTTACGCCGCCGCGCTTGCCGCCTTCACCAAGTAGGCGACAGTCGAGAGACGCCCCCGTCCACGGCGCGCAGCTCGCCGAAGGCTCAGCGAACATTAACCGCCATCCGCTGCTCCGCCATCTGGGCAAGATTTACTAAAGACACCCCCCCCATCGAGCCCAAAGCACGTTCCACCGGAACACGTAAGGTACGTTTGGTTCCACGTGGGCGCATTGAGCCTGAAACAGCCAACAATATGACCGCCTTCGCAACAAGTCGACCACCCGCCCCCATCCGCCGCTCCTCCATCCGGCTCTTCAAGAATCGACCCGCCATCAAAAACACAGACGCCGCCATCCTCGCTGTACCAACTCGAGACGCACGTGTTGGAACCGCACACAGAAAAAAGGTCGCTTTCGCAATACGCACCTTGCGGACAGAATGCGGAACCAATCGTCCGGTCGTTGCAAGCCGGCTTCCACCAACCACCGCACGGCAGACCACGACTGGGGTCAGCACACGTTCCATCGGGACACACGAAACCTTGAACACCTGGGACGGGGTCTCCGTAGCAGTTTCCAGACGCATCAGGTAGTGCCGGCACATAAGCGCCAGAGTCGAAGAGAGCGCCGGAGTCGAGGTCAGGCCCGAGGTGAACGTTGTTGATGCACGCCGCCGCGCCCAGCGCGACAACTGCAGCCAACGCGCGAATTCACCATCTTTCTATCCTACGATTCAGGGCACACCTCAGCTACATCGTTTCCGGTCGATCTTACCTTCATTAGTGACTGTCGTGCCGCGTTTGTTCAACGACTCGGCCTGCCGGGGACCGGCTTGAGATCGCCGCCGCGCTTGCCGCGATGAAGTCGTAACGCGAGTCACCGCGTGAAGATCGATTCGTCCGTCGCGAACGCACCACCGCCCACGAGCCGCACGACAAACGACCGCGTCTCGCCGGCCCACGTCACGCGGTACTTCCCCTCGGCAATTTCGGTGTAGCGCCCCTCGCGACCGCTGCGGGTCGGCGCCGACGTCGACGACAACCCCGTTTTTTCCGATGCCAGCGAAATCGTTCCGTCCGCGCGCACAGTCACACGCGTTGTTTCGCTCCTTCGCGAAATCACACTCCCGGTGGCGTCACGCGTTTCACTCTGCTCAAACCCCGTCCATGTCCTGACGAACCCTGCGCCTTGCGACTCAGCCAACAGAACCCCTTCTCCAAACGCAAGCGTCCCATCGGCCGCATAAAAGAACGCCGATGCCGAGATTCGCTCCCCCGAATCCTTGACCCTATTGAAGGTGAGCGTCTGCCCAACAACAGAAAACGTCCCCACAGTCTGCTTGTTTCGCTCGACCTCGTCGACCAAAAAAGTTCCGTCCTCGCGTGCGGTGATTCGCACCTTAACACGCCCCGTGACCGGGTCCGCCTGCTTCCACTCGCCGAAAAGCGCCTGAACGTCGCCCGACCCAGGCCCCAAATCGATCGGTTCCGAACCACACGACGCCACTACAAGCGCCAACGGCGCCATCCACTTTTTCATCGTCTCCTCCTCCTTTCGCTTTTCCCTTACTCTACTGGCAGTTCACGCGCCCGCCGCCTTGCAGCGTCCCATCGGGCAACCGATCCTGCGTCGTCCCACTCCCAAGCGCGCCAAAATTATTCGCGCCCCAACAGACCGCGACGCCACCCCGCGTCAGCGCACACGTGTGGTAAACGCCAACGGCCACGCGCACCACATCGCCACCGACGCCCGCCGCACGCACGGGGCTCAAGCGAATGTTCGTCGATGTCCCGTCGCCAACCTCGCCCGCCCAGTTGTGCCCCCAACACCAAACTTCGCCTTGATTGCTCCACGCGCAGGTGTGCCGCGCGCTCGCCGAAACCCCGACGAACCCGCTCGCCAGCCCGCGCACGTCGACCGGCGTTTCGCGATCAACCGTCGTTCCGTCCCCAAGCATGCCGTCAAAATTCCACCCCCAGCACTTGACCGCGCCCGCCTCCGTCACCGCACACGTGTACCCGCGCCCCGCCGAAAGCGCCGTGACACGCTCGCGAATCCCCACAACATCGACCGGCCCCGCGCCCAGCTCACCGCGTCGCCCATTCCCGAGCTCGCCTTGCGTGTTGTTCCCCCAGCACTTGACGCCGCCCGCCGCAAGCGCCGCGCACGAGTGCATTTCGCCCGCCGCAACGACAGTTGCCGTTCCACCCAACCCCTTGACCTCGACGGGCTCCGCGCGGTTTTCACTCGTTCCGTCACCAAGCTGCTGATAGTTGTTCCATCCCCAACACTTGATCGCGCCCGACACGACGAGCGCGCACGTGTGGTGATTCCCCGCGAAGAGGTGCTTGACATCGGTAAGGCCCGCCACCTTCTGGCGGTTCGGAACGATCGGGACTTTAAGCCCCGCACCCACTTGCCCGAAGTACGACGCGCCCCAACACTCGACCGTTCCATCCAAAAGCAAGGCGCAACTGTGGTTTTCTCCAGCCACAACATCTTTGACTCCGCTCGACAACGACCGAACGCTGACCGGCTCTACCTTCGTAAGCGTGTAAGGATCTTCGTCGCCGAGCTGCATGTCTTTGTTGAGCCCCCAGCATTTCGCGCCCCCCGTCGCCGTTGCAACGCACGTGTGATACCCGCGCGTCGAAATCGAAACGGCGCCGCTGACGCCCGTTACGCCGTTTCCGAGCTCCACGGTGTCGATACACGCGGCTACAGAGCCAAGGGCCACAACCAGCGCGCCTCGAATTCGCCACACAGTTTTCACTCGAACCACGTCACACCTCCAACTCATTTGCCTACCTTAGTGACCGTCATGTCTCGTTTGTTCAAACGCTAAACTCATTTGCACGGTCCACCTGGAATCGGCTTGAGTTCAACGTCGGCATCGTTCGCGCGCCCATACGCCGCGCGAAAACGGGCCGCCGCCGTCCTGGCTTGCGCGCACCGCCCCGTCGCAAAAAGCGCTTCAATGAGGGAGAGGTCCCGCTCGCGCGAGAGTCTCCCGCGCGGAAACCGCCGCTCCATTTCACGAAGCGCGACGAGTGCATCGGCCGGACGACCAAGCCGCTGCGCATCAAGCCGTCCAAGCAGGTAAAGCGCCGTCTCCGCGCTCAGCGAATCACCACGGGCAATCGCCTCGTAGATCCGCCGCGCCCCCGCTATATCGCCCGCCGAAATAAGCTCCGCCGCGCGATCAAATCCCGCGTCCGAACCCGCTCCAGCATCCGCGCCCGCGCCCGCTACCACAACCGCTCCCGCATCCGCCTCCGCAACCGCATCCGCTCCCGCTCCCGGATCCGCTCCAGCGCCCGCTCCCGTCCCCGCTCCCCATTCCTCTCCCGCGCCCACCATCCAATCGCGACCACTCGCCCGCACGCGCACGCGCCCCTCGCTGACGCGCACCCGAACCGGTTCGCGAAGCACCTCGAACACCGTCCCCACAACTTCGACCGTGACCGCCCCAGCAACCACAACGAACCGCTCACCGGCGGGTCGCCTCTTCACGGCGAACTTTGCGCGCCCACGAAGAAGCGTCACCTCGCTCGCCGATTCAACACGGACGCGGCTTTCCGGCCCAAGCGTCGCTTCGACGACATCCGAAATCGCAACGACACGCCCGCTCTCACCACTCGAAAAATCGCCGGTGGCCGACCCATTTACAACGAGCAGCGCGACAACCGCCGTCGCGGCCGCGAGGCCCGTCGCGGGCACCAACCACCGCCACGACGTAAATCGCCGCGCTCCCGACTCCGATAATCGCTCCTCGATTCGCGCCCGAATCCGCGCCCCCATCACCGCGGGAAGCGGTTCCGCCTCAATCTCCTTTGCCCGGCGAACGATTTCCGCGACATTCGGATTCATTCGCCACCTCCCATCGCTTCAATCGCCACCGCGAACTCCTTCCGCGCGTGGAAAAGCCGCGTCCGCACGGTCGCGGCCGGAACGTTCAGCACCGCCGCGGCGTCGTCGCTCGACATCTCTTCAAGCTCACACAGGACAAACACATGCCGCTTCTTTTCGGACAGCGTCGCAAGCGCCCGGTGCACCATCGCAATCTCATCTTTCCGCTCGGCGTCACGCGCCGGAGACGCCGCCCCTTCGCGCCAAAACGCAACCACATTCCACGCGGCCGCAAGCCGCCGTTTTCGCCACGCGCGCCGCCGATGCTCCGACGCAACGTTCATCGCAACCCGATAAACCCACGTCGAAAGCTCGCTTCGCCCTTCAAACTCGCGCAGCCGATCGACGAGCACCAAAAACACGTCTTGAACCGCTTCCTCGACGTCGAGCCCCGGGCCGCCAAAGCGCCGCACAACCCGTGCAATCCATTGCCAGTTCTCGGAATAAAAACCGCGCCAATCGAACGCCTCGGCCGACGCACGACCCTCAACCATCGCAATTGCCGCCGAGCTCACCGCCGTCGCCGTTTGTCCCACACCCTTACCTTTGTGACCGCCGCGCGCCGATTGTTCAAAAGGCATAGGCGCCCCCGAGCGACAGCTCTCCGTCAAACGCACCGAGCTTCATCACTTGATTGCCACCGACGAAAAAGCGCTGCTCCGCGAAAAACGGCGTCAACCGGAGCGCGACGTCGATCGACCATCGACCAACCGGAAACGTGAACGCGACGCCGAAGCCGAGGCCCATGTTGGGGCTGACAGCGGACCCGTCTCCCGATGTGATCTCGGCGAAGACGAGTTGAAGAGCGACGAGCGCCTCGAAACGAAGTCGAAATCGGAACGGCGTAAATCCCACGGCGTCGATCAGCCGAAGAAACTGGGCGCGCACAGCACCCGTCAGTCCCGACCGCGTTTCCGGCGTTCGCCACCCGAGGTAAACCCGGTTTGAAAAGAGTCGCGAAAAACTGTGGCGGAATCCAACCGCGATCCCCCCCTGGGCTTCTCTCGTCATCCCGCCCGCCAGCGCGGACGAGAACAAAAGCTCAACGCTTGGAAGCGTCAGAACTTCAAGATCCCCAATCGTCACGCGCGAAACAATCGACGGCCGCTCCGGGTGTGGCCCCGGCGGCTCGATCGCATCGCCGAGGGAAATCGGCGCAACCACCTTCTCCGCCTCCGCAGCCGTAGTCGTTCCCCGCTCTTGTGTCTTCCCGTTCTGTTCCTTCTCCTTCAGATCTCCATTCCTCTGTGTCTGCGCGGCACTGCCGCGACACCAACTTGGAGCGTCCGCTCTCCCTAGATGCTTGGCGCATTCCTGTCGATCCTTCTCGGGTGTGGTTTCTCCCGTCTTCTTCCTCACCCCACGCATCCCCCGCCGCGCCTCAATCCAAACCGGGCGTACCGCGCGCTCGATAACCGCCGCAACGACCGCCGACTCCTCCGCGCAAACGCCATTCGACATCACGCGCCGAATCGCCCGTTCCCCTCGACCGTCCGCAACGGCGACCGTCCAAGGCGCACTCAAAGCATGACGTGAAAGGCGAACCCGAACGCCTTGCGCCGCGCGCGCGCGACCACTCCGCGCAACACCCATGGCACCAAGCGACGCCGAGAGCCGCGAGACCGTTCCGCACGGATCCGCCCCCGGAGCGACCGCCACCGTTACGTCGACCGGAACTTCGCCACGGAACGCACCCGCGATACCGACCGCCGGCGAAACAGCTCCGATTGCAGCAACCGCCCAAAGCGCCCCATAAACCCGTTTTCCGCTCGACAACATTATCCGAATTCAGTCCCCATCAAAGAAACGGCGAAGTATACATGATTAACTTAGGACTCGCCACTTCGATTTCTTCCAATTGGCGAAAGACCCGGAATCTCGAACGGTCACGGTGCCGCGACTTTTTTTGAGACCCAACCCAAAACCATCTATAATTGCGACGGCTCATGATCGATCCGGCGAGTGATGGTAAGTCCCGACTTCTGAACCGCGTTCTGCTCGTCGCCCTTGTGACGCTCGTGACAACCTTGGCCGGCGTTTTCCTGGGTGGCGGCTCCCTCCGCGCCCTCGCAGACGTTAAAGCTGAATTGTCGCGACGCAAGAGCGCAAACGATCTTCTCGCCTCCGTAAACCGAGACCTGCGCGAAGAAGTCGACGCACTCAAGGACGACCCACTCGTCCTCGAAAAGGCGATCCGCGACGAGCTCTCGCTCATTGACGATCGCGAGGTCTTTATCGTCTTTGACAGCCCCGGGCAGCGGCCACGTGTCAAAACGCGACCCAGCATTTCCCTTCAAGCCGCGGGGTCGCGTTGAGCGCGGTTTCGACAGGAAACCGCATTCGCCGACCCGTACGGCGTTCGCCGCCAAGCGCCACCTCATCGGTTGGCGAACAGGCGGGGCGCGCGCTGATACGCCTCCTCAAGGTCGTCGTTCCCATTCTGGGGCTCAGCGCATCCGGCGCCCTTGTCGTCACGGGTTCGTTGCGCGACATCAGCACCGTGGGGGCGACCCCTCATTCTTTGGTGCTTGCCGGAATCGCGGCCGCCGTTTTTTTCGCAACGGCACTTCTCCGAATTCGTCGCGCCAACGTCCGGCGTCGCGCGATCGCCGCCACGCTTTTCTCAGCTCAAGGTCTCGCGCTGTCGCTTCTCGTTGAGGACATCCTGGGCGGACCGGCTGGCCCCGGTGCCGCAGTGCCACTTTTTGCGGCCTTTGCGCTCGCGACGCTTCGCGAAACACGCCTCTTTGCGCTCGTCATCATTGCAACGGCCGGCGTCGAAGCCGCGCGTTATTTCCATTTCGCGTTTCCCGATGTCGGAACTACGTTGATCGTCGGACACACGGTCGCGTTCGCGATCGCCGGCTTTCTCCCGTCCCTTCTGATTCGCTTCGAGATCGTCCGCACCCGACAAGAGTCGCGTGAGCGCGTCGACGACGAGCTGCGAAAAATACGATCGGAAGCGATGGAGTACCGTCTCATCTCAACTTCTCTTCCCGGCGCCGACACGCGAAGCCGAGACGACGTCACGCGGATCCTTCTTCAAGGCGCGGTCCACAGCATCGAGGAGTCGGCGTTTCAGATCTTGTCGCTTGTCGCGCGCGCGCTCGACGCAAGCAGCGTCACGTTGCTTTGGCAAAATGCCGCGGGAACCCACTTGCGCGTGAAGGAACGCGTCGGCGTCGACTTTCCCATCGCGCCCGCGATCCCCGCGACGTCCGGCGTCTTCGGCGGCATCCTGCAGCGACGCGCCCCTGTTAACCTCGCGCACCTTCGCGATGGTTTTCGGCTTCCCCTCTACGACGGCGCGTCACCTGTTCGCGCGTTTCTCGGCGTTCCGCTCCTTGAGTATTCCCGCGCCCGCGACGAAAACACCTCACATCCGATTCCGCACGTTCGCGGCGTTCTCGCGGTCGATCGCGTTGACGATCGCCCGTTCAACGAAGCCGCGGAGTTGTTGCTGGGAAACGCGGCAACGCTTCTCTTACGCATCATTGAAAACGAACGCCTCTTTCGAGCGGTCGAACGCGGAAAGTACGAGCACGAAAAGTTTTACCAAGCGAGCGCGCGGCTGAATTCTGTTGTCTCGCTGCAAGACGTTATCGCTGTGACGTTCGCGGCCGCTCGTGAAATCGCGTCGTTCGAATTTGGTGCCTTGACGTCGTATGACGCGCGGGCGCGGCGGCACGAGATCGTTGCCGCAGAAGGCGGCGACGCGGAAAAGCTTATGGGGACATCGTTTCACGACAACAGCGGGCTCGTCGCGATGACCGTTAAGAATCGTCACCCGCTGCCCGGAATCGATGGTGTCAGCGCCGATGCGAATCGTCTCTTCGCGGTTGATGTGCCGATGCGGCCTTACGCTTCGGTCCTCTCGTTGCCGCTCATCGTGCGCGACGAAGCGATCGGAACTCTTGTCCTCGGCGCGACCATTTCAAACGCCTTCCCGGCCGATGCGCGCGACATGCTCCGGGTCATCGCGAACCAGGCGGCGGTTGCGCTTGAAAACGCGCGCACTTACGAGCGCTTGCAGGAACTCGCGACCACGGACGGACTCACGGGCCTTCTCAACCACCGGCGATTTCAGGAGCGACTCGACGATTCGCTTCGGCGGTCTGACCGTGCCGCGCGCGGAACAACGCGACCCGTTGCGCTCATCATCTGCGACATCGATCACTTCAAGAGCGTGAACGACACGTATGGTCACCCTGTTGGCGACACCGTGCTCAAGGGCGTCGCGCGAATTCTCGCGGCGTCGGCGCGAAAGATCGATGTTGTCGCGCGATATGGGGGCGAGGAGTTTGCGATTGTTCTTGAAGAGACGAGCACCGCGGGAGCGCTCCAGGTCGCGGAGCGCATCCGAACCGATGTCGCCCGTGAGCTCTTCCGGTCCGACATCGGCACGCTGTCTGTCACGATTTCACTCGGCATCGCCACGTATCCAAACGACGCGCGGGATCGAGAGATGTTGATCGAGCGAGCCGACCAGGCGCTTTATCAAGCGAAGCGACGCGGGCGAGACCAGGCGCTCGCGTACGGAAACCTCGTCGCAAAGCGACCGGCGGCGAGTGCGTGAAAGCGAAGAAGAAGAAAGGTGGTCATGCGCGATCCGGGCGAACGGTGCGGACGTCGCAAGTGGAGATGACGCAGGTTGTGTTGCCGGGTGACACCAATCATCACGGAACAGTTTTTGGCGGAAAAGTGATGCAGTGGATCGACATTTGTGGCGGTGTCGCGGCGCATCGGCACGCGCAGAGTGACGTCGTAACGGCGTCGATGGACGAGCTGCACTTTCTTGCGCCCGCGCGGCTCGGCGACATCGTCGTGTTGCGTTCGAGCGTAAACGCGGTCGGGCGATCTTCAATGGAAGTCGGCGTGAAGATTTGGAGCGAGTCGCCCGAGACGGGAGAGCGGCGTCACACGGCGAGCGCGTACGTTACGTTTGTGTCGATCGACGGGAAGAGTCGGCCGCGTGAAGTGCCGAATCTCATACCCGAAACACCCGACGAGCGGCGGCGGCTCGCTGAAGGCACGAAACGCCTCGCCGAGCGGCGATTGCGGCGAAGTCGATAATTAGGAGAAGAGGAACCACGGAGACACTGAGTCAAGGAGGTTAGAGGAGAAAACCGCGACCAGGAATTATTGGTCGAGGAGCTTATCGAGCTGTTCAAAGCTCTTGTCGACGCCGCGCTGAATATCGCCGGCCTCGCGAAGGACCGAATCGATCGCGCCCGTAACACCCTTCACGGTGCCCTGCATCTCCGTGAAGAGCCGATACCCAATGAACGCCATGACCAGAACCGCGGCGATTGTTGTGCCGACGAGAATTGACAGGCGCACCTGGTGAAGCGCCGAATCTTCAATGGCCTCAGCCACGCCAATCAGCGTGGGCGCGAGTTTTCCGGATCGTTCGGCACCATCAACCGCGAGATGAAAATCCGCGGTAAAAAGACCCGTCGCCTGGAGCGCCTCGGCCAGCGTTGCGCCCGCGGCAATTCTCTGCGACGCGCCGTCAACGGCACGAAGAAAGCGCCGTTGCCCGGTTGAAGCGGCCGCGCTTTCAAGCGCTTCGCCGATTTCAACGCCTGCGTCGAGAAAGCGCCCGAGGCTCCTCGAAAACCGTGCGACGCGGAGCGCGCGCCACGGGCGACCGAGAAAGGGGATTAGGCAAACCGCGTCACGTACGCCGCCGGGCACCCCGATCCATCCCAACACGCGCGGAAAAAGGCTCCACAAAAAAAAGACCGCACCAACAAATCCCCCAAACACGGGAAGCGTCTCGGCGAAGTAGCGCGCTGGTCCTTCGAAAACCAGGACCTTGAGCGGGAGCGCGAAGATCGAAAGCACCGCGAGAATCGCTGGGTAGGCGAGCCCCATCACCACCGTGCGCCGAAACGCCGTTCTCTTTTCGACGTCGGTCGCGAGCTCCGCGAACGTCGACGGAAGGTTCCCGATGATTTCAGCCGCGCGAAGAAGAACCACCGCTTCTCGATCAACAAATCGCGCCGCATCGATGGCGACGCCGAATGTCGCTCCGCTCGTGATTTCGGTCCTCATTTGCGCGACGGCGCGTCGGACCACGCGGGGTGCCGCCGCCCCACCGGTAATGCCAAGCGCCTCTTGCATCGACACACCGGCATCAAGAAGCGCCGCCATCTGCTTGTAAAACCACAAGAGCACGCCATCCGACACGGCGGCGTTCGCCGATCGAATTGTCGCACGCGCCCCATGGCCTCGCTCATCGGTGAGCGACTTCGCCGCAACGGCTCCGTTATCAGGCGCCCGCTCTGCCCCGTCCGAGTGCCTCCGCGCACGCCACTTAGAAAAAACAATCCCGCAGCGCGGACACTCGGTACCACCGTCCCACTCAAAACCGCATGCAGGACAAGTCACAAGCGCCCGACGAGATTAGCGACTCGAATCATCGGCCTCGTTTGCCTTCGGCGTGAGTGACGCAATGATCGCGCGAACGCGCTTCTCAATCGCCGCCCATCCGCGCGGCGCCTCCCGAAGCGAGCGGTCGTTGCCCGGCGGCTCACACGTAACCGCGATCGTCCGATCGGCGATACGCAGAGTTGCCCGCGTCACGACCCGCCCCTCCGCGCGTCGCCCGTTGAACACGAACCGCTCCGGCAGCCCGCGAAACCGCTCCGTCTCGAGCGTCTTCAAAAGTCCCACAACAATCTCGCGCGGCAACCGGCGGCGGAAGACGCGCTCCGACGGCACGCTCCCTTTACCATCGTCGTCGCCGGCCCCAGCGCGCGCGGGCGCCTCGCGCGACAACACCAGCACGGTCATTCCCGACGAATAGATGAAGAGCTCCGTCTTCGTCTTTCGCGCCCCAATAACCTCTTCGCGCGACCACTCAAAGACGGCGAGCACAGTTATCGGTGGCGGCGGTGCGACACCCTTTCGTTCGGCGCCGGCATCGCGGGTGTTGCGACGCCCACTCGGCTCGCCACGCGCAGCGCTCGACCGTGACGAAAGACCATCTTTTTCATCCGCGGCCCGCGCGCCGTCGCCCAAAAAGCCAGCCCATGCGGTCCCAAAAACCAGCGCTTGCCCCAGCACCAGACGACTCATGCGGCCATTTTTCAACTCTTGACTCGCAGCGTCAAGTGCCGTAAACTCCTGATGCTTGGTCGCAGGTCGACATCGTCCGCCGATTCGGTATTTCGCCCCTAATTTTTTTACCGGGGTGTCGCTCCTTTTCGCGCTCGCCTCGATTCTGAACACCGTCGACGGCAACTATTCGCTCGCGGGCTGGTTCATCCTTTGGTGCGTTTTGCTCGACAAGCTTGACGGCACGGTCGCGCGCCTCCTCAAGGCGACCAGCAGCTTTGGCGTCGAGTTTGACTCGCTCGCCGACCTCTTGGCGTTTGGCGTCGCGCCGGTCGTTCTCCTCTATAAGTTCCTCACGTCGAGCGCCGAAACCGGCGTTATCTTCGCGGACGGCCTCGCTCACGTGACGCTGATTTGCGGCCTCGGATTTTACATGCTCGCCGTCGCCGTGCGCCTTGCGCGCTACAACATCAAGTCGATGCCGTTCGGCGACCGGTTTTTTTATGGACTTCCGACCACGCTCGTCGGCGCACTCCTCGCAGCGGTGCTTCTCACGCACCTCAAATACACTCTGGCCGATTGGGTTCTGCTCCTTTACCCGCTCTTCCTTTTCGCGGGCGGCATTTTCATGGTGTCGAACCTCCGCATTCCGAAACTCGTCCGCCGTAAGAACCGCACCGTGAATCTCCTGCAGTGGACGAATGTGCTCGTCGTTTACACCTTTGGCGTTTTCCAACTCTTCCCGGAGTATTTGCTCGCGTCTGGCGTTTTTTACGCTGTGGTGGGTGTCGGGTATTGCCTCATCACGTCGAAGCAGTTCCGGCTGAATCTCTCAGCGTCGTCTGATTCGACGACGCCTTCTCCACACGGCTGAGCAGCCGCCGAAGCCTCACGTCAAACGCGAGCGCCGAGCCGCAGAGGTCAACGATTGTGTCGATGGGAACGCGAAACACGGTCGTCGGTTCGACGGCGACGGGAATGGCCGAACGAAGCGACGGCGCGACCACGCGTTCACCAACAACGTCGCCGCGATTCCATCGATGAACCTCGTGCCCATCGCTTTCAGTTGCAACCGCCCCCTCAACGACGATGAAGAGGCTCTGCTCAACCTCGTACTTCTCGCCGATGCGCCCGCCCTTTTCGATTCGACGAACGTCGGACATCGCCGCCAACCGACGGATGCGTCCCGGTAAAAGACCCGCAAGCAGCGGACACGCCGAAACCGCGATGAGTGCCGTCCAACATCGCTCAAACCGATCGCGCACACCCGGCACCGCCGCCCATGCCTGAAAAACATCCGGCGCCACCGTGAGCACCCGCGCGGAGGAAAACGCCTTCAGCGTTGCATTTCGCGCGCGCCCGTAAAGCGAAGCGAGTTCGCCCGCGTAATCAGAAGCGTGCAAACGCGCCACCTCGCGCCCCCCCTGCTCAACCGACAACGTCCCGGCGAGAACCACAAAAAAATCTTTCGACGCATCCCCTTCGCGCGCGAGAATTTCACCCGGCGCGAGCCGGCACTCGGGCGACGACAAAAAGTTCTGCGCCCAAACTTTTCGGCTGTGCGCATCGAGCAGATCAGAAAACGGCTCGAGAAACGACGCAATCGCGAGCGCGTCGTCGTTCTTCCCAGCGCCCGCGGCGAGCGTCCATACGCCGGTTTCGGGCCGCGCCAACGTGAAACGATCAAATGGCGGCGCCAAGATGTGGATGTGCATCGGTACGAACGCTGGAATTGAATCGGTCCGAAGCCATGCAACGTAGAGCCACTCGAGCGCGTCGAGAATCGTCGCGTGAACCGGGTCACCCCCCGGGATCGCCATTCGGTCACGTCCAATCGTCTCGAAAAGCAGCCGCAGAAGCTCGGCCGTCGGCCGGTCGATGTGGCGCAGAGCCGGAGCGAACTCGGTCTCGTCCCACGGGCGACCATCGATCGTGAGAGCGGCGCCGCGCGCGGTGCTGGTCCCGCCGACATCGATAAACACAAGGTCCTCGTCGCCCTTGAGCGGGTCCGACAAACGCTCAAACTCGCTCGCCGTCAAGAAACCCGCGCTTCGCATCGGCGCGAGGTCGGTTCGGCGACCCATATCCGACGAATAGAAAACAACTTTTCGAACGCCGTCGACGGTCGTTTCCGCCCGAAACCCCCACGTCGGAATGGTGTGGTGCGGGAAAAACGGGGTGAATCGGACGCCCGGCAGCTCGCTCAACACGAAACTCTCTTCGCCGACCAGCGTCGCTTGAAATTTTTCGCGGAGCGCGAGCACGGGAATATCGAGCGAAATCGACAAATTCAAAAGCAGCGCCTCGTAAACCGCGCGCGGGCCGACCCACCGGATCTGACGGCCGTGGCGAATCGCCTCAAGGAGCACCCGTACGTCCCCCATATGATCGTCGTGCGCGTGCGTGTGAATGATCGCAACGATCGCCGACGGATCAACGCCGTGCTTTTCCAAGAGATCGACGCAACCCACGGTCGAGTCAACGAGCACGCCAAGCCCGTTGTTCCACAAGATGAAACTCGTTGTGGGCCCCGCCGAAGTCCACCCAGAAAACGCGCCCAAACACTCGACGCCAAAGCGCGGCCGCGTCGGCTCCGTGCGCACACGCAACGCCCGCACTTGATAAAGCGCCTCAGCCGGGCTCTCGCGCACCGTCGTGTCGATGCGAATTGTTTCAACGCCGTCCGTGACATCCCAAAGGTCGTCGGCCACCGCGCGCGCCGTCACGCTGTACCCCGGGAACAGCGTGAACTCGCCGTCGCCATACCCTTCCAGCTGGATGTAATCCGAAACCGCCGGCGACATGAACGCCCGCGCGGCAACCCGAACGCCGCCCATCGACCCGACTTCACCCGGACGACTGTCGCACCATTCCGCAAATGCGCGAATCCGTGCGACCACATCGTTTGAAATCGAGCGCTCCTCCGGCCGCCCCAGAAACGAATCTGCGAAGGCGAGGAGATCACCCGCGCGCCCGCACGCCAGAGCCGCTTCCACGAATCGGCCAACGGCGACCGAGCCCGCGACTTGTGGCGCAAACCAAATCCCTGTGCGCACCCAAAAATCGGTCGTCGCGCCTTGCCGCACGCCGTGCCACGCGCGCAGCTCGGTCCGGCTCGGGCCGGGCCACATGAACCAACGAATCGCCCGCTCGAAGCGCTGGCCGAGATCGCCAAGCGCTTGCCCCGACGCCTCTGGAACAAGGCAGCGCAAGCGCCGATTCTCGGCGACAAAGCGCGGAATCCGGTCGCCATCGGGTGCGTCGACCGTTTCAACAAACATCTTCCAAAACGCGAAAAACTGGAACCCCCAGCGCGCGGCGCCGAGCGCAACCCGCTCACGCGGAATGACAAACACCTCGGGCACCGGCCAGCGCGCCGCCTCGCCGGCCTGCCACCTCTCCATCAGCTTCTTCTGAGACAGCGCGGCCGGCGCAAACAGCGCGACCCGCTCGTCACCGTTGGGCGCGGTAAAGACAAGGTGAATCGATCCAGGAAGGAGCTCTTGGGCCCGAAGCAACGCCTCTTTCCTCATTCCTCGTGGTGCGGGTGCCCCGCGAATCCCATGCGCGACGGCACGCCGCTCATGTGCCTCAAGGTTACGCTTGATCGAGCGATCGGGTCAAACAATCGCGGCTTACATTGGATTACATCAAAATGCCAAGAATAGGGGCCAATTGAACCGATCCGCGACCGCAACCGCTCCGTGCGTCGCAAGCGCCGCGTAAATGCCGGCGGCTACGTCATCGAGGGTGACACCGATTCCATTGTGAATTTTGCTGTCGAAATACCGCGCAGGCCACGGTTTCCAAACGTCGAACAAGCGAAAAAAGAAAAAACCAACCGCGACCGAAAAATCGCTCCATGGAACGGCCCACATCGTAATGAGAAATCCGACAACTTCGTCGCTCACGATTTCGTGGGCGTCGCTCACGCGATAAATTTTTCCGGCCGCATGATTAACGGCGCACGCAGCGATCGTCGCGACAACAATGATGGTCGCCGACGCCCAAAGCGGGAGGTGCGCCATTCCCCACGCGAGTGGCACAGCGACGGCGGTGCCGACCGTACCCGACGCGATCGGCGCGTACCCGGCAAACCCGGCCGAAGCGCCGAAGCAAACCAACGAATTCGAGAAACGGCTTTGGGTCACCCGACTCCTAATGAAACGAATACTCGTCGCTCGGAAACGACTTCGCCTTCACTTCCTTCATATACGCGGCAACGGCGTCGAGCGTGCGGTGCTCGAAATCGTCATACCGCTTGACGAACTTCGGCTTGACGCGGCCATTAAACCCAAGCAGGTCGTAAATCACAAGCACTTGACCATCGCAATCGGGCCCCGCGCCGATTCCAATCGTCGGCACGTGCACCGCGGACGTCACGCGTTCGGCCAGCGCGCGCGGCACCGCTTCGAGGACAATCGCGTAGACGCCAGCATCTTCAAGCGCCCGTGCGTCGTCGACGATTCGCGCCGCCGCCTCGTCATCCCGCCCTTGCACATGAAACCCCCCAAGCTGATGCACAGACTGCGGCGTCAGCCCGAGATGCCCCATCACGGGTATTCCGGCGCGCGTCGCCGCCCGCACAAACGGCGTCAGCTCGCGCCCGCCTTCGACCTTCACCGATTCGGCGCCACCCTCCTTAATGAGACGGCTCGCGTTTCGAATCCCGTCCTCGCAGGACGCCTGGTACGACCCAAACGGCATATCGGCAACAAGGTGCGCGCGCTTGACCGCCCGCGCTACCGCCCGCGTGTGATAGATGATGTCATCGACCGTCACGGGAATCGTTGTCTCGTGCCCTTGAATCACCATCCCGAGCGAATCACCAACAAGCACAATGTCGATTCCAGCCGCATCGATAAGCCGCGCAAAAGTCGCATCGTACGCCGTGAGCATGGCAATCGGAATGCGATCCACCTTCATTTTCGCGATTTCCAGGACCGTGAGTTTTGACATGATCCACCTCCGTCTCGGTCCGCCCGCGACGCGCCAACCCCGAAAAATGAGAGGGCGCCGCCCGGATCCAAGCGGTTTATGTTCGACTTCGCATCCACCGTTCTTCGCAGGGTACGCGCACCAGACCGTCTGGAGTCACGTCGCCCGCAGAATCGATGGTTCGCGCGGTCGAGCGATATGATTATGCCTGATTCCCGGTTAACGGCCAAGACCAGCGTGGGGCGGTCGGGTTTGGGCTCGCTCCGGCTCGCAAAAGTCCTCGGGTCTGACATGAAATGTGAGTCTGCACGAAACGAATCAAACATCATGAGAACGGCAAATCCACGCCCCATCGGCACCTCGTCCCCTGCGGATGCGACCCGAAGCAAGCCCAATCCCCGCCCGCCGAACCAGAACCCGGCCGTTTTCCTGAAACGGCGGCTAAGGGACTTGGGGGTCGATCGATCGTCTGCCGACACCCCGCGGGTGAACTCTTCTTACCACCCTCAAGCCTAAAAAATACGTCCCCGGAAAGCGGTCCGCCCGGATTTGCGTAGGGTCGGCAGGGGTCCGCGCAGGCGCGCCTATTCCGCGAGCAGTCTGTCGGCAAGCCAGCGGCTATTTCCGCTGCCTTCTGCGGATGCTCCAGTGGAGCGTCCGCGCAGCGGAAATGGCAAGGGCGACCGAATG
>JACPTQ010000042.1 GCA_016192705.1 Deltaproteobacteria bacterium | reverse complement strand
ACGTCTCCGGAAAGCGGTCCGCCAGGAATTGCGTAGGGTCGGCAGGGGCCCGCAAAGGCGCGCCTCCGCAGGGTCTGCAGCGCAATATCGCGTGGAATCTCCGAGTTTTCGCACGCCACCAAACGGCGGCTCGATCGCACGTTCATATTCAGACCCGAGGACGTCGGCGCGCCGACGCGGGACCTGCGGATCCTACGCACAGAAGCAAACCGGCCGCTTATCCGGGGATCGAGGATCGAACACGAATGTTCTGGACAACGGCGCTCGATGTTCACAGAATGTCATCTGGAGGTGCGCGATGGCGGTGGCTTGTCCGGTCGGGTTTGATCCGAAGCGGTTGCGAGACGAAGTTTCACTTATGTATGCGCGCGTCGCGGAGAACCCGCGGGGTGATTTTCATTTTCATCGGGGCGCGGAATACGCGGTCGAATGGCTTGGATACGATCGCCTGGCGCTCGCGTCGCTGCCGGCTGATGTGACGGCGTCGTTTGCCGGTGTTGCAAATCCGCACGCGATTGGCCCCATGGCCGTCGGCGCGACCGTCGTCGATGTCGGGTCGGGTGCGGGGATGGACCTCTTGCTCGCGGCAAAGCGGGTCGGCCCGACGGGACGCGCGATTGGCGTCGACATGACGCCCGCGATGATCGAGCGTGCGCAGGGGGCGGCGCGGCGAGCGGGGCTTTCGAATGTTGAGATTCGGCGCGGTGATGCCGAGTCGCTTCCGGTTGAGAGTCGGTCCGTTGATGTCGTGATATCGAATGGCGTTTTGAACCTCACGACCGACAAGATTCGCGCGTTTTCTGAGATTCGGCGCGTACTCCGGCCGGGCGGGGCGCTCTACTTGGGCGATATCATCGTTGCCAACGAGCTGTCCGAAGGCATTCGCAACGACATTGATCTCTGGTCGGGGTGAATTGGTGGCGCTCTGCCGGAGGCAGAGATGGCCCCAGCGCTGACAACCGCCGGGTTTTCAGAGATTCGGGTGACGGCGCGGTTTGACACGTTTCGCGGAACATCGAAGGAGAAAACGGCGCGGAAGTTTGGCGTCGAGGGGATAAACGTTTTCGCACGCGCGCGTTAGGGGGTTGCTCAGCAACCTGCTAGGTCGCGGGGGTGCGCGAGACGGCCGAGAACCGCCGACGCGGCGACGACGTAAGGGCTTGCGAGGTAGACCTGGCCGGGCCCGGAGCGTCCCGGGAAGTTGCGGTTTTGCGCGCTCACCGTCACTTGGTCTTGGCGCTCGCTTGCGCCGGGGCCCGCGTTGATGCACGCGCCGCACGACGGGTCGAGGATTTCAGCGCCCGCCGCGCGAAACACTTCGGCGAAGCCGCGTTCCTCAGCGAATCGGCGAATCGCTTGCGAGCCGTACTGGATATAGAGCCGCACGCCCGCGGCGACGCGCCGACCGCGAAGGACGCTCGCGTACATTTCCATGTCGCTCATTTTGCCGCCCGTGCAGCTCCCGCCGTAAGCGATGTCGACGCGCGTTCGCGCGGCCGCTGGCCCAAGCGATTCAAGCGCGACACCGTTTCGCGGGTCGCCGGGCGTTGCGACCATCGCCTGAATCGTCGCGAGATCGACGTCAAATGACTCGGCGTAAGTCGCCCCCGCATCAGCGCGAACGACGCGCCGCCGCACCTCATCCTCCGAAACGCCGCGCCGCGCCGCGATCGTGCGCACGACGACGTCGTCCGCTTCTGCGATTCCCGTCGTTGACCCCGCCTCGACCGCCATGTTTGTCAGCGTTGCGCGCTCATCGAACGCAAGCGCCGCGTACCCATCGCCCGCGTATTCGATGACCTTGCCGATTCCACGCCCCGACTTGAAAAAATCCATCGCGAGCAAGTGGAGCATCACGTCTTTCGCGGCGACGCCCGATGCGAGGCGCCCGCGAAGGACAAAGTGCGCGACTTCGGGAACGCGCGTCCGCACGTCGCGCGTGTGCCAAGCGTTGGCAATGTCGGTCGACCCGATGCCAAACGCGAACGCCCCGACGACGCCCGCCATACACGTGTGCGAATCGGTCCCGACAACGATCTGCCCCGGCAGCGCGACATCCTCGACGATCGCGTTGTGGCAAATCGCTTCGCTGCCGCCGTGCGCCGACTCGCCGTAAAGCCGCACACCCTGACGCGCCGCGAACGACGTTTGCACGACCGCGAGATTGTCCGCGCGCTCGAGAAGTCCCTCGCGTCGCTTCGCCTCGGGCATGACTTTGCCCAGAAACGTCAAATGATCGCGAAACGCGTAAACCGACTCGGGTTCGGCGATGCGCGCGCCCTCGCCAAAAGCCGCGCGAAAAAGCGATTCCGCCATGGGCGTCACGTACTCGTGGGAAAAGCGCACATCGGCCCGCACGAAAACCGCATCGCCCGGCTTCACGGCCTCGACGGGCGGCACCGCGTGCGCCGCGATGATCTTTTCGACGAGGTTCATGGGGCGCGGCGGCGTCTCGACGCGAGGCGTTTGCGCTCGCCCCGAGAGGCGCGCCTTCGAATATTCAAAAAGCCCGCCCGCGCGAACAACCTCGGTTGAAATTGGGTCGAGCCCCTTCAAAAACTCGTCGCGCGAAACCTCGTCGCCCGCTCTAAGTCGTGGAAGCAACGAAAAATCGGTCGACGTCAGAAGCCCGATGTTCTGCGCATTTTGCCCATAAATCTTTTCGATCGATCGCGCGATAATGAACCGCACGCCCGCGGCCTTCTCGGAGTAAGGCGCGATTTCGCGCGAGCTGCCGCACCCCTTCGACATCCCGCTCACGATCACGTCAAACCCGCCGCGCTTGATGTCGCCGCGCCGAATCACGCCACCCCGGAACCCAACGTACGAGAGCTCGCCAAGCGTCTCGTCATAAAAAAACCCGGTCCAGCCGGGCGTGATCTCGTCGGTTGAGATGTTGTCGGCGAGCGCGATGTCGGGCGTCCACGCGAGGTCTTCGCCGTCGAGCTGTCGCCGCACCAACGCGGGATCTTGCGTCAAATATAAGATTCGTCGCTGTCGCATAGCTAGAAATCTACGCGACTCGCGCCGCCCTGGGAAGAGTGCCTACCGACACGCGCTTGCCCAGATGTCGGTGGTGCCGGCACCCGGGTTGTCTTGTTGCCACACGACGATGGGTCGCCCCATCCAGTCGATCGTGACCTTGGGTGCCGTCGCCGTTCCGGCATCGGGACTGTCGTAGAGCGCGCCGGCATCAAACCAGTAACCGCCGTCCGCGACGTACCGCGTCGCAAACACCACGTTCTTCATCCAAGTGTATTGGCTCCACGCGACCACTGCGTTCCCGGCCCAGTCGACGGCGATCTCCAACGACGACAGCGTTCCCGCGTCGATCGCCTCGATCCGGCCCGCGTCGCCCCACCGGTCGGTCGAAATCGAATACCGATTCGCCCAAACCGTCGACCGGCCGCCTTCATCGCGTTTCCAGACGGCGATTGCGTTTCCCCATCCATCGACGCCGATGCGCGCGAGATCCGATTCGCCCGTGGCATTCGTCTCGAGGGCGCGGATGGAACCCCAACGCCCTGCATCCATGCTGTCGAATCGATTTGCCCAAACCGTGTTTCGTGCGCCGTCCCAATTCGCCCAGACGGCGATCGCGTTTCCCATCGGGTCGGCCTTCACATCGGCCGTGGGTTCGTCCGTGATGAGCCCCGTGTCGATCGGACCCGCGTCGTCCCAGCGTCCCTGCGACAAAACGAACCTGTTTGCCCAAACGTTCTTAAATGGAGCGGCGCCTTCGCGCCACACGGCAAAGGCGCTGCCTCCCGATGCAACGGAAAGCCGCACGCCCACTGCGTTGCCACCCGCGACGTTTGTGTCGATGCGCGCTGGGTCGAGCCATCGTCCGGCATCCAAGTCGAGCCGGTTCCACCAGACCGCGTCGCGCGTTCCGTCGCGCTGCAACCAGACGGCGTGCGCGTTTCTCATTCCGTCCCACGCGACCTGCGGCTCGCCCGCGTCGCCGACTCCATTATCGATGGCGCCCGCATCGTTCCACCTTCCCAAGCTGTAACCGCCATCGGCCGTGGCTCGGTTCGCGATGACCCGGGTGCGGTTTCCGACGAATTGGCGCCAGACCGCGGCGCCGTTTCCGTTCCAATCGACTGCGAAGGCCGCCTGGTCGGAGTTTCCATTTGCGTCGTCGCCGATAAGTCCCGCGTCGCCAAAGGCGCCGGACCACGGTTCGAAGCGATTCGCGAGGACGTTGACCCGCGGGCCAACGGTGTCGGTCCACACGATATTCAGGCCGCCATTAGAGTCGAGAGCGACCGCGGGACTTGACGCGATCGGGTTTCCGCGCGCAACGAGGCCGGCCATTCCGAGCTCACACGGCCCAGCGTCCCACGGCATATAGCCGCCGTCGTCATGCCATTCACCTGCATCGTAGCCGCCGTCGTAGCCCCCGTAACCACCGTCAGTGCCGCCGTCGGTGCCGCCGTCCGCACCCGCATCCGCAACCGCACCCGCACCCGCATCCGCCCCCGCGTCTCCGCTCCCCGCGTCCGTCGCCGTCATCAGCACCCTCGCGTATCGCGTGACCGGGCCAAACATAAGCGGGCCGCCGTCTTGGTCGCTGTCGATAATCCCCTCGGCGTACGTCACATTCGCCGAAACGATGCGCGCGATGATTCGAAACTCGGCCGTGATTTCACCCTCAAGGTCGAATGTCCACGTGCCGTCGCCACCAAACGGCCATCCCATGACGCGCCCGCGCCACTCGTAGTTTGAGTCGACATCAAACGTCGACGCGATTTCAGTTTGGGCCGGAATGTTGTCGAGAACGGTCGTTGTCGAAAGTGCTCGGCCGCCGTCGAAGAGCGACGCACCTCCATCCTTTTCGTCGATGATGATGTGGACTTCCTCGTTCGGTGGCTTTACGAACCCAGCCGGCAGCACGATCGTCGTGACGATGGCGTTCGCGCTCGGCGCGCGTACGCCGGGTGCGGTTCTCGCACACGCGAGCGCGCAAACCCCAAAGAGCGCTGCTTGACGGCATCGACCCATCCACCATCCAGGGTACGGTGCCAATCACCGCGCTTCAAGTAAACGCCCTTGCGCTGTAAACTCGCGCCATGTGGGTGCGCATCGCACTTTTCTATGCGCTCGTTGCGGTCGGTCTTGTCGGGTGCGACGACGACGACGAACCGGTCGACAAGCGGATGAAGGGCCTCACGCTTTGCACCGAGCTCGACCCGTCCGTTTGCATTGGAGGCCCCACGAATTGGCCGCCCGACGACGAGTTGCGCGTCGCGTACGCGTGGAAAAAGGCGTGCGAACAAAACGTGTGGACCGCCTGTACGAGCCTCGGCGTTCTCTACGAAGAGGGCCGCGTCGTTCACAAGGCGCCCGCGCGCTCGATTTCGTTCTACACGAACGCGTGCAACGGCGGCGACGGCGAAGCGTGCTTTCGAATGAGCCGGCTGTACGAGAGCGGCGTTGTTGGCAACATCACCATGCCGAGCACCGCTAAAGAGTTGCGCGCGAAAGGGTGTGCAAAAGGCTATGTGCGCGCGTGCGCGAAGGACCCTGGTGCGACGGTCGTTCGCTTGGGGGCGTTTGAGTCGACTCCCGACGCCGGTTATCGACATGTTGGTTTCGCGCTCGATGTCGACACGGCGCTTCGTCAAGCGATTGGAGCCGGCTCTCTTCTCGCGAAAGAGTGCCATGTCGGAAATGGTCGCGCGTGCAACGACCTTGGTTGGAACTACCAGCGCGGGCAGGGAGGGCTCGCGAAAGACGAAGCGCGCGGCGTTCCGTTTTATCGGCGCGCCTGCGATCTGGGACACGCACGCGGGTGCGACAATTTGGGCTGGGTCTATCAAAAAGGGATCGGTGTCGCGCGAGACGACAAGCGAGCGCTCGAAGCGTACGTCAAGGCGTGCGACGGCAACGACGCGAACGCGTGTAACAACTTGGGATGGCTCCATCGAAACGGCATCGGGACGCCGAAAGATGAGGTGATCGCGGCGCCGCTTTTCGAAAAGGCGTGCGAAGCGAGCAACAAGTTTGGGTGTGCGAACCTCGCGTGGCTGTATGTCCAAGGACTCGGCGTCGCAAAGGATTCAACCAAGGCGGAAACGCTTTATCGGCGGTCGTGTTCGCTCGGGTACCGCGAGGCGTGCACCACCGCGAGTCGAATGAAGCGATAATTTTCGTCGTCAGCCATCGATGTCGCGGCGTCGTGCGGGTGTCCAATCTAAGACCCTGATTCCCGGATAACGGGCAACATTTGCGTGGGGCGGGCGGGGTCTGGGCTCGCTCCGGCTCGCAAAAGTCCTCGCAATTCCATGCCCCATCGGCACCTCATCCCCTGCGGATGCGAGCCGCCGCTTGCCCAATCCCCGCCCGCCCAATCAGAACCTGGCCGTTTTCCTGAAACGGCGGTTAAGAGACTTGTGGGTCGATCGAACGCCGGCCGACACCCAGCGGGTGAACTCTTCGTACCGCCCTCAAGCCAAGAAAATACGTCCCCGGAAAATGTTCCGCCCGGATTTGCGTGGGGTCGGCAGGGGCGCCGCGAAGGCGAGCATCCGCAGGGTCTGCAGCGCGATATCGGCTGGGAATCTCCGGGTTTTCGCACGCCACAAAACAGTGGCTCAAGCGCTCGTTCGCGTTCAGACCCGAGGACGTCGGCGCGCCGAAGCGGGCTCATGTCGACCCTCAGGCTCACGAGCAAACGAACTGCTTAACCGGGGTTTGGGGAATCTAAGACAATCTAAGCGAAATTGGATTGAAGAATTGTGTAGGTTCATGTATAACTATGTGTTCTACGGAGTGGAGGAGCCCATGCGATTCTGCACGATTCATTCGGCTATTTCGACTGGCGCGATCTTTTTGGTGGCGTCGGGGACGTTGGCGGCTGAAGGCGCGAAATCAGCGGAGAAAGTGGCCGACTGGCCGGTCAAAACGGCCGCGAGTTTTCACGCGGAGTACCGGGCGTTGACGCAGAGTTTGTCGCCTTTGCCGCTTGATGAGATGGGGACACGGCTTGGGCAATATGCGTGGGCGGAGCAGCGGCTTCGGCTTGGGACGAACATCGTGGTTGCGGCGCCGAAGCTGCGGTTTGAGCTTGAGGCCGACGTTTTGACGGGGCCGTTCGCGGGCGACACGACGACGATAGGTGCAGGAAGGCTGCTTTTGCCGCGCGAGGCGAACGACGGTCCGCGGCGGTTTTTGCCGCGAAAAGCGTCGATGGCGTTGCGAACGTCGTTTGGCGAATTTCGTTTGGGCCACACGACGTCGCGCTGGGGGCTCGGACTTCTCGCGAACGATGGCGCGCAAGACTCCGATTTCGACGTGGCGCGGCTTGGCGATGTCGTCGAGCGCGTGGCGTTTGCGACGCGGCCATTTGCGAAGCGCGCCGGGTCGCTCGCGCGCAACATCTATATAGCGGTCGCGGGAGACTTCGTTTACCGCGACACGAATGCGAGCGTCGTTGACGGCGATCTTGCGGGAAACGGCGTCGTTTCTCTGTTTTATAAGGACGCCGACAGTTTTCTCGGGCTCTATTCGGCCTATCGACGCCAAAAAGACCGTGACGACGACGACACGCGCGCGGCGGCCGTTGATATCGCGGGCGATTTTCGGCGAACGATTGCCGGCGGCGACTTCGAACTCGGCATCGGGTTTGAGGCGTTTGCGTTGCTCGGGTCGACGAACCGTTTGCGCCCCGATGCGAGCCCGAACGGCGTCACGATTCAGGCGGGAGCCGCGGTTTTGCGCGCAACGCTCGAGGGTCACGCGACGCCGGAAAAGCCCGCGTGGTGGGGCGCATCGATCGAGGGTGGTTTTGTGTCGGGCGATAACGATCGCACCGATGGCACCATGCGCGCGGCGTCGCTTCACCCTGATTACCGCGTGGGTATGGTGCTTTTTCCCGAGGTGATGGCGGCGATGACCGCGCGCGCCTCCGACCGCCTCGCGGACCCGTCGCTGACGGCGACGCCACCCAAGGGTTACGAGCACTTGCCGTCGCAGGGGAGCGTGCAGAACGCTTATTACCTCTGGCCGCGCGTGACGATTCGCCCGCTGCCGCGCCTCACGCTCCGTGCGGGCGTGCTTTTCGCGCGCGCCGTCGCCGACGTCATAGACCCGTTCTTGACGAACCGCGCGGGTGGCACAAACCGCAACTTCTTTGACCGCGCGTCGGAGGGCAGCCACGACCTCGGCATCGAGGTCAACGCGAGCGTTCGGTACACGCAGCCGCTCGCGAAGGGGCTCGCGGTGCACGTCGGCGTCGATTGGGGACACCTCTTCCCCGGGAACGCGTTCCTCGACGCAACCGGAAAGCGACTCCCCGATATCGATCGCGTCCAAGCCAATCTCCTCGTTGACTGGAGGTTCGAATGAAATCCTCTCCGCTCTTCCGACCTCTATTCATCCGTGTCTCTGTGGTTTCTCTTTCTTTCTTATTTCTTTTCTGCTCGTGCGCTGGCGATCGCCCGCAGGGAATCGCGCCCGCCGAGGACGGCCCCGGCCCCAAGGTCGTTTTCGACCTGACCGCGCGCCCGCTCCCAGAAATTCCATTCCCGAACGACCTCGCGACGCGCGTCGATCCGACGTCGCCGACCGGGCGCCGCCTCAACATCTCGCAAATCGCACCCACCGACCTCGAGCGACAGGTCCGCAAGCACGCGAATTCGCTTGAAGGTTTTGGGACGTATTCGGGGCTCAGCGTACGGTTTGATGCGCCGCTCGACCTCGCGAACATCGCGCGACGCCACCAAACGAACCGCGATGTGGCAGACGACACCGTCGTCGTACTTTGCCTCAAGCGCGGCGCCGCGTGTTTCGGAAAGCCAGTTCCGCTCGACCTCGGTAACGGCAACTTCCCGCTCACCGTGTCGCGCATGGACGCGTACTTCGACAACGACCCGCGCGCCCACGTACCCAACCTTCTCCTCGACACGACGCGCGAAGATAAAAATGGCAACGGGGTTCTCGATTTTGGCGAAGACACCGATGACGACGGCATTCTCGACACGCCGAACTTGGTTGCGCCGGGTATGGGCCGCGTCATCAGCCGCCCGACCAGCGTCTCCGACGTCGACAGCCTCGCGACTTACTACGAGACCGCGACAAACACGCTGCTCGTGCGCCCCGTGCTGCCGCTCGACGAGGAGACGACTTACGCGGTCGTCCTGACGAAAAACCTCATCGGCGCCGACGGGAACCCCGCGCGATCGCCGTTTGCCTTCGTGAATCATGCGCGCCAAACCGATGCGCTAAGGCCGCTCGGCGACGCGCTCACCGCGGCTGGACTTTCGCTCAATGACGTCGCCTTTGCGTGGAGCTTCACGACGCAGGGGCCGACGCGCGATCTCGACGCGCTCCGACGCGGCCTTTACGGCGTTGGGCCGTTTAAGCGGCTTGCGAAGGAGTTCCCGGCTGATGTCACGGTTTTCAAGACGGTCGACACCGGCGCGAACTTGTACACGTTGCCAACAAAGACCTTCCTTCCGGTTTTAAGGATACTCGCGAGCAGCTTGGGCGAGAGCCCAGACGGCGTCAACGCCATCGTCAAATCGTACGACAACGTCGACTACTTTATCGTCGGCGAAGTCGAAGGACCGAATCTCCTCGTCGACCGCGATGGTCACGCGGCGCCCGGTTTTCCGGCCGACAACGACGAAGTTTGGGATTTGAACCGTGCGACGGGCCATGCCGTTTACGGTCGCCACAAAGTGCCGTTCTGGTGCGCCGTCCCGAAGAAGGACCGTGGCGCTGGCGCCCCCTTCCCTGTTGGGTTTTACGCGCACGGCTATGGTTCGAGCCGGTTCGAGCTTCTGGGGTTCGCGGGCAACGTCGCGCGCTACGGCATCGCCGCCTGCACGGTCGAGGCGTTCGGTCACGGTCTCGCGATTCCACGTGGGCTCGCGCCCGTTGTCGCGGGACTTTTCTCGCAGTACGGCATTAGCCCCATGCGCGAGCTCCTTTCGCCAGGTCGCGCCCGCGATCTCGACAATGACGGCGAAGTCGACTCGGGCGGCGACTTTTGGACCGCAGACGTCTTTCATACGCGCGACGCCGTTCGCCAGACGATCCTCGACACGATGGTCGTCATCCGAGCGTTCCGAAATTTCGACGGCACGCGGCGGTTGTCGCAGGACTTGCTTGCGCGCGGTGCGCCCGACCTCGCGGGCGATTTCAACGGCGACGGAATCGTCGACCTCGGTGGACCGAACATCGATTACTTCACATGGGGGTCGAGCCTCGGCGGCATTTTGTCGTCGATTCTCGCGGGCATCGAGCCGGCGATCACGGCGGCGGCGCCTGTCTCAGGGGGCGCAGGGCTCGCGGACATCGGCATCCGATCGAGCTTGGGTGGCGTTTATGACGCGGTCATTCTGCCACTCATGGGCCCGATCTTCGTCGGCCAAAAGGGCGACTTGCCCGGCGAGATCGTCGTCTCGACGATCGTTCCGACCGCCAATCGTCGCAAGAAAATGGAAGTCTTCCGCACTCAGAAGATTGCGAAAGGCGACATCGTCAAGATCGAAAACCCCGTGGCCGAAAAATCGTACGTCGCGATTGCGGGCGATGACGGCGCCTTCCGTGTCCATATCGCGGCCGACGCGCTCGACCCGATCGAGAAGCGCGTGAAGCTCGGGTTTAGACCGGCCGCATCGGGCGAGCCACTCTTCCGCGTTCCCGATACGACGGCGCTCGGTGACCGACTCGTGATTCGCGTTTTCGATCCGACGACCGGGCTCGAGAAGGCGGCCTTCGATAAGTTTGGCGTCGACGTCGACCACGATGGCGTCACGTACCCCGCGGGGCAGCCGCTCATCGCGCTCGCGCGCGGCAGTGGGCTCCAGCGCAATACGCCCAATTTCCGCCGCTTCATGAACATCGCACAAACGGTGCTCGAGCCCGCGGACCCGGTCAATTATGCACCGCGCTACTTCAAGAACCCGATCCCATCGCAGGATTACGACACAGCCGAGCCGGGTTCAAATGTCGTGGTCATCGTCACGGCGGGCGACACGATTGTCCCGGCCGCAACCGGCATCGCCATCGCGCGTGCTGCCGGGATCATTTCGCTCGACACGATCGACCCGCGTTACGGAAAGACGCCGAACGACGTCATCATCGACAACTACGCGGTTGAGGGACTCTCGTGGCTCAAACGCTTCGACGGAAAGCGCGTCGTCATCGATCTCGAGAACTTTTCCGACGGTCGCCACGCGCCCGAGGTTCCGCGCCTCGATCCGCCGCTTCGCCTCACGGTTGAAACGCCAAAGGGGCTGCAAGCGCTTCGCGTTCCGCTCCTCGACCCGCGGGGCCAGCACGTCTTTGGCCTTCCAGAGCCGACGAGCGCGTTCGACAACCCGACGTTCCTCGTGCACATGGTCGCGAACTTCTTCGCGTCGCGCGGCCGCGAGCTGAAGTCGGACGTCTGTATGGCGAAAGAGAATTGCGCCTGGATGCCGGCGCCGTCGCCTCCGACGCCGTGATTTCCGCTCTCGGCTTTGACTTGTGACCATAAGTGTGACCATAATTATCCCGTGGTTCGCGTTAACGTGGCGGCGCTCAAGGCCAACCTCTCGAAGTATTTGAGGCTGGCGAAACGCGGCGACAGTGTGGTCGTTGTGTCGCATCGCGAGGAGATCGCGCGGATTGGCCCCGTTGGCGCGAGTCAAGCCACGCCGTTTTCGTGGCGCGAGTTTAAGGCAAAGAATCCAAGCCTCCATCCCAAGAAAAAGGGGACACCGGCGCATTTGCTCATCCGCGCTATCCGCGATGAGGAGGGCTAACCATTGCTTTATTGGGACTCGTCCGCTGTTGTTGCGTCGATTCTCGGCGAAGAGTACGGGAAAGCCGTCGATCTTGCTGCGGCGAACGCAGGTTCTGTCTCTACGTACACTGCCATCATCACCCCTCTCGAAATTGAATCCGCGCTGAGCCGCCGCCTGGGCGATCGAACACTCACCAAGCGAGAGGTTGAGATAGCCCGTTCGCAAGCGTCCGACTTTCGCCGCCGTGTTTTTCACGTTGTCGCCGATCTCAACCTGCTCGACATGGCGATCCACCTGCAGCGGATTCATGGCTTACGTCCTGGCGATGCGATTCAGCTCGCCTCGGCTCGCGTCGGGACAGACGATCCGACTCTCGTCGAATTCTTGTGCCTCGACGCGAAGCTCAACGCCGCCGCGCGACACGAGCGTTTCAATACGCCCTGTCTCTGACCGGGGTTCTGACCATCCGCTCTGAAATCACACGCGCGTCATCTTTTGAATCCGCCAAGTCTTCGTCATCTCGCCGAATTCATTGCTGAATCGGGGCGATCTCAATGGAACCAGCGTTGCGGCACTTTTCCAGCCGGATGAAATGCGTGTTCAAAACAGAGCGGCGTCAACGAGAGACCGCGAGGGGCTTTGCGCTCCTTGAGCTGATGATCGTTTTTTTCATCGTCATGGTGTTGTCGATGGTCGCGGGCCGCGCCTACACGCAGTACACCGCGCGCGCGCGCCTCACCGAGTGCATAACGAAGATTCACGAGCTTCGGCGCCTCGCGTGGGACTATTTTCACAACGAGGAGCAGTTCGCGAATTCGACGAGGTTTTGGCAAACCTATAAAGGTGGGGGGGCTGAAACGGAGTTTGTATACACAACCGATTACAACAATGTGAAGAAGAATTGCAACGAGGGCGGCGACAAAGATAAGGGAAACGGTAACGACTGCAATCGAACGGATACGGACAACAGGGCGAACACCGGGCCTGGCGTCGCGGCCCCAACAAGTTTTGAGATCACGTGCACGCATGACCACTTCCCAATCGCCGACTACGTTTACGTCAGCAACAAGATCCCGAACGCGATTCCAATAAAGGCAATTCCGTCGCCCTAAGTTGACTCCTTCACCCAGATGCCCGGTTAAGCGGTTCGTTCGCTCGTGAGCGTGCGGGTCGACAGGAGCCCGCTTCGGCGCGCCGACGTCCTCGGGTCTGGCCCTCAACCCGTTCGAAAGTCGCACGAACGAAAACATGCGAATGAATGAAAATCCGTGCATTCATGGCAGCTCAGACCCTGCGGATGCGCGCCTGCGCGTTGCCCCTGCCGACCCTACGCAGATCCGGGCGGACCGCTTTCCGGAGACGCATTTTCTGGCCTTGAGGGCGGTACGAAGATTTCACCCGCTGGGTGTCGGCTGACGATCGATCGACCGCCAAGTCTCTCAACCGCCGTTCCAGGGAAACGGCCGAGTTCTGAATGGGCGGGCGGGGATTGGGCAAGCAGAGGCTCGCATCCGCAGGGGATGAGGTGCCGATGGGGCGTGGGATTGCAGTTCTCATCATGTTTGTTTGATATCGTTCAGACTCACATTTCATGTCAGACCCGAGGACTTCTGCGAGCCGAAGCAAGCCCAGACACCGCCCGCTCTCTTCATGGTCTTCGCCGTTAACCGGGGCTCGAGGCTTCACTTTTGATTGCCGCGGCTGAGAATAAGCGCTAAGTTCCGCGCTAGGTTTGGAGGTCATCATGAAAAAGTACGGACTTGTTTTGGCGACGGTGGTCTTTGCGGTTCCGGTTGTTGCGAACGCGCAGTTTGGTGGTTTTAAAAAACCGGTGGTGGCGGCGCCATCGAAGGATGAGGTGGAGGTCAAGGGCCTTTGGAAGCCGATCAAGTCGAAGATCGACGACCTCATCGAGAAGCTGAAAGCGGTGACCGAAGAGAAGGCGAAGGAGCTGGCTGCGAAGATCACGGGGCGCTTGCAAGCGCACGTGGTGAAGGTTGACGCGGAGATCGAGAAGAAGAGGTGGCCGAGCTCGAAGAAGCTGATTGAAGCGGGGGCGACGCTTGCGGCGGATGCGCTGAAGGACGCGGCGGAAATTTTGAAGGCTGCGCTTGGCGACGCGGAGGCGCTCAAGATTAAGGGGCTGTGGACGGCGGTCAAGAAGATTGTCGACGAGGTGATGGAGAAGCTGAAGGCGATTCCAGGGGACCTCGCGAAAGAGCCGATTGGGAAGATCGACGCGCACAACCTCAAGATTGACGGCGCGATCGGCGAGAAAAAATGGCCAGAGGCGGAGAAGCTCATCGGTGACGCGAAAAACTTGGTCGCCGAGATTTCGAAAGACTTGAAGGGGCTCGCCGAGAAGGCGAAAGACATGGCCGCTGACCTTGTGAAGAAGGCGCTCGTTGAGGTGGTGCAAAAGCAGATCGATGCGCTTAAGGACAAAGCGCTTGGCTTCAAGGCTCGCGTGATGGCGCTTTACGAACAGAAGGTCGACAAGAAGGTGAAGAAGTGGCTCGACGAGGCCGATGAACTTTACAAAGATGCGATGGAGTACGCCGCGAAAGGGAAAGAGAAGGCGAAGAAGGTCCTCAAGGAAGTTATGGAAAAATTCCAGGAGATTGAGGAGCGGCTTCGTGAGAAAGCGGTCGACCTTTTGAAGAAAGTGGCGGACAACGCGAAGGAGCGGCTCGCGGAGTTTGAGAAAAAAGTCGACGAAGTGAAGAACGCGGTCGACGCAAAGGCGAAGGAGCTTCGCGACCAGGCGTATCAAAAGCTCGCGGAGGCGCAGAAAATCGCCGACGACAAAGCGGCCGAATGGAAGAAGACGGCGAACGAAAAACTCGCGGAGGCGGAAGACCTTGTGAAGAAGGCTGTCGATCGCGCGAAGGCGGCGGTTGAAGAGGCGAAGGCGGCGGTCGCTAAGTTGCGCGATGAGGTGACGCAGAAGGTGCTCGCGGAGAAACAAAAGATCGAGAAGTTTTCGGAGCGGATGCAGAACGTCGCGGACGAAAAGGCGAAGGCGGCGTGGGCTGAGTTTACGGCGCTCAAGAAGAAGGCGGAGGACTTGGCCGCGGAAGGAAAGAAGGAGGCTGAGGAGGTCGCGGGAAAGGTCGCGGAGAAGGCGAAGGAAGTCGAGCAGCTCGCGCGCGATTACGGGAAGAAGGCGATGGAGTTCGTGAAAGACCGGTACGAGGCGGTGCAGAAGAAGGCCGAGGAGATTCGCGGAGCGGCGGACGAGAAGGCGAAGGAGATGTTGACGGCGGCCGATGACCTTGTGCGACAGGCGGAGGATGTCGCGGCGAAATCAAAGGAGGAGGCCGAGGGGATTTTCAAGAAGGCCGAGGGGCTTGTCGCGCAGGCCGCGGAGCGCGTGAAGAAGGCGGCCGATGCGGCGAAGGGGGTCGTCGAGGCGGCGTTTACGTCGGCGAAAGATGCGGTTGCGAAGTTGAAGGGCGCGCTGGCTGGGCAGGTCGAAGGTCTTGTGGCGAAGTCGAAAGATAAGACGCTCAAGAAACTTGCGAAGGAGTGGGGGAAACAGACGAAGAAGGGGGACGAGGCGTCGTCCTGGATGGCGATCGACACGCTTCGGCAGATTGTCGATGCGGCGGTGAAGGCGAATGTGCTCCTGTCGGACAGCTTCAAGACGGAGTGGGGCGCGATCATCGACGCGGCGAAAAAGGAGACGCAGGCGCGGCTTGCGAAGGCGAAGGAGCAGCTCGCGTGGCTCGACGGTGTCATCGCGAACAAGGACACCAACAAGAAGGCGGTTAAGGCGGCGCGGGACGCACGGAAGGTTCTCGCGGGATTTCACGCGAAGGTCGAGCTTGGGAACGCGAAGGGGTGGCTCGATTTCGCGAAGGCGGAGAAGCTGTTGCAGAAGCTGAAGGACCTCAAAGTCGCGCCGTAAGCAGCGCTCTGCGAACATCCGATGGCGCGTCCGCGAGAGTCGATCAAGGCGTACGGCGACCGTCTTGATGACGGCGCGGTGCAGCTTTCGTTCACGTTACCCGTTGCGGCTTCTCCGCGCGCGCGTGCGGCGGCGCGGCTGTACGCGGAGCAACTTGGGCTCGAAAAGGTTCTCGTCGCGCACATGGAGGCGTGCGGCGATGGGTTTTCGTATTTCGTCGTTTACGGGGCGAGTCGCGCGGCGGTCGACTTCGACGCGATCGATGTTCCGGTTGTTGAAACGCACGACCTTTCGATGGAAGAAGTCGGCGACGTTGTGAAGCGTGAGCTGGGGGGAAAGGTTGTTGTCGTTGGCGCGTGCACGGGGAGCGATGCGCATACGGTTGGCATCGACGCAATCCTCAATATGAAAGGGTACGCGGGCGATTACGGGCTTGAGCGGTATGCTGGGTTTGAGGTTCACAATTTGGGTGCGCAGATCGATAACTCCGAGCTCGTGCGGCGCGCGCTCGAGGTGGGTGCGCACGCGGTACTCTTGTCGCAAGTTGTCACGCAGCGCGACTGCCATAAAGAAAACGCGGCGGCGTTCATGAAGGAGCTCGTCGCGACGGGGCGACGCGGCGAACTGCTGGCGCTTTTCGGCGGGCCGCGCGTTGACCACGCGCTCGCGCTTGCGCTTGGGTTCGACGCCGGCTTTGGTACCGGGACGCGACCATCGGAAGTCGCGAACTACATTGTCGGCGAGTTGCGACGCCGAAGAGGGGGAAAGGAAAGGCCATGATTCGGGTGAGACTTTCGAGCGCCGACGCGCACTACGCGGGAAACCTTGTCGATGGCGCGCGCATCCTTCAGCTCTTTGGCGACGTTGCGACCGAGCTCTGCATTCGGGACGGCGAGGATGAGGGGTTATTTCGCGCGTATGAGTCGGTCGAATTCCTCGCGCCGGTTCACGCGGGCGATTTCATCGAGGCAGATGGCGAAATTGTGACTCGCGGGCGCACGTCGCGAAAGATGAAGTTTGAGGCGCGCAAGGTGATTGCACCCGCTCCGACGGTGGACTGGGAAACACGCGCAAGCGTCGTCGAGCCGCCTGTTGTTGTTTGTCGTGCCGTCGGAACGTGCGTTATTAAGGCGCGGCAATAGGTGAAGCCCGCGAGGGCGACGGCCCATCGGCTAAATGCATGTAATGTAAAGAGATTATATCATTCTCGTTGACGCCGCCCAGGGCGATGTGGTATTTATATGTCTTTGACCTACACCTAGGTCGTAAGTCAGCGGGAGGACCAAGGAAGATGCGACGTTTAGCCCTGCTCACCCTTGTTTCTGGTCTCTTGGCGTGCGGCGCGGACAACAACAACGGCGGCCCCGGGGCGGCTGATCCGGCCACCGGGCCGACCGACCCAGGAACCAATCCGCCACCGTCGAATCCAGGCACCGATCCCGGAACGAATCCTGGTAACCCACCGACGACCCCCGACGACGCTGGTCCATCGATTCCATTTCCGGGTGTCGTCGATGCGGGCGGTGGCGGCGGCACGAATCCTGGCACGAGTGGCGTCGGCTCCGCTTGCCCATGCACGGGCGGACTCCTTTGCCTTCAAGACGACACGGAGACTTATTGCAGCAAGAACTGCTCGGCCGACTCAGAGTGCCCGGGTGGGTTTTACTGCGCGGAACTTCAGGGCGGCGGTGGCGCGTGTGCGAAAGGGAGCGGGACAACGCCTCCGCCTCCAACGGGTGACGGTGGCACGACACCGGGCGGCGGCGCGATGGGGACGAGCTGCGCCGGTGGGTCGCGATGCGCGACGAGTCTTTTGTGTTTGAACGATTCGGACCGCGGCGAACAGTACTGCACAAAGCGATGCACCGCGGACGCCGATTGCCGGACGACAACCGATCCCAACTGGGAATGCGTGCAACTCCAGGGTGGCGGCGGCGCGTGCAGCAAGACCGATCCCGCGACACCGTTCGATTCGGGGCGCGACTGCGCGCGGCCACCCAACACGACGGGGGCTTACTGTTCAGCGGTTTTGGCTTTCCCGAACCCAGCGACCGACGATGGTTACCGCGTCGCGCACGAACGAAGGTACTCGTACCTGCGGCGCGATAACATCATGCTCGTGCGGTACGCGGCGAAGGCGGTCCTGACAAAATATGCAGGAACGCCGGCGCTCGACTTGATGGACATGACCCAGGCAGACGGCAACGTACCCGGCACTGACGTCGGGTCGCTCCGGCATCCGGCGGGCACGCATGAGGACGGGAACGACATCGACATCGCGTATTATCACGACTCGTGGGTGCTCGGTGGGCGTACGATTGGCGAGAATCGCGGTGGCGAGGTGTGCCAAAATAATGGCTCGTTCTGCACGGCGAATTCAACGGTTTTACAGGCGGAAAAAACGGCGTACTTTGTGTCGAAGCTGTTCGAGTCGAGCCTCATTCGTGTGATTGGCTTCGACACGAAGTTGGTTGCGCCGATTCGCGCCGCAGCGCTCACCCTGTATAACGCGGGTCAGATGTCGCAAACGGTGTACAACAAATTCCAGTCAAAGATGGCGTCCGGGTCGGGGTGGCCATTTCACCATCATCATATGCACGTGTCGCTCAACGCCGGCCTTCAGAAGCCTGGATTTAGTGACGATGGGCTTGGATTTGAAGTACAGGGTTGTGGATTCGACCTCCGTGGCCTGCCGACGCCGCGCGTCTTCTTTGAGATCCGCCGAATCGCGCGCTGATCTTCCGCTTTCTTCCCCGTCATTGACGGGGCGGGCCCAGCACCACTAAGTTACAATTCCATGGCGGCCAAGAATTTCGTTCTCGATACGAACGTCCTGCTTCACGATCCGAACGCGTTGTTCGCGTTTTCGGACAACAACGTTGTCATTCCGATTTATGTGATCGAGGAAATCGACAACTTTAAAAAAGACTTGAACGAGCTCGGCCGCAACGCTCGGCAAGTGTCGCGCGTGCTCGACGGATTCAGAAACGCGTCGGCCGGAAACGGTGGACTCCAGACCGGGGTGCCGCTCCCGAACGGCGGGAAGTTGCGTGTGCTTTGGACCGATCGCGAGATCCCGACGCACTTGCAGAACAGCCACGTGGTCGACAACCGAATCCTCGCGGTTGCTCTCGACCTACGCGACAAGGAGCCGGAACACCCGGCAATTTTCGTAACCAAGGACATGAACCTCAGGATTCGCGCGGATGCGCTCGCGGTGAAGACTGAGGATTACGACGCCGACAAAGTCGACATTGAAGAACTTTATCCGGGATGGAGAGAGGTCTTCGTCGACAAAACGGTTGTCGACGACGTGTATCAAAAGGGCGAGGCGGTTCTTTCAGAGAATGGGCTTCACCCGAGCGAGTTTTTGTTGCTCCGCGATCGCGAAAATCCAAACCACACGGCGCTTGGGAAATTCGTTGCCGATGGGCACAAGGCGATGAAGCTCGCAAAGCAGGTGCGCGATGGTGTTTGGGGAATTCGGCCGCGAAATAAAGAGCAGAGTTTTGCGTTCGACCTTTTGCTTTCGGACGACATCAAGCTCGTGACGCTCGTTGGAAAGGCGGGGACGGGGAAGACGTTGCTCGCGATTGCGGCGGGATTGCACAAAACCACCGAGGAGCAGTCGTACCACAAGCTTCTCGTGTCGCGGCCGATCTTCCCGCTCGGACGCGACATTGGGTATTTGCCGGGCGACATCGAAGAAAAGCTGCACCCGTGGATGCAGCCGATCTATGACAACGTTGAGTTGCTTCTCGGACTTTCGCGGCAGGAGAAAAAAGATGGGCGCGGTTATCACGAGCTCATCGACATGGGGATCATCGAAATCGAGCCGCTCACGTACATTCGCGGGCGATCGATTCCACAGCAGTACATGATTGTCGATGAGGCGCAAAACCTGACGCCGCACGAGGTTAAAACGATCATCACGCGCGTTGGCGAGTCGACGAAAATCGTTTTGACCGGCGACCCGTACCAAATCGACAATCCGTACGTCGATTCAGATTCGAACGGGCTTTCATACGTCGTCAATCGTTTCAAGGATGAGCCGATCGCCGGGCATATCACGTTGGCAAAAGGGGAGCGGTCCGCGCTCGCGGAGCTCGCCGCGAATATTCTCTAAATGTCGGGGAGTGGCCTCATAAACCGGTCGCGTATGGAGGGTGCGTCCGCAGTGGCTGTTATCGCGGTGTTGCTGGTGCTCGGCGTTTCCGGTTTTGTTGCGTTCAAGTTTTACGCGGCTGGTGCGATAAAAATGGAAATTGAAAAAGAATCGGCCGAAGCGCTCGATCGCGCGTTTAATGGGCAGTCGATCAAGAAAGTCGCGGACGCACTCAAGATCTTCGCAAGCGAGCGCGGGTGCGAGGCGACGGGCGGGCCGCCGCAAATCGTGCTTGAGCCCAGCGAAAACCCGGACCAAGGAACGCTGACGTTTGACTGCAAGATTCCGGTTAAGTTGCTCGTCGTGACGATCGCGAAAAACGTTCGGATCGAAAAGTCCCGGAAACGGAGCGCCGCGTATCGGACCATTCAAGACGTCAAGGCGCGACTCCAACGCGCGCAAGACGCACACGACCAGCGTCTCGAGCAGAGGATGCGCGGAGCCGAGTGATGTCGAAACGAATGGCGAGGATTCGGAACTTTGGCGTCGCCGCGCACATCGACGCTGGGAAGACGACGGTCAGCGAGCGGATTCTTTATTACACGGGGAAAACGCACAAAATGGGTGAAGTTCATGACGGCGACACCGTCATGGACTGGATGATTCAAGAGCGCGAGCGCGGAATTACGATCACGAGCGCTGTGACGAGCTGCGCGTGGCGTGGGCACGACTTGCACCTCGTCGACACGCCCGGGCACGTCGATTTTTCGGTTGAAGTCGAGCGCTGCATGCGCGTGCTTGATGGCGTTGTCATCGTGTTTTGCGCGGTCGGAGGGGTCGAGCCGCAGAGCGAAACCGTGTGGAATCAAGCCGAGCGTTATCATGTTCCGCGCGTCACGTTTATCAACAAGATGGATCGCGTGGGCGCCGATTTCGCGGGGTGCATCGAGGAGATGCGGCAGAAGCTTGGCGCGAAACCCATTGTGATGCAGCTTCCGTGGGGTGCGGCCGAGACGTTTCGCGGTATTATCGACCTCGTGAAGATGGAAGCGACGACGTGGCACAGCGACGATCTTGGCGCGACGTTTGAGCACGTTCCGATTCCGCGAGAGCTTGAAGATGACGCGCGGCTCTCGCGCGAGGCGCTGATCGAAGCGGTCGCCGATCTCGATGACGGTGTGGCCGAGAAATACCTCGCTGGAACACCGCTCGCGGCCGAGGATCTCATCGCTGCGGTTCGGCGGGTGACCGTGCAGAATCGGGCGGTCCCCGTTTTTTGCGGTTCTGGATTGCGTAACAAGGGGATTCAGCCGCTTCTTGACGCGATCGTCGATTTCCTGCCGTCCCCCGTTGACGTGCCACCCATCGAAGGGAAGCATCCGCAAACCGGTGTTCACGAGGTTCGGCACGCGAAAAAAGACGAGCCGTTTTCAGCGTTGGCTTTCAAGATCGCGACCGACGAGGGGCGAAAGCTGGTTTTTGTGCGTGTGTACTCGGGTGTGATGGAGACGGGGTCCGATTTGTGGAACCCGCGACTCAAAGAGGGTGAGCGGCTAGCGCGGATTTTACGCATGCACGCGAATAAGCGCGAGCGCGTGGAGAAGGCTGAGGCGGGCGACATCGTGGCCGTTGTGGGGCTGAAGCGAACAACAACCGGTGATTCGCTCTGCGACGCGAAGCACCCCATTGCGCTCGAGCCGATTGAATTCTTGAAGCCCGTCATTTCGCTCGCGATCGAACCGAAGACACAGAAGGACAAAGAGCGTCTCGACCAGTCGCTCGCCAAACTTGCGGACGAGGACCCAACGGTGCGCGTGCATGAGGACCCGGAGACGGGGCAGACGATTTTGTCGGGGATGGGTGAATTGCATCTCGAGATTTTGGTCGACCGGCTGTTGCGCGAGTTTGGTAGTGAAGCGCGCGTGGGTAAGCCGCAGGTTGTTTACCGCGAGACGGTGCGGGGTGAGTGTGAAGCCGAGGGGCGCTTCGAGCGAAAGTTGGACGATGCCGCGATTTTCGGCCACGTGCGCCTGCGGATTGCGTCGCGCGCGCGCGGCACGGGAAACACAATCGTCGATTCCATTGCGAACGAGAGCCTGCCGCCGGAGTGTCGTGCGGCGCTTTCGGAGGGCGTGGCCGAGGGGCTTGCGTCGGGAATCCACGCGGGTTATCCGGTTGAGGACGTTGACGTAACGCTCAGCGCAGCTGAGTTTCGCGAAGGGGGAAGCGCGCCAGGTGCGTATAAAGCGGCGGCGGGAATGGCGCTTCGCAAGGCGGCGGAGGGTGCGGGGGCGTTTCTGTTGGAACCGGTTATGGCGGTAGAAGTCGTCGTTCCGGACGAGTTTGTCGGTGAAATTCTTGGCGACTTGGGCGCGCGTCGCGGCAAGATCGAGGGGATGCGAAAGCGCGGGGATAAGTCGATCGTTGACGCCTTCGTTCCGCTTCGCCGCATGTTTGGTTACTCGACCGCCGTTCGTTCGATGTCGCAGGGGCGCGCGTCGTTCACGATGCACTTTGCGCGGTACGACGATGCGGGGACGGACTGACAATCGCTATTCGTGAAATTACTTCTTATCGAGTTTCTCTTTCAGCGCCTTAAGTTCGGCGTCGACTTCGAGGTCGCGAAACTCGCCTTCGGGATCGCCTGAACGCATACGCATGGGTGTTTCGTCGCGGCGATCAAGGACGGGCTCAACCGCAAGCGCGTTCGATGCTGGGCGATTTCGTGTCGCCGAGAATGGCACGCCCTTCACCTCCGCCTTCTTGGCGAGGATGCGGTCGAGCTCGTTCGCGTAGCTGGTTTGCGAACGGCGCGCATCGTCGAGCCGACGCGACGCCTCATTCACGAGGTGTGTATCTCCATGCGTCGTCGCGAGCGCGGCTCGCTTGTCCCACTTCTCAACCTCCTCGCGCGCCTCCTCAACGCGTCTCGCGAGGTCCTTCTCGATCAGGATAAGACCGGCTAAATATTCGCGGGTCGCCCGTGGTGACGCTGTGATGGGAGCGGATGTGACAGGCGCTCGCGCGTCGGTGGTGCGCCGCCCCCTCGTCGCAGAATGCGTGTCCGCCGCGGGGCTTGTCCATGATTCGCCAATCTCTTCAAGCTCACCCGGCTCCTTCGCCTGCGCGGTCGGGGCCTTTGGCTCGGGGGGAGCGGCAGGTGGCCGCGGTGACGGCTCAGGCGTCGGAGACGTCCGACGTGACGGATGCTCGGGCGGCTCCTCGAGTTTCAGGAACTTCTCGGGATCCGCCGTCACGTCGAGCAGAAGTTGAGCGAGTTCATTCGCCGCGTTGGGCCGGCCGAGGGACTTTGCGCGCTCACGCATCCTCGTCATTTCACCGCCGCCACCGAGCAGAACCTCAAGCTCAGCGCCAAGGGTCAACACATTCGTGACACGCTTTCCGGCGCCATGCTCGACAAGGAAATTCGCGTTCCGTTCCTCCTGGCCGGGAATTGGCTGTACCAGAAGCAGCGGGACGCCAAGCGCCAGGCACTCCGCAGACGTCGACCCACCCGGCTTTGTCGTGACGACGTCCGCGACCGCAATGTAATCATCGAGGTTGTCGACGAAGCCAAACATTTTCGCCCGGACTCCATACGTGTTCGACGACCGGCGAAGCACCGCAGCGAGCGCGTCGTTGCCAGCGGTATTGAAGAGAATTTCGGTTGGGCGGTTGAGGAGTGAAACTTGAAAAATCGCTCGCTCAACGAAGTCCGATTCAAGCCCCTTGAGCAAGAACAAGGCGACCGGCTTCGTCGCGTCGAGCTTGAAGCGCGCTTTGAGTGCGGCGACGTTCTTCGCTTCCGGCGAGAAGCTGTTCGCGACCGGTATCCCGAACGCGCGCACCTGCTCAGGCCGCAATCCGCGCTTGACCAAGATGGGCGTCAATCGATCGGTGCCGACAACATAAAGTGTGACACCGCGCTGCACCCACGTTTCATGGACGTGGAAGTCGGTTACGATCGTTACGATCGGCAAACGAAACTTTAGCTCAGACTCCGTCGCGCCAAGCTTGAGCGCAGCCATGGGCACCGAGCACAGCGGATGACTCGACACAAAAACATCCGGTGCAAAATCGCGAACCAAGGCCTCAAATCGATCCCGTTGGAAATGCCGGCGCATGTTTTCGATCGGCGCGAGTTTCTGAAGCCACTCGTCGTGTTCAAACAGATAACCCCAAACGCGCGGCGCGAGGTGAAGAAGCGTCGAATACCCGTCGAGCACCATGTCGCGTGCGTACGGCTTCACGTACTCCATGATGTCGATGTGCATCGTCACAGCGCTGGGCGACGCCATTTCGAGGGCTCGCCGAGTCGCCTCGGCCGCCCGCCGGTGACCGCTCCCAATCGGCACGGACGCGAACAACACGCGCGGCGGTCGTTTTGCAAGCGCCGTTGTCATTTGAGCGACTCCGCGCGCCGCTTGAACTTTTCGAGCACACCGGGCAACGTCATTTCGCTGACCTTGCGCTGAATCATCTTTGGAACGAAGCCCGTGAGCAGCACCTCGATCGCGTACGTCGCGTGCGTCCGTCCACCGCCCTCATCGCGCAACGTCCACCCGCCCGTGTTGACTGTCATTCGGTCGGCTTTTGCGAGCGTCCACTTGAGCGACGTCGGTGGCGTCTCGACGAAATCGAGCGTGTAGTGAATCGCGTAACCGACGAGCGACGCCTCGAAATCGCAAATCACGCGCGCGCCATCGCGCTTCACGACTCTTGCCCACTTAATCTCCGACAAGAATTCCGAATATCGCTCGTAGTCGTAAATCACACCGATGAGTTTCTCGATGGGCGCGTTCACGACGACCGATTTACTCGCGAGCGACATCGTTACCTCCCGTCGTTCAAATTATGCGTCGCCTCGATCCGCCGCATGGTGCGGCTCTTAGAGCGCATCACGATCGAGTCCGTCTTGCAGCCACCCCCAAAAAACCGAACGCCGCGAAGGAGCGCACCGTCCGTGACCCCCGTCGCCGCAAACATCACGTTTCCTCCCGCGAGCTCCTCGATGCTAAAAACCTTGTTGACGTCTTTCATCCCCATCTTTTTCGCGCGCTCGATCTCCTCGTCATTTCGAAACTTGAGCCGCCCCTGGAAATCACCACCCACGCAGCGCAGCGCCGCTGCGCCCAGAACGCCCTCAGGCGCGCCACCGATGCCCATCAGCACATCGACGCCCGTGTCCGGGTCGCACGTCGCAATCGCCGCCGCCACGTCGCCATCGCCAATCAGCATGATCCGCGCGCCCGCGCGCCGCACCTCCGAGATGAGCGCCTCGTGCCGCGGGCGATCCAAAATGATCACCGTGAGATCCTCGATCTTCTTTTTCTTTGCCGCCGCGACGCGCTTCAAATTTTGTGCCGTCGACCCGCTTAAATCGATCGCCCCGCGCGCATCGGGTCCCACCGCGATCTTTTCCATGTATGTGTCGGGCGCGTGAAGGAACTTCCCCTTTTCGGCAAACGCCACGCACGCAATCGAATTCGGCAAGCCGTTCGCGCACGGGTTGGTCCCTTCGAGTGGGTCGAGGGCGATGTCAATTTCAAGGTCGTCGGGGCGCCCGCGGCCGACCTTTTCGCCGATGAAGAGCATGGGAGCTTCGTCGCGCTCGCCTTCGCCAATCACCACCGTCCCGCGAATCGCGAGCATATCGAACGCCTTTCGCATTGCATCGACCGCCGCCTGATCCGCCGCAACTTTATCTCCCCGTCCCATGAGCCGCGCCGACGCGATCGCCGCCTCTTCCGTAACCCGCACCGCCTCAAGCGCGAGATTTCTGTCCATCATGCACCTCCATCTTGTCGGCGTTGTATTTCGGGTCGACGCCAAAAACGTCGTACCAGTCTTTTGGGACGCGGAGGACACGCCCTTTCGCGTCCGTCAACGCGTGAATCGTATGGCCGGTCACGATCGGCTTTTCGGTTTTTCCGTCGACCCAAAAGCGATAGCCCATTTTGATCGAAGCGCGCTGCGCGAACACGATGAACGTCTCGACGGTCAGGAGATCATCGTAAAACGCCGGTGCGTGGTAGCGAAGGTGGCTTTCGACGAGCGGGAGATAAATCCCCGCGGCCTCGACTTCCTTATAGGTGCGCCCCCGAGCGCGCATCCATTCGCCGCGGCCGGCCTCGGCCCAGCGCAAGTAGTTCGCGTGATAAACGATTCCCATGCGGTCGGTATCGGCGTAAAGGACGCGCACTTGAATTCGGGCGGTCACGTCGGCGGCCTTAACTTTGCTTGGCATCAGCGATTCCGCGTCGCTGTTGGGTAAAACAGGCATAGGCGAAGGAACGTAGCAGACGGTCAGTGGGCGAATCAACCGAGACCATCTTAGAGTCGACATCTCGCGCGAATGGAAGTAGCACCTTCACCATGAAGCGAATCGTTTGTCTGTTTTTCATTGTTGCCTGTCAAAAACCGGCGCCACCCGCTCCGCGACGGGTGGAGGCTGCGGGCACGTCTCACGTGGTTGCTCGGGAAGTGAAGTCGGCGCCGCAAATGGAGGGCCGCGCCGAGGGGACGCTTTCGGCGCTGAAATCCGGCGAAACGCCGCGGCTCACGGGCTACCGCGTCGATGCGAAGCCCGGCGATTGGGTTTTGCGAAACGCGGGGATGGTCGCGGTCGTTCAGCCGGGCGGTCGCATCGTCGATTTCGCGCGCGAGGGAGGTGCCGACGAACTCGTCTTCATAGACCCGACCCTATTTTTCGGCATCGCCCCCGAGCCCTCTCAAGTGGTCGAGGCGCGGGCTGACGGGGCGCAAGCGAATGCGCTTTACATGAGAAAGGCGCTGTCCGCGCGTCGCATGGTTCTTCACGCGTGGGTCTACTTCGTTGGCAACGTGCTCACGATCGAGACGGCGGTTGAAAACGAGGGTGCCGTCGAGCAGGTCGTGACCCTCGGTGAAATCGTCGCATGGGGAAACATCCCATCGTGGGTTGAGGGGTACGGCTTCATAAAGGGGACGGGGTCGTTCACGGGCGCGTTCATGGCGCGCGAGAGTTTTGGTGTGTCGTACGCGCTCGCGACGGCTGCAGGGCGCATCACGGCGCGCATTCCGTCGTTCGACCTGCCGGGATTCTACGACTCGTCGCAAACCGGCGAAGAGGTGATCGCCATCGCTCCGCGCGCGGTATCGAAGCGGCGCATCGCTCATCTCGCGCACTCGACCATGTCGTTTGGCGATGCCGCGATGCGGTTACCAACCATGACGAAGAATCCGAAACTCCGATTCCACCATCGTGGCCATCTCCCTAACTATGCCCGAATTGAGGTCGCGGGATGTGGGCTCGCGAATGCCCATGCTCACCCATTCCTGGAGTTTAGTGCCTCCGGGGACACCCTCGTAATCCCCCGAGGTTGCTACAGCGCGCGGCTGAACATACGAGGCGATCAACCCGGCGATTGGGTCGACCTTAATCGTGAGCCCTTCCTTCAACCCGGATATTCTGCGATGGGTCAAATCGAATGGAGTGTGAAAAGCTCGCGCGGCGAGTCTCTTCCTGCCCGTGTGCTCATTCGAGGCGTTGGCCGAACGCCGGACCCAGACTTCGGCGAGGACCCGCTGCGCGGCGCGGCGCTGAACGTCGTTTATTCGTCGACAGGCAATTCCGCAACAAGCCTGCTGTCGGGGCGCTATCGCGTAACGATCGATCGCGGTTTCGAATACACGATTTTCGAACGCGACATCACGGTCAAACCTGGCAAGAAAGTTTTTGTGACGGCCATTCTTCGCCGCGTTGTCGACACGAAGGGCTGGATCGCCGCCGACTTGCACTTGCACGCGGCGCCCTCGCCCGATGCGCCGGCACGTCTTGAAGATCGCGTGCACTCGCTCGCGGCCGTCGGTGTCGAGGTCGGTGTTGCGACCGATCACAACGTCGTCACCGACTACGCGCCAACGATTCGCGACTTGAAGCTCGAAAAGTGGGTCGCGTCGGTGGTTGGCAACGAGGTCACGACGAAAGAAGTTTTGCTTGGCCATTTCAACCTTTTCCCGCTTGCGGCGGATTCCGCACCGGCTGAGTGGCGCCGCACGACACCGCGCGCGATCATCGACGCTGCGCGCGCCTCGAAGCCGTATGGGAAAGACACCATCGTGCAGGTTAATCACCCGCGAATGCGCGACCTCGGCACGTTCGAGCTTTTGACCATTATCACCGCAGCGAAATCCCAAAGGTTGAGGAATGCCTGCGCGATTGGTACGCGCTTTTGAACGCCGGGTATCGCCACGCGGCGACGGGAAATTCTGATTCGCACAAACTCACGTACCACGAGGCTGGTGTTCCGCGGAACTTGGTCGCCGTGCCGAACGACGATCCGGCGCAGTTCGACGAGCGCGCATTCGTCAAGGCGATACGTGAAGCGCGCATCGTGGTTTCCAGTGGCCCGTTCGTGACGATCACCGCGGCCGGCAAGGGGATTGGCGACACGATTTCCGCGGGGACACACGAAGTCGACGTGCGCGTTCAGGCGCCGCCCTGGATGGATGTCGATCGCGTCGATCTCGTGAAGCGCGGCGAGGTCGTGAAATCGTGGACCGGCGGGTTTGGCATCGCGGCCTTGCGCGTCGTGAGGAACGAGAAGCTCGATCTAAAACGAGGCGACTGGATCATCGCGATCGCCCGCGGCACGCGCCCCATGTCGCATCTTCACCGCCCCGACGCGCCGCCATTCGCCTTCACGAATCCCATCTGGGTCGAGTGAGTGTTACGATATCGATGCGGAGCGGGCGGCGAACCATCGGCGGCTGAAGCGGCGTGGAAAGGCGGAAGCCAAGGAACCGCTGACCCCACAAACACTCGCGGCCCGCATCGTTGCCGAGCGTGACCGAATCGCCCCGCGGCTGCCGGACATCGACCCGAGCGACTTGATTTGCATTCTACACGGCTTGCTTCGCCCCTTGAGCCAAGGCCGACGCTTCTTCCTTCGACAGCTCCGCCCGGGTGTTTATGTCCCCTGACGAAGCATTCATTCTCAAGCTGGCCGAAGCGATATCAGCCGCGCGCCTTGAGGCGCTCATCGTCGATTCGACGGCAGCGGCTCTTCACGGTGCGCCCGTCATGACGCTCGATGTCGACCTGCTTGTGCGAGACACGCCTCGCAATCGCGAGAAGTTGGTTGACTTGAGCGCACGCCTTGGCGCCACACGACCTCAGCCGATTTCGGAACTGACGACGGTGGTTGAGATCATCGGGGCAGAGATGAAGGTTGATATCCTCTTCGATTCAATTTCGGGTGGTCTCAGCTTCCACGCGCTCCGAGCGCGAAGCGAGCGAATCGCGATCGGAAAACACTCCGTGTTGGTCGCGAGTTTGGCCGACATCATCCGTTCGAAAAAAGCCGCGGGACGCCTGAAGGATAAGGCGCTGCTTCCGATCCTCGAAGCAACGCTGAGAGTAAAGCGTGAGGTCGAGAAGAAACGTCAGTGAACGTCGGACCATTCTTATCCCAACCATCGAAGCCACCGATACCAGTGATATCGGGGACTTTCGAGAAGTGCCGAGATGTTGTCGCGAGCCCGGTGCTCGTAAAGCGCGCGAAACCGTTCCGTCCGGTACACCGGCGTCGTGCCAAGCAACGACGCCAGGAACCGGCCGCGCTTGAAAAAATAAACGAGCCCCGGAATTCCGCGGTACTCCTCCTCGACCGCGAACTCAAACTCGAGGAATCGGAGGACGTCCTGTCCGAGGATCGCGAAGTCAATGTCGATGACCAGGTCCTCGTCGGCTGCGCTTGGCTCGCCCGCGCCTGACGATTTGGATAAATGCGCGGTCGCCCGCACGAGCCGCGCCGCTTCAGTTGCGACACCGCTCGGAATCGCTAGGGCCGTCGCGTCCTCGAGGAGGAGCCTCGCACTCCGTTCCTCGCTGTCAGAAGCGCGCGGGATGTAGACGGCGTCGTGATACCAGAGCGCTAATTCCATGCGATCTCGAACCGAACTGTCGATTTCGTCGCGCGCGGCATCAAGTTCGGCGAGACAATCCGTCAGATGCTCGACGTTATGATACCGGCGGTCCGAGCCGCCCCACGCCGATCGAAGGCGCTCGAACACGGGGTCGCCCGCGCCTGCGTTACCGCCGAGCGCGCCGATCAACCGCGCAAAACGAGCGCGCATGATTTCGTCGGTGGGACGTGCGACCGAACGTTCATGGTGCCAGATCCGCCAAACGCGTTGCACCGTGCTACCCATTGCCTCCACGATTTTCGCTGAGTTGAGTCCAGGCAAACAACGCTGCAGAATCTCCAAGGTATCGCCCGATACGAATTCTCCGGAAACTTCAGACGTGCCCATATCCCGAACGTTGAACATCCAGAAGACGTCGTCGACGTAGGGACCGTCGGCAGTCGTCTTGATACCAACGGCCACGATTTCCGCCCAGGGAATTCGCGCGTCGCCAAGCCAAATCCCTGATTCATCGGCGATTCCTGTTGACGCGCTCACGAGTGAGTTTGCAGCCATGCCCGTTGTTTTCTCACGTTCATAGCCCTCCTCACTTAGTGCACATCGGCCCACGTGCGGCCGACGCCAATCGATACGCGGAGCGGCACCTTGAGCGCCGCGGCGCCTTCCATCTCGTCCTTGACGAGGGCCTCCACGGTTTCGCGTTCGCGCTCGGGGACTTCGAAAACGAGTTCGTCGTGGACTTGGAGGATCATGCGTGACGCGAGCTGCTCGCGGTTGAGGCGCGCATCGATGCGCACCATCGCGAGTTTTATGAGGTCGGCCGCGCTCCCTTGGAGCGGTGTGTTGACGGCGATGCGTTCGGCGTTCATCTGGAGGCTGCGATTGCGCGCTTTGAGGTCTGGCAAAAATCGGCGGCGACCGAACATCGTCGTGACGTAGCCGCGCTCGCGGGCAGCGGCGATCGTCTCGTCGATGAAGCGTCGCACACCCGCATACCGCTTGAAGTAGCCGTCGATATAATCGGCCGCGCGCCCCGTCGGGATGCCGAGATGTCGTCCGAGGCGAAACGCACTGATGCCGTAAACGATTCCGAAATTGATGGCCTTCGCCTCGCTTCGCATTTCGGCCGTGACAAGGCCCGGCATGACGCCCATGACCTCGGCCGCCGTGCGCGCGTGAATGTCCTCGTCCTTTTGGTAGGCGTCGATGAGAACCGCGTCGGCGCTCATGTGCGCGAGCAGGCGCAGTTCGATCTGTGAGTAGTCGGCTGAGAGAAGCAGATTCCCCGGCGGCGCGACGAACGCCTCGCGGATCGGGCGCGACAGCTCGCGGCGAATCGGGATGTTTTGCAAGTTCGGCTCGACCGACGACAGGCGCCCCGTCGCGGCAATCGTTTGATTGAAACTCGTGTGGATACGCCCTGTGCGCGCGTGCACGAGCGTTGGCAGCGTTGTTAAGTAAGTCGAACGCACCTTCGCAATCATGCGGTATTCAAGGATTTCTTTGGGGAGCGGATGCGATTTCTCGAGCGCCTCGAGTACTTCGACGTCGGTTGAGGGTCCTGTTTTCGTGCGCTTGATGACCGGGAGTTTCAACTCTTCAAAAAGGATTTTGGCGAGTTGTTTCGGCGATGCGGGATTGAACTCGGCCCCAGCTATGTCGCGAATGCGCCTGAGCGAAGCATCTTCCATGGCCGCAAACTCAGCGTCGATCGCCGCGAGCCGCGGCACATCGAGTACAACGCCCGTACGCTCCATGCGACCGATAACGCCAACGACCGGCATTTCGATTTCGTCGAAGAGTTTTCGCAAGCCGCCCTCGTCGAGCTTTGGCGTGAAGACGTCGCGCAGCATGAATGCGACATCGGCATCCTCGGCGCTGTACTCGGTCGCGCGCTCGACCGAAACTTTGGCGAATTCGCCGTCGGGCGCGACTTCGCTGAACGCGATCATTTTGTGGCCGAGGTGTTCGATCGCGAGGTCGTCGAGTTTGTACGAGCGGCCTTCGGGGTTCAAAAGGTACGACGCGATCATCGTGTCGAATGAAAGCGGCGCGAGGCGGACGCCGGCGCGCGCGAAGATTCCCGCATCGAACTTCATGTTCTGCCCGATCTTCGCGTGGCGCGGCGACTCGAGAAGCGGTCTTAAGCGTTCAACGACACTCTCACGTGCGAGTTGCAGGGGGGCGCCGTCGTAGGCGTGTGCAACGGGGATGTAGTAGGCCTCGCCCGGCGCGACGGCGAGCGAAATGCCGACGATGTCCGCGTCGAGAACTGAGAGCGACGTTGTCTCGGTGTCGACGGCGAATGCGGGCGACGCATCGAGGCGCGCGAGGAGCTGCGCGAAGTCGAGCTCGGTGAGCACACACTTATAGTTGTCGCGCGAGACCTGCGACGCCCCGATCGACGCGGACGCACCCGATGCGCCTGGAAGCCCAAGCTCGACGATGAGGCGCGTGAAATCGAGTCGCCGCAAGAGCTCAACGAGTTTTGCGCGATCGGGCTCTCGACGCGCGAGTGCGTCGAACGCGCAAGAGAGTTGAACGTCGTAACGCAGGGTCGCGAGGTGCTTTGAAAGCCGCGCGTCGTCTGCATGCGCGCGAAGCATCTCACCGCGCTTCCCTTTGACCTTCGCAGCCTGTGCGAGAAGCGACTCCAGATCGCCGAACTCCGCGATGAGTGGCCCCGCGGTCTTTTCGCCGATTCCCGGAACGCCCGGGATGTTGTCGCTCGAATCGCCGGCAAGCGCGAGCACGTCGACAACGTGTTCGGGATCAACTGCGAAACGCGCTTTTACTTCGTCGACGCCGATGACGGCGTCCTTCATCGTGTCGAGCATCACGACGCGCTCGCCCACAAGCTGCATCAAGTCTTTGTCGCCCGAAACGATTACGACGCGGAGACCGCGTGCTGTCGCTTCGCGCGTGACGGTCGCGATGACGTCGTCGGCTTCAAACCCCGCGACTTCAAGCGACGCGATGTTGAACGCCTCGACGATCTCGCGACAAAACCCGAACTGCGGAATTAAATCGTCGGGCGGCGGCGGCCGATGCGCTTTGTACGGCGCGTATTCGCGGTTTCGAAAGCTACCGCCCGGCGGGTCGAACGCGACCGCAAGGTGGCCCGGCTCATACTCCTTCGCGATCTTGAGCAGCATCGCCGTGAAACCAAACGCCGCGTTGGTCGAGACGCCCGCACGGTTCGTGAGGCGCCGGATCGCATGGTACGCGCGAAAGATAAACGCACTGCCATCGACGACGAACAGCGCGTCCTGACCGCCGAGTGACTTCGCGTCTGTGCGGGCTTTTACCGTCGACACGACGTGAACCTACGCCCCAGCTCGATCAAGCGTCAACCGAATTGCGCTAGAATAATGATCATGGTCGGCGTCCCGATTCACAAAACGGCATTCGCTGTCCTTGCGCTCGCTGCGGTTGCGACGGATGCAGCGTCCGAAGAGCCGTCCCCGACGAGTCTTGAAACGGACCAGGTCGCGATCGTCGGATTTTACGAGACACCGCTGAAGAAGCGATGGAAATCGTCGCGCGTGTTCATCGGCCTTCTAAACAACGGGGAATACATTGAACGCATACATCCGCCGTGTACGCACCGCGGGCGACGCGGTCGTGCAATGACTTGTCTTTCAAAGCTCGATCGACGGGGAACATGGACGCTAACGCATCGTGGAAAGTCACGCCTTATACAATTTGATCGCGGTCCTCGTCTTGAATACGCGATCGATGCCGATGGACTTCGGCTGCGGAAGGTGCGCGGTCGCAAGTGGGAGAGCCTCGTGCGCTCAGAGTCTTCATGGTGTTTCGAACCTTCTGATTGCGGCCGATACAACATGGCTCATCCCGCGTGCGTTGGGGGCTTTTCGTGCGAGTCAAACAAGTGCCGTTTCGCCTGTCGGAGCTCGCCGCCGCTTGACCTCAAGTGACGCGCACGGGGGCTTACTGAATCTGCGCCGCGACGCGCGGATAAGGCGTTTTGAAGCAGCGTTCGTAGAGCGCATCGAACGGTTCGCCGCGGGTGCCGTCACATCGTTCGCCGCCGCGCATCGCGACGATGGACGACTGGTCCCAACGCCCGACGGGCAGGAAGCCGTAAGTCACGACGCCCTCGGGTTCGAAGCGAAACTGCTTTTTGTAAACGGCAACGATCGTCTCGCCGTCTAGGTACGCGCCAAACTCGGGCGTGTCTTTTCCAAAGATGTGCCACGCGTCGAGCTCGTCGTCGGCGAACGCCTTTTGCCAGTGGTAGAGCAAGAAATCGGCGCGCTGAAAATCGCACTGCGGGCCGCCGCCCGTGAGCGTCACGAGATCGCGGCGCACGAGGCCGTCCCGGCGGTACTGCTCCCAGGAGCGCGAGTTCATTTTGTGCGTGCAGATTTGCGCGCCGGGTTTCGCGTTTTTGTTGAGCCAGTCGAGAACTTGCCGCGATGCGTAGCCCCAAAACTGGCGCTGCGTTTTAGTGCGACCCGAGCCGTTCAATCCGCCCGCGAATGTGTTGAAGTAGCTGGTACCGTTTTGGCTCGTGCGCGCGATGGCGAGGAATCCGGGCGCGAGCATGAACACAACGATGGCCCACGAGAGCCAGGCGCGCCGCCGAAACGCGCGTGCGAAGCGGTCCTCGAGAAGAGCGAGCGATTTCGAAAGTCCGAGCGCCGCGAGGATCGCAACGAACGGCATTGCCGGGAGCCAGTGCTTCGTGCCGCCGAATTTTGGTGTCGACGGGAGGGCGATTATGACAAACGGAATGATCGCGTTGACCCAGATGAAGAACCAAACGGTGTCGGCCGAACGAATGATGCCGCGCTTCGCTCGAAGCCGAGTGGCGAGCGAGCGGGCCCAAGTGATTGGGGCGACGCGAAACGTGACCGACAGAAAGCCCAGTGCGCCAAAAACGACTGTCGGAACGGGCACGGTGAAAAACGACATGACGAAGGGGAAGAGCAGCGCGACGGCTGGCCAGGGCGGCTCGTAGAGAAGGCGGCCGAGAAATTCGGCGTCGTAATGTTCGTGGCCGGTGTGACGCTGGATATACCACGTGAGTTGGTTGAGCGTGTCGTGCCACATGAGCGGCCAGTGGCCGAAGAAGATGAGCGGGCCGAGGATCGCCATGGCGATGAAGGCGATCGGAATCGGCGGCAAGAGAAGGCGCGTGTTTTTCGCGTCGCGAGAGACGGCGAGTTCGCGGATGTAACGCGCGACATAGTGAAGGGCGAGAACGAGCGGGAGAAAAAACGCGTTGAGTTTCGTCGCGAGGGCGAGGCCGAAGAGCGCGCCGCACGCGAGCGCCCAGCGGAAACTCCAGAGCGAGCGCCAGTAGGCGTAGGCGACGAAAAACCACATTGCGGTAATTGGGACGTCGAAGCAGTCGAGGTGCGCGTTGAAGAAGACGTGGGGCATCGTGACAAAAGCGAGCGACGCGAAGGCGCCTGCGCGAAGGCCGAGAAGTTGCGTCGTCCACGCGAAGAGGACGAAGGCGAGGAGCGCGGCGATGATGAGCGTCGGGACGCGGTGCGCGTTGCCGCCCGACATCCAGCCCCAACGCTCATGCAGGTAGCGCCACGACAACGCGAAGAGCGTCTTCATCAGCACGGGGTGTTCGGGGTTGTCGCCCCACATGTTCGGGCGCCGTAAAACGTCTTTCGCGAAGGCGTTGATGCCGGGTTCAATTTCGGTGGTGCTCGTCCCGAACGTTCCGTAAAAGGTCCGCGCCTCCGTAACATTGTATTCGCCCCAAACACGCGCACCGTTCGGCGCCGTGACGCGTGCGCGCGGGCGTGTTGGGCGCCAGAGGTCGACGCTCGCGATCTCGTCGGCGCGAAACGTCTCCGGCTCGTAGTTGACACGCATTGTGATCGACGCGTTCGGCTCGTAACGCACGACGATGCCGCGATACGACGCGACGGTCTGCCCCGTCCAGAGACGCCGCGGCGCTTTGAAGCGTACTTCGGCTTCGTCGTCCCAGACGAGACTGAACCAGTTGTTGTACATTTCGGCCGCGTGAAAATAGTGCCCCTCGTCGCGCGCGTAGCCGAGGTCGAGCGTTGCGAGCAAGACCGCGAAATACCCGATCGCGATTCCAGCGCCAAGAGATCGTTCAACTCGCGTCAGACGCCGCGGAACGATTTCGGGTGAAGGGCGCGCCGAATTCACTCGCGTGCCTCGGGGATCATGCAGAAATGCCGCATCTCGTTGTTCATCGCGGATACGGCGAACGTGACGGGAAGCGTCTGGCCGCGCCAGGCCGCTGTGTTGAATTCAGCGGGCGTCATCGAATCGGCGTTCGTGAATTGCGCCTGCCCGATGATTTGGTTTCCAACGGCGATTTGAAGCGTGACCGGCGTCGTCACCCCGCCGCGTCCGCCCGCCATATTGCGGCGCCCGAAGTTGGCGATTCCTCCGCGCACGACGATCCTGTTCGCGAGCGTGACGGCTCCATACGTCGCGACGAGTGCGCCGTCTTTCGGCGGGTGCGCCCAGAGACAGTTGTAAACGGTGTAGTCGAATTCGCGCGGCTGCGCCCCGAAATAAAAATTCCCCGCGCCACCCCCGCAACGCCACGCTCGGCCCGCCCAACTTCGGCACGGCTGCGACCCCGCGCGCCCCTGAATCGCAACTTGAGCCTCGCGTACCCTTGACACGAAGTCGTACGACACCTTCGGGTCCGGCAACGCAAAGCGCGCAACGCGAACGCCACCTCCGACCCGGTCGTCGACTTCCGCTTTCCCATACCTCGCCGCGAGTTCGCCGATCGCCGCATCATGAAACGCCGAGACGACCCACAACCGCCGCGCAGGCGAAAAGTCGATCGCCGCCGGTTTTTCGACGCGCCGAGGCGACATTCCGGCGAGTGCCTCGCGCGCCTCTTCCGCCCACCAGGGCGCGACAATCACCGCATCGCCGTCTCGCCACCCTTGCCGCACGACGCCTGCCGCACGTCGCCACGCCTCGCGCGACGGAACCTCAACGATGAGGCCAATATCAACGAAAAACATCGCCCCGACGAACGCCGGCGCAACGAGATAGGTGACACGCGCCGCGCGCGCCGCCAGCTCAGAAGTTGAAAGCCGCTTGGACGCCGACATTAAATGAGTCGTTCGGCTCGTACTTCCCGCTGTCGGCGAGCTCCCATTGGCGCGTGAAGAGAGCGCCGAAGAATAGCGGACCGTACATTTTTACGCGCGCCTCGGCGACGAGAAGCGCGTTCTTAAAGTCGAACAGCGAATCGCCCGGTTGGTCGAAATTGCGCTTCGTATAGTAAGCGCCGACTTGAAACGCCTTGAGCGCCGGCACCTTTGCGGACGCCGTGAACGCCGCGTTGCCATCGCCCGACGCGTCTTCGAAGATGAACGTAACGAGCACGAGATTGAAGATGTTGAAGACGCCCTCGCCGTAAAACCCGGACCCCGAGATGTCTTGCGCTGGGGTTCGGCTCGCGGGCCGCGTCGTGAAGCCGTATTTCGTTGCCGTGCCGCCGACTGGGTATTGATCACGCGTGACCATGTACGTCGAATCGAAATAGGTCGGCAAATAGTTGTTCGACAGGATGCGGTATTCGAGCCGCATATCGAGTCCGAAGTTCTTGTGGAACTTAAACTTTTGAATGAAGCCGATGTGCTGCCCAGGGCCGCCACCGATCATGAAATTCGTGTCGGCGTACGGGATGAGGTCGTAAATTTTCGACTCAAAAATCGGGAACTCGACGTCAAACCCAATGACACCGGTCGCCGTCGTCGTCGACTGCGTGGTTTGTTCCGCGGTGACAACGGGTGCGCCGGTCGATGTTGTGGCGAGCACGTTTGGCGCCTTCACGTCGCCAATGAACGACAACCCGAACGCGAGGCGGTTGAAGTATGAATTCGGCGCGAACCACGATATCGGCTTCAAAAACACGCGGCCGCCGAACACCGACGGCCCGAGCAAGTTGTCCATGATCGTTTCCCAGCCGCCCCATTTGAACGACATGTCGTACTGCACCCCAAGCCGGTAATGGTTCACGTCGACGTTGTTGTAAAAATTGTGGAGAATGGTGCCGTGCCCAATCGACGCGGCGGAAAGCTCACCGACGCGAACGTAAAGGGTTTCGCGTTTGTGCCCATAACGGAAGTAACGAATGATCTTCCCGTAATCGGAAATCTCGTCCCAGTCTTCCTTGCGGAGCTCAACGCCGCCCGTCACCTTCAAGTTGAGCGGCACTTGGATTCCGAATCCGATCTTTCCGAAGTCGAGCTCCGTCGCGAGCATGAACTTCATGTAGTAGTCGTCACCGATTTTCCCGAAGCCAATTCCGCCGCCCGCCATCCCCGAGAGCGCGCTAGACGCAGCGCCCGCAGCGGACGGTGTTGTGGTTGTTGGCGGAGCGGTTTGCGCGAAAGCGGTCGAACCAAACAAGAGCGCGAGAATCGGTGTTCGTTTCATGCGGGCATTATCTGGGTGACGCGCGGCAGGGTCAACCGGCAAGTCGAAAGGGCCGCTATCGCGCGAGGAGGCGCTCGATCGTTTGCGGGTCAAATCCGGCGATCAGTTTTCCTCGAATGTCGATGACCGGGACGCCGCGCGCGCTGACCCCTTGTGCCGCCGCCTTCCGCTGCATTTCAGCCGCCGCCGCTGGGTCCTTTTCGATATCTTTCTCGACGTAATCGACTTTCCGTCGGCGAAAATAACTCCGCGCCTTTTCACACACGCCGCACCACGACGTCGCGTACAAAATCACGCCACCCTGCGCCACCTCCGCATTCGATCCCCGAGGGGATTTCAACGCAGAGGCGCCAAGCCGCAAAGTCGTAGAGGGATCTTTCCCCTGCGTCTCCGCGTCTTCGCGTTCGGCTCCCCCGCGCGCAAACTCCGCGAGCGCAACCACGCTCACCGCAAACGCCCCGCCCGCACCGGCCTTCGTCAAATCGGCAACGAACGTTTTCCCGGCCGGCGGCATCGACCCGCTGAGTGGAATCACGCGAACCTTCGCTCGGTTCTCGGCCGGAACGTCCGCGACACGCCCCACTTCCTTCGCTGTTCCGTCCGCTGCGACGTACTGAAAAAGGAGATCGGTTGATGATTCCGTAACGACAGGCATCGACACGCTCGCTGCGGGTGCCGGTCGATTGTGCGACTTCGCCGCCTCATCGCACGCAGCGGTCGAAAAGCATAAAACGACGATTAAACTTATACGGCGCATGACTTTCCCAATTATCGACTCAAGGACCACACCCGAGCAAGCTCCGCATACGCACGTCGCCGGTTACGGCCCAACGTCGAAGAGCAGAACGCGGTTGTTTCCAAAATCGCTTGCGTAAAGGCGCGCGCCGCTTGGGTCGAGCGCGAGACCGCTCGGACTCGCGAGAAGCTGAGCCGTGATGCCCCAGAAGCTCGACTCAAACTCAGGCTGGCCGATGATGTTCAGCGCGCCTTGGCCGTTTGTTGGATTCGCGATGTCGAACATCACGATCCGCGCGCCCTCTTGATCGCCCACAAAAAGCCGTCGCCGGACCGGATCGACGGTTGCGCCAAACGGGTCATCGAACGATTGCCGCGTCGGTACGCCCGTCCCTTGGGCAAACGAGCTGACGCCAAGCACGGCGCCCGCGTCAGCCCCATTCGCCACGGTCGCAACGTTGAAAACCATGACGCGCATGTTCCCGCGATCAACAACAAAGAGCCGGTTCGCGACGCTGTCAAATGCAAGCCCCTGGGGCATGTTGAGCTGCGTTGCGCCCGAGCCGAATCCGACCGACGTAAAGTCCACCTGCCCGATAACAGACCCGGCGTCTTGCCCATTCGTTATCGACGCCACGTTGAAGGTGAGAACGCGGTGCGCGGCAATGTCTGAAACAAACAACCGGTTTTGGATCGAATCGTAAGCGAGCCCTTGTGGTCCCACGAATCTCGCTTGCGAAATCGATGGCTCATTGCTCGTGAAATTGACTTGACCGAGAACCGCGCTCGCGTCCATGCCATTGGAGAGCGTTGGCGCATCGACGTTGAAGACGAGGACGCGCCTGAACGTCGAATCGACGACAAACAACCGTCCCGCATCGCTGTCGACGGCGACGTCGCGCACGGCGCCGACCGACGTGGCGCTTGGTCCGGTTGAGAGACACTGGCGGAAGTTCCGCTGGCCAATCACTGCGTCGGCAATGTTGTCGACTGGTTTGTAAGACGTGTCGAGGTTGAAAACGAGCACGCGGTTGTTGACGGAGTCGCCGACGAACAAGCGTCGCCGAACGGCATCGATGGCGATCCCGCTCGGATTCTGAAGTCCGACGGCGCCCATATCCCCCGCGCAGTCAACGTCGAAGAGCGGCTCGGTCGCGCCTCCGTCGAAATGGCCGAGCGCGTAACCGGCGTCCTGGCCATTCACAATTGGTGCGGCGCTGTGTGCGACGACCCGGTTCGCGAATACGTCGGCAACGTAAAGGACCGATAGGCCACTTGCCACCGCGACAGCGAGGCCTCTCGGCGAGGACACTGTGCTGGCGAAGGTGCCGTCGGAGGTTCCAGTTTCGAAATTGTTTTGCCCGAGGACATTCCCCGCATCGATGCCATTCCAAATCCCGCCATCAAGGTTGTACACCAGGACACGAGCATTTCCGTTGTCCGAAACGAAAAGCCGCCGCGAGATCTGATCGTACTCGACTCCCAACGGCCCACAGAGACCGTGTGCCGTTGTGTTACAGTCGGCGGTGCCAAGATTGGGCTGCCCGAGCACATACCCTGCATCCGCGCCGGTTGTGACGAGGCCCGCGTCGGTCGTAAACACAAGAATCCGGTGGTTGTTCGAATCCGCGACAAACAAGAGGTTGCGAACGGCATCGTGCGCGAGACCTATCGGTTGATCGAATCCGGTCGCGCCAGAGCCAGGCAAAACGGTCGTGAAGTTCGCCTGTCCAAGGACCGCGGCAGCCGGGCCCCCCGCGTCGGTTGCCGAGAGAGGGAACATAAGGACGCGGTTGTTTTGTGAGTCGCTCACGTGAAGGACGTTGCCGCTGGAAACGACCGCGACGCCGCGCGGACCATACATCCCCGTAGAACCGCCACCCGCGTCTTTCGCGCTGAAGTTGGCTTGCCCGAGCACAAACGTTGCCGCCGCGCCGCTCGTGAGCGCCGCCGTGTCGAACGCAACGACGCGGTTATTATTCGTGTCTGCAACCCAAAGGCGGTTTCCGGTCGGGTCGAAGCCAAGTCCCGTGGGGTAATCGAGTCCCGCCTGCGCCGTCCTGGGAGCACAATGCAAGAAATCGAATTGGCCGAGCACGAAGTCTGCCCGTCCATCGATCACCGCTGCGGTGCCCGGCGCCATCGCGTAGACGAGGATGCGGTTGTTAAAACTGTCGGCGACAAAGAGGCGCCCCGCGTCGAGATCAACCGCGATGCCTTCGGGCGCGTTCATGCCGCGGTCACCCGGGTCGTTCATGCACTCGGTGTCGAAAAGCGAGTTCGTGTTGCCGAGCACCGCGTTGGCCGGCAAGAACGTTGTGTAGACTGAGAGACCACCGTCGACGACTTCTTCGTTCCCCGCGTTGTCCGTTGCGCGTGAGCGAATCGCCGTCGCGAATCGCGTGGCGCGCGCGCCCCCCGCATCCCACGTTGTCGTCCCATTGGCTTGCGTCCACGTGCCGCCATTGTCAAACGAGACTTCGACCGCGACGAGGCCCGCGAGGTTATCGGTCGCAACGCCCACCGCGCCGATCGATGCATCGAAAACAGCCCAGCACGCGCCAAGCGCCATGTCGCACGCCATCGGGCCCGCGTCGGTTGGTGCCGCGCCCGTGAAGCCGGTCACACTCGAAGTTGGTCTCGTGAAATCGATTGTCCACGCGCGTGAGGCGGGCGTCGGGTCGGTTGCGCCTGCGTCGTTTGTTGCTTGCGCGGTGAACGTATGTGTCCCCTCGGCGAGGGATGGCGTCGTGTAGGCGCCGCCGTCCGCGTCGCACGCGACACCCGCATCGTCGATCGCGCACGCGAACGAACAAGGTGGCGTGCTGCACGAAACGATGAACGTCTGCGTTGGGGCATTCGAGTAGCCCGCGAAGATCAGACCGCCGTCGATGTACGTCTCAGGCGTCAGGCCCGCATCACCACCATCCACCGCACCCGCATCGCCACCATCAACGGCACCAGCGTCATCGACGCCCGCATCGCCCGCGTCCGCGTCTAACCCGCCGTCGCCCGCCTCGCCCGCGTCTCCCGCGAGTCCGCCATCCCCCGCGTCGCTGGCGTCGACGTCTTCCTTCGGTGCCGCGCCCGGCTTATCGTCTGAGCACGAGGCTGCCCCAAGTGCCGTTAACGCTGTCCAGGCAACCCAAACGAACGGACGGGATGAATACGAAGACGAAGTGCAAAACATAAGCGTCCCTTCTTTATGGTGTCAGAGGACACTGCACCTTCTTATAGGATAAGCAATTACCGACGACACAACAACTTTCAGCCGCGGCGGCTCGGAAGAAACGTGAGGACCGACGCGAAGGCGACGGGGACGAAGTGTGGCGCGGTCGCGGCGAAGGCGGGCGGCAAAACGCCGCTCTTTCCGAGACCGAGGCCGAGGTTCCAGACGACGAGGTAAGGGACAACGATCGCGAGGCCGATCGCGAAGGCAAGCGGGAAGTTGCCGAACGGATTCCAGCGCAAGGTCGCGACGCCAACGAGCCACACGACGAGCGGCAACGTCAGCGGGAAAACCGCCTTCGCGAAGAAACCGACGTCGAGGGCCCGCGCATCGCGTCCTTCGGCTCGGCGCTGTTCGCGTTCCTTCGCGAGCATCGAAAAACTCATCTCCTCCGACGGACCGCGACGCCCCTCAAAATTCGCCCCAGAGAACGACAGCGCGATCTCCTCGTTGCGAATGACGCGAAACGCCTGCGCCCCGTCAAGACGCCGCTCGCGCCCTTCGCGAATCGTCCAGGTGTCGCCCTTCAATTCCATCACCGCCGCGTCGATGCGTCGGCGCGGCACGGCGCTCTCGCCCATCTCGAAAAGCACCGCGTTGCGATAGACCTTGCCGCTCTCCTCGACGCCACGCACGTAAACGATCCAATCGCCATCTCGAAACCAAACGTATTCGGAGAGCGCGAACCGGCGGGCGTCGACGCCTTGAATCGCGACGTGAATCGTTCGGTCGACCTGCGCGGCCGCCGCTGGGACCCACGTTTCACCAACGACGTAGAGCGCACCCGATCCGACAAGACCGACCGCGAGAATGGGCCAGAGGATGCGCGTTGCGGGGATGCCGATCGCGCGCAGCGCCGTCGTTTCGCGGTGTCGCGCGAGCGTTGCGGTTGTCCAAAGCGTCGCGAAGATGAAAATGATCGGCGCGAGTTGTACCAGAAGCCCCGGAAGCCGGAAGAGGACGAGAAGGGCGCGCGTTGTCCACGGCGTCTGGAAACGTTGAAACATTGTGCCACGTTCGGCGAACTCAAAGAGCGCGGCGACGATCGCCATGCCGATGAAAACCGCCAAGAGTCGCGGAATAAAGAGGCGGAGAATGAAGCGCACAAACATCATCGGCGCGAAACCCAAGCGTAGACCGCGACCGCGGCGCCCGCGAAAACGATATTCGGCCCCCAACCGGCGAGCCACGACGGGACTGAGCCCGCGAGGCCGTCGCTCGTACGAAGGAGAACGTAGTAAGACCCGACGAGGACGACCGACAGGACGACGCTGAGGCTTCGTTTGCCGCCGCCCCCCGCGAGCGCGAGCGGAACGCCCATGACGACGAAGAGAAGCGCGGCCACTGGAATCGCGAACCGTTGGTGAAGCGCGATCTCAAGTGGCGCGACTTTCTCGCCAGCCTTGCGGAGGGCGGCGATTTGGTTCGTAAGGAGCGGCGTCGACCACTCTTCGAATTCCGCGAGGAAGCGCGTGCGGCGGCCGAGCTCACCTTGGAGATCGACCGGGAGTTCGAGGTGGCGAAAGCGCGCGCGCCGCTCGACAGTTTGGTTTTCGCGAAACTCCTCGATGACGCCGTCGCGCAAAACGATCGTCATGCCCGCGTAACCGCCCCCGCTCTCGGCTTCGAGGCGTGCGATGCGGCCCGTCGTGGCGAAGATCGTTCGTGCGTTGTCGACGTTGCGTTGGTCAATGAGGACAACGTCTTTGAGTTCGCCGGACGACGTTCGATCGCCGACGTAGAGAAGGACGCCGGTTGTAAGCGATTGGAAGACTTTCGTGCGAACCGTCGTGGGAAGCACATCGACGGCCACTGAGCGAATGAGATCTTTGAGGCGGCGCTTGCCTCCAGGTTCCGCAAAGTTTGACAGCGCGAGGCCGACCGCGAGGACGATAGCGCCGAGGACGAGCGCGGGGCGGATGGCACGATGCAAGCTGACGCCGATGGCGCGAAGGGCGACCCATTCGCCTGAGGCGCGCAGGTCGCCGTACGCGACGAACACACCGAAGACGAACGCGAGCGGGAACGTGAGGCTCAAGAAGTGCGGAACGAGTGTTGCCATGAGGCGCGCGAAATCCGCGAACGAGAGAACGACGTCCAGCGTGACGTCGGCGATGCGCGAGAGGTGAAAGAGCGCGAAGATCGCGGTGAAGAGGACAGCGGCGAGGGCGGTGGGGATGGCAATGGCGCGCGCGATCTCGCGGTCGAGGATCGGCAAGGTTCGCCGAAACATTAAGGCGGAACCGACAAGACGATCGTGTTCGCCGCCGGGCCGACGACGGTCTCGGTTTTTTTTGTCGCGAGGATCGTGACGACGCCGCCCGTGACGACGGCGCCAATGGCGGTCCAAAACCACCATTTCTCGTAAACTTTTGGCGAATCAGGGACGGGCGGAGTGATGACGATTTGTTCGCGGTCGTGAAGGCCCATCATCGACGTGCGAAAATCAAACGTCGCGGGTGCGGGCGCACTGGCAGAGCCGAGCGTGAGCGCGACATCATCGCGGCGGCCCGGGTCTTCAAGCCACGCGCGGAGCTTCTCTGCGAGTTCGGCTCCTTCGAGGAGGTCTGCGTCGATTTCGCCGTAAACGATCTTAACTGCGGTTCTCGAAGCGTCGGCAAACGCGAAACGTAATCCGCGTCCCGCCTTCGCCTTCGGCGCCAAAGCGCCCACGACGACCGCCGGTGCACGAACCGCATTAAGCAAGACCTTGGACGCCGGGGAAAATGCCTCGCGCACAACGGGTCGCACAAGCTGTTCACGCAGCGCGCGAAGCGCGACTTTTCGGGCGTCTGGCGCGAGCACCAACTTGAGAGCTGACGCCGAAGCGACGGCGACGTCCACGCGCCGCCTCTCGACCGCGTGGTCGCTGATGGCGACGATGACCGCGTGCGACCCAGGTGGAAGAGATTCGAGCGTGCAGGGCGTGCGGCAATCGTCGCGTCGTTCACCATTCAAATAAACGGTCGCGTTGCCGGGTGACGTCGCGATGACGATTCGCCCCGAGCTCGCCGCTGCGACCTTGGCGCGTGCGGATTCGGCCGCGCGTCGGGCCGCTCCCGAAAGGAGCCCCGCTTCAACCTGGTGGTTCGGGCGAACGGTGAAGAGGCGCGTTGCGGCGTCGTCCGCGAGTTTCGCGTCGCCCGCGGTGGTTGCGGCGACGAGTTGGTACGACAGCGCACGCAAATACCCTGCGTAATCGCGAAGCCCGTAAAGGCCCGCTTCGTACGCGGCCCGCGCGGCTGAAAACTCCGCGACCGCCTTGGCGAAGTCGAGCGCGCGGAACGCGACAAGCCCACGCCCAAACGCTTGCACCGCGGCGTCGAAATCGGTGTCGGGCGCGAACGCCTCGTAACCGTGTGCGCGCAAACGAAGGAGTTCGGCGTAGGGGGCAACGCGACGCTTGGTCGAGCGCGCGAGCTCGTTCGCGATGAGCCGCTCAAGTTTTTGGGCGAGATCGACGACGCTCGCGTCACCCGGGGTGGAAGTGACCGGCACGACGCCGGCGAAGAAGGCCGCGCCTTCTGTTGATTCATCGGCCGACGCGTATCCAGCGAATAAGACAGTGACGAGAAACGCCGCTTGTCGCGCTTTTAACATACGGTCGTCATTATTGACCGAAACCAGGCATGCATCAATCGAACTGATCTGCCTTGTCCTCTAAGAAGGTCGCGAGAATTGGGCGAGGCCGGGATCGAACCGACGACAGCCGGTGTGTAAGACCGGAACTCTACCGCTGAGTTACTCGCCCAGTCGCTTGTTTTCGAGAGGTAACCACAGCGCGGCGCACTTCTTCAACCACGCGGACGCGTTCGTCGGTGGTCATTCCGCTGAAGACTGGAAGCGCGAGCGCATGGTGGTGTGCGTGAAGCGCAGCATCGACTTGATGCGCGGTTCGTCGCTGGCGGTACGCCGCGAGAAGTTGCACGGCGTGAGCCCCCGGGCGTGTCGAAATCCCCTTCTTCTCGAGCGTCTCCATCACCAGCGCGCGATTTTGCACGTCGACGACATACGACTGAAACGTATGTGTCGCGCCGCGTGGCACAGCGGGAACGCGACCGACGGCCCCGCGAAGGCCTCCCGAATAGGTCGCGGCGGTCATCCGCCGCTCGGCGATCATCGCGGGGAGTTTCTCGAGTTGGACGCGGCCAATCGACGCCTGCAGATCGGTGAGACGGTAGTTGAGCCCGACGCGATTGAAGTCGTCGCGGGCGCGAACTTTTGCGCCGTGGTTTCGAAGCTCGCGTATGCGGTCAAGCATGGCGGGCGATCGCGCGATCACCATGCCGCCCTCGCCGGTTGTGAGGATTTTTCGTGGGTGAAACGAAAACGTCCCGAAATCGCCGAAGGTGCCGACGTGTCGCCCGCGCCACTCGGCGCCGACCGCGCACGCGGCGTCTTCGATGATGCGCAGATCGTGCTTGCGTGCCAGCGTGCCGATCGCTGTCATGTCGGCCGCAAGACCGAACTCGTGAACGACGATGATCGCGACGGTGCGCCGCGTGATGTGCGGCACGATCGTCGCGGCCGTCACGTTGTAAGTTGCCGGGTCGATGTCTGCGAAAACGGGAGTCGCCCCAACGAGTCGCACCGCGTTCGCTGTCGCGACAAACGTGAACGCCGGGCAAATCACCTCATCGCCCGCGTGCACGCCGAGCGCCAAGAGCGCGAGGTGGAGCGCCGCCGTTCCACTCGAGCATGCCGCCGCATTTTTCGACCCGACGAACGCCGCGAACTCAGCCTCAAACGCCGCGACCTCGGGCCCCTGCATCACCCAGCCCGATGCAAGAACGCGTCGCACGGCCTCGACCTCACGCTCGTCAAACCACGGACGCACGATCGGTATTCGCCTAGATGCGGCCAACGCCATAATACGTAAAGCCCAGCTCCCGCATGCGCGCGGGCTCGAACAGGTTGCGCCCGTCAAAAATCACCGGCGTTCGCATTTGGCGCTTCATCCGCTCGAAGTCGGGTCGACGAAACTCGTTCCACTCGGTCACAACCGCGAGCGCATCGGCGCCGTCGATCGTGTCGTAGTTCGACTCGCAAAACTGTACGCGTTCGCCGAGCATTCGTCGCGCGACCGAAATCGCAACGGGATCGTGCGCCTTCACGACCGCGCCCGCGGCCAGCAACCGCTCGATGATCGTCACGGCCGGTGCTTCCCGCATGTCGTCCGTGCGCGGCTTGAACGCGAGTCCCCACACCGCGACGACGCGCCCCGCGAGGCTGCCGCCAAAGTGCGCAACGATCCGGTCCGCGAATCGCCCGCGCTGAGCGTTGTTGACGCCATCGACGGCTTCGAGAATCGACAACCCGTGGCCGCTCTCTTTCGCCGTGTGGATGAGGGCGCGCACGTCTTTCGGAAAGCACGAACCGCCGTAGCCGACACCCGGAAAGAGAAACGCGTAGCCGATGCGCGCGTCGGCACCCATCCCGCGCCGCACTTCGGCGACATCGGCGCCCACCGCTTCGCAAAGGTTCGCGATGTCGTTCATAAACGAGATGCGCGTCGCGAGAAACGCGTTTGAAGCGTACTTCGTGAGCTCGGCGCTTCGCACGCTCATGAAGAGGACCGGGTTCTCCGTGCGCACAAACGGCGCGTACAAGTCGGCGACCAGCGCGCGCGCTTTTTCTGTGTCGGCGCCAATCACCACGCGGTCGGGTTTCATGAAGTCGTTGACCGCGTTTCCCTCCTTCAGGAATTCGGGATTTGAAACGACGTCGAAGGCGTGCTTCGTTCGCGACGCGATAATGCGCCGCACCTCGTCCGCCGTCCCCACGGGCACCGTGCTCTTCATCACAATAACTTTGTAACCGCCATCCTCATTCGAAATCGCCGCGCCGACCCCTTCGGCAACCGCTTTGACCGCCGAGAGATCAGCCGATCCATCGCGGTCTTGCGGCGTGCTCACCGCGATGAAGACAACTTGCGCGTGGCGCACGGCCTCGCCAAGGTCCGTCGTGAACTTGAGCCGCCCGGCGCGCTGGTTCATTAAGACGATTTCGGCGAGCCCCGGTTCAAAAAGCGGCAAGTCGCCGCGTCGCAGCGCGTCGATCTTCTTCGCGTCGATGTCGATGCAAACAACGTCGTTTCCCATTTCGGACAAACACCCGCCCACAACAAGTCCCACGTAGCCCGTGCCCACAACGCCGATTCTCATCCAGTCGTCCTCTCTAATTTCCCCGCGTCGATTCCTGTTTCGCGTCGCACGAATTTCATCTGCACAAACGGTGTCCCGTCACGTTCGCACCGCATCTCACGCAGCGACTTCTCCGGGATTTCCTCGCGCCAGTTCGTGTATTCGAGCGGCCCGGCGACGTTTTCAAACCACCCCGACCCTTCGAACCTAAAGAGCACGACCTTCGCATAGTCGAGGACATCCGTTTGCACGTACGCCGCGCACCCTGGCTTCAACACGCGCGCGACCTCGGTCACAAAATGTCGGTCGAGCAGCCGCCGCCGCAAATGCCGGCGCTTCCACCACGGGTCGGGGAAGTGGATGTGCACGGCGTCAAATGTTGCCTCATCAAACGTCCGAATCAGCTCGTTCGCGTCGCCCATCAGAATGTCGACGTTCGTCGCCCCGGTCCGCGCGAGCTTCTGCTGCAAATCGTCGCCCCATTTTTTTCGCCGCTCAATCGCGACGAACGACGCCCGCGGATTCGCCGCCGCGCGTGCGGCCATGAAATGCCCCCGCCCAAATCCGATTTCAAGCTCGCGTCGCACGACAACCCGCTCAACTAATCGGCGTACATTCGGTCGAGAACCGCGCGATACTTTTCCTCGACGACCTTGCGTTTCACCTTGAGCGTCGGCGTCAATTCGCCGCTCTCTTGCGACAAGTCGTCCTGAAGGATGACGAATTTTCGCACCTGCTCGTACCGCGCAAGCTCCGCGTTCGCCGCGTCGATCGCCTTTTGCACGCGCTCACGCATCTTCGGGTGTGACATGTCGCCCGCCGCGAAACCGTTTGCCGCCGCGAACCGCGCCGCCTCGTCCTTGTCGACCGTGACGAGCGCCGTCAAAAAGTTTCGCCGGTCGCCGTGCACGATGACTTGCGAGATGATCGGGTCGGCCTTGACGAGATTTTCGATGTTCGCGGGCGCAACATTTTTTCCGCCCGCCGTCACGATGAGGTTCTTCTTGCGGTCGGTGATATAGAGGTAGCCGTCCGAATCGAAGCGCCCGATGTCGCCCGTGTGAAACCAGCCGTCGCCGTCGATCGCCTCGGCCGTCGCCTCCTTTAAGTTGAGGTAGCCGCTGAAAACCGTCGGCCCCTTGACGATGATTTCGCCGTCGGGCGCGATGCGAACGTCGACGCCGGGGATCGGCTTCCCAACCGACCCAAACCGGTAGTCGTCGATCTTGTTGCCCGTGCAAACCGCCGAGACTTCGGTCAAGCCGTACGCCTCAAGGACGAGCATTCCGCACGCGTGAAAGAACTCGAGGATGTCGACGCTGATCGGCGCTGCGCCCGAGATGAACGCCCGCACGCGGCCGCCGAACGCCTCGCGCACTTTACGCAAAACGAGTTTGTCGGCGACGCGGTGCTGCACGGCGAGATGCGGCGGCACCCATTCGCGCGCGCGCTCTTTGGCTTTGACGCGGCGCCCGACATCGACGGCCCAACGGAAAATCGCGCGCTTCACGGGCGATCCCTTTTCGACCTCCGTATTTACCTTCGCGTACACCTTTTCGAAAATTCGCGGCACGCTGCCGAAAAGCGTTGGGCGAACGTCTTTAACTTCGGTAATAACGGTTTCGAGCGACGTCGCGAATGTCCCCGCGATGCCGTGAAAGATGCGCCCGTAAAAGCCGACGACGTGTTCCGCCGCGTGGCACATTGGCAAGAAGACGAACGACATGTCGTCGGGGCGAAAGTCGAAGATGCCAACGCCCGCGCGCTGGAACGACAAAACGTTGGCGTGCGAGAGGACAGCGCCTTTCGGCGGGCCGGTCGTTCCCGACGTATATATAAGGAGGGCGGTGTCGTTTGGTTCGACTTCGTCTTGGCGCTCGTCGATGGCGTTTGGGTGCGCGCTGCGATGAGCGTCGCCGCGTCGAAGGAGCTCGTCGAATGTTATCGCGAACTCGGTGGGCGCTTCGCCATTTAGCTTTTCGCCCCACACGATAACCGTGCGAAGGTCGGGTAAAGGTAGGGTTCGCCCTCCGTGCCCGTCGGGCTCCCCATTTCGCTCGCGCGAAGAAGCCACCGGCTTCTCCGCCGATTGCTCGCGAAATTCAGCGACGATTTTCGCGAGTTGGTCTCGCCCCTGTACAAACGCAACGCGCGCGCGGCTGTCTTTCAAAATGTAGGCGCACTGCTTCGCCGTGTTCGTCGCGTAGATGCCGACGTTGACGCCGCCCGCGAGCATCGTCCCCAAATCGGCGAGGCACCACGTGTGGCATGTTTCGCCGAGCACTGCGACGGCATCGCCCTTTGCGAGTCCGAGTGCGAGAAGCCCAAACGCGACGCGTTCGACCTCCGCGTGATAGTCACGCCACGTTGTATCGCGCCAAACGCCCCCCTGCTTTTGGCGCGCGGCGAGCGCGGGCCCCGAAACTTCACATCGCTTCTGAAACATTTCACCGAGCGTCTTTGTGGACGCAACGTCTTGGTAAGGCATGGGGCATCGCTACCACGCGCCCGAAAATGCGGTCAACCGTCGCAGGTGACGCGCGGTTCAGCTTCGCGGGGACTGAGCCCACGGCGGCATTGCGCGTCCGCGGGCGATTTCGACGGCGCGGCGCAGCTTTGCGAGGAGGGGCGCTTGGGCGTTGACGGCGTCCTTGGCCTGCTCGCGGAGCACGACGTCCGCGAACAGTTCGTACGAACTTTGCGACGGAACAAATCCGAGTTTCTCCGCGGCCTTTTTGCCGTCCGCGACCCACGGATATCGGAAATAGTCGAGAATGCCGGATGGTGCGACGCGACCCGGAAATAGATGACGGCTCCAAAAGAAGTCGTTCAACGATTTCGCGACGCGGTACGGGATTTTGACGGTTCGAACGCGGCGCAGCTTCGCCATTTCGCGCGTCGTCAGGACGCCTGCCCCGACGACGTTGAAAGCGCCGCCCAACCCTGCTTTCACGGCCAGCGCGACGGCCCGCGCGACGTCGTCTTCGCCCACGAACTGCCACGGGATGCTTAAGCCGTCAAGAAGCGGCGCAAGCGGAAAGCCGCTGAAGCTCGCGCTGATGTAATTGTCGACGTGCGGCCCGAGCACGATGCACGGCCGAAGCGTCGTGACCGTGACGCCCGGAAACCGCCGCGCGAAGTCCCAACAAATCTCTTCGAGCCGCCGCTTGTGATACCCGTACGCGAACGCCGGCTCCGCGCGGAGTGCCGCGTCCTCCTTGAGTGCCGCGGGGTTGTCGCGATGCGCGCCGTAAGCCGTCGCGCTCGACATCGCGACGAGGTGCTTAACGCCGGCCGCGCCAGACGCCCCCGTCACGTTCTCGGTGCCGCCCAAATTGATCGACGCCATCTCGGCCTCGTCGAACATCGGGTTCAAGATGAACGCGAGATGCACCATCGTGTCGACGCCGTGCGCCCGCAAATCGTCGACGAGGCTCGGGTCCCGCACGTCTTTCACAACGTCGATGAGTCCGCGCGCGCGATACGCCGACGGCCGCACGTCGATGCCGACGATCGCGTCGGGCCGCACGATCTCTTCAAGCGCTCGCAAAAACCGCTGCCCAATGAACCCCGCGTGCCCCGTGACCGCTACGACTTTCAATTTCCACCGCAATGGCGGACGACCCAGTGGGTATTTCTGCCGCAACCTGCGGACAAGCCTGTGGCTTGTTCGCGCGGCAGAAATGGCGAGGGCGACCTAAGGGGAGCCCGAAGTCTATACCGGGTCTGCGCGGTGGAAATGGATCGGAAGATGATCGAGGGCGAGATGCTCGAAAGAGATGGTCTCGGCCGAAATGGAGTGGGTGTCGCGGCAGTGCCGCGCAGGGCGACGGAACGGAGCCCGAACCCAACCTTCACTTCGTGGGCTCCTTCCGCAGCCGCGCGATGACATCCGGCACCCTCTCCGCCCGGTGATTCGCGCGCAGCCTCTTCATCCAGAGAACAAACTTCTGCGTCGCAAACTCGGCCGCCGATTTTTGTCGCACCTCGTCCTTGACCGTCGCTAACGGGCGCTCGACCGCCGGTTCATATTTGTGGAGGTAGATGATGTGCGAGCCATAGTTTGTTGTCACGCACTCCGACACTTCGCCAGGCGTTCGCAGCTTAAACGCCGCGTCTTCAAATGCCTGCTCCATTTTACCCGGCCACGTGCGAAACTCTTCTAAGACCAAGGGAAGCCCGCGCCCCTCGAACTTCTTCTTGAGCGCGCGGAAAGCGTCGGCCGATTTCACTTGCTTCGCCAAAACCAACGCCTCGGCGCAGAGCTTCTTTCCAAGCGCAACGCGTTCCGCCCTTTTCGTCTTGTCATCCATTCGGAAGAGAATGTGCGCGAGCGAGACGAATGGCGGCGAATTAAACACCCAGCGGTTCCGGTCGTACGCCATTTTGAGCTCGTCGTCGGTGAGTTTGGCCGCGTCCGTCGTGGGTCGAAACGTTTCGTCGATTAATATCTGCGCGACGGCGATTCGAAGCGCGCGTTGAACGCCGTAAGATTTCGCAAGTCCGCGACGGTCCGCTTCGGTCGCGAGGAGTCGGGAATCGTCCGTAATTTGATCCGCCGATCGCGCGTCGGACGGATTGTCTTTTTCGCTCAGCCGCGGCGCCCCGGCGCTCCGCCAGTCGGGGAGCGGCACCGTGAACGTGTCGCGGTCGCCGCTCTCGCCGCAGCCCGACAAAAAAGCGGGAACGAGAGTCGCGCAAAACACCGGCGGAACCCGCAATCTCATTTTTCTCGCCTGGTTTCGGTGATCCATATCGAAATCGCATACCGAAAAAGTTCCGACGACGCGACCAAAATGATGAGCCCCGCGACGATGGCGAGCATCGCGGCAACGTAATCGCTCGCGGCGAGCCGCCGAACCGCGTAAAAAAACGCGTAAATGGCGGCGCCAAACGCAATGATCGACAGGAGATCGTAGGTTATGCGCCTCATCGAATCCAAACGAGAGTTAAGCCGATTGCGACGCCCACCGCAAGGATGAGAAGCGTTCCGAGGACGCGTGACCGTGTCGGTGTCCAGCGGTTTTGCGACGTGAGAAGGTCGGTTCGCAAATAACCCGAAAGTTCGCGCGCGCGTTGAAAAGCGCTCCCGACGTGGATGATGAGCGCCAGGAACGCCAAGGCGACTGCCATGAAGGGGATAAAGGAAGAAACGCTGTCGAAGGCGCGATCGGTGCTCGGGGATTCGAGTGCGGTGACGAGGGTGCTGTCCCAAGCCGGGGCAACCGCAAGGGAAATGGCAAGCGCGAGAACGGCGACGGCGTGTGGAAGAAATATGAAGGCGCTCGTCCGGAATAGGTTTTTTGTGGATTGTGTGGATTCCAGGGGGACATTGGAGATTGGGGTGATTCGCCGGGGGGCTGCGGAGAACACGGCCGCAGCGACGAAGTAAAGCGCGAACACGACGCCGTTCGGGATGTATTGGATGGGGTCGTCCCAGCCGATTGTGGTTCCGCCGAACTGCGTTGCGAGCAGAAGCAATGGGAAGAGGAACTGGTATAGGATGCGCTCCGATCGGATTGCGCCAAAGATGAGGCAGGCGAGCGGAAGTAAGGTGAGGATGAGCGATGCGGCGGACAGCGCGAGGGGTCGAGCGGCGCCCGCGTGGATGGGCGCGATGCGCAGGAGTGGAATGAGGGTCATGGTGCCCCAGAGGACGACGCCGAGCGCGACGACGGCCCATTTTGGCGAGGGGAGCCGGTGCGCGAACGAGCGACGACTCGGCGCATTGGGGAGGTTGTGCATCGCGAGGGGATCTTATTGATGCGGGCGCCGCGGGTAAAGGTCGACGAGATGCGCGCGCGGGCCGAGAGGCTGGCCGTGCGGTTCACGCGCGAGCGGCAGCGGGTGCTCGATGCGGAGGCAGCGTGCTCCGTTGAATTGAGTGCGAGCGATGAAAAGTTGCGCGCCGATTTTGAGCGGGCGTTTTCGGAGCGCGGCGACGTCGCGACCTTTCGAGAGCTCAGCGCCGAGTTTCGACGGGCGCGGCTCCTCGTCATCGGCGATTATCGTTCGGCGCCGTGGCTCAAGCACCATGCGGCCGACGTTGCGCGGAAGTTGAAGGCGCGCGCGTTCGCAACCGACGCGCTCGACCACAGGACGGGCGCACCGATCACCGGTCTCACACGGACTTCCCGCGCGGCACTTATCGAAGCGGTTGAAACGCTCTGGGCGCACGGGATCGACGTCGTTGCGGTTGGCGCGCCAGGTGTGCGCGATCCTGTGCGGCGAGCGGCCCTCGTCGCTGGTCGACTTTCGTCCGCTGTCCCCAGCGTTGGCCCCACGGTCGCTTTTATCGGCGAGCACCTCGTCACGTCGGAACCGGTGCGCACGCGTTTCCCAAGCGCTCCATCCCTCATTTTCGATCACGGGGTTTCGCCCGCATCACCGTTGCTCCGTCGCCTTCGCGCCGATTCCCCGCGCTTCATCTGGCCGCTTCACCCGTCTCCCCTCAAGGTCCACGCGTTTGTCACGGGTGACGATCCCGCGTTCGACATCGACCCGTGCCGCCTCGACGACGCCTTTCGAGCGGCGCTCAGCGATTTGAAGCGCGTCTTTCGCGTCGCAATTCCCAGACTCGTCGCAAAAACCCGCATCACGACGCCATTTTCTGTTGACGCATGGCGATACATCCCCAGCGTGCATCGTCGAGACTGCTGGACCCGCTTCATTCGCGGCGAAAGCGTCGCGCTCCCTGACCCAGCGCGCTCGCTTATCGTCCTCGGCGTTCCGTCGCGCGAGCACTTACTCGAAGAGACAACCCACATCCTGCGCGCGCATTTCTTCACGAGGAATCTCCCTGGGCCGCCGCGCGCCATCTATAGAATGAGTCCCAATCTCGGTTTCTTGGAGGGGATTCTTCAGGAGGCGCTTGGCTTTGCCGCATCGCGGATCGCCAATCCCCGTCGAAAACCGCCGACGCTGGCCTCCCTCCTCTCGAATGAACGCGCTTTGGCTCGTCTTGCCCTTCAGGCTTTGCGGCGACGAACCGTTCCCAATATCGGCTCGCTGGGAAGAATTAATGCCGACGACTGGAACGCCGCGATTCACGCGGTTGGATACTTTATCGGCCGGCGAATCGACACCCCGCGCGACTTTCAGCGTCTCCTCGTGGTCGCGACGCCCGATGCTCCATCCGTCCTTTGCGACCTGCTCTCAAAGGGTCGACCGTCAAAAACTTGACTCGGCCCGCGTTGCCTTTTTTACCACACATCTCACGGGCATAGCCCGCCCCAAGACCCGATAGCTCGATTTCCGGCGCGTAACACGTTCGCGACGCAGTGGGTCATCGATAGAGCCGATGTGGCATAACGTGTGCTCAACTCTCCTTTGTCAAATGGTGGGAAACGTTCAAATTGTCAACGGCAGTCGGATGGAGTCGAAGCTCCCCCGCGAAATAACGCCTGTTTTTGGGTGCGCGACCGGGTTCGGTCAAAAACCCGTTGACAGTTCGGGGTATGTGCATGTATCCTTGACGACTACTCCTCACTACATCGCGAGGGGTCACGAGACGCCATCGGCGGCTCTTGAGAAGAGGACATCGGGCCCCACTTCGGTCGGGGCGCCAAAGGAGGCGAGACGGTGAAGAAGACGGCCTTATTCGCTCCCTGCTTCGTGCTGGCTGCATCGGCAGTCGCGTTCGGCAACAATGTAGAGGGGAAAGACGAGAAGAAAGAGGCGGCGCCAGCGGCGACGGCGACTGCGGCTCCCGCTGCTGCAACGCCCGCGGCAGCGTCAACCGCTCCAAAGAAAAAGGAGTGGAAGGCCGCGCGCTTCGACGGGTCGCTCATTGTGTTTGACCAGTCGATTGGGCTCGGTTCGTTCGTGTCGAACGAATTTGCGCGAAACACGCTCTACAGTCTCGCGCTCGACCTTCAACCGAAGTACAACCTCACCGAGAAGCTCTATGTCGGTGGCCGTTTTATCCTCTCTAAGGAGCTGACGAACAACTTCGCGACGTCGACGACCTCGCCTGGTCAGGTGACGGCGAGCGACCTGCAGCTTAGCGTCGGTTACAAACCGCTCTGGGAGCCGATCAAAAACCTGAAACTGAGCGCGGCGTTTACGACGTACCTTCCAACGAGTCTCGCGTCGCAATATGCGAACTTGGTGGTGGCGTTCTCTCCATCGGTTTCGTTGTCGTACAAGCTCTGGAAATTCGATCTGTCGTACGGCCTGATTTTCCGAAAGAACCTTAATCTCACCGACAGCCCGACGGTGAAATCAAGCGAGGACATCGCACCGGTTCGGAACGGCGGCGCCGAGGCGGTTTCGGCGGATCAAACGGCGGTCGGCGGCAACAACGTGAGTTTCTCGTTGACGAATCGGTTGATGGCGGTCGCGAATTTCACCGACAAGCTGTCGCTCACGCTCATGCTGCTCATCACGAACAGCTTCGCGTACAACTCGTTCACGGTCGACGAGACGTCGGGAACGGGCGCGAAGGCGGGACGCGGACAGCGCGACACGACGTGGGGAACGATCGACATGTCGTACAGCTTGACCGATCACTGGGGGCTTTCGCTTGGTGTGACGTCGTATCAGTCGGCGAAAACCAGCGATGGGCAGAGCATTCGGTTTCCGTTTTTCGATTTCCGCAGTTTCGCGGACAACAACACAAGTTTCTATTTTGACGTGAGTTACACGTTCTAAGGGGATTTTATGAAGGGGTTCTTAAAAGGAAAGGTCGGAGGAACAGCGATGGAGAAGAGAGCGCGATTCTCGAAGGCGATGTTGGGAGCAGCGGCCCTGGCCGCGGCAATCGGGTGCGCCCAGTCGGTGGGAGACATCGACCGGACCCAGCCGAACGCCGTTCGTAAAGAGCTGTTCGGTGGTGTGTGGTACTTCCGCGAAACGATAACCGATGTCCCGGCGACGTCGAGCTTTACGTTCATCGGGGAGACCTCCGGCATGGAGAAGATTCGGTGGGAAATCACCGAGGACAAACTCATCGGCTACCGCGCGTACGAGGCGGTTCCGGGGACCGACGTCAACGCGGACCCCGTTGACAAGGCGCCCGGATCGACGCGGTATCGTCGCGGCCTGAGCGAGGGGCGAAACGGCGAATATAAAGAAAACCCGGTGGTTGCGTTTGCGATCACGGGGCACTTCGACATCACGCGGTCGTACAACCCGCAGACCGGCGAACAGTCGAACGTCATGTCTGAAAACACGACGGACCGACCCTGGTATCAGCGGAAGTACATGCGCGTCGATTGGACGAAGAACATCGTTACGAACTTCTTGTTCACGTCGTCGTGGGCGTCGCAGGTCGCGGTCAACTACGTTCAGCAGAGTGAGGGGGGCGATGACGCCTTCTACGCTGAAGATTCGCAAGGCAACGTCCTCGGTGCCGAGAACGCGATTCGCCACGCGAAGGACCTCGGGTATTTCGATTTCACGTCGAAGCTGTTCGTGACGCCCGACCTTTGGGGCTGCATCCTGTCGTTCTACGGGCAGGGTTACGAAGACTGCACGTCGGCCGAAGTCAAGATTCGCATGTCTTTCGCGAAGGTTGCGGCCGAGAGCGAGTACGAGCCTCTTCCTTACTCGGATAAAGACCAGGCAAAATTCGGCTATTTCCGCACCGAGCGCATCACGTATAACCGTGACCGTGGCGCGACGGAGTCGGGGCGCATTTACTTGGCGAACCGGCACCCGATGTGGAAAGAGAGCTACGTCAAGGGTTCGGATGGAAAGCATCTTCGCGTTTGTTCGTCGGCGTTTCGTGCGACGACGCAGCAAGACCGTGAGCGGGGCGCGCTCGACCTGACGAAGGATTCGAGCTACTTCCGCGCGGGCGTGCATCTCGCCGAATACTCGGGCTCGAACGCGCAGCCGCTTGCGATTTGCAAGGGCGCGATCGAAGCGGGAGCGCTCGGTGCCGTGACGCTGCCGGCGAACGAAGGTCAGGATTATCAGCTGACGGACGAAAGCTTCTTTGTGGCCGAGGGCGGCAAAGTTCTCGTCAAGAAGTTTGTATCGAACGGGCAGCTTTTCGAGTACCCGGGTTCCGCGCCGGTTCGCGATGTGAAGGCAAACTTGGTCGATCCGTGCGAGTGGCGAGAACTCGTGTGGGTGCGTCTGCCGGCGAAAGTGCAGGCGCCCTTTGGTGCGGCGAAGCTCGGTTGCCTCAGGGGCGACGGTGCCAAGGTCGTTTGCGACGACGCGATGGTTGCGCAAGCGTATCGCTCGGGCTGCTTGGAGTCTGAGCTTGTGAAGGCGAGCATGCCGTTCTCGCTTCGCGAGCCGAAACCGGTCGTTTACCACGCGTCGGTTCATCATCCGGTTCAGCTCATCCCGTCGCTCGAGAACATCGCGAAGAGCTGGAATCGCGCGTTCCGGAAGAGCGTCGCGCTTGCGATGGGCAAGTCGGAAGAGTCGATTCCCGATATGTTTGTGCTCGATTTGAACGGGTACGACGAATTCCAGACGCCGAAGGATCTGTCGAACGACCAGTGGGTTGATCGCCGCGCGATCGCGGGTGTGTCGTTTGACGAGAGCGCTCCGTCGGAGCGTTGGGCGAACGGAAATCGGGTTGGCCGCGTTGTCGTTCGGTACAACCGCTTGGCGACCGACGATGATGGCACGGTCGATGCGGATCGCCGCGCGCTTCGTTGCCGCGAGTTCGATACGGTCGGTGAGAACAAGTACTACGCCGAGTGCGTTTCGAATGCGTCGTACACGAGCGACGGCACCCGGACGCGAATCTTCACGTTCAATCCGGCGAACGTCAAAGTTCGAATTGGCGACGTCCGCAAGAACGTGATCTGGTGGGTCGACAGTCCGCAGCTTTATTCGCCGTGGGGTTACGGTCCGTCGGCGGCCGACCCTGAGACGGGCGAAATCATCAGCGGTACGGCGTACGTATACGGCGCGCCGACCGACACGATCGCGACGCAGGGTCTCGACATCATCAAACTGCTTAACAACAAGTTGAAGATCCAGGACCTCATCGACGGAACCGCGGTTCGCGACCACATCATGGCGAACCTCGAGCGCGTCGACCCGCGCCACATGGTTGGCGAGACGACGTCATTCAAGGAGCTTAGCGATCACGAAGATCTTTTGGGTAAGGCGATCGGCCAGAAGACCGTTAATCGGATCAATTCGCTCAAGCAGGCCGGACTTCCCGAGGGGTACAGGGGCTGGCTTGAGGGGCGCATGATGAAGATCAAGGGGACGCCGCTTGCCGACATGATGATGAACCACGAAGAGGTTCGTCAGGCCGCGGGGATCAACCCGTTTGACCAGGGCGCCGTTGTAACGCCGCGTCAGAAAGAGAAGATGGAGTCGGCGGTTTACGGGCTTCCCGCGATGATGCGGAAGAATAAGGAGCGGATCGCGAAGGCCTCGAAGAACAACATCTGGCTCGCCGAGTTTGGTGACGATGCGATTCGAGGGCTCGCGCTTGAGTTCGCGAACAAATACAACCAACAGTACGAACTCTCGTCGATGGAAGAACAGGCGAAGATCGATCGCGAAGTGTGGGGCGAAATCCGCACGCGCATTTACCGCGCGGTGACGGAGCACGAGGTCGGGCACACGCTTGGCCTTCGCCACAACTTCCAAGGGTCGTTTGACTCGCTCAACTTCTTCGACGAATACTGGCGCCTTCGTCAGCAGACGCTCAAGGGGCCAGAAGCGGGAGCGCCGGACAGCCTCGTTCGCTTCAACGGTAACCGCGTTGCGGGTTACAACTTGAACCACGCGCTTGAGCAGGCGACGTTCACGGACGAACAGAAGATTGGGAAGATGCGCGAGTTCCAGTACTCGACCGTTATGGATTACGGCGCGCGCCTGAACAGCGACATCCATGGAACGGGCAAGTACGATGACGCGGCCATCGTGTACGCGTACACGGGCCAGACGCGCGTTACGCCGAAATCGGACATCTTGACCGAGTCGCAGCTCTACCCACTTCGCCCGGGTACGAGCTCGAATCGGTTCTACTGCCAGAACGGTGCGCTTGCGGCGCCCGTGGGGCGTGACGAATGGCGATGCGTCGATTCGGGTTACGTCGAAATCTTTGACAGCGCGAAGCTTCCTATCAGCTACGCGAAGCTGCCGAAGCTTCTCCAGACGTACAACGATCGGCCGGCACCGGTCTTCAAGTCGCTCACCGAGATGGTGCACTACAGCCAACTCCCGTACCTCATGGGTGGCGGCAAGCTCCAGGGTATCTGCCGTGGCAACACGAAGTGTGATGTTTGCTACGGCGCCGAGGACGACACGGCGGCGGGCCAAGGTGCGTTCGAAGGGATGTACGCCTTCCGCTTGAAGAGCATGTTTGCTTGCGATGCCACCAAGGATCTCCAGACGTCAGTCGTGGAAGGCGGCGATGCGACGAAGGGCCTCGAGGTTCTTAAGGCGCGTTCGTGGGCGCGCGGCAACGAGGTTCGTAGGAACAAGACGCTTGTTGAGGTTCCGTACCTCTTCTGCGGTGACGAGTACGTCGGTTCGACCGGTAACTGCAACCGTTGGGACGAGGGTGCCGATGCGTTTGAAATCACGAAGAACGTCATCGACACTTACGAGAACTACTACTTCTTTAACAACTTTAAGCGCGACCGGTACGGCTTCGATTCGCAGGACGTTCTCATGCGCGTCTACGGCCGGTACTTTACGGTCCTTCCGAACGTTTACCAGAACTGGCTCTTTGCGCAGTTCTCGGAAGGGTTCGGCTTCTCGCACGCGATCCTCGATGCAATCGGGGCGTTCGACGGGTTCAACCTGCTGACGAGCGTTCTCACGCGGCCGCGTTACGGAACGCATTTCGAGGCGAACAACCAGTGGTACTCCTGCACGTATCAGATGAAGAACGTGAAGGACTGCGGAAATCCGGACGCGCAGGGTAACCCGCGCCGCCCGGTGACGTCGGTCCCGATGGGCGCTGGCCGCCGCTTCTTCACGCGGTACGACTACACGAGTGGCTACAATATGTACGACAAGGTCCTCGAGTCGGGGCATTACTGGGAAGTGATCGCGGCGCTGTTCGCGATCGCGGAGTCCGAGGCGACGGTTGTTGGAGCTGATACGAGTGCCGACTTCCGAACGTTCTTGCTCCCGTACTTCCTCATCTTCCCGGATGAGCTGACGCACTACTACAACTCCGTTATCCTCGAGGACAACGAAGCGGTTGGCTCGCGTCTGTCGCCGCAGCCGGATGGGACCGCGAAGGTCTTCTCGATACCGGGCTACGACTACGTCGCGAACTACGTCGACGGGACGAACCCGACGTGTACGGCGAACGCCGCCGATCCGCGGCCATTCCGACGGTGCACGTTGAATCCCCCGGCCGGCCTCAAGTTCTCGCGGTTGGGCGTTTCGTGGATGCAGAGGATCTACACGCTCTACCTCGGTATGGCAGGCTTCACGTCGTTCCTTTCGGTGCCGTACCCTGACCAGGCCAAGGTGTTCAAGCTTGGCGCGGGCGAGGCGGTTCAGGCGGGCGACGGCTACACCGCTGTCGAGTTCACGAACCCGAAGCGCGGCTTCCGATATGCGGCGCTTTCGCGAAACGGGGTAACGGAGACGCGCAAGAAGACGCTTGGCGTTCGCAACGTCGAAATTGGCAAGGCGCTCTACGACCGTTGGGTGGCGGAGACCGATCCCAACACGAAGGCCGATCTTGAAAACCAGATCGACAGCGTCTCCGACGACCTCGACCTCCTCCGCTGGATGTACGACATCTACGGGCGCGCCTGGTAAGACTCGCCCGCGATGGGCGGCTTAACGGCCGCCCAATTCTCTCCCCGCCCTTTTTTTCAGATTCCTAAAACGACGTGATCTTTCCGTAAAGTGATGCCTCAAGCTCACCGTTTGTTGCCTGCTCAGACTTCACGACGAGTCGCCCGACAACGGAGCGTGTCTGTGCACTCCGAAATACGAGGGTGATGCGGTGAGTTTCGCCTGGTGCGAGAATCACAGGCGAGGGCGTGTTCTCGAATGAGAAAAACCGTGACGCCCCGCTCATTGGGCCGTCGGCTCCCGTGATTTCAAATCGATCCAGTCTCGCGGGGCTGCTCGTTCCGTTGACGACTTTGAGCGTCGCTGAAACCCCGACAGCGGCCCATTCGCGATCGACCACAAACGAAAGCGTAGCCGGCGTCATGTGCAGGGTCGCCGGAATTGCCGCCGCGGTCGCGCTTCCTTGCGAGACTCCAGTTTGATAGGGGCTGTCGATGTAGGAACTGGTCGAATCTGTTTTTGTTGGTGTCGAACTACGTGGCGTATTTGCCGCGGTGTCTATTTCGTCAAGCGGCTCTGGTCCGCCGCAAGCAGCGATCGAGACGAGGTTCATCGCAAAAAGAAAACCGACGCGCCGCCATCCGCTCCGCCACCATCCGTTCTTGACCAATCGCGCCTCCACCAAACCAGCGAGAATGTTGGGCGCTATTCTCTTTGATCCCAAGGTAAAGGGTCAAAACGCAAAAATCAATAAAGGCTTATAAATCAGTAGCTTATGTAGGTTTCGTGGGTGTGAATGTAGGTGACGTCCAGGGGGGACCGCCGAGTAGACCGATTCTGACGGTTCGCTGAAGAGGTGTTTTCTTATAGTATATACGGTCGTTATGGAGGTCTCGCCGGCAGTTTGCGGGGATTTCTCGGCGCTTGCGGAGCGGCTTGCCGCGCGTGAGGTTCTGCGAATCACGTTGCCCGCAGGTGTCACGCCCGCGGCTGTTCTTGTTCCGATCGTTGTGATCGGACAGAGCCCCGCCCTCCTGTTTACTGAAAGATCGAACCACGTGAGCGACCACAAGGGGCAAGTTTCGTTTCCGGGCGGTCGTATCGAGGCGTTCGACGCGGACGAGCGGGCGGCGGCGCTTCGTGAGGCGGAAGAGGAGATTGGCGTTGACCGCGCGTCGGTTCGCGTGCTCGGGGTGCTCGACGACACGGTCACCATCACGGGGTTTCGAATCACCCCAGTTGTCGGAGTTTTGCCGAACGGTGGCCCTTGGCGTTGGAACGCGGCAGAGATCCAGTCGGTCTTCACGGTTCCGATTGGCGAGCTAACGGCACCAGGGACCTTTAACGCTGCCGCGATGACGATTCAAATCGCCGGGAATCCCGTGACGCTCCCTGCGTTTTTGGTCGGCCCGCACCGCATCTGGGGCGCGACGTGTCGAATCGTTCTCGATTTCCTGGATGTCACAATCGGTTGGACGCCGCCCGCGTCACCATGAATCCGGCACCCCAGTCGACGCCGAAGGTTCTTATTGTCGCGGGCGAGGCGTCCGGCGATCTCCACGCCTCAGAAGTCGCGCGTGCCATTCAGCGCGCGGTGCCCGGCGTGCGGCTTTACGGCGTTGGCGGCGACGCGATGCGACGGGCCGGCGTCGACGTGATCCACGATTCGTCGCGCCTTGCGGTCGTCGGGTTGTTCGAGGTTCTTACGAAAATCGTTTCCATTTGGCGCCTCTTCCGATCGCTCGTACGAGGGTTCACCGCCGATCGTCCGTCGCTCGCCATTCTCATCGACTCGCCCGATTTCAACCTGCGCGTCGCAAAACGCCTCGCACGACTTCGTGTGCCGGTCCTTTATTTCATCGGCCCGCAAGTCTGGGCGTGGCGTGCCGGCCGCCTCGCCCTCATGCGGCGAATCGTGAGTCGCACCGCCGTCGTGTTTCCGTTCGAGGAGGCGATTTACCGGGACGCCGAAGTCCCGGTTTCGTTTGTGGGGCACCCCCTGCTCGACCGAATCGAAGCGCCAGCAGACCTCGACAAGGAGCGCGCCCTCGCCCGCGAGCGACTCGGAATTCCAGACGGGGCATGGGTCACGCTGATGCCAGGGAGTCGCCGATCCGAGGTGAGTCGCATTCTCCCCCGCCTTGTTCAAACAGCGGCACGCCTCGCAGGGCGAAGCGTCCGTTTCCTTCTGCCGCTCGCACCGGGACTTTCGCGGTCCGACGTTGAACAGCACCTCGCGCGCTCGCCGCTTCCGATTCGAATTGTCGAGGATGCGACGTACGACTGTTTGCGCGCGGCCGATGCTGCGATCGTCGCGTCGGGCACAGCGACGCTCGAAGCCGCGCTTCTCGGAACGCCGATGGTTGTCGTCTATCGGCTCAATCCGCTCACGTATTGGTTCGCGCGAAGGGTGGTGCGCGTTGACCACATCGCCATGGCGAACATATTGGCCGGGCGTCGCCTCGTGCCAGAATTGGTCCAGGGTGCGGCAACGCCGGCGAGAATCGCGCGCGAAGTTGAACGCTTCTTGGATGAGCCCACCTACGCGCGATCGACGCGAAACGATCTCCTCGCCCTTCGTGAAAAACTTGGATCGCGCGGCGTCGCCGGGCGGGTCGCGGGGATCGCAACTTCGCTTCTGTCGGGCCCTTGAGTGAGCGTCGATTGGAATCAGGGCGGCGCCGCGTGGGGGCGTCGCGCGTTTGTGCTGGTCGCGACGATGACGGTCGCGCGCCTTGTCTTGAACGCCGTTGTCGGGCTCGGCGATTCCGAGGCGTACTACTGGGCGTGGTCGCAACACCTTTCGCTCTCGTACTTCGATCACCCGCCCGCGATCGCATGGCTCATCGCCGGAACGACATCGGTTCTTGGAAACAACACGTTCGCGGTACGGCTCGGGCCGACTCTTCTTTTCGCGGCCGCGGCGTTTTTTCTCTTTCGACTCGCGCATCGCCTCTATGGTTCGCGCGCTGCGTTTCTCGCGGTTGCGTTCCTCGTCGTCACGCCCGCATTTGGTCTCGGCGGCGGCACGGCGGTTCCCGACGTTCCGCTCGGCGCGCTTTGGTGCGCGGGACTTCTCGTTGCGTCGCGGATTGCCGATGGTGGCACGTCACGATTGTGGGTGCTCGCGGGGATCGTTGTTGGCGTCGGCTTTCTCGCAAAGTATGTCGCGCTCCTTCTCCTTTTCCCATTTGCGTATCTTGCGTTTCGCGAACGCGCCCGAGCGTTCAAGTCGCCGTGGCTTTACGTGGGGGTCGTCGTTGCCGCCTCTGCCGCAATTCCAGTCGTATTGTGGAACATCGAAACCAGCTGGGCGACGTTGCAGTACCACGCGGGCCGCCACCTCAACGCAGGTCCCTCGTTCGCGACCCTCGCGCAGCTCATCGGCGGACAACTCCTCTACATTTCACCGGTCCTTCTCGCGTTTGCGCTTGCCGTCGTTCCGAGCCTGACGCGCGACGCTTGGCGCATCGGCGCCTCTCGCGCACGCGTGCTCTGGCTTGCGTCGGCGCCGTCCCTCCTCATCTTGAGCGGCTTCGTCGTCTGGACGCGCAAAGCCGAGCCCCACTGGCCCGCGTTCGCCTACCTTCCCCTCTACATCGAGGTCGCGCGCCGCTACGACGACTGGCGCCGGCGCTTCGATTCTCGCCGCTCGTTTCGCATCGCGCGTCGCCTCCTCTGGGCATTCCCGATCACACTCATTATCGTCGCGCATATTCATCTCGTAACGCCGTTCGTCGTCATGCTTCTCCCGGACAAGGCGTACGAGGCGAAGTGGGATCTCGCAAACGAAACCCGCGACTGGGACAAAGCCGCCGCGCGCGCGCTCGAAATCGTCGCCACGAAAGCGCCGAATGCCTTCGTGACGTCGTACCACTACACGCTTTGCGGTCAGCTCGAGTTTGCGCTCGACGGACGATTGCCGTTTGCGTGTCTTTCGGAACGCACCGACGCTTTTTCGTATTGGACGCGCGATGAAGATTGGCTCGGACGTACGGCCGTCTTTGTTAACGATTGGCGCTACCAGCGCCCCGTCGACGACATCTTGAGATGCGACCGCGTTGAAACGCTCCCGGCGCTCGAGACGAAGCGCGGTGGCAAAAAGGCGCGCGAGTTTCGTTTTGCGCTTTGTCATCGATTTCGTGGGCGCGTCAATCCAATTGCGTCGCTCAGCCGCATGGTTTCAAACACACAACGTTGACAACGGGCCGCTGCGCGGTGATCGTGGGAAGACGTGACCGCGACGGGAGGCTGCTGAGATGACAACCGGGGTAACGAGGGCCGGGCGCTACAATCCGCGTGAACTCGAGCGCAAATGGCAAGAGCGATGGGCGGCAGATCGCCTTTACGAGACCGCGCCCGTTCGCGCGCAAGATAAATGGTTGGGTTCGGTCTCCGTTCCGTCGGCCTCCCCATTTTGCTCGCGCAGCGAAGCCACTGGCTTCACTGCCGATCGCTCGCAAAATAAATGGTACCAGCTCACGATGCTTCCTTATCCCTCGGGCGATCTTCACATCGGACACTGGTACGCCATGGTGCCAGCCGATGCGCGCGCGCGCTTTTTCCGTATGAATGGCCGCGACGTTCTTTTCCCAATGGGCTTCGATTCTTTTGGTTTACCGGCGGAGAACGCGGCGATCCAGCGCGGGATTCATCCCAAGACGTGGACTTACGCAAACATCGAGAGGATGCGCGGGCAGCTGCGCTCGATGGGTGCGATGTTCGATTGGTCGCGCGAAGCGATTTCGTCGGACGCCGCGTATTACCGCTGGACGCAGTGGTTTTTTTTGAAGCTGTTTGAGCGTGGCTTGGCGTATCGCGCGAAGGGGCCCGCAAATTTTTGCCCGAAGTGCAACACGGTTCTCGCGAATGAGCAGGTTGTTGGCGACGAACGGCGCTGCGACCGATGCGAGACGCCGGTTGAAATCCGCGACCTCACGCAGTGGTTTTTCAAGATCACGGCGTATGCCGAGGAGCTTCTCAAGTACGACGGACTCGAGTGGCCGGATCGCGTGATTGCGATGCAGAAGAATTGGATTGGGAAGAGCGTCGGCGTTGAATTCGAGTGGAAGGTGAAGAGCGGCGGGGCGTTCAGAGTATTCACAACCCGACCCGACACGCTGTTCGGCGTGACGTTCGCGGTGCTTGCGCCGGAGCATCCGCTGGTGCGCGAGTTGACGACCGCCGATCGCCGCGCCGATGTCGACGCATACCTCGCAGCGACGCGACGCGTGTCGGAGATCGAACGCCTCTCGACGAAGCGCGAGCGGACCGGCGTTTTCACGGGCGCCTCTGCGGTTCACCCTTTCACGGGCGCGGACGTCCCCATCTACATCGCCGACTACGTGCTTCCGTCGTACGGCACCGGCGCGATCATGGCGGTGCCGGCGCACGACGAGCGCGACTTCGATTTCGCGAAGCGCCACGGCATCCCGATTCGCGTCGTCATCATGCCGGACGGCGGCTTTGGCGATCGTTTAACCGAGGCGTACACGGGCGACGGCGCGATGGTCGACTCCGGCGAATTCACGGGGCTTGCGTCCACCGAGGGCTGGACACGCGTTGCCGAAGCGATCGAGCGAAAAGGGATTGGCGCGCGCAAAGTGAATTTTCGCTTGCGCGATTGGCTGGTGAGTCGGCAGCGCTATTGGGGGTCGCCGATTCCCATTGTTTACTGCGACCGTTGCGGGACAGTTCCGGTGCCAGAAAAAGACTTGCCCGTTCGGCTCCCGGATGACGTCGAGTTTCGGCCGACGGGTGATTCACCTTTGGGCCGGCATGCGGCGTTCTTAAATACGTTGTGCCCCAAGTGCGCGGGGCCCGCGATGCGCGAGACCGACACGCTCGACACGTTCGTTTGTTCGTGCTGGTACTTCATTCGCTACCTCAGCCCCGCGAACGACGCGGCGCCATTCGACGCAGCCGAAGCAAAGCGCTGGCTTCCCGTCGACGAATACACCGGCGGCATTGAGCACGCCTGCATGCACCTTTTGTATGCGCGGTTCTTTTGGAAAGCTGTTCGCGACATGGGGCTCGTCACGGGCGACGAACCGTTCAAGCGCCTTTTCAACCAAGGGATGATTCTTGGCGAAGACGGCGAAAAGATGTCGAAGTCGCGCGGCAACGTCATCGATCCTGACAAGCTGGTCGCCGAGCTTGGGGCTGACGCCGTGCGCGTGTTCTTGATGTTCATTGGGCCCTGGGAGCTCGGTGGGCCATGGAATTCACGTGGAATCGAGGGCTGCGTGCGGTTTCTTCAGCGTGCGCACGTCGTTGGAATCGAAGCGCCGCGCGGCAGCGATCGTGAGGCAACGGTGCGCGAGCTTGAGCGCCTCATCCACAAGACGACAAAGACCGTGACACGCGATGTGTCGGCGTTTCAGTTCAACACGGCGATTGCCGTGCTCATGGAGTACGTGAACGACTTGATGAAGCTTCGCGAGACGGCAGTTGCGCGAAATCCGCTCTGGACGCGGGCTCGCGAGGTCCTCGCGCTTTTGCTCGCGCCGCTTGCGCCGCATCTCGCCGACGAGATTTGGGCGAGCACCGGCAAGGCGACGAGCGTTCATCGTGAGGCGTGGCCCACGTACGACGACGCGCTCGCAAAGGACGACACCGTCACGCTGGTCGTCCAGGTCAACGGCAAAGTGCGCGATCGAATCGACGTGCCCGCCGCGATTCCCGAAGACGACGCAAAAAAACTCGCGCTTGCGAGTGAACGCGTGCTCGCTTTCTTGGGCCAAAAGCCGCCGCGAAAGGTCATCGTCGTCCCCGGCAAGCTCGTCAACATCGTCGTGTGAGGTGCTCGACGAGGTAACCATTCACTTCGTCGGGCGCTTCTTGTTGCAGCCAGTGCGCGGCGTTCGGGATGACGTGAGCGCCGCGTAAGTTGCAAACGCCGAGCGCATCGAGCCCGCGCGTGAAGTGCGCGCCAACGAACGGGTCGTTTTCGCCCCAAAGGACGAGCGTCGGAGCCGTGATGGGTCGACGCGCGTCGCGGGCGACGGTTGGGAATTGGCGAAAGAGTTGCCGGTAATACGCGAGTTTTTGTGAAACGTTCGCGCTCAGCAACTCAGCGTAAACCGCCATGTCGGCGTCGGTGAAATTCTCTTTGCGGGTCGCGGTTCCGCGTATCGCCGCCTTCGCGTAGCCGCGCGCGTGCCGAACGATTTTTCGCTCTGGGAAGTACGGGACCTGAAACCAAAAGATGTACCACGAGCGCGCGAGCTGCCGCGGGTTTAAGAGGCCTTTGGGTGACGCAATGGCGCGTGGGTGCGGCGCGTCCATGACCGTGAGCGTCGCGAGAGCGTCGGGGTGTGACTGCGCATACGACCACGCGATAAGGCCGCCCCAATCGTGGCCGATGATGTGCGGCCGTTCTTCACCGAGCTCGGCTGCAAGCGCGCGAACATCGGCGACCAGCGTTCGCAAGTCGTAGCCGGTCGGCGGTGCGTCGGTTTGGCCGTACCCGCGGAGGTCGGGCGCAACAGCGCGAAACCCAGCCGCAGCAAGCGCGTCGATTTGAAATCGCCACGAGTACCAACACTCGGGAAACCCGTGCAGCATGAGGGCGAGCGGCCCCTCTCCTTTTTCAGCAACGTGGAAAGAGATTCCATTTATTTGGACGGTGTGGTGTTTGATGTCGTTCATCGGAAACCTCGCTGTTCAACCGACAGCTTCGTTTGCGCGCTCGCCACGCGTCAACTATTGTCGCGGCGATGATCGAGGCGTCAGAGCGCGGCACGGCCATTTCGCTTGGGCTTCTCACGTTTGCGGCGACGGCGTATTTCTTTCACCAGCAAAACGGGATTCCCAACCCCAACGAGACGGCGCGCGTTTACCTGGCGATGTCGATCGTCGATGAGCGGACGCTGTCGATCGACACACCGTTTCGGAAGTACGGGCCTGTCTGGGACCGCTCGGTGGTAAACGGAAAAAGTTACAGCGACAAGGCGCCAGGCGTCGCGTTCCTCGCGGTCCCGTTTTATCTTGCCGCAAAAGGGATCGCGTCTGTTTTTGGCGCCGAGCTTTCGCTTCGTGCTGTTCACTTCATCACGCGTCTGCCGTTTCTCGCGCTCAACGCACTCTTCGTTGCCACCCTGTTTCTGTTTTTGCGCCCCTACGCGCCAGAAGCGCGAATTCGAGCGGCCGTTGTCCTCGCGTACGCCTTCGGCACCATCGCATTCACGTACGCCCCCCTCCTCTTTAGCCATCAGCACGCCGCTGTTCTCGTCTTCGGCGGATTCGCGCTCATTGAATCGGCACGCCGCGCGGGCACGATGATGTCGGTGACTCGCGCGCTCATCGCTGGCTTTGCACTCGGGATGTCGTTCGCCGTCGAATACCCCGTCCTCTTTCTTCTCGTTGTCATCGGCGCGTACGCGCTTTTGACGGTTCGCCCATGGACGCGCATTGCACTCGTCGTCGCTGGAGCAGCAATCCCAGTGGGACTCACGCTCTATTACAACGCGACCGCTTTTGGCAGCCCTTTCAAAACCGGCTACTCGCACCTCGCGTCGTCGTTCGCCGCGATTCACGCGAAGGGCCTCTTCGGTGTGACGACTCCGACGTGGGACGCCTTCGCGGGAAATTTTTTCTCCTTGAACCGCGGCCTCTTTGTGTTGTCGCCATTTCTCGCGTTCGCGATTCCAGGGTTTTGGAGTCTCGCACGCAAAGCGGGCGCGCGCGCCGTCTTTTGGACGTGCCTCGCCGCGACGGCCGCCTACGTTTATTTCGTCTCGTCATTCGGGTATTGGGTGGGCGGCGATTCGACCGGCCCGCGTCACTTCACGCCCGTGATTCCCTTTTTGCTCGTTCCAGTCGCCTGTTTCGCGAACGCGCTTTCGTCGATGCGATTCCGCTTCCCGTCCGTTTGGTTTCTTGCGGCGGCGATTTCGTCGGTCGTGCTTGTGCAGTTTGCGTCGATCCCATATCCGTATTTCGAACCGCGCATCGCAAATCCTTATCGCGACTTCGCGCTCGATTTTTGGCGCGACGGCCTTGTTCCCACAAACCCCGGGATGTGGTTTGGGCTCGAAGGGATGGCGTCGGCGATTCCGTTTGCCGCGCTGATCGCCATCGTGCTTCGTCGGATCGGCGACGTGAGCGAGTTTCGAATGGTTCGATTTGGCGCAGCGCTGATTGCGGCGTTGGGGTTTTTGTACGTGTTGGCGGCGAAACCACAGGCGACGGATCAGCTTTCGCGCGTTGAGTCGGCGCGGTATAGAGCGGATTACACACCGCGACCAAAGTCGGAGGGCGCTCCGGGTGGGCCGGTTGCGCAGATAAAAAGCGGGAATGCGGCGGCCGCGGGTGGACTTGTGAATGAAGCGCTCGCAGCGTATCGGAAGGTGCCATGACGGCTGACGACGACAGACCAAAGGACGGCGAGTTAACTTCAGCTCCCGAGCCCGCACCCGCGACACCGGCTGCCGACGCCGGGCTTCCGGCTTCCGATACCGCCTCCGAATCCGCTCCCGATACCGCGCCCGCAATCGCATCCGAGCCCGCACCTGCGCCCGCACCCGCTCCGGCTCCCGATACCGCTCCTCCCCCCGCGCCGCTTTTTCGTTCACGAAAGCCCGCTGTGCTCGCCATCGAGGCCGCGCTCTTCCTAATTCCCGTTGTCGTTCTCAGTGCCGGCGTCATCACAAAGATTCGCGCGCTGCCCTCGGGGCTCTCCGCGGCCGCGTCTGACGTTCGCTCGAAGCTTCAAAAGGGCGACGTTGTCCTCGTAAATCGCGCGACGCCTCCAACGGCCGCCGACGCCTTCCACGGAATGCCCTTCGTCGCGCTGCCTCCGCAAATCCCCGACCTGTCTGGGTTTACGCGTGTATTCCTGGTCGAAACCGAAGAAATTCAAGGACCCGTGTTTGGTGCCGACGGCTTCCCCGGACTTGGCCCTGTTACGCACAACACGCGCTTCGGAAAGACTTCCGTTGCGTTGCAGGCAAACGTGCGCGCATCTCTCCTTAAACTTTCGGGCGGCGTCAGTGCGTCGTTCGGGCAACCGGGTGCGCAATCGCCGTGCGCGCGGCAACAACCGAACGGCCCCTTGGTTTGCCCAAACGCACCAGGCTGGGTCGTCGTTGGCCCACGGCTTCTCCCGGTTCAGGGTCGGAACTTTCCGTGCGTTCACGCGCATCCCGATCCGTCGGGCGAGCTTCGCGTCGAATACCCAAACTTCCCATTCGCGCGCGAGCTCTCGCTCTGGACTGCGCTCGCCGACAGCGCGGGTGCCGTCGCGCCGATTCGCGTCTCGGTGTTCCGTGGCCCGCAGCCGCTCGGTTCGTACGACCACACGCGAAGTCCCGGGTGGCAACGAATGTCGCTTTCGACGGCGCAGCCAAGCGCCGAATCGACACTCGCCATTACGTTTACGGTGTCGACCCCCGGTCGGTACCACCTCTGTTTCACGGGCGGAACGCTTTGACGCGCGACCAACGCACAACGACGAGTGAGGACAGCTCGGGGTGAAGCGCTTCCGATTCCCGCTCCCCTTCTCAATTTCGCGCCCTGCCCGTTTCGTGCTCATCGCTTTTCTCTTGTGGCGCGGCGCGCTCTTCGCGGTCGACATGGTCGGCCTAAACCTTTTTCGCGAACACCCAAACCCACACAAAGACTACAGCGCCTTTCAAGATCCGCCTCGCCACTTTTGGAATTCGTTCGCGCGCTGGGATTCTGGTTGGTACAAGCGCATCGCCGAGCGCGGCTACTACATCGAAGGCCACCAAAACGCGACCGCGTTTTTCCCAGGCTTCCCGTACGCCGCGCGCCTCCTCGGAAAAATCGTCGGCGATCATTGGACCGCCGGGCTCATCGTGTCGAACGTGTGCCTCCTCATCGGCCTCTTTTTTCTGTACGGCATCGCGCGCCGCTACCTCGACGACGACGGCGCTGAACGCGCGGTCATCTTTACGCTCACGTTTCCGATGACGTTTCTTTTTTCGTGCTACTACAGCGAAGGCCTTTTCTTCATGGCCGTCGCCGGCGCCTTTTACTACTACGAGCGCGACCGCTTTCTTCCCGCTGCGCTCTTCGGCGCTCTCGCCGCCTTCACGCGCGCAACGGGCATCTTGCTTCTCCCCGCGCTCCTCATCGGCGCCGTGCATCGTGTCGGCTGGCGCCCATCGCGCCTTAGCGTGCGTTTCCTTTGGCTCTTCCTCATCGCGGGCGGTCTCCTCGCGTTTATGTGGATGCTCGCGAAGGAGCCGCGTGTCCACGACGCGATGGCGTGGCTCAAAGCGCAAGCCGGCTGGGCGCGCGAGTCGAAGCTGCCGTTCGCCGCGCTTTACGACGAAGCGACTAAACGCCCGTGGCCTTGGTCGCCCATCGATCCGTGGTGGGGAACGGGCCTCATTCTCGGTTGGTTCGGCGTCTTCGTGATTTGGGGCGCAACGGTCTACGCGCTTCGGCGGCTCGACATCGCGCACGCGCTCTTCGCGGGTGCCTGCGTCGTACTGCCGCTCATGTCGGGGCGCACGTTGTCGATCAACCGTTTCGCCCTGGGCGTCCCAGCGGTCTTCGTCGTCATGGCGCTCGTGTCGCAAGGGCGGCCTCTCGTTTCGCGGTCTTTCATCATCGCGGGGAGTCTTCTCGCAGCGGTTGTGACGATCGGCTTCGCGACGTGGAGATTCGTCGGGTGACCGCAGCCTCCACATGGGGCTCGAGATGTCGTGGTGCTTGTGATGCCGTGACGAGTCCCCGTTGGCAGCACCTTCGATACGCACTCATTCTTTTCCTTGTCAGTCGCGGCGCCCTCTTCGCGGTGACATTCATCGGCCACTTTCTCATGGCCCGCGAGCCGCTCCCGCCCGAAACGCCGACTCCGTTCGGCCCCGCGAGCTACTGGAGCGCGTGGTGTCGTGGCGACGCAGCGCTCTCGCCCAAAATCGCGACGACCGGCTACTCCACGACGGGCCCCGAGACCGCGCTGTTTCCGCTCTTCCCTGGCCTCGTCAAAGTCACGGCCGCGATCACCGGAAGCGTCTGGTCCGCCGCGTTTCTCGTCGCAAACCTCGCGTTTCTTTTTTGCCTCTGGGGAATTGTTCGTCTCACGCGCGAACCATTCGGGGACGCCTTTGCTCGTCGTGCTGCCGTTATCGCCGCCGCCTTTCCAACGTCGTTTTACCTTTCGGCGCCTGTCCCCGACTCGACCGTCTTTGCGCTTTTCTTGTGGACGAGTGCTGCGTTCATGTGGCGCCGCCCCATCGCGACGGCGGTTCTCGGTTTCGCGCTCGCCTTCGGCCACATTTATGGAGTCCTCTTGCTGCCGCCCCTCGTCATCGCGACGTTCCTTCGCGATGGACGAAACCCGATGCGATGGGGGCGCGACGCACTCGCGCTTCTCGCCATGCCGCTCGGTCTTGTCGCCGCGCATGCCGCGGGTGCGCACATTGATGTGGGACGCCTCGTCGCCGTCCCGTGGTCCGAATTCCTTGCCGCCGTTGGCGCCGTCGACTGGACTTTTGTGAAGCGAGACCCCATCGCCGTTTTCGCGCTCCTCAACATCGGCGCGATCGCCCTCCTGGTCGCAGCCTCTGTTTCATTCGCTCGCCGCCGCGCTTGGGCCGATCTTGCGCTTGCCCTCGTTTTCCTCATGGCCGCGCTCGCGACTCCGCGCATCGACCTCGCGCTTCGCATCACCGCGACCGTCGGTCCCGCAATCTTTTTCCTCGCGCGCGTGACCGCCCGCCCCACCGCCCTACACTTCGCCCTCTCCGCCTCCGCCCTTCTCCTCGGCCTTCTCGCAACGCGCTTCGTGACGGGTTGAGCCTAGGCGCCTTTACAGCACGTTGCCCGTTGCGTCGACGCGAAACACGACGATGTCCGTGTCTTTTCCAGGGCGGTCCGCTGACCAGCCACCGACGTTCGTTCCGCTCACCACATAATTCCCCTCGCGATCGATCGCGACGGCCTCCGCGAGGTTCGAGGTGCCCTTTCGCCCAAACTCCTTGTAAATCACTTGGTCGCCATTCGCCGCTAATCGCGCAAGCCAGATGACGGTGTGTCCGTTTGAATCCCGGTTCGACGGTTGAATAACATGATAGCCAACCGCAACCGTGCTCCCGTCCGGCGCCGCCGAGAGGCCGTCCGCTGAATCGTATTGAGCCGCGCCGTAGCGCTTCGTCCAGAGCGGGTTTGCTTTCTTGTCGAACCGCGTTACGAAAGCGTCATGCGTTCCCTGAGTCTTCGAGCTTGCGAATGTTCCATTGAAATAACCCGCAACAACCGTGTCGCCGTTCGCGTGCGCCGCGACCGCGTTTGCAAGACAGACGTCCTCGGTTCCAAATTGTTTAACAAGCTGTTTCTTGCCAGACGCGTCCAGCTTCGCGAACCAACAATCGCGCGCATACGTTCCCCCCAACTTGCTGATCATCGGTTGGCCCTCAAAACTGCCGTGGGCTTGGCCGGTAAGGACGATGCCGTCGGCCGCAACTGCCATCCCGTTGACGGAGTCGTCGCCAGCCGATTTCATCTCCGTCGTCCACTGAACCGCGCCCGAGCCGTCGAGCTTTAGAACCGCGATGTCGTCGCCGGAATACGGTTCGACCATGACGCGCGAGAGCGAAAACGCGACATAGATGTTGTCACGCGAATCGACGGCGAGCTGAGTTGCTCCATGGCTCGACGCTCCGTCGACGCCCGTAATTTTGGTCCACACAAACGAACCGTCCGGCCGAAGCCTCGCGATAAAAACGTTCTTGTAAAGAATGAGTTCATCGGTGCCCTTGAGGAAATCCCCTTCGGCTCGGCCAGCAACGCTGATGTCGCCATTTGAAAGGACCGCGAGCGCGCTCACCGACTCACCGAACGGCGAACCCAGCTGCGTCGACCAGACTGTGTTTCCCGAAGTTCCAAGCTTCGCGAGGATCATATCGACGGTCCCTTTGAACTTCCCGAAAAGGCCGCCCACCGTGAAGCCTCCCATCACAACTTCACCCTGTGGCGTGATCGCGAGTCCTGGCGCGCCCTCGTTTTCGCGCTCGGTGCGAAACGTCTTAACACCCGTCCAGCGTGGCGCTTTCGGGGCGTCGCCTATTTCGCAAACGTTCTTCTTGTTGCAGCGCCACTCTTTCCCGTTCGCGAGAGCGGCGAGTCGTTGTGTCGCGCAGTTCGTCGCGATGGAGCACCAGCCGGCCGTCGCGCGCGTCAAATTGCTCCACGCCTTTCCGCCGGATTTTCTCAGCTTGAGCGTTGTTCCCGTGAGCTCGTACTCCAAACTCACGATGCGTTTGTGTGAGGACGAAACGATGACGAGGATCGGCGGCTTTCGGTCTCGGGTTTCGAAAGACCCGTCGTGGATTGTCGCCGCGCAGGTCTTCGCCGAACACGCATAAGTTCCTTCGATGTGGCTCTTGCCGTCCGACGTGAGGACGAGGCGCGTCACGGGGCTTTTCGCCGGGTCCGCGGCAACGAACGTTCCGATCGGTGCATCGAGCGCGCGAGCCGTCGATCCAAAAAGCGACACCGTGAGCACGACGCCTGCAAGAACAATCGTTCGAATGTGAGTTGATCGTTGCATGAGATTCCCTCCATGGCCCTCGCTTGTGAGGGCGTTGAGCCTTGATAAAGCACATTGCGGTCCATGGTTAGCGCGATGGTATGAAGCGATTCACTTGGTGTTTTGTGCGTAATGGTTCTCGGGCGGCCGCATCGGTCACGTCCGGCGGACGTCGCACCGTCCCACTGCGACGTCGCGGGTGACGCCAGGACAGGCTGCCGTGCAACATTTGTAATTCGTGTTCTGGACCCCTAAGCTAGAGATTAATGGGCAGTGATCTGTTGAAGAATCAAATCGCCTCTCGGTGCGCGACGCGCGGAACTTATTGGTGGGGCCCATTCGTTTTGGTGGTCGCACTGTTCGGCTGCCCGGCGACGAAAGAGAACGCGGCGCTCACCGCGAAGGTCCGCCTCGGGACCAACTTCGATGTCGCGGCCGTGACCGGCTTGCAGCTCATTCTCGACGGCGTCGGCGATGCGGGCCTCAACCTCACAGCGATGGCCGCGCAAGAGTACAACGTGCAAGGGATTCGGTACTCCGCGAGCGTTTCGGACTGCGACGCCGACGGCCGAAACGAATACTGCGTCAGCATCATCCCGAGCCCGTTTTCGAGCACCAACACGAATTTCACGTTCAACTTCAGTGGGAATTGGGGCTCATCGCCGATTTCGCTTCGATGCGTCGTCACGTTGCAAGGCGACAAATCGGAGTCGGTGACGCGCGAGGTCGATGATACGGGCGCCGCGTTGCAACTCGTTTCCGCGGCCGCGAAAACCACCACGTGTGAAATTCCGTGCCGAACGGGTTATTCGTGCAAGACCACAACGTCGACGTCGCTCACGGTTTCGTCCACGACTCCGGCATCGCCATCGCCGAGCCTGACGCCACTCGTCATTGGAACCGCGGACGACGACTGGACCGTCAAGATATACTCGGCGTCGACGTGCGCGACCGCGGCGCTTCTCGCGACCGGGACGGGCGCGGCGTTCAAATCGCCCGGAATCCAAGTGACCGTGCCCGCGAACCAAACGACGACGCTTTTCGCCCAAGCGACCGACACCGCGTCTAACGTCTCGCCGTGCGTCGGGCCTCTTTCGTACACGAACGACAGCGTCGCGCCCGCTGCGCCGTCGGGGCTCTCCGTCTCGCCCGCGTCGCCGTCGAATAACCTGGTGCCGATGTTGAAAGGGTCCGCTGAAGTTGGTTCAACCGTGCGAATCCACGCCGCGGCTGAGTGTGACGGAGGCGTTGCCGTGCAAGGTTCGGCGGCGGCGTTTGGGGACGCCGGGATATCGCTGACGGTCTCGGCCAATTCGACGTCGACTTTTTTCGCGAGCGCGATCGACTCGGCCGGGAATGTTTCGGCCTGTTCGGACGGCGGCGTCGTCTACGTCAACGACACGGCACTCCCGAGCTTAGTGTTAAACGCCAGTGTCTCCCCCGTTGGACCTGCGAACAACAACAGCCCCGTCGTGAGCGGCACCGCAGAGGCGGCATCGACCGTTCGGATATACCAAGACTCGCAGTGCACAGGCGCATCGCCCGCGACGACCACAGCCAACAGCGACGCGGGTTTCAGCGTTGCGGTCTCGGTGCCTGACAACGCGACAGCCGCGTTTTACGCGACGGTGACCGACGTCGCCGGCAATCCCGTGGCGTGTCATTCGATTGTCGTCACTTACACAGAAGACAGTACGGGACCGACTTTTGCGGGCGTTGGTTCCGTGAAAGGCGTGTCGACATCGAGCATCGCGCTCTCGTGGGATGCGGCGATCGACGCCGTTACCGACGCATCGGCGGCGATTCCTTATGACATTTGCCTGTCGACGGTCGCGGGAACGTGCATTGCCACGTACGATGCGGGGATCTCAACTGACGCCGGACAAACATCGACGACCGTGACGGGCCTCACCCAGGGGACTCGGTACTACTTCGTTGTTCGCGCACGTGATCAGGCGGGCAACCGCGATTCGAATTCAAACGAGGTGTCGTCGAAGCCGGCAAGCACGAAGTCGGTCATTCAACTCGCCGCGGGGCCCGACAGCCTCCACACGTGCGTCGTACTCGCGGACGGAACGGCGAAGTGTTGGGGAGGAAGCGCCGTCGGGCAGCTCGGACAGGGAGCCGGCGCACCGGCGAGCACGTGCAACAACCTTTTTGGCGGCACATCAAGCTGCTACCCCTCTGGGTTTGTGAATACAGAGCTTTCTGGCGTTGCCCAGATTTCGACCGGCTGGACGCACTCGTGCGCCGTGCTTCGCGACGGGACCGTGCGGTGCTGGGGAATGAACGACTACGGTCAACTTGGTAACGGGTCGACGGTGAACAGCGCATCGCTGGTTACGCCATCGAGCATGGGCGGGAGAGCAGTCGCTGTTGCGGCCGGGTTTTACTCGACGTGCGCTCTTAGGGATGACGGAACGATTCGCTGCTGGGGCGGCAATTCGAGTGGCTTGCTTGGCGACGGCGTCACAAGCCACGGGCCGCTCTGCGGCGGATCGGATTGCAGCCTTGTGCCCGTCACCGTCGCGGGAATATCAGACGCGGTCGACGTGAAAGTAAGTGGCACTCACGCATGTGCCGTTCTCTCGACCGGCGGAGTTCGGTGTTGGGGAGGCAATGGTGAAGGCGCACTTGGAAATGACGGCGGCGGCGCGTTTTCGAATTCACCGGTTGTGGTTGAAGGGATTACAGACGCCGTCGAAGTTTCTTTGGCGTGGTATTTCTCGTGCGCGCGGCTCGCAAACGGCAGCGCCCGATGTTGGGGCGACAACAATTCGGGGAAACTTGGGAACGACGGTGGTCCCGACAGCCCGGTCCCAGTTCCTGTTCTCGATTTGGCCGGCGCGGTCGACCTCTCCTGTGGATCCAATCACACTTGCGCAACGCTTGCCGATGGGACAGCAAAATGTTGGGGCCACAACCAATTCGGTGCGGTGGGTGACGGCACGACGGTGACGCGGCCGACGCCCGTAGCGGTGTCGAACCTCGCGAATGCGGCGAGCATGCAAGGATCGTACTCCTATTCTTGCGCGTCACAGTGGGACGGAACCGTGCAATGTTGGGGGACCAATACCTACGGAAACTTCGGTACGGGCGGGACCGACGCGAGCGTTACCCCCGTCTTGTCGATGGCACCGCTTGGCCCTGAGGGCGCGACGATGCTGGCGGCGGGCGCGGGACACACGTGCGCGCGAATGACAACGGGCGGCGTCAAGTGTTGGGGAATGAACGACCACGGTCAACTCGGCGACGGGACAACGACGAACCGAAGCCGCCCGGTCGACGTCGCGGCACTCGGCGATGTTGTCGCGGTCGGAGCAGGGTATGCGCACAGCTGTGCGATTGTGAGCGATGGCGGCCGTGTCGTTTGCTGGGGCGACAACCGAGATGGTGGAATTGGAGATGGCACGGCGACCGATCGCGCGGTTCCGACGGTCGTGGCGGGCCTCGGCTCGGCGGTGACGATTGCGGGCGGAGCGGGTCAAAGCTGCGCGCTGCTTGGCGACGGGACGGTCAAGTGCTGGGGCGCGAACACGTATGGTCAAATCGGGAACAACACGACCGGCGACTTTGCCGCTCCAGCCGTTGTCAACGGTCTCGCGAATGTTCGGTCGATCGCGGTCGGTGGATTTCACGCGTGTGCGCTCGTTGTATTGGATGGTGGCGTGCCGTGGTGCTGGGGGCGAAACAACGCGGGCCAGCTCGGCGATGGAACCGACGCGGGGAGGTCGGCGCCGGTCGCGGTGATTGGCGTCACGAGCGCGAAGGCTCTCGCGGCCGGCGAACTTCACACGTGCGCGCTGCTCGCGAACGGAACGGCGACGTGCTGGGGCGCGAATTCAGACGGCCAGCTGGGCGACGGAACACAGACAGACCGCTGGATAGCAACGAACGTCGCCACTCTCGATGCGGGGGCCGCGACGGGGGTTTGGGCGGGGCGTTCGCACACCTGCATTCGACGAAGCGATGGAACAGCGTCGTGCTGGGGGCAGAACTCCCGCGGTCAGATTGGCGACGGGACGACCAGCGTGAAGTTAACGCCGACGCTCGCAAGCAGCGTCGCAAACATTCTTCTCATGGCGACGGGCGGGGCATTCACGTGCGCCATTCAAGGCGACGGGACGCTCGCGTGTTGGGGTGACAATGCGTTCGGCCAGCTCGGCGACGGAACGACTCAAGATCGCGCGACGCCGTCAGCCGTCGTTGATATTCCGTAACGGTTGAGACGCGCGTGGCGCCGTGCTAAGCGTCCGCGTATGAGAATCCTTGTGACAGGCGGCGCAGGTTTTATCGGGTCGCACGTCGCGGATGGGTACCTTGCCGCGGGACACGACGTGACGGTTTTCGATGATTGGTCCTCGGGGCGCCGTGCGAATCTTCCGACGGGCGCCAAGTTTGTCGAGGGTGACATCACGTCGCCGCGGCTCGTGGAGCTTGTTGACTGGGCGTCGTTCGACGTCGTCAATCACCACGCGGCGCAGGCGAGCGTACGCGCCTCGCTCGAGCGCCCCGACGAAGATGCGCGCGTGAATGTTTACGGGACGGTGAACGTGCTCGCATGTGCGTCGCGCGCCAAAGTGAAGCGCCTCGTTTTCGCGTCGACGGCCGGCGCTCTTTATGGAGAAACCGAGCTTCGCCCAACGCCCGAGACGGCCCCCGTTTGGCCCGAAAGCCCTTACGGCGTCTCGAAGCGCGCGTGCGAGAAGTATCTGCTGTGGGCGAACAAGGCGGGCGCGATCAAGACGGTCGTTCTTCGCTACGCCAACGTTTACGGACCGCGCCAGGGAACAAACGGCGAGGCGGGCGTTGTGGCGATTTTTACGCGCGCGCTTTTGAGGGGCGAACCGGTGCGCATTTTCGGCGACGGCGAGCAAACGCGTGACTTTGTCCACGTGAGCGATGTTGTGCGCGCCAACGCCGTCGCGCTGACGGCCGGAGACGGCGGTATCTACAATGTGGGTACGGGGATCGAGACGAGCGTCAACGCGCTTTACGCCAAGATTGCAGCGAGTCTTGGCAAGACGGTTGCGCCGCGACACGACGATGCGATTCCGGGCGAGCTGCGTTACAGCTCCGTTGATGCGACGCGCCTTCGCCGCGAGCTCGGCGTTCGGTGCGAGATGACGCTCGATGACGGTCTTCGCGACGTCGCTTGTGCTTTCAAACAGTTATGAACATTTTCGACACGCGTCGCTTTGAAGACCTTCACATCGTCCGAAAGATTCGCGAGCAGGTGCGCAAATGGTGGCGCATCGAAATCGCGTACGCGAATCCAGAAGGCTTTGTGCTTGATCATTCAAAGGGCGTTATTATTCCGCCGCACAACCGGATCTGCCAGGCGTCGCTCGCCGACAAGGACGGTTTCGCGGCGTGCAATCGATCGGTCGAAGAGGCGTGCAAGCTCATGGCGCGTGAGAGTGTGGTCAAGGCGCGCGTCGTCGACACGTGCCACCTCGGCTTTCCGATTGTGATCTGCCCGATCGTCGCCGAGGGGAAATATTACGGTGCGATTTTTGGGAGCGGCTTTATGGTGCGTGGCAACGAGGAACGCCGGCTCCCGATTCTCGAAAAGTCGCGTGCGCTCGGCCTCGACTTCCCGAGCGAGGACGATGCGTTCGCCGACATGCCGACGCTCGAACCGAAGGACGTCGAATACCTGTGCGACCTTATGGAGGTCACGGTCGAGGAGATTGTCGATTTTGGGCGCACGCTGCGCCAACAGGAAGATCGGATTCGCGAGTTGACGAACGAGCTCGGGCGGCGCTTTCGGTTTGGCAACATTGTCGGGAAGAGTGCGGCGATGCAGAGCCTCTTTGGCGTGCTTGAAAAGGTTGTCGAATCGAACAGCACCGTTCTGATTCAGGGCGAAAACGGAACAGGCAAGGAGCTCATCGCGCGTGCGCTTCATTACAGCGGGCCGCGACGCGACAAGGCGTTTGTCGTCCAGAACTGCAGCGCGCTGAACGACAACCTGCTTGAGAGCGAACTTTTTGGGCACGTCCGTGGAGCGTTCACAGGCGCATCAAAGGATAAGAAGGGGCTTTTCGAAGTCGCGAACAGCGGAACTTTTTTCTTGGACGAAGTGGGCGACATGTCCCCCGCGATGCAGGTGAAGCTCCTTCGCGTTATTCAGGAAGGGACGTTTTTGCCGGTTGGGTCGGTCGCGATGCGGACGGTCGATGTGCGAATCGTCGCGGCGACGAACCGCGACTTGCGCGCGATGGTTGAGCGCGGGCAGTTTCGCGAAGACCTCTATTATCGGCTCAACGTCATTAGCTTGCGCGTGCCGCCGCTGCGCGATCGGATCGACGATCTGCCGATGCTCGTCGAGCACTTCTTGCGGCGCTTCACGAAGGAGGGGCAGCGATCGCGTCGCCTTTCGCCGGAAACGATGGCGCGACTTTACGCGCACAGCTGGCCAGGGAACATTCGCGAGCTCGAGAACGAAATTGAACGTCTCGTCGTATTGGCGGGCGAGCGCGAGGAAATTGGGCCCGACCTTTTGTCGCCGGGGATCGGTGCTGACCGCGTGGCGCCAACGTTTGACGAGTACCGAAAGCAGGGGAATATGGAAGTCGCGGTCGCGGCGCTTGAGAAGGATATGATTCACCAAGGTCTCATCGCGACGCACTGGAACAAGACGAAGCTCGCGGGCGACCTCGGTATCAGTCGGACGACGCTCATCAAGAAGATTAAAGACTACGGGCTCGAAGAGAAGCCGTCGCGGCGCGCGTAGCCCAATCGATTTCGACGGTTGAGTTTTCGCGTGCGGTGGAAACAATTGACGAACGGTGGATGTCGCCTGTTGACGCGCGACCGCTGATGCCCGCGGTCCCGAGGCCGTCAAACATCCGTGCTTCCGCCACCCGAAGCCCGAAACTTTATTCGAACCGAGAGTTCGGCGCTAAGTGTGACCGCGAAAGTGACGCACGGCAGAACAAACAACAACCAGATATCGTTCGGATTGAGATCAAAAACGGCATCGCCAAGCCTAATCTCATCGAAATGGAGCATTCCTGGTCCCATCTCGTCAAACAACGACAAGGCAAGAAACAGAGAATAAATTGGGAAACCATAATAACTTAGCAGTCTGTGCCACTTTCGGGGTCGTGTTCCGGTCGTGAGGCGGAAGATTCCCACGATGATGACCCCCACATAAATGATTGTTGGCAGAACGATGAGGGGCTCCGTCAATGGCTCAAGCCGGCCACACGCAAGCGCAGCACGCGGCGCAAGAGAGACGAGAGCCGCGCCGAAGACGTGATCTCGATTCATTTCCAAACCTCCTTGATTGGTAATCGTGATCTTCTGACGAGCATCCTCGCGAATCGGTTTGGCGTGCATGACGAAAGACGATGGAGCACTTGTGACGAAAGGGTGGCAATGCATCGTCGGTGCGTCTCTTCTCGGCGCACAGCCTAATGTCCGCGGCGCCTGCGTTTGCTTAAGCCATAATCGGCGCCTATAATATGGCCATGAAGATAGCCAACATCGCGGAGTTTAAGAACCACTTGAGCGAACTTCTAGCGGAGGTGGAAAAGGGTGAAGAGGTCGAAGTGCGAAAGCGCAACATCCCGATTGCTCGCGTGATTCCGGTGAATTCCAAACGATCGAATCGCACGGTGCTTGGCCGCGGTCGAGGAAGCGCCAAGACGCGTGGCGATCTCACCCGCCCGCTCTTGTCGGCGCGAGACTGGGGTTCCATTTGGCCCGGGAGTCGATAGCGGTCGTCCTCGACACGTGCGCCATTGTTTGGGCCGTCGCTGAGCCAAAGAAGCTGTCCCAAGCGGCGCGCAAGCTCCTTGAGGCGAAGGACACGGAGACTTTCGTGTCGCCGATAAGCTGCGCTGAAGTCGCGTGTGCGGTGGCACGGAAGAAACTGGCTTTAGACCGCCACTGGAAGTTCTGGTTCCGACACTACGTTGAATCGAACGGTTGGGGGGTGTTGCCGATCGATCTCGATATCATCGAAGAGGCGTATGCGCTTCCGTCGCCCATGCACGCCGACCCGGCCGATCGAATCCTGGTTGCGACGGCACGGCTGCACGATTGCGCACTTCTCACGGCGGATCGCGCGCTGCTGGCATATCCGCACGTTCGCGCCGTCTGGTAGGTTGTTTTTTCGCGCAGGGTTCGGTAATTTCTTGCGGCTTGCGACGGACGCAGGCGCGACGCGAAAGTGGCGGAACTGGTAGACGCACCAGATTCAGAGTCTGGCGGGGTCACACCTGTGGGGGTTCGAATCCCCCCTTTCGCAATTGAGAACTCTCGGACAGTTATGGGAGCCGCTCGTAGTCGTGGTCGTGGTCGTAGGCGTCGTCGAATTCCGGGAATCGTCCACGACTACGACTACGTCTACGCCCACGGTTGAACCTCTGACGCACCCCTAAGATTGTTCGGAACGCATGTTAGGAGAGCACCAGAATGCCTGACTTCATCCTAGCGCTCGACCAGGGAACGACAGCGACGACAGCGCTCGTCATCGACAAAACGTTGACGGTGCGCGGCCGTGCGAGCCGCGAGTTTCCACAGATTTACCCGCGGCCCGGTTGGGTCGAGCACAACGCCGAGGCGATTTGGTCGACGACCTGCGACGTGATGCGTGCGGCGATCGAAGCGGCGCATGCGCGGTCGGGCGAAATCGCGGCGATCGGAATCACAAACCAGCGCGAGACGACGGTTCTCTGGGAACGCGCGACGGGGCGGCCGGTCGCGAACGCGATAGTGTGGCAGTGCCGCCGCACAGCGGAGCGCTGCGAGGCGCTGAAAACGCAAGGCCTCGAGGACTGGATTCGCGACAAGACAGGGCTTGTTCTCGATCCCTATTTTTCGGGCACGAAGATCGAGTGGCTTCTCGATGCCGAACCCAAGCACCGAAAAAACCTTGCGGCGCTTGCGACGGGCACCGTCGACAGCTACCTCATCTATCGACTGACCGGCGGCAAGGTACACGCGACCGACGTCACGAACGCCTCGCGCACGCTGCTTCTTGATATCAAGCGTGGAGCGTGGGACGACGAGCTTCTCGCGCTTTTCAACGTGCCGTGCGAAATTCTCCCCGACGTCCGCGCGTCGGCCGGCGACTTTGGCCGAACGAAGGACGTGCCGGGGTTACCCGATGGAATCCCGATTTGCGGCGCCGCCGGCGATCAACAGGCCGCGCTCTTTGGGCAAACGTGCTTCGATCGCGGGAGCGCGAAGTGCACGTATGGCACCGGCGCGTTTCTCCTCATGAACACGGGGAGCGACGTCGTGAAGTCGCGGAGCGGGTTGCTCTCGACGATTGCGTGGCGCATCGGGCGCGACACGACGTACGCCCTCGAGGGGAGCGCGTTCATCGCGGGCGCGGCGGTGCAGTGGCTTCGCGATGGCCTCGGCATCATCGGGACGTCCGCCGAGGTCGAGAAGCTCGCGGCATCTGTTGGCGATTCGGGTGGCGTCTTTTTCGTGCCCGCGTTGACCGGGCTCGGTGCGCCGTATTGGCGACCCGATGCGCGCGGCGTCATCACGGGCATCACCCGTGGGACACGCCGTGCCCACATCGCGCGCGCGACGCTCGAAGGGATCGCATTTCAAATTGCCGAAATCCTTTTGGCGATGCAGGCCGACTCGGGCGCATCGCTCAAATCGCTTCGCGTCGATGGCGGAGCGGCAGCCGACAACCTCCTCATGCAGATCCAATCTGATTTACTCGGCGTCGAAATCGTGCGCCCGGCGCTCGTTGAAACGACGGCGCTTGGCGCGGCGCTTTTGGCGGGGCTTGGCGCCGGCGTCTGGCGCGACACCAAAGACGTCGCGCGCGCATTTCGCGAAGACCGTCGATTCAAGCCCGCAATGAAGCCGGCCGACGCCGCGGCGCGCCTCAAGGAATGGAAAGCCGCTGTCGCGAAGGCGTAAGCTGAGTCCCAATGAAGCGGCCACCGTTGTTTGAGGCATTCGCCGTCACCGCGATCGCCGTGGCGCTCATCGCGGCCGTCGTCCTCATCTCACCCGCCGTTCCCTTCGTCGCCGAAAACACCGCGAGCTTTGTCGCGATCGTCCTCATCTACCTCCCGCTTTTCGTGATTCGCTGGCGCCGACGCGAATACCGCGACTTTGGCCTTACGACCCGCGGGGCTCTTCGCGGCGCGGCGTATGTCATTCCCCTCGCGCTCGCCACGCTTCCACCATACTCCGTCGGCTTTCACATTTGGCAAGAGGAAGTCTTTACCGCACGCGCCGATTTCTCGCTTTCGAACTACCTTCGCTGGCCGCGCCACATCGAAGGTCCGCCGGTGCAATTCGACGCGACGCACGCCCACGTCTGGGTGAGCCGCGGCGACCTTTCGATTCAAGTCCCAAAGCTTGTGCGCGCCAACGTGACGATCGCCGGTACCACCGTTGTCCGCTCAGGCACCGCGCTTGAAAACGGCGCGGACGTCATCATCCCCGCACGCGCACGAGAGCATGCCGTGACGCTCGACGCAAAACGAATCAAGCGATTCTCGGTGCGGTTTCTTGAAGGTGAGACGACGCTCGATAAGTCGCGCATTCGCATCGGCCCAACCGGCAACACGCCCGATGCGCCCGACGTGCAGGTCGCGCGCGACCTCGGTTGGCTCATCAATTTGTTCCTCGCGCAGTTTCTACTCGTCGCGCTCTCTGAAGAGATTTTTTTCCGCGGATACTTGCAGACGCGCCTTGACGAAGCGTTTCCGCCGCGTCGGACCTTCCTCGGAGCGACCGTTGGCTGGGGACTTCTCGCGACGTCAGCTCTCTTTGCGCTAACGCACGTGGTGTCCCACGGAACACCAGTCGTTCTCGCGGTCTTCTTTCCGTCGCTCGCGTTCGGCTGGCTTCGCGCGAAAACCGGTTCCATCATTGCGCCCATCATCTTCCACGGCCTTTGCAACATCTGGGTTCAGCTCCTGTCGGTTCACTACATTCCGCGGTGAGGGGTCGTCCCACATTGACGCCAGCCAGCGCCGGCTGATTCGATCCGCTAGAATCAAGTTGGAGGGCGGTGATGCGTCAAAAGCAGATTTGGATGGCGAGTGGCGTCGCGGTGGTTGTGGCGGCAAGTGGCGTCTGTTCGTCGGTGCCGACTCCATCGACATCGGTGCCGACTCCGTCAACAAGCGAGGATTTTGGTTCGCTGGGCGGCGCGCTCAGCTTTCACGGGGGCGGCTCGCTCGAAATCCCGGCAGGTGCGCTGGATGGGTCAACGACGATAACTGTTAAGACAATCGCAACGCCCAACGCGAGCGCCTTTTTGGGCGTTGGCCCGTTTTATGAGTTTGGCCCAGCGGGGCAGATATTCGACGCGGCGGTGACGATTCGATTGCCGCTTTCCGGTTTCGCGGGGAGCGACGCGGGCCTTGATGCTCTGTCGATGCTCACCATTGTATGGAGCGATGGCGGCGGTTGGGATCGCGTTCCGAGCTGGATCGATCCCGAGACCTGGAGCGTCGTTACGACTATTCGCGGATTCTCGTCGGGCGGGGCGGCGCAGTGGGCGAGCGACACTTGTTCGTCGAACGGGGCGTGCCCGGGCGGCGGTGCGGCGTTTTGCGTGATGGGGAACCTCGTGCAGTCGCTGTGCGGAGTCGCGGGGAAATGTGCCATCACGGTTATCGACAACTGCGTGGCAAATGGAAAGCACTGTGTCGAGGGTGCGTGCGTGGGTGGGCTCGCGTGCGCGACAAGCTCGGACTGCGCGGCGAGTGGCGCGCGCACGTGCGAAGGGGAGACCATTGTGCAGGCGATTTGCGTGAACGGCCGCTGCATCGAGGACCAGATCGCGTCGTGTGGAAACCCGACGATGCCGCAAACTTGCTCGAACGGCAACTGCGTGCTCGCAACAACATGCACGACCGACAGCGCGTGCGCGGACGGCGGCGCCGCGTATTGTGGCGGCGATGAGGAGATTTGGCGCTGGCAGTGCGTCAGCGGTGGGTGCCTTCCACGGCTGGTTGAGGCGTGCTGGCATGCGGGAAACGTGTGCGTTGCGGGTGCGTGTGCGACGGGCAGCTCGTGCAAAACGAACTTAGATTGCCCGGATGCCGGCGCGCGTTTTTGCGACGACAACAACATCGTGGCGTGGAAATGTTCCGCGGAATTGCGTTGCCAGCGATGGGTTCAGGACGATTGCGAAACGCGCGGCAAGCGGTGCGTCGCGGGGGCTTGCGCGGACGTCGTTTTTGCGGACGCGGGGGTCGACGCGGGAACGGCCTCACCGCCAGACGCGGGTACCAGTACAGATGCTGGGATCGACGCCGGCGCCGACGCGGGGGTCGTCTCTTGCGGTTGCGCGACGGTGAATGATTTGACGCCCGACGGAGGTCGCCTCGTCGTCGGAGACGCCGGCTGCAGTTGGAGCGACGCGACACGATGTACCGGATGGGATTCGATCGTTAATTTCGCCGATGCTGGTCTCAACCCGTTAGGACTTTTCGCATCAGGAACCGAGTTCGCCAATGACGCTGGAGGATCGCTCTGCAACATCAAGATCGTATGTCCGTGAGTGTCAGTGAATCGAAATGAGCGACGTGAGCCGCGCGAGTGGGAAGAAGTTTGTGACCATGCCGCAGATGACGAGATCGCGGTTGAAAATCTTCTTCAAGACGCCGACGCCGACCTCGTCGAAGAAAAACGGCAGCCCCATTTTCACTTTGAGCTTCGACAAATCGAGGACGGTGTCGCTGTCGGTCGTGACTTTGAGCTTCGGCTTGCCGCGCTCGCCGTCGTACACCGTGAGGCGTCCGCCGTCGAAATCGAGCGTCACGGTGACGTCGATGTCGCGCGCGACGATGACGACGCGCCCGCGCATCCGATGAAACGCCGGCATCCGCTCGGGGCAGCGCTCGAGGTTTTGCGAAATGAGATCGGCGAGCATGTTTGCAAGGCCGTTTTCTTCGGCAGCTTTGTCGACGGTGACAGTTGCCGCGCCCATCACCACGCCGCCTTGTAAACCGGGATGAGCGAGGCCGACTCACCCACGAACTTCGGGTTGTAGACGATCGACCCGTCGTAGGTCGTCGCCTCCGCAAGCTCCGCGGTGATCGCACTCTCAGCGACGCCAACATCGCGAAGCCGCGCCGAAAGCCCGCAGCGCGCCGCCAGTTCCGCACACGCTCGCGCCGCCGCCTCAACCGCCGCGTCGTCGTTCATCGCGCGCGTGTCGACGCCCATCGCCTCGGCCGCCAGCCGATACCGATCGGCGCACGCATCGCCGTTGTACCGAATCACGTGCGGCAAAAAGATCGAATTCGCGTGGCCATGGTGGATGCCGAACCGAGCGCCCGCCGTGTGCGCCATCGCATGCACCAGCCCAACCTGCGCGTTCGAAAACGCGCACCCCGCGATGTTCGCCGCAATGAGCATCTGTCCGCGAACGTGCAAGTCTTTGCCGTTCTCTACGGCCTGCGGCAGATACTCCTTGATGAGGCGAATCGCATGAAGCGCGAGCGCGTCGGCGATCGGTTCGCGCTGGAGCGAATGGAGCGATTCGACCGCGTGCGTGAGCGCATCCATTCCCGTGGCCGCCGTGAGTTTGGGTGGCAACCCGACCGTCAGCTCGGGGTCGAGGATCGCCGTGTCGGGGATAATAAACCAGTCGACGAACAGAATCTTTCGGTGTTTCTCGGCGTCTTTGACAACGGCCGCGTAGCTCACTTCGCTCCCCGTGCCCGCCGTCGTCGGAATAACGACGTGCGGCGTGAGCCGCTTCGAAAGCGTGTTGCACCCTTCGTGCTCAACGAGTCGGTGCCCCGTGCCGAGACAAATGGCGATTCCCTTCGCCGTGTCGATGACGCTGCCGCCCCCAACGCTGACGACCGCATCGGCCTTCATCTCGCGCCCAAGTGCCGCGCCGCGCTCGACCGTGTCGATTGACGAATCACTCGGCACATCGGCGTAAGTCCCTACGTGCATCCCTCCCGAGCCTTGGCCGAGCGCCGCCTCGACGCGCTTCGCGAGCCCAAGCTTTACGACACCCGGGTCGGTCACGAGTAGCACCCGTGTTCCACCCAGCGCCGCCACTTCTATCGGTGCCTCGCGCAAACTTCCGGCGCCGAAGACGATTTTCGTTCGGTAAACGAAATTAAAATTCAGGTCCGCGTCGTACGCCATGTCCGACTCCTTTCTTAACTCTCGACTTTCAACTGTTAACTTTCGGCTTCTTCACTCATCCAAAAACTTCGTATCGACCTTCGAACAACACTCCACAAGCTCCTGCGACGCCTTGACGTACTTCACGATTGTCGCGAGATCGCCCTTGAGCTTCAACTTGCCCTGCATCATCCCTTTCACCGGGTCGAGCTCCTTTCGCACCACCTGCTTCCAGCGCGCGTAATCGCCCGTGATGCAAAACGGCGCCTTCTGCGCTTCGCCGACCGCGACGAGCTTCGCATCGCGACAAACACCCTGGTGCAAATCGAGCCAGATCCCGACGTCGTCCGGCAATCCAATCTCAGGCTTTTTCGTGCAAACGAGCGCGACGACGCCCTTTTCCCATGTGGCGCCCGCCGCTTTGTAGGCGGCGCTTCCATTGATGGCTTCTTTGTATTTCACGACCCAATCAGCACTCGGGAACGGAACGGACATGGTGCACCTCCGTGGTTTAAGTTTCGCCACCATAACGCGATTCCCGTACCGCGAAAAGAGAGGTGGGGTTCGCGCTCTGTAAACAGGCGCTCCCCATTTCTGCCGCGCCAACAAGCCACAGGCTTGTCGGCAGATTGCGGCAGAAATAGAGTTGTGGGGCTCGCGCGTCGGGTGTATTTTCTGCCGCAACTTGAATGATGCGTTAGCGTTTCGTACATTGGTAGGCGAAGGCCCCCTGACAAGCCCGCTGGTTTTCTGAAAGGAGTCGATATGAGTCGTAACGGTCTATTGTGGACGTCGCTTTTTGCTGTGTTGGGATTGGCGTGCAAGAGCAGTTCAGGTGGCGGAGGAAGCGGCGGCGATGCGGTCGTGACACCATCAACTTACGTCGCGACGTCGGGCGAGGGGGACCTCGCGGTGTGGACAGTCGCGGATGGTGGCGGCAGCGTGACCGTGGTTCTCACGAAGGTCGACACCTCCGGCAATCCCGTCGACGGCGGTACGCATACGATCGCTGGCTCATGCGGCGCACGCGACGCGGTTCTCGATTACCGCAAGTGCACGATCTCGTCGGTGACGCCCGTCGTAGCGAACAGCGGCTCTCCGAAAGCGGGCGACCAGTACGTCACGCTCGAATTGCCGGGCGTTGCGTACATCGCGCACCCCACGGGTTCGCAGAGTGGCGACAAGCGGCATGATCTGCACGTCGGCGTCATCGCCGCGAGCTGCCACAACATCACGGGCTCGTACAACATGGTTCACGTTGGGCCGCCTGGCACATTGATCGAAGGTTTTGGACAGTTCTCCTTAACGGGAGCGAACGACGGCACGGTGAGCGCGGTCACGCACTACGACTATGGCATGGTCGTCAACGGCGCCTATTCAGATAACAGCAGCAGCGACCCGATCAAGGTTGCGTTGCTTACCGATGAGTTCACTATTTCGATTGCTGACGGCGGGTCTACGTGCGCGAACGGTGTAACAACGATCGCCTTGCCCGCTGGAGGAGGGAGTGCGGTGTTCGCGCGCGCGACGGTCACGAATGCCGGGGCGCTCCTTATCGACCTGCCGCGGGGTCTCGGTGGAATCATCGGCATCTCGGCCGCGAGCGCCGCGACGCTCAGTGACCTTCGAAATCGCGATCTTTTCATTGTTGCTTATGAAGGCGATGATTCAGTTAACCTGATGCGTGTTCGCGTAGGCGATGCCGGCGAGGTGACGTTTGTTGCGGACGTCAAGGACGGCGGTCCTGAGGACGATGGCGGTTTAGGCCGAATGGTTGCGCTTGGCGATTCGTCACTCACCAGTTATTTTGGTGCGGGGAGTTGGGTTGACTCCAAGAACATGACGTCGGCGACGGTCGATGGGGGGTTCGTTAACACGTGGAGTCCACCCGATGGCGGGCGGGCATCGTCGCCAGCGCCATCGACGCTTAGTGGGTTTTTCACGATCGTTGACAATCAAGGGCGCCCATTCATCGAAAAGGGACGGCCTATCATTCTCGCGGCGCAGAAGGCGGACGGCGGAATCTTTTTGTCGGGCGTGCATATGGGCGTGAACAACGACAACAGCGGCAAGGATTCAGACGGTGGCTACACGCGTTGCTTCTCGAAGCCGCGACCCGACGGGACACCCGACGGGCGCAAGAACGATCGCCAGAGTTACTGCATCGACGGGCCGTTCGTCGGTTACTCGCGTTAATTGAGGGGGTATGCGCGGCAGAAACGACGCGTAACGAGGAGTGGAAAATGAATCGTGAAGCGGTTCGTTGGTTTGCGCTGATTGGCTGTTGTGCAGCGGTTGGTTGCAAGGGCAGCACGTCGGGCGGTGGTGGCGGGTCGTCGTCGACGTCGTCGTCGCTGTCGTACGTGGCGACGTCGGGCGAAGGCGACCTCGCCGTGTGGGTCGTCGCGGATGGCGGCGCGGATATTCGCGTCACGCTCACGAAGGTCGACGAGACGGGGAACGCCGTCGACGGCGGAACGCACGTCATTACGGGCGCGTGCAGCGCGCGGAACGCCACGTTTGATTATCGGACATGCACATTATCGGGTGTGACGCCGACGATCGCGGACGGCGGGTCGCCAAAGGCGGGCGACCAGTTTTATACGCTCGAATTCCCGGGCGTCGCTTACATCGCGCACCCGGCGGGAAGCGGCGGCGAAAGGCGACACGACCTGCACCTCGGCGTGATCATGTCCGACTGCCACAACTTGTCAGGGACGTACAACACGGTTCGCGTCGGACCGCCGGGCGTTCTATCGCAAGTGTTCGGTCAGTCAACGCTGACCGGGGCAAGCGACGGAACGATCAGCGGGGTAACGAACTACGACTACGGACTCGTCGTCAACGGCGCCTACTCGACCGGCAACAGCAACGACCCAATCAAGTCAGCGCTGACGTCGGGCGACCAAGGCACGATGACGATCCCGGACGGTGGTTCGACCTGCGCGAACGGCGTTACGACAATCGACATCCCCACGGGCCAAACGAGTTCGATGCGTGCTCGGGCGACCGCCACGGCGGCTGGGGCGGTGCTCATCGATCTGGCGCGAGGAAGCGGCGGAATCATTGGAATTTCCGCGGCAAATGCGGCGACAATCAACGACCTCCGCAATCGCACACTCTATTTGATGACATACGGGGGGGGCGACCCGCTCACCCTGATGAACGTTCGCATTGGCGATGCGGGCGAAGTAACGCTCGTTGCGCAGACACGGGATGCCGGGATCGAAAACGATGGTGGCGTTGGCCGCCTTGTGGCGCTGTCGGATTCGACGGTGGCGACATGGTTTGGTGCGGGCAACTGGGTCGATGGCCGAAGCAGTTGGGGTGGCATGGTGGATGGAGGGTCGGTGACGACGTGGAACCCACCGGACGGGGGACGCGCGTCGTCGCCAGCGCCTGCGAGCATGAGCGGGTTCTTTACCATCGTTGATTCTATGGGGAATCCGTTTGGTAACGAGGGGAGGTCGATCATCATGATGGCGCAGAAGGCGGACGGCGGGGTCTTCTTTTCCGGCGCACACATGGCGGCGAACAATCAGAATACTGGCATGGACGGTGATGGCGGGTACACGCGCTGCTTTGCGCGGGATACGCCGAGCGGGATGACGAATCCGCGAAGAAACGACCGGCAAACGTATTGCGTTGACGGCCAGTTCGTTGGGTTTGGTCGATAGCGAATTCACTCTTGGATGCCGACTTTTTTGGGGAAAGTGCGACCACTCCCTGAACGCACGAATCGTTCACTTGACACCGCGTGCGCGGCCTCCCAAACTTAGGGGTGCTGGAGACCTAACGAATGAACGCAAAGAAGTTCTGGCTTACGATTTTTGTTTCATCGCTCGCGCTGACGGGGATCGTCGTTACGATCGCGCTCGTGAGCGGTGGCAGTTCGCCGGTCAATAAGGTCGACCTCGAACAGGTCAGCGATATTTTCGTGAAGAGCGCGAGCGGGCGCGATCTGACGGCGTTTGAAAACGCGCTGAACGAAAAGAAGATCTACCCGCCCGGCGACAAGCTCGCATGCTCGTGGGCCGACAAGGGCGCGGCAGTGGTTTGTTACGTCGATAAGAACGCGAACGCGCTGTACGACAAGGAATCGGACGAATTTGTGTTCAAGATCGAAGTGCAACGCGACGGGACACGGAACTACGTCATCGCGGGTGACGGGTATCACTACCACCGGCACATGTTGTTTACCGACATTGCGAGCATTTATTTGATTAGCTCGATGTACACCTCGCATTGGGGTTATTACGGCGGGTGGCGCCCGTATCATTATTCGTATGTTTCGCCTGGGTACTACGGTCGCTCTTACGGCAGCGCGTCGCGTGGTTATGGCGGTCGGAGCTCGGTGCGCAGCGGCGGCTGGAGCGGCGGCAAGTGATCGAACGCGGCGAAGTGCTGTTGCCGAAAGGGTTGGTCGATGCCCTGACGGTTCAGTTTTTTGGGGGCGCGCTGGATGTCGCGCGGTTCAACGTGTTCGCGGCGCGACGGTTCCAGTTTCGGAGTGGCGTATCGCTTGACGTCTCGATCATCGGGAAGAGCCACGCGATCGTGCTCACGCGGGGCGAGCGGCAATTGACCGAGCTCGTCGCGTGCGTTCCGGACGAGCAGTTGGGTGCCGAAGCGGTCGCGCGTCGCGTGAAGTTTGTGGCGATCGCTGGGAAAGACTCGGTGCGCGTCGCTGATTCGATCGGGCGCCTCCGCGTCAGTTACACGAGAATGCCGCTTTCGCCGACGCTCATTTCGCGGTGGGTGGGACGTGCGATTGGGGCGGGGGCTGTTTCGCATCGTTTCCCGTCGCCGTGCGGGATTGCGATGACGGTGGTTGACGTCGATGAGACGACATCGTCGTACGAGACGATTCACACGTACCCCGAGTCAGACTCGGCGGTTGTGACGAAGACGGAGCTCTTCTAGGCAAGGAACCTGAAGAAGAGGGCTCAATCAGAAATGCAGGAAAGCAGGAACTGGATCTCCCGTCACCGCGCGAGCTGGCTGACGAGGTTGGGGCGATTGCGCCCGACGAACGACACCGCGCGGGCGTTCTTCTCTTTTCGATTTTCCTCGTGTCGCTTTGCACGATCGTTTACGAGCTGCTCATCGGCGCCATCTCAAGCTACCTTCTCGGCAACAGCATCTTCCAGTATTCGCTGACGGTCGGCCTTTTCCTCTCGGCGATGGGGCTGGGCTCGTTTTTTTCGAAATTCATTCGAACCAATCTCGCCGCGAAATTCGTCGCGATCGAAGTTGTCATCGGGCTTGTCGGCGGTGTGTCGAGCCTCGCGCTCTTCGGAATCTTCGCAACGTCGCAGATTTACCACCTGTTCATGGGGCTCTTCATCGTGGCCATTGGGACGCTTGCCGGGATTGAAATACCCCTCGTGACGCGCATCTTGCGCGGCTCGGCGACGCTCCGCGTTCTCATCGCAAACGTTCTGACGTGGGACTATGTCGGCGCGCTCGCGGGGTCGCTTCTCTTCCCACTCGTGCTCATCCCGCAGCTTGGGCTCGTGCACAGCGCGGCGGCCGTCGGCCTTGTGAATGTTGTCGTCGGGTTTCTCGTTCTCTTTGTTTTCCGCGACCGCATCACCGGTTTCCGCGGCCTGTTCGTGACAACGGTCGTCGCCTCCGTCGCGCTCATCGTGCTTCTCGTTGGCTCTGGCGCGTTCACGAAGTTTCTTGAGGGGCGCCTCTTTCAGGACAAAGTGATCATGCGCGAACAGACGCAATACCAACAGCTCGTCTTTACGCGGTACCGCGACGACTTGCGCCTCTACATCGACGGCAACTTGCAGTTCTCGAGCGCCGACGAGTTTCGCTATCACGAGGCGCTGGTTCACGTTCCACTCGCTGCGGCGCGCGTCCGTGAGCGCATCCTCATTTTGGGCGGAGGCGACGGACTCGCGCTGCGCGATGTGCTGCGGCACGTCGACGTCAAGCAGGTAACGCTCGTCGATCTTGATCCCGGCATCCTTCGACTTGCGCGTGAGTTCCCGCCTCTCAAACGTCTCAACAGCGCGAGCCTCGATGATCCGCGCGTTCGCGTCGTGCCGGGCGATGCGTTCAAATACCTCGAGGAGTATTCGGGCGAAGGTTGGAACGCGATCCTCGCGGATTTTCCAGACCCCAACAACGAGGCGCTTGGGAAGCTTTATTCGGTTGAGTTTTACCGCCTTGTGAAACGAGCGCTTGCGGCGGACGGTGTCTTCGCGACACAAAGCACGTCGCCGGTTCTCGCGCGTGCGGCGTTCTGGTCGATTCGGAAATCGGTCGAGGCGGCTGGTTTGAGCGTCGCTTCCTTTCACGCGTACGTTCCCGCTTTTGGCGAATGGGGATTTCAGCTCGCAAGTCCACGCGCGGTGCAGATTCCGAAGGCGCTCGCGCCTGGGATTTCGTATCGCTATCTGAACGACGCGCTTCTTCCAACGCTCTTCGTTTTTGCGACCGACACGGGACCGGTCGACGTCGAGCCGAACACCCTTCTTCGCCCAACCATAAACAGCTATTATCGCGAGTCGACGCGCAAGTGGCTTCAGTGAGGTAGACGATGGACCCAGTGACGACAGGACTTTTGGTGGTGCTCGGGGGATCGACGATCGTCGGTTACGTCATGTATCGGCGTGCGTCGAAGAAGGACGACAAGAAAAAGGCGGAGAAGGAAAAGAAGCGCGCAGAGCGGTCGATTCGCAACATTCGCCTAAAAGACATCGTCACTTACACAAACCAGGATTTCATCGTCGAGTCGATTTGCACGTTTGACCAGCAGGGTTGGAAGTGGAGGGAGTACCTCCTCGCGGACGGAAACGATCAGTGGTGGCTTGAGGTTGAGGACGACGACGAGCTTTTTGTCGGCCTCTTAAAAGAAGTTGAGGACCTTAAGATCGAGGGGAATCGCCCGCCCGACCAGCTGAATCACGACGGCATCCGGTACAAACAGGTCGAGCGCGGGGAGGCGACGATTACATACGAGGGCGAGCGCGGGAAGCGGCGCGGCGGGTCGTGCCGTTATTACGACTACGACGGCGAAGGGGATCACTATCTGTCGATCGAGCAGTTCGGCGAATCGTACGAAGTCTATGTGGGGCGTGAGATCGACGAATCGACGGTCGAGATTCTGCCAGGAAGCTAAAGCCCGAAACAAATTCAATCAAATACGCCTGTGCCGCGAGAAGGGCTCGGATGCAAGGCGCCGAGGAGCAAGCGGCCGAGGCGTACTCTGCGTACGTTGAGGCCGCGAGCGACGAAGGCAACGCCGCAGACGAGTCCTTATCGTGGCACAGGGTTACTTCTTGACGTTGGACGGGACTTCGACGGGCACTTCGATCTTCACGCGATTCTGCGCCGATACGCCGACTCCAGGACCGACACCCATCTTCGCCTTGAGCGACGCGAGCGCATCATCCGCTGACGCCGTTGTTTCAAGGCTCTTAAACTTGTCCTCAAGCCCAACCTCGGCCGCATCGGACGAAAGTTCACCCATCGCGTCCGCCTCGGCTTCCGACTGGTCGATTTTCGCTTCCATCCGGTCGAACGCCGCGAACGCGCTGTTGTCTTGCAACCCCTGCATCGTCGCGTGAATCGTTTTCTGCGCTTCGGCACGCTTCTTTCGCGCGATGAGCAAATTCTTTTTCCGCGCCGCTTCCTCTATCTTATTCGTGAGCAGCCGAAGCGTGTCGCGCAGGGCGTCGCACGACGCTTTTTGCCTTTCCCAGTTTTTTTGGTATTCGCCGCCGAGCTTGTCGTGCTCCGCCTTTCGCGACAGCGCCTCGCGCGCAAGCTCGTCGTTTCCGGCGCGCACCGCCATCATCGCCTTTCGCTCCCACTCTTGCGCCTGCGCGAGCTCGCTGTCCCACTGTTTCTTCAGCCGCTTCTCATCGGCGATCGCAACCGCAACCTGCTTCTTCGACTCGATGAGCGATTCCTGCATGTCGGCGATGATCTGATTCAGCATCTTCTCCGGATCTTCGGCCTTCGAGATGAGGTCGTTGATGTTTGACCGGAGGACCGTTCCCAATCGTCCAAAGATTCCCATGACTCTTCCTTACCTCGCCTTCTTCGCGGCCTTCGCCGACTTTTTCGCCACCCGACGCACAGTCTTTTTTGCGCGTACCGCCTTCACCGGTTTCGCGCGCGTCAAAACCTTTGCCGCCTTTTTTGCCCCACGCGACGCAGCCCTTGGTCGCGCCGGATCGACGATGGCGCCGTTTTGACGCAGATACTTTGCGAGCAGCGAGAAATGCGAACCCGCGGCGAGTAGGCACCCATCGACCGATTCCCTGAACTCGTTTCGGTCGAGGTTTTCAGACTGCAACGTGTCGGTAATAACGAGGTCGTTGTCCTCGATGCCATAAGCGCCCGCGACCATCTGCGTGGCGTTCAGCTGAAGTAGATTTCGGTAAAGCTCGGGGTTGGTATCGTTCGCAACCGGCGCGAGCTTCACGCGAAAAACTGTGACCGGCGGCGCGTGCATGACGACGAGGTTCGCCCCGTTATCATCGTGAACAACCCAAATCCCTTCACGTGGTGACTCATAGTTCACCCCCATGTCCAGCAAGTAGCGCTCGATATCGCTGTTCGTCTTCATGGCACCTCCTTCGCCTTGAATCGCCGAAAGTGCCCGGACTTTACTGAACGGCCGCGCCCTGGGTCAACACGAGGGGAAACCGTGTCTTTAAGTTGGGCGCGAATCCGACACGGAGTGGCTTCGTTGACCGGTGGCCGGCGCCCGGCGTAGCTTTGCGCGAAAGTGGAAACGCCGAAAAAGATCGAGCGGCTGCGCGGCTCGCTTGAGCGCGTCGTCTGGAAGAGCGCGAAGGATGACTTCACCGTGGCCCGCTTTCGGCGCGCCGATGATGGCGAGGTCGTGAGTGCCGTCGGCGAGCTCGCCGTCATTGAAGCGGGCGAAACGGTTGAACTTGAGGGCGTTTGGGTCGACGACAAGCGCTTCGGCCGCCAATTCCGAGTGCGGTCGTTTTCGATTGCGCCACCCGCGACGCGCGATGGCGTCGTTCGCTATCTTGCGTCCGGCATCGCGAAAGGTCTCGGCCCAAAACTCGCCGAAGCGATCGTTGACGCACTTGGCGTCGATGCGATCGACATCATCGCCAAAGACCCAAAGGTGATACGCAAGGTTCCGGGCGTCGGAAAAAAGAAGGCGACGACGATCGCGGGGGCGATTCAAGCGCGGCGCGTCGACCGCGAGTCGATGGTCTTTTTGTACGGGCTTGGGCTTGGGCCCGGTGTCGCCGGGCGCATCGTTAAAACGTACGGCAGATCGGCTGCGGAAGTTGTCCAAAAGGACCCGTACCGCCTCGCACTAGAAGTTTCGGGCGTCGGTTTCATGACGGCCGACTCGATCGCGCGCCGCCTGGGTGTCCCGCTCGATTCGCCGGAACGAGCCGCCGCGGGCCTTTTCCACATGCTCGTCACAGCTTCCGACGACGGCCACGTTTTCTTGCCGCGCGAGGAGCTCATTACAAAGACCGCCGAAGCGCTCGAAATCGACGTGCTCATTGTGGAACGCGCGCTCTCCTCGCTTTTCGAGCGCGACTTTTTTGTCGAGGAGTCGGGGCGCATTTATGCGCGTTCCCTTTACGACGCCGAAGTCGAGCTCGCCCGCGACCTCGACGCCCTCGCGAGCGGCAAGCACATTTCGCACGATCTCGCGACGGGCCTCCTCTTCGAGCGTGTCGAACGCCAAATCGGCCTTCGCCTTTCGGATGAACAGCGCCGCGCCGCCGAAACCGCACTCACCGCACGCGTTGTCGTTCTCACGGGCGGCCCCGGCACCGGCAAAACCACGCTCGTTCGCGCGCTCCTCGAAATGCTCTGCGCACTCGGCGAAACCGTCGCGCTCGCCGCGCCCACGGGCCGCGCCGCAAAACGGCTCGTCGAAACGACCGGTCGCGACGCGCTCACCATCCACCGTCTGCTTCAATTCGACCCGAAGTCGGGCCAATTCCTCCGCGGCGTCGACGACCCGCTCCAATTTGACGCGCTCATCGTCGACGAATCGTCCATGATCGACTTGCCGCTCGCGCACAGCCTCGTTCGCGCGCTCCCCGCGCACGCGCGCATCGTCTTCGTCGGTGACATCGACCAACTTCCGCCCGTTGGCCCGGGCTCGCCGTTTCGCGACATCATCGCGAGCCGCGCCGTTCCCGTTATTCGCCTCACGACCGTTTTTCGCCAAAACGACACCGGCCTCATCGTCGAAAATGCCCACCGCGTGCTCCACGGCGAGCGCCCGCGCATCCCGGACGCCGGCGGTGCCCTGACCGATTTTTACTTCATTGAGCGCAACGAACCTGCTGCGCTTTGCGAGACGATCGTTGAGCTTTGCGCGAAGCGAATTCCGAACGCCTTTGGTCTCAACGCGCGCACCGACATTCAAGTGTTGGCGCCGATGCGTCGCGGTGACGTTGGTGTCGAGGCGCTAAACAGCGCGCTGCAAGCCGCACTCAACGGTGGCGACGCGCCTGGACTCAAGCGGGGCAACGAAACGATTCGTGTCCGCGACCGCGTCATGCAAATCAAAAATAACTACGACCTCGACGTTTTTAACGGCGACATCGGAACGGTCGAATGGGTGGACGCGGCGAAAGGCACGGCAACGATTAACTTCGACGGACGCCTCGTCGAATACTCCAAAGAGCAGATCGAAGACGTCACGCTCGCCTACGCCGTTTCCATCCACAAGTCGCAAGGGAGCGAATACCCAGCCGTCGTTGTGCCGCTCACGACGCAGCACTACATCATGCTCCGCCGAAACTTGCTTTACACCGCGATGACCCGTGGCAAGCGCCTCGTCGCGCTCGTTGGCAGCCGCCGCGCCCTCGACATCGCCATCCGCACCGATCGCGCCGATGACCGTTACAGCGGGCTCGCCGAGCGATTCGCGCGAACCGGCGTTAGGGAGAATGAATAAATCGGTTTGCCCTTTGTCGCGGGGACTCGCGAAATCTCGCCCGGTAGCTTATTCTTAATCTCGACATGGAAAGTCGAGTTCGATGTGCGAGCCGGTTCGCGGTGATTGCCGCGATCGTTGCGGAGTTCGGTTGCAAGTCGGGCGGCGATTCGCTTCCGTCGTTAAGCGACGTGGGCACGCATCGGATGCCGGTTGTTGGGGAGTGGCAGCCGGTCGGTGGTGGTCTCGGTGTTGCGCGCGGCCTCTTCACGGCCGACTTGCGCGCCATCGCCGTCGATGACGGGCGCGTCCTCATTCCTGGCGGCCAAGCAAAAACGGCGTCGCCGCCTTCGTGCCTTGGTCCGCCATTTTCAGCCGCCTGCAAGGCGCTCGACATTTACAACACCAACGGAACGGTTTCGGGCGGAGCCCTGATGTCGGTACCGCGCATGATGGGTGGGCTCATCGCGCTCGAGGGCGGTGATGCCCTTTTTGCGGGCGGAGGATATCAAGCGGGCGCCGAGGTTATCGGATGGGACACCGCCGATCGATGGAGCGCCACGACCGGGCTTTGGACGCATCTCGATGGAGGGCTTGCTGGAAATGGACTCGGCGAGCGGCGCGCATTCCCGACGACGGCGCGACTCGCTGATGGCAAGGTGCTGATCGCCGGGGGGCAGCACGACGGTGGCTACATCAAGACGGCCGAGCTGTTTAATCCCGCGACAAACAAGTTCGAGCGGACGGCAGGCGAAATGGTTCACGCACGCATTGGTACGATGACGGCGCTTTTGCCCGACGGGCGCATGGCGCTCATCGGTGGAGGCGTGCCGCCGTTTGACATGCCGCAGTACATCGAGATTTTCAACCCAGACGGCGGCTCGTTTGACGCGGGCCCCAACATGGTCGCGACAGAAAAAATTGCGCACGCGGCCGCGCGGCTTCCGGATGGGCGCATCCTCTATTGTGGCGGCTGCCGTCCGTGCAGCGGGGCGCCTTCGTCGAACACATGCGAAATCTACGACCCCGCGACGAACACGATCGACGCAGGCCCGAGCATGACAGAGAAGCGCGGCGCCGCGTCGATGATTGCGCTCGCGACGGGAAAGGTGCTGGTGGTCGGCGGTTTGGTCGACGGCGGAAACGCGACCGGGACTTGCGAAGTTTACGACCCTGTGACGAACAGTTGGACGGCGACCGGTTCGCTCAGCGCCCGTTACGACTCGTCGATTTCGCTTTTGAAAGATGGTCGCGTTCTTTCGGCGGGCGGTCGGATCGGGCGGATTGACGACTCGACGTACATCTCGAACGTCGACGTTTACGACCCAGGACTTGCGATCATGTGTGCTGTCGCGCAGATGGACGGAACAACCGTTGTGTTGGCAAACGGAACGCCCTGTGATGGCGGGCAGTGCGCTGCGGGAGCGTGCGTGGCGGTTGACGCTGGCGCGGATGCGGGAGCGGATGCTGGTGCGGATGCTGGCGCGGACGCGGGTGCGGATGCTGGCGCGGACGCGGGTGCGGATGCGGATGCGGGGGCGGATGCGGGAGCGGACGGTGGTGCGGACGCGGGAGCGGGTGCGGACGCGGGAGCGGGTGCGGACGCGGGAGCGGGCGTTATCGATGCCGGCCCGGTTTCAGACGCCGGAGTGACGCAGGCGACCGATGGCGGCAGCAAGCGTGGTTGTGCGTGTGGCGTCAGCGGCGCTGCGTCTGGCGGCGGCCTTGGAATGTTGTTCGTTTTGGTGGGCGTTTTGTTCGGCATCCGCGGTCGGAGGCGAAATGAAGGCGGCCATGGATCTGAAATCTAAGAGGTGTGTGCCGTGCGAAGGCGGTGTCCCGAAGCTCGCCGGTGAGACGGTTTGCGCGTTGCTTCGAGATGTTTCGGGTTGGACGGAAACGGACGACAAGATCCACAAGGCGTTCACCCACAAGAACTTTGTCGAGGCGATGGCGTTTGTGAATCGCGTGGCCGAGGTTGCAGAGGCCGAAGGGCATCACCCCGACTTTTGTGTGCACTACAGCCGCGTCGACGTCACGATCTGGACGCACGCGGTGGGCGGGCTCACCGAAAACGATTTTATACTCGCGGCGAAAATCGACGCACTATCAGGTTGCTGAAAGATCGACTCATTCGGGCTCGTCGAGGCGGGGCGCGGGTTCGGTCGCGGTGGTGATTCGCCACGTTTCGAACGGGGAGTCATCGCCGCGGTCGATCTCGGCGATGAACGGCGAGCGCTGAAGGATGACTTGGCGATAATCGCGCGTTGTGTGCGTGAGGGGGTAGGTAAGGTAAACCTCTTCGCGGGCGCGGGTGACGGCGACGTAAAAGAGGCGGCGCTCCTCTTCGAGTGCGGCTTCGTGCGCCATCGATTGCGCCGATGGGAAGCGGCCGTCGGCGAGCCAGATGACGAAGACGGCGCGCCACTCGAGCCCCTTTGCCTGGTGCACGCTCGCGAGCGTGAGCGCTTCGTCTTTTTCGCCGGCGCGGACGACCCGCTCGGCTTCGAGGTTGGTGACGAGCGAGAGGTCGGTGAGAAAAACTTCGAGCGATGGGAAGCCGCCGGCGTAGGTTGCGAGTTGCGCGATGTCGTCTTCGCGGTCGCGTGAATTGGGGTAAACGACGCGAAGGTACGCGGAATAGCCGCCCTGAAGAACCGCACTTACAAGGTCGTCTGGCTTTTGCGCGGCGCGCAGGGCGTCAAAAAGGCCCGCGAGGCGTAGGGTGCCGCGACGTGCGCGCGTTGAAAGGCCGGGCGTATCGGCGAGGCCGTGCGCAACGGCGTCGACGGGATCGTTTGCCGTACGGATCGTTTGGTAAAGACGGTCGGCGGTCGCGGGGCCGATACCTTCTTGAAGTTTTAAGACGCGAAGCCACGACAGTTCTTCGCGCGGATTGTGAAGGACACGAAGGTGCGCGAGGACATCCTTCACGTGCGCCTGCTCGAAAAAGCGAAGCCCCGCGAGCACGCGAAACGGGATGCCGCGGCGCGCGAGTTCCATTTGAAGCTCCATCGCGTGGTGGTGCGCGCGGTAGAGGACGGCCATCGATTCGAGCGGGACGCCCTCTTCGCGGAGTTCGAGAACGCGCTGGCAAACAAAATCGGCTTGAAGCGCGGCGTCGCGAAGTGGCAAGACGGCGGGCGTTGAACCAGACTCTTGAGTCGCGGCGAGTTCCTTTGGGAACTGGTTCTTGTTTTGCGCGATGACGGCGTTCGCGAGGCGCAGAATCTCGGGCGTCGAGCGGTAGTTCTGCGTGAGGCGAACGACGCGCGCCTCGGGGTAACGGTCCGGGAACTCCATGATCGTTTCGAACGACGCTCCGCGGAACGAGTAAATCGATTGCGCATCGTCTCCGACAACCGTGACGTTGCGGTGGGCGGCGGCCATGCGATCGACGATGTCGCCTTGAAGGCGATTCACGTCTTGGTATTCATCGACGAGGATTGCGTCGAACTGCTGCTCGAGAGCGGCGCGCGCGGGCGAGGCGTCATCGAGCAGGCGAAGCCAAAGCGTGAGAAGGTCGTCGAAGTCGACAACGTTCATCGCGCGCTTTCGGCGTTCATACTGCGCGGCAACGTCTTCGATCGCGGCGCGCTCGTGCCAAAACGGCTGCGCGCGGTCGAGGATGATCGACTCGATTGGGAGGCCGCGATTCGCGGACGCGGAGATGATGTCAAGAAGCACGTCGCCCTTCGGGAAGCGGCGCCCTTTCGCCCCGAGGCCAAGCTCGGACACGCACGCTTCGAGCAAGTCGCGCGCGTCTTCGCGATCGAGGATGCCGAAACCGGGCGCGAGCCCAACCTGTTCGCCGTGATCGCGAAGGAGGCGATTGCCGACGTGGTGAAAGGTCCCCCCCCAAAGTTTTCTAACGTCGCCGCCCACGAGCTTTTCGACGCGCTCGAGCATCGCGCGCGCGGCTTTGTTCGTGAACGTGACGAGCAAAATGCGTTCGGGCGGTGTCCCTTGCGCGATGAACCATGCGACGCGATACGTGACAACGCGCGTTTTCCCCGTTCCAGCGCCGGCGAGAACGAGCGTTGGCCCGGACTCCGCGGTGACCGCGGCCCGCTGTTCGTCGTTCAGCTCGGTGAGGAACGCGACATCTTTCGCCGGAAGCGCCTCGCGCCGAATTGTGTATTCGCGCATGCAAGGACTACAGCCTAAAGACGCGGCGACTACAACCGGAAGATCAGGTGCTCGAGGATATGTTTTACGTCGTCGGTCGATTGCGCGAGGTTGTGAAACGACGTGAAGACCACGTTCCCGCCGCGTGTGCGCGTGGGGTCTGCGCGAAACGAGATCGAGAGCGGCACATCGGGAAGCGGCGCTGATGCGGGAGACGCGCAACTTGAGCTGGCACACGGGAGTGCGGGGCCGACAATGTCGTTCGAGACGTTGGCGGGCGACGGGGCGAGCAGCGCCCAGTGGTTCGAGGGTGGGCTGCGCGGGAAGGTGATGGTGACCGACGAACCACCGAGGTACGCGGCGAGCGCGGCGTTGGGCACGGTCGCCGCGATCTGCTGCTCTGAAAACCCGATGAGCGCGGTTGTCGTGAATGGAAGCTGGATGGGCGACGCATGCGTGTCGCCGCCGGAAGCGAGGCGAAGGCCGACGTCATCGGGAAATGCGCGCGCGAGGATGACACCCGCCCAGTCGGAGCCGTAGAGGGAGCCACCAGCGAGGACGAACGCGCGGAGGTTTTGCAAGATCGCGGTTGTGCTCGGGCCGAGGTCGAGTCGATCGTTTCGCGTAAACGCGGCGCAATCGATGAAGACAATTTGATATTGGCCGAGGCGCGAGGCGTCGGCGAGAAAAGCGGCGGCGGGCGGAATCGGGCGCGATGACGTCGGTTTGCCGTCGATGACGTCGGGCGAAAACCCAAGCGCCGTAAGGAAATCCTCGATCTTGTCGCCTTGCCCCGTGACAACCGCCATGCGAACCGACTGCGGGTTGAAGCAAGTTTTGGCGTCGACGAGCGCCGTTGTGACGCCGGCTGTCACGCGGACGGTTTGGCGCTGGACGTAAGAGCCCACGGTGATGGTAAGCGTTGCTTCGCCGGACGGGACGTTCGAGAAACTCCATCGGCCGTCGGAGCCGGAGCGCCCGTCGAGGCGATACAGGGAGCCCGCGCAATCGGTTCCCTCGAGCGTCACGGTCGCGCTGCTGACGGCGGTTGCGCGATCCGGGGCGCACGCGCGTCCTGTAAGTCCGCCCAGACCGCACGGACCTGCGTCGATGTCGGGGAGGCCGGCGTCACCGGATGACGCGTTCGGGTCGATCCCGCCGTCGGCTGTTCGCCCCGCGCCTGGAGGACGTCCGTCGCTGGGCGCCGGATCGCGAACGACGTCGCACGCAGCCGCGGACAGCGTGACGGCAAGATAGGCCGAGAAACGAGCGGCTCGAGCGATATGCAAGGTGCCCAACATGTTGCTCCTTCGCCGAGAATCTGAAAATGGAACGGCATTTAATACACGAATTTGACGGGATCGTCAACGTGAATTCCGCGTGGTAAAAGGCGCAGATGAGATCGACGCCCATTCTTCTGGTCGCAGCTCTTGCGGTTTTGGCGGGCGTGGGTGTTGCGATGCGCGGGCTTGACGACGATCCACTTTCCGCGCTGCCTGGGCCGCGGGCCGATGTCGAGGCGTTTAAAGATGTCGCGCGGCGCTTTCAAATCGATCGGATGGTCGTGGTCGGGTTTGAGCCGTCTGAACTATGGTCGCGCGATGGATTGTCGAGATTGAGACGGGCAACGCGGGCGCTTGCGTCGACGCCGGGTGTCGCGCGCGCTGACAGCATCACGGAGCTGCTCGATTTGGATGTGGGGGGACAGGAGAAGGAAAATGCAACCACAGAGGCACAGAGACACAGAGCGCGGAAACACAGAGAAGAGATAGCTGGGGAAGAAAAAAGGTCGGGAGCGGGCGCGGATGCGGGGGCGGATGCGGAGTCGGAGGCGGGCGGTGAGGCGGTGGTGGCGCCGCTGGTTGGTGACATCCCGCACGATTCGGTGGGGATGGCGGCGCTTCGAAAGCGCGTTGAGCGGTCGCTCGCGTCCGCGCGTCTGTTGTCGCGGGATCGGCGCGCAGCGCTCATCATCGTGACGCTCAAGGATGCGCGGGGTGACGCCGCAGAGCGCGCGGTGGCTTTGGTTCGGTCGACGGCGCGGCGTGAGTTGGGCGCGGGCGAAGTTCATTTTTTGGGGCTCCCGGTTGTGGCGATTGCCGCGCAAGGGGCGAGCGTCGTCCCCCTCGCTGTTTGTTTGCCGCTCGCCTTGCTGCTCGCGTTTGCCGGTCTCGCCTGGAGCGCGCGACTGCGTTTTGCGGCGACCGCGTTTGTCGTTTGGGCGTTTTCCGGTGCGGTCGGTCTTCTCACGCGAACGTTCGTAGAAGGCGTTCCGATGCTTGCTGTGCTGGACGTCGTCGTTGTTCTCCCAGTTGCGGTCGGAGCGGTTGCTCTAGCCCATCAGTCGGCACGCGCGGCGTTCGTTGCGGCACCGGTCGTTGCGCTGGTCGCAGGATTTCCATTTGCGTCTGGCGCTTCTTGGCAGCTCGCGGCGTCCGTCTTGTCTGCGGCCGCCGGCGCCGCTTGTTTGCGTGTCCAGAATGGCGTTAGCGCTGCACCGCAAATCCCCGCACCGAGCGGGACCACTCGCTGGGTTGCGCTTTTGCCCGATATTGGGCTCGCTGTTCTTGGGATGATAACCGCGGCGATTCTGTTTGTGGGCGAGCCGTTTGGCGCGCCGCCGCCATCACCAAGCACCAGCCTGCCTGCGTCGCACGACGCCGTGCGCGCCGAGGCTTGGTACGCCCAACGCTTTGGAATCCGCGACACGACGTTTTGGCCTGTGCGCGGCGACCTTCGAGACCCCGCTGTTTTGGCGGAAGTTGACCGCGAGGTGAACGCGCTGCGCCTCGGGATATCGTCGGCGACGGGACGAACGCGCGTGGCTCGGGTCGACGCCATCACCGACGTCGTTCGACTCGTCGCGAAGGGGTTTGGCGGGAGCGCGGCGCTGCCCGACACGCGTGCGAAGGTCGAGACGGTTTTCGGGCTCTTGCGCGGGCAAAGCGAGATCGCGAATCTTGTCCGGCGCGACGAGGGTGACGCCGTGCGAAGCGTTATTATCGTGCACTTGGCGGAACGGATATGGCGTTTGCGCGATCGCGAACAACCGCTTGTGGGGCCGCAGGTTGCGTTCATAAAGGGCCTTGAGACTACCGCGCGACAAGTTGTACTGCTCGGAGCGATTGGTCTTTTGATGTCATTTGGCGTGGTGTATTTTCGCGTTCGTCCGCTTCCCGGTTTTGGGGCGATGGGCGTCGCCGCTCTCTTTTTTGCGTTGGTCGAAACGGGTCAACCGAATCTGGCGTCCCTCGTGGGAGCTGCTTCCGCGACGGGTGTCGTTTCATTGGCGATTGGCTTCGCGCGGCGTGGCGCGGCGCCCCACGTCAAGGTGCGGCCGCGCGCCTTTTTTTTGCCACTCGTTGTGACGATCCCCTTCGCACTTTTCGGCTTTGTCCCCGTTAAGCCGGTCGCTTGGATTGGAATCGGGCTTGCGGCATTTGGCGTTCTCGCGACGGTGACCGCACTTGCGTGGTGGCGGCCTGGGTTTGCGCGGGACGTCGAATCGTGATCGCGCGCCTCAACACCGCTGTCGCGTGCGTGGTTGCGCTGGTGCCTCTTTCCGCTGAAGCGGCGCGCCGAGAAGTTTCATTGTCTGTTTTTGGCCCTCAAGGGGTTCGTTGCGTGAAGGCGGCCGACAAGGCACTCAAGCGACACGAGGGCGTGGTCCACGTGGCGCATGATCGAAGAGCGAAGCGCGTTTTTGTCGAGTTCGACGACCTTCGCGTCAAAACGGCCGACCTGCCTCGCGTCGCAAAGACACGAGGTTGCAACGTAGAAGTTGTGCCTTATCATGTTCGGGCTCGTGGCGCGGAAATCCGTATTGGGATTGGAAATGACGAGGCCTACATCCACCCGAAATCGCGGCTCGCGGTTGAGCTTTCTGCGCGGAAGGGGGTTTTGCTTACGCGCACGGTTCTCGATCGGACCCATGCGACGTACACCAACGACGCCGAGCGCGCGACGTTCATAACGTTTTCAGTTGATGGAACCTCGCGCCGTCGCGGAGCCCACCCGATTCGTGCGCGCGTGGTCTTTTTTTACTGCGACGACACAATCTGTGAAAAGCGCGAAGCGATTGTTTGGCCATCACTTGTGGCCGCGAAACGCTGACAGCCGGGATGCAGCGTGCCGCGCAGCAGGCGGACGAAAAACTCACAAGCCCTCGGTTCGGGGGTTTACGAACGGAAGTTTCACGACGCGCGCCTCACGGGACCCAGTCTGCTCGCGAATGACGACGATCGTTTCAGGGTTCGCGTGCGCGCGATGAACGAGAGCGAGGGCGACGGGAGCCTTGAGCGCAGGCGAAAGCGCGCCCGATAACGTGTGTCCAACGACGACGTCATTGACAGTGATTTCGGCGTGCGGCTTTGGCGCTTCGCCGCCCGACAAAACAAGCCCAACGAGGCTGCGGTTGACGTGGCCGTGGGCGTCAACGCGCGCGACGACTTCTTGGCCGACGTAACACCCTTTCGACGTGCTGATGGCGCTCCAGCGGCCGAGGTCGAGCACAAACGTCTCCTCGTTCATGTCGACGCCTTGTCGTGGCTCGCCCGCCTCAATGCGCGCGACTTCGAGCGCGTCAATGGACGCCCAACCCCCGTCGACGGTCGCCACCGCTTCTGTCAAAGCGCGGGCCGCCGCATCTCGTTCGTCGGCCCGAACCCACAAATCAAATCCTCCCCAAACGGTGCGCGCGATGCGGGTCACGAAACCAATGGGCGGTGGCTTGACGTCGTTTGCGCGCGGCCCTTGCACCGTGAAGAGGGCGTAACGGTCCGTAACGTCTCGGAGCGCAGCATCTTCAGAAATGAGCAGCCGATCGAGCGCCGCGATCGTTGGCCCTGCAAAGCCGGGCTCCATCTCAAGAAAAACGGCGTCGTCGCGCATGTGAACGCGCAAGTCGGCCGCAAGACGCCCCTTTACGGTCATTGCAAAAGCGCGGCACGATTCGCCTGGCGCGAGCTTCGCGACATCGTTCGTCACCATGCCGTTCAGCCACGACACGCGCTCCGACCCCGTGACGGCGATTTTTCCGCGCGTCGACAAATCAACGATTCCCGCCGCGCGCGCCATCACCGCGTAATCCGAATCCACGTCCGCCCCCGCCTCCGCTTCTTTTTTCCTATCGCTATTCTCATCTCCTCCGATCTCTGTGTCCTCAGTGTCTCTGTGGTTTCTCTTTTCTTCCTCCCCTTCCCCCACATCAACATCCAAGTCGTCCGGCGATGACACGCCCGCACGAACACCACCTTGCGCTTCAGCCTCTTCGCGTCGCTCGATCTCAAACACCCGCGCGATCACGCGGTCCATGTTGCGATGCGAGAGCCGGCTCGGAACCTCGCGGAGAGGAACCCATTCGCCGCGCACAATCCCTTCGGCGTTTTCCGGGTGAAGTGACAAATCGTCACCGTGCGCCTCGACCCGCAGGAACGAAACACTTTTCATGCACGGCCGGCCGTCCTGATCGTAAAACCCAAAGTGAATCGTCCCGAGCCACCCAGAAATCGTCAGCTCACAATTGAGACCAAGCTCCTCGTGCGCCTCGCGAACCGCTGTGGTCTCAGCGTTTTCGCCGGGTTCATAGCCGCCCTTGGGGAATTCCCACGAAAGACCGGCTTTTCGTTGCACCTCGAGCATCGCGACGCGTGGCTCGCCCTCGCCGCGTGCGATGACGACAGCCCCCGCGGAACGGGCCCGCCGAAAGCCATGCCACGCATTTAGAATGTAGCGCCGGTCGATGCGTCGCGTGAGAAACGTTCCGTGCCGCCCACGAAAAAATTCGACGCCATCGCGCACCGCGCGCCGTGCGTCGACGAACAAAACGACCGGATTCTCTTTGCCGCGTTGGTGCACGCGACGACGTGCCTCGCGCTCTGACTGCACGAGCTCGACGAATCGACGCCGGGGCACAATCCGGCCCATGCGTTGAATGCGCGCTCGCTCGCGGTCGGTGACCCCGTGGAAGAGAACGTCCGGCGGACTTACCGCTCTTCGGCCCGAATCGCCCTCACGCTCGGGCGGTGTCCCCTCGTGCTTCCCGTTGGCCTCGCCGCGCGGCGCTCCGTTTTCGGATGCCGGCGGTTGAGTTGTCATTGACCCAACTATAGCATCGGAAGCAAGAGGCGCAACCCGACGTCGATGACCATTTTTTCTTGGGCGTTCTTGGCCTTTCAAGGCATCGAATCGATCGGCGCGTCAGTCTTGCCAAGTACTCCACGAGCTGGTGAACCAGTCGCAATCGTTCTTAAGCACCGCCAATCGGTGCCAGAAGGGTGCTTTGGCATTTCCGGGCAGCGGGCAGTCTGCATCGTTGGGATACCGGTCGACTCGCGCGGTTTGCACGCAGTGGATGTGGGTGGCGAACAAGTTGTTGTGAAACTTGTACCGCGTAAGGATCGCAAGGGGCATGTTGTTTTTCGTGTGCGGACGCCGAAGCCAAGTATTGCGAAGGGGCTTGCGGACGCGGGAACGGCCCCTGTCGATGGCCCCGTGAATGGACGCGAAGCGATTCGCGCCGCGACGTCGGTGTCGGCGCCCAAGCGTCTTTGGAGCGCACCGTTTGAGTGGCCCGCAGAGGGGGGTGGTCATCCGTTTGGCGTTGTGCGGTCGTACACGCGTTATCGCGACGGCAAGCTCGAGAAAAAATGGAAAGGTCGGCACCTCGGCGTCGATATTGGTGCGCGGCGCGGATCGCGCGTCAAAGCCACGAACGACGGTCGCGTCATCTTGACCGGACATTTCTTTGGAACGGGACGCTGCGTTTACCTCGACCACGGGCTCGGGCTGTTCACAATGTACTTTCATCTCGACGCGATCGACGTGAAGACGGGCGACACCGTAAAGCGCGGCCAGACGATTGGCCGCGTTGGCTCAACCGGGTCGTCGACGGCGCCACACCTTCATTGGGAGGCGCGCATTGGGCGCACATCGATCGATCCCACGCGCCTTATCCCTCTCTCGCGAAAACTCGCGAAGTTGTCGAAGTCGCCTGCTCACCGCGGGCACTCAGGATTCGTGACAACGGGGTCCGTCGGTGCGAGGCGATTATCGCGCCCAAACATTCCAACGGTGAGTCGGTAACTGCTCGCGGTCGATCCCGCCTCGGATGCGAACTTGAGGGAACGACCGGCACTCGTCGACGTCATGGTGAGCGGCACGTACCGGACGCCGTTAATGATCGTCTTGCCGTTCGCCCCGCGCGTGAGCCCGAGGTAGAGAACAAGCGTTGAGCGTCGCGCGAGCTGCGATTGTGCGCTCACGAAGTTGCCAAGCGAGTAGATGATGAACGTCTCGCGTCCGTCGGCGGTCACGAATTTTTCCCACGGTTGCGTGACGTGCGGGTGGCTACCGATGACCGCAAGCGCCCCCGCGTTTAAGAATTTCTTGCCGAGCGATTTTTGCGACGACGACGGTGTCGCCTCGTATTCGTTGCCCCAGTGCGGCGTCACGATGACCGCGTCGATCCCAGGCGTTTTCGCGAGCGCGCGGATGATCCCCTCGATTTCGGTCGTGTCCTCGTAGCACATGAGGACCTGATCTTTGGCGTCGCGGATGCCGTTCGTGCTGAATGTGCACGCGAGCCACGCGATTTTGAACCCGGCCGCGGACGTCGTCGTGTGGAAAGTGCGCGACGATGCGGTTGAGGTGCGCGTACCGGAAAACTTGAGCGCGGCGGCGTTGAGCCCAGCGATGGTTCGGTTGGCGCCGAGTGCGCGACGATCGAGCGCGTGATTGTTGGCCGTCGAGACGATGTCGATCCCCGCGGCGACGAGGTCGGCGAGAAGCGATGGATGATAGTTGAACTGCGGATAACCCGAGTAGACGCTGCCATCGTACACTTTGCCCGGGTCGCGTGCGTCGCGACCGCTCGCGACGACGCCCGAGGCCGCGGGCCCTTCGAGGTTTGCGTAAGAGATGTGGGCCTTCGCAAAGAGCGGCTCGACGTCTTTCCAGAGGGTTCGGGCGCCGTCGGACGCGCGATAGGCTTGCCGCTGCAACGAGCTGTGAAGGAGAACGTCGCCGACGGCCGAGATCACGAGCTTGGGACCGGCCGCGCACGCATTCGTGAACGCGAGGCGAGAGACGACGCGGTCGGTTTTGCCATCCTCATCAGCGAGCGGGACGTAGTAATCACTGTCCTCGTCGTCGATATGAGAATCGGGCAAACCTGGACCCGTGCCGCCGCACGCAAGCCCAGAAGCCGCGAAAACGATTTTGCACCACCATCGTGTTTTCATGGCGCGGATAAGGTGCAAAGTGCGCGCCCTCAAGCGGCGACGCTCTTCTCGGGTCGGCTCGCGACGAAAAACGAAATGGAGACAATTGACCCCATCCCCGTGACGTCCCGTATGGGGACTATTGGCCCCGATTGCGCGGCGACCGGATCAATCGGCGGCGAGAAAGCGCGCGATGATTTTCTTTTCGCCGATTCCCGGAAACGTGACGACGACTTTGCACGTCGCGCCACTTCCCTCGACCGCTCGCACGCTGCCGACGCCGAATTGAGCGTGCCGCACGCGCGCGCCCTTCTCAAAAGGGGCCGCGGGAACGACTTCAGCAAGCGTCTCTTTGTAAGCGCGCTCGGAAAATCGCGCCGGTGCGATCGGCGCGTCGGTGTCGTGTTCCGTCCGCTGGTCGTGCTCGTCCCAAGAGCGCCCGCGAAACCGCCGAGCCATCTGCGTCGACCAGGGTGATTCATCCGCGCCTCTGTCCTCGTGGACAAAATCCTCGCGCTCGGGCGCCGCCGTCACTTCAAGAAGGTCTTGCGGAATCGACCGCGCAAAACGCGACGCGATCCGCGGCAAGCGCGAACCGAAAACCGAACGCATCTGCGCGGTCGTGAGAATGAGGCGTTGTCGCGCCCGCGTGATGCCGACGTAACAAAGGCGCCGTTCTTCTTCCATCTCGGCGTCGTCTTCGTAGGCGCGGGCGTGCGGGAACGTTTGTTCCTCGAGGCCAATCAGAAAAACGAGTGGGTACTCGAGCCCTTTCGCCGCGTGAAGCGTCATGAGCGTCACAAAGTCGGTTGACGTGTCGAGGCGGTCGAGCTCCGTGACGAGCGCGACGTTTTCAAGGTAGGCCGCGACGGTTGGTGTCTCCGCGGCATCTTGGAAGCGTCGCGCCGCCGAGAGGAGCTCGCCGACGTTGTCGACGCGCGCTTCGTCTTCGCGCGTTTCGTCACCGAGCCACGCAACGTACCCGACGCGTTCCAGAATCGTCGTGAGCGCATCTGCGGGCCCGGCGCCGTCGACCTCTGCGCGCAGCGACTCGATGAGCGTGGCAAACGCGGCAACTTTGGGCGCGGGCGACGCGCGCACGGCCTCCCACAATGTTGGCGTTTGCGATGCCGCTTGCCAAATTGCTTCCTGCGTGGTGCGTCCAATTCCGCGTGTGGGCGTATTGATGATGCGGCGAAGCGCGACCTCGTCGTTCTGGTTTTGGAGAAGCCGCAAATAGGCGAGGCAGTCTTTCACTTCGGCGCGTTCGAAAAAGCGAAGCCCGCCCACGACGCGGTAAGGGATGCGTTCTTCCGCGAGGGTTTGCTCGACCGCGCGCGAATGCGCCCCGACGCGATAGAAGACGGCGCAATCCGACGCGGCGCCACCTTCCGCGATCCACGTCGAAATCGCCCGCGTCACAAGGCGCGCCTCCGCCTGCTCATCGGGGACAACGTTCCACGCGATCGGCTCGCCCGCAACGGCCTCGGTCCAAAGCTTTTTTTCGTGGCGGTGCGGATTTGCGGCGATCACCGCGTTGGCGGCCGCGAGGATGTTCCCGGTCGAGCGGTAGTTCTGTTCGAGCTTGACCACGCGCGTTCCCGGGAAGTCGTCCTCGAAACCGAGCAGGTTCCCGACGTCGGCGCCGCGCCAGCGGTAAATCGACTGGTCGTCGTCGCCGACAACGGTTATGCGCTGCGACTCGGGAACAAGAAGACGCAAAAGGTCGTACTGCGGGCGATTCGTGTCCTGGAACTCGTCGACGAGAATCTCGTGAAACCGCCGCCGCAAACGGTCGCGCACGTCGGTGCACTCGGTCAGGAGGCGCCGCGCCTCAAGGAGCAGATCGGCGAAATCGACGCCGCCCGACGCGCGCAGCCGCGCCTGGTAGGCCAAAAAAATCGCCGCGATCCGTTCTTCATACGGCCCGAACGCCGTTTTCGTAAACTCGGTTGCATCGACCCCGCGGTTTTTCGCCGCATCGATGCGGTCGTTCACCGCACGCGCCGGGTAAAGTTTCGCGTCGAGGTTTTTTTCCTTGAGGACCGCCGAGATGAGGCGTTCGCTGTCGTCATCGTCGAAAATCGTAAAGCCCGCACCGACGCCGATGCGCTCACCATAAATGCGAAGAAGCTTTGCGCAAAGGCCGTGAAACGTCCCGAGCCAAATCCCCGTTGCGCTTCCACCTGCGATCGATTCGACCCGCGAACGCATTTCACCCGCGGCTTTGTTCGTGAACGTGACGGCGAACAAGCGGTCCGCCGCAAGCCCTTCGGCGAGCATTCGCGCGATGCGCGTTGTGACGACGCGCGTCTTTCCGCTGCCAGCGCCGGCCAGAACGAGAAGTGGCCCGCCGTCGTGAAGCACGGCGTCGCGTTGAGCCGGGTTGAGCGTCGTGAGGTCCATTTGCGCACCATGCGCGAATCGTGAAAAACCGTCAAGCGCCGTCGGGCGCTTTCATCGGTCGACTCGAAACCAGCGATGGGAAGGGTGATTGCCGCGCTGCGATGGGGGTCGGCGCTATTTCTTGAGGCTCGAGCACGCGCGCGCAACGCAAGCCTGTCCGGCTGCGGTGTTGGTTTTTCGCGCACAATCGTAAAGTGTGCCAGCCAACACGACGCGGTGTTGAACGCCGAACAGATCCTTCTTGGTGATGTCGCTCGTCGACGTCCACTCAATCTTCCAGTTGCCGTTTGGCTGATTCTCTTCTTTTGTCATCGCCTTGAGCGGTCCGTGCCCCATCTTTGCATTTTTTATTTCGGCGACAACTTTCTCGAACTTGTCGGCTATGTCGGGATTAACCTTCGAGAGCATCACAACGCAATCGGGTTGCGAATCGCTCATGATCATGACTGAATCGCCCGCGCCATCGTTAACTTTGGCATCCGCCGGGACTTCGATCTGAACGCCGAGCTTCGGCACGGCGAGGAAAGCGGGCTTCGCCGGTTCTGCGCGCGGTGGCAGCGTTGCGGGTCGAGCCGCAGCCCGCGGGTCGGCCGGTTTGGTGGTCGCGTCCTCCTTCTTGCACGCCGATCCGATTCCAATGAAAGAACCCAAAAGTACGAGAATCAACTGCTTCACAGCATCCTCCTTTCGCCGAAGGCATGATACCAAAGAACGCGGCCCGCGCGGTCAAAGGTTTTCGGTATCAACCGAGCTGGGCGGACAGGTCTTCCGCGGTGTCAACGGGCGCAAGGCACGTCGAGCCCTTGCAGACAAATGCACGCGCTTCGCCGCCGGTCCGCGCGAGCATCCACGGAAAAAGGTCCGTCGCGGCGCCAACGTCGAGGCGACAAACGACGCGAAACGGGTGATAACGACGCCGAACGTTGGCAAGCATCGCGCGCACCGTTGGGTCATCCGCGCGGCCAACGACGCCGATTTCCTCAACGTCACCGGATCGCCATGCACCGGCAACGGCCTCAGGGCCGAGCACGCGCGCGGCGCGCTCAAGGATTGGCGCGTACGATCGCAAGATGCGGTCTGCTTTTTCGCCGAGGTCATTGCGACCGCATAACGTGGCGAGGCGTGCGAAGGCGAGTGCCGCGACACCGTTGCCGGATGGTTCGGCGCCGCCGAGTGGGTGCTTGCTGCGCGCGAGAAGCGTTTCCGCGTCGCTGCCCGTATAAAAAAAACCACCGTCCGTGTCGTCCCAAAAGAGACGAACCATGTCGTCGGCGAGCTCGAGGGCGCGCGAGACCCATCGCGTATCAAATGTCGCCTCGTAAACATCGACAAACGCCGGCGGCGCCCAGATACCGCGCATCGTCGAAAACGGCGCCCGCTTTAGCGAGCGCACAGATTGCAAGCGCATTCCACGCGGTGATGATCTTGTCGTCTCGTCCCGGCCGCACCCGCGCCTCGCGTGAAGCGAAAAGCGTGTCCTTTGCCTTGGTGAAAAAAAGGCGGTCATCGGTCGACATCTCTTCGAGCGCCCGTTTGGGACGGATGACCGACGCGCCGTGCTCAAAATTGCCGTCGGCCGCGACGCCGAACAGCTCGCACGCGCGTTGTCCGTCTCGCTGGCCGAGAACGGCCGAAACTTCGTCCGGCGTCCATACATAGAACTTGCCTTCATGTCCTTCGCTGTCGGCATCTTCCGACGAATAGAAAGCACCTTCGGGCGACGTCATATCGCGAAGCAAGTAGTCGAGCGTTTCGCGCGCGATGCGGCCGTAAGTCTCGTTCGCGAACGCGACGTGCGCGTCGATGTAAACGCACGCGAGCTCCGCGTTGTCGTAAAGCATCTTCTCAAAGTGCGGGATGAGCCATTCGTGATCGACCGAGTAGCGCGCAAAGCCGCCGCCCAAAACGTCGTACAGGCCGCCCGCTGCCATCGCGTCGAGCGTCTTTACAATCATCGTGCGCGAAGTTTCATCGCCGGTCGTCTTCCAATGTGCGAGCAAAACGCCGACCGTTCGCGAAGGCGGAAATTTTGGCGCGCCGCCGAATCCGCCAAAGCGCGGGTCAAAATCGTCGCGACAGCCCGCGGCCACGCGCGCGAGCCAATCGGTTTCGATTGTGGCGGCCGGAGCGGGCAGTCGACCAACCCCTTTTAAATGATCCGCGAGGTCGCCGGTCACGCGTGCGATGTCGAGCCGCCGTTCACGCCAAAGCCCCGCGGTGTGGTGGAGGACATCACGAAACGACGGCATACCGCGCGTGGCGATCGGCGGAAAATAAGTTCCCGCAAAAAAGGGGAACTTGTCGGGTGTGAGGAAAACCGTCATCGGCCAACCGCCGTGTCCGCCCGTAAACGCCTGTACGGCGTGCATATAGATTTCGTCGAGGTCCGGGCGCTCTTCGCGATCAACCTTCACACTCACGAAGTGCGCGTTCATCACGGCGGCCGTCGCCGCGTCTTCAAAGCTCTCGCGCTCCATCACGTGGCACCAGTGACAAGCGGAGTAGCCGACCGAAAGAAGAATTGGTTTGTCTTCGGCTTTTGCGCGCGTGAACGCTTCGTCGCCCCAGGCATACCAGTCGACGGGGTTCTCTGCGTGCTGCAAGAGGTAAGGGCTGGTTTCGGCGGCAAGGCGGTTTGGCATCAGCGTCCTTTCGGCTACGATGGTTCTCAACACTGAACTGAGAGGGAGAGGATCGTCAAGTGGACCGAATTAGTCCAAATTATCTGCGAGGGATGTTTGCGGTGGGGAGAGGAATTGTTGGCGTCTTGGCGTTGACGACGGCACAATGCGGTGCGGGTGCGGGATTGCGCGTTGAGTATGAGCGGCTGTCGACGTTTCCGCGTGTGAACGCGCGCGGCGAGCACGTGGCGGTTGCGGTTCCGCTGTCGGTTGTCCAGGCGCTCATCGAGAAGAAGCTGGCCGAACGCGCGATCGAAAAGAGTTTTGGCTTTCCTGTGCTCGGGCTCGGGATCAAAGTCGCGCTGAGGCGCGTCGCGATCGAATCAACCCGCGCCTGTGCCGAGTGCCTCGGCCTTCGCGTGATGTTTGACGTGACCGCCGGAAAACAGGCGCCGGCGTCCATCGAAGTTGCGGGCGAGTTCCCGGTTGAGGCGGCGCTCCTGGGCGGTCGGGTTGATATTTCGCTGCGGCTGTCGCGGGCGCGTGCCCTCGTTCTCAAGTTGGCAGCCGGGTGGAAGGAAAAAGTCGCGGCCTGGGTCGCGGCGCTTGCACCGCGAGGGTTGCTTCGGAAGGTCATTCAGTCATCGGTGCCCGCGGTTATCGACAAACTCTCGAGCGGCGTCCTTGCCCTTGCCCGCGCGGCGCTCGCCGGCCTTGGCGTCGATCTCGATCGGTTCGCGCGTTTTTCGTTTGCGCTCCCCGCGCTCAAGCCTGGTACGGAAATCCCGCTCAATTCGGTGAGCGTGCGATCGACCGACGATTCGGTCGTCGCGGTTGCAACGACAACGCTGTCCACCTCTGACGATCCCCTCGATGGAATGGCGATCCCGGCCGGGCCGTGGGCGCTAACGATGCTCGTTCGCGGGCAGACGCTTTTCGATGCCGTCCTCTACGCCATGTCGCGTGGCCTTGCGCCATCGCGGTTCAATGCGAAGGGGAAGCCCGATCCGAAGGGCGATTTTCGCGTGTCGTTTGAATGGCGCCAACGGGACGGCGGCACGGTGCGCGTTCACTTCTGGAAGCTGTCGAGTCCCGCGGGCGTCGTGACGCTCGAAGGGAAGCTCTCGCTCGCACTCGCGGCGGATCGGTCGCTCGAAGTGAAAACCGATGGGCTTCGCGTCGTATCAAAGCGCGGCGATTTTCTTTTTGAGGTCGGCGTTTGGCTGAAATCGGAGCTGTGGGGAACAACGCACGACATGGTGAAGAAGGTCGCGATTCCCGCGTCGATCAAAATCGGCGGTCGAAACGTGCCGGTCAGCATTCGTCGCGTTCGCGTCATTGACAGTGGCGTCGTGGTTGAATCTGACCTTCCGACCGACTAGTCGCCCGGGCCGATCTCGTCGTCGTCCACAGCGGGCGCCGCGCGTTCAAGACAATCGGCGCAAAAATGAACGTCGGTGTCGTCGCCGAGCGCGCGCAGATCGTGGTACCGGTGGCACGACGAACAGAGTCGCTCGCCCACAACCTCGTCGGATTCAAGCCCGGCGCGCAACAAATCGCCACGCGACACGACGCCCACAATCGTTCCATCCGACATGACGGGGAGGCAGCCGACACCGTGTTGGCGAAGCGCCGCCGCGGCCTCGTGCAGACTCGCCGACTTGTCGATGGTGACGATGGTTGTCTTCATTTGCTGCGAAACGGGCGCCCGCAGATCGCCGCTGCGAAGGTCGCACACGCAAACGATTCCGACGATTCGCTTGGTGTCGTGGACCAGGAGATGCCGCACGTGCTTCCAACTGGAAACGACCGCGGCATCGCCGACCCGCATTCGCGGCGACACGGCGACGGGCGGTCCATGCATAACGTTTTCGAGTGTAACCATTCTCTTTACCCCCTTTCTGGCCCTTAAACAGAATGCGCCTCGCGCAAGAAAACTTCAATCACCTCCGCCGACTTCATCATCGTCGCTCGCCGGTGTCGCGCGATCGAGGCACTCCTCGCAGAACTGTACGTCGGGTCCGAGCCTGTACGGATGAACGTCGTGGTACCGGCCACACGCGGCGCAGACGTGCGTGCCGAGAACTTCATCGGGCGGCAATCCCGCGCGCAGGAGGTCGCCGCGCGAAACAACGCCGACAACGGAATCGTCCGCGATAACCGGAACGCAGCCGATGGTCTGCTCTCGCAGAATCGCCGCGGCATCGTGAACGGACGCTTGTTTATCGATCGTCATGACGGGAAACCGCATTCTCTCCTCGACCGGCTCGCTCCAATCGGCATCGCGAAGGTCGCAAACGCAAACCACACCGACCAGGTCTGCTTTATCGACGACCAGCAGGTGGCGGACGTGTCTGTGTTGCGCGAGTTTCCGGGCCTCGCCGGCTGTCGTTCTAGGCGCAACCGCCACGATGGGCTGGTGCATCACGGTGTCGAGCGTAACCATTTTTTTCCTCCTCCTGTTCGAGACGTAGGACGCCCCTATCCAAAAAGGCTCTTTCTGACTCTCGTTCATCGAAAACGACGGTCCGGTTTCGCCCGCGGGCTTTCGCTTCGTAGAGAGCGGCGTCGGCCGCTGCCGTGACTTCGTTGACGGCATGGGCGCGGGCCGTCAAGAGATCAGCGAGGCCACCGGAAATTGTGACACGCTGGCTTGGGTCGGGGCCGCTCGCGAGGTCGACGTCAACGCGAATGCGCTCGGCGAGGATGCGCGCGTCGTCAGATGTTGTGTGAGGACATAGCACGACGAATTCGTCGCCACCGAGGCGTGCCGCGACATCGCTTGCGCGGACGTTGTTTCCAATGGCGGCGGCCACAGAGCGCAGCGCGTCATCCCCCGCGCGGTGTCCGTGGACGTCGTTTATTCGCTTCAGGTGGTCGACGTCAAAAACCGCAACAGCGATGGGAGTTGAATAGCGCTTTGCGCGGCGCAGCTCGTCGGCCGCACGTTCATCGAAATAGCGTCGGTTTGAAAGTCCCGTGAGGCAGTCGGTGATGGCGAGTGCGCGGAGCGATTCCTCTTTTCGGCCGAGCCAGAAGCCGGTTGCGCCGAGCACCGCCGTCGTTGCCAGAACGAGGAAAAGGTAAGAGACCGGAGCTGACGAGAACTCCGTTGTAAGCCAGTCAAAAGTTGGCGCCGCGCCGCGCTCGATGGCGCGAACCACGAAGTACGCGAGCGGAACCAACAACGAGATCCCGACCCCTCCACACGCATACCAAAGGGCAACGGAACGGCCGTTTCTTATTGTCCGCGACGGGCGCAAGTTCGGCACGAATCAACCCCCCGGTTGAGATTCGGTCGCCGCTCCCCCATGGAGCTTGCTAACTAAGAGTGTAGACACTGCGATAAAAAATGCCAGCGAAATCTGCAACGTCGGGAATCCGCGTCCCGATTGGGTGCAGTGGCCGTCTATTGTTTCGGCAAGATGCGGTCGAGGTATTCGACGTGGTCGGTCTCAAATGCCGCGGGGCCTTGGCCGTTTAGTTCGGCGCGCTCTTCAAACGGGCGCTCTTCGCCCGAGTCCATGAGCTGATTCGGGCCGGGCATCGGATTGTGGTAGTAGCCCTCGAGCGTTGCCATGCCGAGCGTGTGTCCGACTTCGTGTGAGATGGTCGAGCCGATGATGTTTCCGAGCGTCTTCACGGCGAGGGCGATCACATCGGCGCGCGGCCCCACGGGGAATTCGTCGCGTTCGGCCGGGCGTCCGCCGCGATCGGCCATGAGCGGCTCGAAGATCTGGTCGAAGAGGGGCGTCGCGATGGGAATCGGGTCGGCGCTTTTAGCGGAGAACTGAAGAAACGATTCGACAAAAACGCCACCGAACGCAGCGCCCCCCTCTTCTTCCGTGTCGGCGTTGCGACCGCCGATGACGTCGTTCAAGCGCAAGTTACCGAGGTCTTTGCCTTCGGTGTTGTCGAGGCCAAACATGTTGCGCCCGTTTGGGTCGCGGCCGCCAATTTCGACGACGGCGTATTCGACGAAGTCGGTTGGGCGCTCCTCCCGGAAGTCGACGTTCCACCGCGCGTAATCGCGTCGCGCGACTTCCACGATGCGTTTTTTGACTTCGACTTCGACGTTGCGGAGGCCGAACTTGCGCAAACTGTCGGTGAAGCCGGGCAAATACTTCATAAACACGACCTGTTTCGTCGGAACAATGGTGAAGATCCCGCGAAACGTCGTGCCCGTTTGCGCCGCTCCGTTCTTATAGATGATCGGCGTGAATTTCCCGTCCCAACGGCCAATGTTGACGCCGAGTCCTTCGAGCTCGTCGTTTTCGTTTTTCGTCGCCCACGGAACGAGTTCGAGCGTTGAGCCGTCGACATATTTTGGCAGGAAATCGTATGGGCTCTGCGCGGTGTAAGAGATGGGGGCGCCTTCCTTGGGGCGAAAGACGCCTTCGAAGCGAATGACGGTTGTTTGGTCGCGCGCCGAGTCGATCGGGATGAAGCCGCGACCGCGAAAACGTACCCGCTGCCCGCGGCTCGCTTCGCCCGGCGAAATGTCGATGAGCATCGGCGTGCCGATTGTGACGGCCGGGATCGTGAACGCTTGCGTCGCGAGAACGGGGCCGTTTTGCGCGTGGCGGTTTTCGAGGATGACCGAGCCCGAAAACGTGCCGGGGTTGATGCCGAAGAGGTCGGCGTCGATTGTGTACGTGAGTTTTTCGCGCGAGACAAATGTCGGGCGGACGAGCTTTTCGGTGATCGTGCGCGCAGGGGCTGTCTCAGGGCGAAATTGACCCGAGATGCGTGCCACGGTTTCGCCTTCGTTTGCGTGGATGAATCCGGTGCCGGTGACGTCGACGACGGTGCCGAGAAAAACGGCGGTCGGCGACATCCCGCGAATCGTTGGGGTGAGGGCGCGCGCGACCGTCGTGCGGTAGTCGATGGTTGCCATTGCGGTTACGCCCTTGAAATAGTCGGCGCGCAGCGTGACCTGGCCCGCGAAACGTCCTTCGCCGAAATTGGTGATGGCGGCGGCATCGATTGCAACGCGGACTTTCGAGTGGTCGCGGAAATCGACCGGCAGCCGAACCTCGATTCCGTTTTGCGCGCCACGTGCGTCGGTCATCGTGCCGTGAAACGTTGCGGTGAGATCGGCGATTTCGGGCGCGGGAATGCCGGCGCCGGTGATTTCGATTTCGGTGCCCGGGACAATTGACGACGGGCCGATGAGCGCGAGCGTGAGCGGTTCGACAGGTTCATTGGGCGAGAGCTGCTCGGTTCCGCACGCCGAGAAATTTGCGGCGGCGACGGCGACGGTGGCAAGATGCACCGCGAAGCCACGGAGGCCACGAAGGACGACCCGAACTGTCGAGGGGCCGCTCGGCACTCGTGAGGCCTTCGTGAACTCCGTGCCTGCGCGATGCACAACCATTTTACTCCTTATGGGGTCACAGCGACGGTGATGTTGTACGCCGACGCGCCGATCGTTCCCGCTCCCGAGCCCCATTTGACGCCAATAATGTAGTCGCCGGCGCCACTCGACGGCACAACGTACTGCACCGACTCAGCGTTGCCGGTCGTTTGCGCCGACTCGGCGACCTTCGTGCCAGGCGGGTTCGCGCCCGCGGGGCCGTAAAGCCGCACGTCGATGTTGCCGCACGCGTTGTCAAACGCGAGGTCAACCTTAATCGTTTTTCCGGCCGCGACGCCGGCCACGCGCCAGTAGTCCCAGCGACCTGGGCAGAGCAAGTCGCGATAGGCGCCGGGTGTAATGGCGCCCGCAGTCTGCGGGCTTGAGTTGGCGCCGTCCGGGCAACTCGAACTGCTCGTCGCGGTGACACCCGGCGTGAGCGTGTACGACGAATTCGATTGACCCGTCGGCGAGTAAACTTTGACGAGGTAGTCACCCGCGCTGCACGCGACGAAAAACGCCTCTTCCTCATTCGTGCCGGCGGCCGACGTGTCCGACTCATCGATGACCATTGCGCCGTCGGGCGACAGAATCTGCACGGCAAGATCGCCCGCCGTGTGCGTAAAGGCCGTCGTCGCGTCCAACCGCTCGCCCGCGTTCAAGTGAATCTTGTAGTAGTCGACGTCGCCCTGGCAAATGTTGAGAAGCATGACGCCTTGGTTTGGCGTGAGCGATGTCGCGGTCGCCGGCGTGTTGTTGGGCTCGCCAACGCCTGCGCACTGCGCGACCGGCGCGTCGGTCAGCGTGATCGACAGTGTATAGCGCGCCGTCTTCGCGGGATCCGACGCATAAACCTTGAGCTTGTAGCGGCCCGCGGTGACGTTCGACTTTTCGATTTTTTCAGTGCCCGTCGAGCCCGTTGACGAGCCCGCGAACTGCCCGCTCGAATTGCGAAGCTCGAGGTCGATGTCGGCATCGGCCGCCGTAAACGTCGCCTCGATCTTAAGGTTCTTCCCGCTCGGCACGTCGAACGCGAAGTAGTCTTTGTCGTTCGCGCAGATCGCCAGCGCCGCGTTGTTGAACGGCAACGACACAACCTTGGCCGCCGCCGACGTTTCATTCGGCTCCTGCGAATCGGCCGCGCAGCTCGTTCGTTTTTCCCACATGAGTTCGTAGGTGTTCTTGACCGTCGCACCGGCACCGTAAACGCGCAGATAGTACGTCGCCGGTTGCGACACCGGCGCGATTTCAATCGTCTCAACATCTAGCGTCGTCACACCGCGCGTGACCGGCGTCCCGCTCGACGGCCCATAAAGTTCGGCGTCGATGTTGCCGTTCGCGAACTCGCTCGACACGAGCGCGTAAAACCCTTCGCCAGCCGCGAGCGCGATCGAATACCAGTCCTCTTTGCCGGGGCAGATCTTGCGCCCCGACAGCGTGTCGGCGACGAGCGGCATCGCGGTTTGCTTTGTGTTGTTCGACTCGGCATCGTCTTGGCACGTCGTCGTGTTGCCGGGTGCGTAAGCGACAAACGAAAAGCGCGAATCGCGCGACGCCGGCAAAAACGACGTGCGATCGCAGTTCGTTCCGTTGGCATCGTCGTCGTCCATCGCGCTCACGTAGTAGTAAACCGTCTTTGTCGCGGTGCCGGTGAGATTTGGGTTCGGGATCGTCGCCTTAAAATCGGTCGATCCTTGCGCCGCGACCATCTGCTTCGAGTCGAACTGTTCGGGCACCTCTTCGTCGCTCCCCACAACCGCGTAGTAAAGGTCGACGCGCGCGACGCGCGACTCGGTGTCGGTGACGGTCGCCGTCACTTCGTAGTCGCCGCTTCCGCGCTGCTCGCCGAGCGCCGCGTGAACGATGCGCGGACCTTGGCCGGGGCAATTCGGGTCGGCGCCTTCCTTGCGGCGAATGAGGATCGTGAAATCTTGGACAACTTCTTCGTGCGTTTCGTCTTTCGCGCCAACGGTGAGAACCCACACGGCGCGCGCAGCGGCCTGCTCGGCCGTCGGCTTCCAAGTGAACGTTGCTTCCTTGGCGCCCGACTGTTCGAAGGTCGACCCCTCAACGCTTCGAATCGCGCGAAGCGTGACGTTCGCCGAATTGTCGTCGCGCGCCTGCACTTTGAACGTCAGCGTGTCGGTTTGGTTTAGGTCGAGCTGGTAATTGAACGGGTCGAGGAACGCGGGCGTCCCTTCGCCTGGGACCGACGACTCGGTGACCGTGATGCTGATCGTTTGCGAATCGGTGCCGCCCTTTTTGTCGCCGATGTAAAACGAGATTTGGTACGGCTCGGGGCGCGCGTCGGTGATGAGCGGCGTCCACGAAAAGTGGGCCGAACGTCCGAGGACGTCGAACGATGCGCTGCGGGGGCGTCCCACGACGCGGAATTCGATGTCGTCTCCGTCCGGGTCGCTTGCGATGACGTCGAACGCAACCTCTTGGTTCACGGTGACGGTGCGATTGCCGAGCGGCGAGAGCTTCGGCGGCTTGTTCGAGCACGCCGCGGCGCCCAAAAGAAAGGCGAAAAGACCGATCTTATTAAAGGTGTACATTGGTTGGCCCCTCATGGTCGTAGTCCAAAAGCACACGGCGTACCAGGGCCAAGCGGAGGCGGACCAGCGGAATTCGCTTTAACTTCAGGAGTATCAGGCCCGAACGCTGGGGTGGCGCCGGTCAGGTTTCGTCAAAGCGGGGATTCCGACAGCACCGCTGTGGTCTCTTGTCCCCATGCGTCGGTTCATCGCCGGTTGCCGGGGTCCCGTATCTCAGGCGTAACCGAACCCTGTAAACAAAATGAATAAAACGCCCCCCACCCCCTGTCTAAGTGGTCATGGGGAGGCGGCTTCCTTCCCGAGAAGGGGATTAACAATGTTGCGTGAAACAGTTCGCGTCCGTTGGTCGCTCGCCGCGGTTGTCGCCGCCGGGGCCTTTTTGGGGAGTGTGTCGGTCGATTCGGGGAGGGTCGGGATCGCTTCTCTGGCGAACGCCGGTATCACGACGTGGATTCAGAATCATGGGCAGTGGTGGGACTGGACCGTCCTCGATTGCCGGGCCGATTTTGGTACAGGCGATAACGCCCTCTTTGGTAAAAACGGTGAGGCCAAGCGAAAAGAGCTCTGGGACTGCGTAAAACGCAACGCCGATTCCGCCGTAAAGGAAGGATGGGACGGAGCGGTAAAAGCGATGGGAGAATGGAGCAGCGAGGTCGGCAAGAAATTCGATGGCTGGTTGCAGACAGTGATCGGCGACAAGATAGGATGCAAAATCTCGCTCGGTTCGCTCAACACGGATATCAACTGCATTCAGGGGAAGATAAGTGGCAAATGGAACGAAGCCGTCGCGGCGATGAAGGGATGGACAAGTGACGCGGCCAAGTTTTTCGATGGATACATTTATGACATCGTCGGCAAGAAAATCGGTTGTACACAAGACGAATCTCGTGTCGGGAATCTCGCAGGTCTCGGAGCGTGTATTACACGCGCTGCCAAGAAGCAGCTCGACGACGGCGTAGCAGTCGCAAAATCCAGCTTTAACTGGGTTTCAAGCATAAGACTTTTTGACTGCAAGCTCGACGCGGGTCTCGGACAATGCATTTGGGACAAGGCTGCTGCCGAAGGGAAAAAGGCCCTCGACAACGCGAAGAAGTCTTGGGACGACATGGGAAAATGGGCCCAAAAGGCGTTTGACGATGCGAAGAAGTTTCTCGACGAGAAGATCAGGGGGCTTGTCGATGGTGCGTTGAAGACCTTGGCGACGTGGGTCGACGACAACGTTCTCAATCCGGCGCTAGGGATGATCGAGGGCGCGGCGAATAAGGCGATCGATTGGCTCGTCGATCAGGCGGTCAATCGGATTGTTGGCAGCAAGATCATGGCTCGCCTCGATGCGCTGATGCAGCAGGGCGCTCAGCAACTCAAACCATTTCTCGATTTTCTGGATAAACTCGAGAAGGGTGACATGGTCGACGCGGCCCTTGACGTGTTGATGGACTGGGTTCGCGACGCGGGGTTTGGCGTTGCGTGGGACCACGCCGGAGGACTCGTCAAGAAGGCGCTCGAAATGTTGACTGGCACGCTCAAGACAGGCGGGCAGGCCCTTGTCACGTCGCTCGGATCGGTGCCAGGCGCGGGGGGACTTCTCGCCGGCGCGGCAACATGGGTGCTCGACGAGGTGATGAAATGGCTCACAAGCGAAGCGACATCCAAAATCGGAACCGCGATCAAGACGTTCTTCACGGACACACTCAAGAACGCGCGCAACGAGATCAAGGCGGCGCTCGCGTCGGGCCCGAACGAGGTGAAGGGGGCGGCGCTTCCTTCGTCGGTCGCGAAAGGGATGAAGCAGGTTGCGGGGGCCGTCAACACACTCATCTCGAAGATTAACGGTGTCTTCAAGAAGATGATGGAACTCGTGAAGAGCCGCGTGAATCTCACTAAGTATCGGAACATGGCGCAAAAGCTCGTGGCGAAGTGAACAGCACGCTCGGGATGAACGAGCTGCACAACCAAATCAAGTGCGGTGACACGACTAAATCGCGGGCGTCGTCCGGATTTCGTGAAGCACACGCCCTATCATTCGGCCCAGCGTTGTACCTCGCTAAGCGGGAGCGCCTCGACTTTCGCCGTGATGGGGTACGGGTTCGCCGCGCGACCGATAACGGAAAGCCCTCTCGTTTGGCCGCGAGGAAGCTCGGATGCGACGCGCAAGAGTGCCTCCGCATCGCGCTCATCGGGGTGCTCTGTCCACTTCGCCTCTGCCAGGTTAAAGAGCCCACCCTCATGGATGAGGAAGTCTACCTCGCGATTGCGGTCACGCCAGAAATGCAGATTCCACCCGCCGCGTGCGTTGACCTGGCGCTTTCGGATTTCCGAGAAAACGAGCGTCTCCCAGAGGGCGCCCGCAAGCGGTGAGGCGAGGAGGTCGATCGCGCGCGGGATTCCGACGAGGAAGGCGCAGAGGCCCGCGTCGCACAGGTAGAGCTTCGGGGTTTTAACGAGCGACTTGGTCCGGTTGGAATGCCATGGCGTCAAGAGCGCCGCGATACCCGACGCTTCGAGGACTGACATCCAGCCGCCGAGGGTCGAACCGGCCACGCCGACGTCGCGCGCGAGGTCCGCACGGTTGAGGAGTTGAGCGGAACGTAAGGCGCACGCGCGAAGGAAACGTTCGTAGTCGCGCAGACTCGTGACTTGGAGAAGGAGTCGCAGGTCGCGCTCTAGGTACGTCGCGACGTACGAGCGGTAAAAGCCGGCAGCGTCGATTTCGGGGCGCGCATAGAGCTCGGGGAAGCCTCCGCGGAACAGGACCTCTTCGACGATGAGATCGGGGCGTGCGCGGTGGATCTCGTGGAACGAAAGGGTCTCGAGCTCGAGGATGTCGGCGCGACCGGCGAGCGACTCGGAGACCGAGCGCATGAGAGTGAGCTTTTGTGATCCGGTCAGGATAAATTGACCCGTTTTGTCGCGGGCGCTGTCGACCGTTGCCTTGATGTGGCGAAACAGCCCCGGTGCGTACTGTACTTCGTCCACGACCAAGGGCGGAGGGTGGCGCATGAGAAAGCCGCGCGGGTCTCGATCGGCCTGCTCGGCTTCGCTGGGAAGGTCGAGACTCACAAAGGCATGATTCGGGAAAACGCGACGAACGAGGCTGGTTTTACCGGTTTGGCGGGCGCCCGTCAGGACCACAATGGGACGTTGCTGCGCGCGGTTTTTCAGGAGGCTCTCGATATCGCGCGGGATCCACAAACTCATACTGTAAATTTTACGATTGCATCGAACGATTTGCAAGATGCGCGGAGCGGTTGCTGCGGCCCACGGTTGAAATCCGGTGCGAAGAACATGACGCGCAGAACTACTGGCGGAGCGAAGCGTCATCACGCGGGCGGGCTGCGAAGGAGGAAATGAAGATGAACAAAGTGATTTGGGCATTCGTTGCGTGGGTTATCGTCGCGCCCGCCGTGGTCGCTGCCAAGGACGCAGGCGCTTCACCATCGCTCTCCTCATTTCGCGTGGGCACGAAGTTCTATCCGGAGAAGTTCTTGGACGAGGTTCGCTCAGGGAAGTTATTCGGAAGGAACGTAGGTTTCAGTTCGAGCGTCAAGATTGTCGGCACCGGACGGGTACGTGTGGATTGGGGTCAATGGGATTCGGAATGTAAGTTCAGACCGGCGACCCGCGCCACGAGCGGAAAGGAAACGATTAGCTGTGACGAGGAAGGAAAGGAGAGCTTTCGACGTTGGAAGTGGTTATCGAAAACAAGTGCCAGAACCGACATTTTTTCTATGGGGGAATTCAAACGCTCCGACATCCTCACGGTTCAAGAGAAGTCGTTTGAGGAGTTCGTTGACCCGGCGCACAAGGCAAGGGTGCGGGATGGACTTCCATGGTTGCGCGGAGAATATGTGGCGAACGATAGCAAACCGCTTGTGGTGACCGAGGACGGCGGCCTCACGTGGGGCGGCGAGAAGCAGTTCCTTTGGACTTACGGCTGTAATGTATGGCCGCGCACAAGGTCGTATAGAGCGAACGAGGAGAAGAAGCGGGCAAAGACGACTTGCTTGGAGCTTCGGAAAGCTGGTGAGGATTTTGAAAAAGCGGGATTGCTTTTCGCCGTTTTGGGGACCAAGGAGGCGCCGCGACTTGTCCAGATCGAGGTATTCGAGCACAACGAAGAAGATGGGGCATGTGGACCGGACACTGATTTCAAGCTGAAGAGGCACGGAAGAACCCTTCGCCGCAAGTAGGACTTGTTCCAGGTTTCTGGTGATTGCCCTCGGCTTGTCGGGTGACCGTTATGAGTCTATTATAAGACCGAATTTGAGGTGACCGATGAAACCGCTCCGTTTGTCCCGAGGCGTCGTCCCAATCGCGAAGTTCAAGAGCGAGGCGCCTCGTTGGTTCAAGCAGATCGCGGATTCTGGCGAACCGGTGGTCATTACGCTCAACGGCAAGCCGGCCGGTGTGTTGCTGTCGCCGTCCGAGTTCGACCGCCTTCAAGAGCGCGAGCGTTTCCTTGCAAGCATCGCGGAAGGCGTGGCCGACGCGAATTCGGGGCGCGTCATGACGTCCGCGGAGCTTAGGAAGCGCCTCGGAGGCCGGCGACCTTAGCCGCGCGCGGTCCACAGCGCATGAAGGTTGTCTGGACGAATCAAGCGTACGCGCGTCTTGCCGCAATCCGTGATTACGTGGCGCGTGATTCCGTTGATGCTGCCGAACGACTTGTCGAAAAGCTCGTTCGAAAGGGGGAGCGTCTTGCGGCGTTTCCTGAAAGCGGGCGCCGAGTGCCGGAACTCCCCGTGTCGCAACTGCGGGAATTGGTCGACGGCAATTACCGAATCGTGTATCGAATCCGCGGCGCGAGGGTCCAGATTCTCACGGTCTTTGAGGCGCATCGATTGTTTCCCGGGGAAGACGTTTGTGGTGGGGCGACCTTCCGTCGCAAGTAGGAACGCACTCACGCAAAAACCTTGCCGCGGACCTTTACGTTCGGTAGGTCAGGTGGTACTATCAACCGTGCGGATGACGAGATCTCTGTTTGGCACGCCGCTTCGATCCCTTGTAAAACTCGGATTTCTGGGCGTTTTGGCGTTGGCATGTGATGCGGGCGCAAGTCTGTCGCGGCCGGCCTCGCCGCAGAGCGCTAAAGCTAGGGTTGTGGGGTTATCCATAGACGAGTGGGAGGGGGCGGCGCGGCGGTTCTTGGCGCGTGCGGCGCGGGCGGAGGTCGAGCTGGAGCCGTATCGCGTCGTGACAGGGCCGGTACTCGCGATCGTCGAAGCGAGAGGCGAATCAAAAGGGCGGCGGCTCGTCATCGAAGCGGAAAAGGCTCGACTTGGAGAAGGGGCGACTGAGACCGAGTTTTTGGGGAACGTGCGCGTCGCGAGTGACAAGCTTTCGGTTGTCGCCGAGAAGCTCGTCTATGATGCGCGTGGGGGCTCGGTGCGGCTCTCGGGGGGCGCGAAAGCAGCGGGGCCGCGGGGGCGCGTTGAGGCGGATCGCGTGACGGCAAACCTCGCGGCGGACGAGGCGACGTTTGAAGGGAATGTGCGTGGTACGATGCTGGTTGAATAAAACGGTGGTTCTCCCCATCGCTCTCACGTTTGTTGCGCTTGGCGGCGCGTTCGCCTCGTCGCCGATGCGCACGAAGATTTTTGGCGGCAAGGGGCCTGTCAACGTGCAGTCGGAAACCATGTCGGTCTTTAACAAGAAGGGGCTTGCGATTTGGCGCGGGTCGGTCGTCGCGACGCAGGCCGAGGCGACGCTGAAATGCGACGAGCTCGAGGCGGCATACGACGAGAAGGGCGCGGGAAACGTCACGATGCTCATCGCGCGCGGCAACGTGCACCTGACGCAGCCGGGCCGCGTCGTGAAAAGCGCGCGGGCGACGTTCGACAATCGCACGCGGACGCTGACGTTCACGGGGGCGCCGCGCGTGTTCGAGGGGGAGAACACGCTCGAGGGCGAGCGAATCGTTGTGTTCGTTGATGACGACCGCGTCGAAGTGGCGAAGGCGCGCGGTAAGATGAAGATCAAAGAGCCAGAGCGGCCAGCGCGGGCGTCGGCGAGGAGGAAGGCGCGGTGACGATGTTAAGCGCGTCGCCAGGTGCCGAGCCCCGCGTGGTTGAGCGCCTTCGCACCTTCGCGGGGAAAGGGCTCGCGAAGTCGTATGGCGTTAAGGAAGCGCTGCGCGGCGTCGATGTCGAGGTGCGCCCGGGCGAGCTGGTCGGACTGCTTGGTCCGAACGGAGCGGGAAAAACGACGTGTTTCAACGTGATGGTCGGTCTTTTGCGTCCGAAGCGCGGAACCGTAACGCTTGACGGCATTGACGTGACGAGTCTTCCGATGCACGAGCGCGCGCGACGCGGGCTCGGCTATTTGCCGCAGGAACCGTCGGTTTTTCGAAAGCTAACGGTGCGCGAAAACCTAGACCTCGTTTTTGAAGCGCGCGGAGTGCCGCACGGCCAGCGCCGGTCGCGCGGCGATGCGCTCTTGGCCGACTTCGGGATCGCTTCGGTCGAGCGAAGTCGCGCCGAGACGCTGTCGGGCGGTGAACGTCGCCGCCTCGAAATTGCTCGCGCCATCGCCGCCGAACCGACATTTTTGCTGCTCGATGAGCCTTTCACCGGCGTCGACCCCATCGCTGTGACGGACGTTCGCGCAATTCTGATCGCGCTCGCGCAAAAGCGGCGCCTCGGCGTTCTCATCACCGACCACAACGCGCGCGAAGTTCTTGAGCTTTGCGATCGCGTTTACGTGATTCACGAAGGCACGTTGCTTGCGGAAGGAACTCCCCAGGCGGTGGCGTCAAACGAAGCGGTGGTGCGCGTCTATCTCGGCGATCGGTTTTCACTTGACTCACTCAAGTTCAGGGAGGCGGAATGGCGATTGAGTTAAAACAGCAGCTGCGACAAACACTCCAGCTCGCGATGACGCCGCAACTGCAGATGGCGATCAAGCTGTTACAGCTCAATCGGCTCGAAATGGTCGACGAGATTCGCAAGGAAATGGTTGAGAATCCGGTCCTCGAAGAGGCGATGGACCGCGACGATGAGAAGGAGATGCCCGGGCAATCGGTCATGAACGACGCCGACGAGGCGCCGACGCAAGTGCGCGAGCCCGACGTTTCGCGCGAGGTCGAGACGAACCCCGAAAAGCCGGTCACCGATTTCGATTGGGAAGGGTACCTTGAGAATTACAGTTTTCAGCCGCCAACGCCGTCGTCGCGCCCGGCCAACGACGAGCTTCCATCGTACGAAGCGACGCTCGCGAAACGCACGTCACTCGCGGATCATCTGCTTTGGCAAATCCGCGTCGCCGGCTGGAATACGGTCGACGAGTACATCGGGGCGCTCATCGTCGGCAATTTGACCGACTCGGGGTATTTGAGCCCCGACACGACGCTCGACGACATCGCGCGGCAGGCACGGGCCGACACCGGCGACGACCTCGTCGAGGTGGTGCGCGTCGAGGAGGTCCTTAAGCGCGTGCAGCTGTTTGACCCGCTCGGCGTCGCGTCGCGCGACCTTCGCGAGTGCCTGCTCATTCAGGCGGTGCGGATGGGGTTTGACGACGATTTGCCGGTGAGAATCCTCGAAGTTCAGATGCACAACCTCGAAAAAAAGAATTTTGCCGCCATCGCGCGCGAACTCGGCCGCTCGGTCGAACAGGTCTCCGAAGCGGCGAAACTCATTGCCACGCTGGAGCCGAAGCCGGGCCGCCTCTACTCGAGCGACGAGCCGCAGTACATCACGCCCGACATTTACGTTTACAAGGTGGGCGACGATTTCGCGATCGTGCTCAACGAAGACGGCATCCCGAAATTGCGCATCTCGAATTACTACCGAAACGCGCTCGCGAACGGGCAGCCGGGCGACACAAAGCGCTACATCAAAGAGAAGCTGCGCGCGGGTGCGTGGCTCATTCGCTCGATTTATCAGCGACAGCGCACGATTTATCGCGTGACCGAAAGTATCCTGAAATTTCAGCGCGATTTTTTCGAGAAGGGCGTCAACTTCTTGAAGCCGCTCATCCTTCGCGACGTTGCCGAAGACATCGGCATGCACGAATCGACCATCAGCCGCGTCACAACCAACAAATACGTGCACACGCCGCAGGGGATTTTCGAACTCAAATACTTCTTCAACTCGAGCATCGCGCGCTCGGACGGCGACGACCTGGCGAGCGAGGCGGTGAAGGCGAAGATTAAAACGATCATACAAGCCGAGGACCCGCGACGGCCGCTCAGCGACCAACGCATCGCGGAAATCCTCAAGGGTCAGAGAATAGAAATAGCGAGGAGGACGATTGCGAAGTACAGGGAGATGATGGGAGTACTCCCTTCTTCGAAGCGCAAACGCCTTTTTTGAAAAGGAGGACAGCATGCAGGTATCCGTGACGTTTCGACATTTGGATGCAACAGAGGCCCTGAAGCAGTACGCCGAAGAAAAGGTGGAGCACCTGAGCAAATATTTTAAGCGAAACGTCGAAGCCCACGTTGTTTTATACCTCGAGAGGTTTCTTCACGTCGCCGATGTGACGGTCCACGCGGGGAATGTGCGCCTCAAGGGGCTCGCAAAGACCGATGGGATGTACGCGTCGATCGACGAGGCGATGGGGAAAATCGAGAGGCAACTTCGCAAATACAAGGAGAAGATTAAGGAGCACAAGGCCGAGGGGACGCGCGGGCGGATCACAACGTTCGGGCGGAGCCCCATCGATGCGGGCGAGGTGATCGACCTGCTCGACGAAGCGGAGCAGGCGCGTGTGGCCGCGAAGGTGAACGGAAACGTGCGCCGGCGTCGGTCAGCGGCTCGGCGCGATGCCGCCGCGCGCATGAATTGATTTCGAATCGCTGAACCACTCCGAAACTCTGCGCGACTGAGTCTTAGCCGAAGCACTTCCTCATGTGTCGCCTGGCCTACTTGAGCGGCGCGAATCCAAGCGCTCGCGTTATCGCGCGCAGATCGCCCATGCGACTGGCAATTCCAAGCGCCGAGAGTCTGGCCGTTCGGTACGGACTGGGCATGGAATCCGTCACGCCGTCTGATATCGAGGCCCGCCTCATCCACCGCGGCGGGTCGATATCGCCTCGTACGATTCTCAACTTCGTCTTCACCTCGCGCGGCTCTTTCCAATCCTTGCGCTTCCACGCCGCCCGGTTCGCTTTCTCGGCCTTGTCCAAAAGGCACGCCGCGACCGAATCCACATACTCTTCCGTAACGCTTTTCTTCATCGACTTATCGACGGCGAACCAGTTCGCCAATACAAAATCATGCGAAGCCGAGCGCGCGTAAGCATCGGTTCCTTTCAGGCGCACGAGAACTTCATGTTGGCCCTTCGGATAGTAGATTTGAAGGGTTTTCGTGTCGGCACTCAAGTAGCAACCGATTCCAAGCCCCTCAAGTTGACCTGGCACGACTGAACCCAGCTCTGACTTCCCAGAGGTTGAGGACGACGAAGTCATTGACTTTGGCACGTAGGACAACGACTTCGGGCAGAGCTTTGCGCTTTTGAAGTCGCTCCAAGTGGATCCGTTCTTATCGGGGGTCTCGAGCGGCACCGCGATTTGCCAATCAAATACTGGAGACGTCAGTTTCGGAAGTGGATTGGCCTTCTTGTCCCGGTAAGGGCTCTTCTCGAGACCGATGATTTCCAGCTTGGCGTCGAGCCGCACGTTCCGAAAAGACCTGATCTCAATCTCTTTTTTGATTGGTTTCGGACATCCCGTCAGAAACGAAGGCAGCGGGACGACTTCGAATTTTACGTTTTTGTTAAACGCATCTTTTCCGTCAAACGGGCTCGCAACATAGCTGACCCGCGTGGTTGCGATTCCGAAAGCGTCCGCCCCTTTAAGTAGGAATCGTTTCTTTTCGAGCGGTCCGCCGGGTGTTTTGTCCCAGGCCAACAACCAGATCTTGTCGGCGCTGGTCAATTTCTCGCCAGCGGCGTACGGGTCGCTGACCGGAATCTCAAACTTCTGCTTGAGCGCACCTCCCAACACCTTTTTCCCGCGCTGCCATTCGTAATGGAGGTTCGTGCTACCGGTCTTTTGAGGGCTCTTGGGGTCAAAGAAACGCAGCGGAACCGCTTGAAGCGTTGGCTCGTACACGATCGACTTTTTGTAGTCTTTCAAGCAGTCGCTGCTTGCAGGCTTTGGCCACGTGGGGAGCTCGCAATCGGTCACCTGCGTTTTGTCGATTCGGAACGGCTGAAAGCCGGGCGTCAGCGCGGTGTGCAGCGTGGGCGCAATTCGGTCGATCGACGCTTGCGTCGGCTCCAACGAGAAGCTCTTTCCACCCGCTGAGATGTTGACCGATGCGCCAACTCGCGCGTGATAGTCGTTCCAGTCCTTGTTTCGCGCCGGCGCGCGCACCATGCCGAAGGTGATCGACTTCGCCTTACCGGACTGCTTCGTGGTCCCAGCGGGCGACGATGAGCCACCGGTCGTCGACGCGCCCGTTGAACTCGCGTCCGTGAAGAAGCCTTCCTGGAAAATCTTCGCACTCGACGGGAGCTTCCAGTTCACGCCCGAGAGCTTAAACGCGGCAGCGGACGCGGGTCCTGCGACTTCCATTGACGCCGTGTAGAGATCGATGCGCTCTTTTGGGATTCCCGAAAATGCACCCGGGTCAGCGCCAACCGATCCCGCGGAAAGTTGCTTTACTTGAATGCTCGTTGTGATCGTCCCCATATCCCACCGAGGCGTGTACGCATGAAGAAACCAGCCGGGGTTGATGAACGGGTATGTTGGCAGACTGTCGATGCAAACGGGCACCGCGATGAGGCACGTGAAGAGCTCAAGGCAGAGCATGGCGCAAATCGCTTCCTCTGCTGGGTTTCTTTCGTCGCGAAACGTAGGATGGAAATTCTGAGTCGGGCATTGACCGAGATTATCCTTGGGCGGTGGTTTGACCCATTTGATGGCATTTTTTTCCTCGTACGCTTTTTCGTTGATCTTGTTCGGTTCGCAGTGAAACGCCACGCCAAGTTTGATCGCGTCGGGTCCGATCTTGTCGGCCGGCTGGACCTGATTCAGAAAGCTCAGATCCGCTGAAAAATATGGTCGATTCATCGAGGGCCAGTCTTCGTAGATGTAGTTCGCGCTTATCGGAAGAGTCGTTCCATCGTGGTTCGCTTTCCCCTCGTCCGCTAGGGAGAAGACCTGGGTTGTTTTAGCCGCTTCGCTTATTTTGGTTCCGTCCGGCTTGAAGGTCGACACGCGCCTTCGAAACACCATCCCGTGAACCGGGTGGATCTCGGGCTTCCCAACCAAATAAAGCAACGGATGCGCCTTGTCCCAAACGTGCATTCCATGAATGAGCACGTTGCTTCCGACGAGCGGGCTTTCGCAGGAACCCCAACAGTCGTCATAGAAATAAAAGTAAATGTCATCGCGGCCGGCCTCTTTCGCATTCGCGCGCCGGTTCTCCGCGTCTTTAAGCTCCGGGTCTTTTGACTCCGACGTTTGATTGAGCGTCACCTCAGCCGTGGGCTCAAAGTTCCCCCCATAACAAAGGGTGATCGTTCCGTAATCGCTAAAGAGTCCCAACAAGTTGGAGTTCTTGAGAAGCTCCGACCAAAACGTCCGGCACCCGGGATCGTCGTCATCGTCGATTCGAGATGGCAGCGTGTAGCATGAACCCGGCGACATAAACCCGTATTTCGGATCGGGATCCTTGCACCCCACGGCGTTGACCCCGGCAGCCTTGAGTGCCTCCTGATTGTCGCTGGCAAAATGGGCGAGGAGGCGCCGAAGGGAACCGCGCCACTCCGGTTGCGCATTGTCCCAGTAGAGAGAAATGAATCTCTGCTCCTCGACCTTGCAGTCGCGGCCGTACAACTCGCCGTTACAGTCGGCTGGCCCGAGGTGCAGTATCCAGTCACGATCGCCGCCCTTGTTCGTATGGCTTATCCCATGCACTTTTGCCACAAGGCCCTGCTCGATCTTCGCGTCAATCTTTCGCTTAAACTCGACGTAATTGATTACATCGTAGTCAGCAAACGCCACGCCCATGCCCCCAATTGTCGCCACCAAGACCGAAAGCGCTGCCATTCGTCTCATTCTCGAAACCCTCCGAGCCGAAGAATACTTGTGTTCCGTAACCCCGTCGCCTCAACGGATGCTTGATACATCGGTAAAAGGTTAGACGATGAGCTGTGTCGATCCATTCAATCCTGATGTATTCTCTGATGAGATGAAACAAACGCTGCTCTTGTACTTGGGAACCGTCGTGGCGATCGCGGCCGGTTGCCCGAAAAGCGAGGACGTGGTGCGCCGCGACGGTTCGTCGACGGTCGCGCCGCGCGCCGAGGCGCACAGCCGAGCGGCGGCTCCAGCGTGGGCCGCGGTTTCACCGGTTGACGAGTTTTTTCGCGCGCACATTGGCAAATGCGTTGTCGTGTTCGGGTATGCACTTGAGGCGAAGTGGACAGCGAAGCTTGTTGGCCCGGGCTTTGGGGTCGACGTCGCATTCCCAGATGGGGCGTGGCCGTCGTCGGTTCGCGGGGCTCGCGTTCGCGTTCAGGGGATCGTCGCGGAGCGGAGCGATCGCCCCGTTTTCATTCCACGCGCGGGCGAGCCGATTGTCCAAGGGATTCCCGTCGCGCCGGGCACCGATCTCGCCAAAGCGCGGCGGCGCATCGTTTTGGAGAATGTGAAGGCGACGAGAGTTCGCGAACGCGCGGACGTCGACAGGGACCTCGCGCGGCAACGGGGTACGCGCGTGACGCTGACTGGAGTTGTTTGGAGCCTCAACAACCGTTGGTGGTTCAATCACGACGGCGTCGAAATCCACGTGGATTCTCTCGCACAGCGTCCGGGTTTTGATTCGTCGATGCGTGGGCGCCCCGTCGCGCTCACGGGTCTGCTCGAGCGCCGGTCCCTGCCGCGTCTCGATCAGATTACGCTGAAAGCCACGCCAGATCTGGCCGAGGCGTACATCTTGATGAGCCCGTCGTTCGCACCGCACCCGAGCGCGCCGCCAGAGGTGTGTGGCACGCAGCCGCCTGCGCGCTGACGCTCGCCCCCTTTTGCGATCGCGCGTTGCCGCCGGTCCGCACCGCAAAGTTGATCGGCTCGTCTCGAACGCATACTCTCAAGAGAAGGAAATGGGAGTGCGCGTGATGATGACGGGATGCCGGGCGCTTGGCGCCAACAAGGCGCGCGTCGTGTTCGCAGCGTTGATGACGCTGGTGTCGTGCTCGAAGAACTCATCTTCGCCATCCACGGAAGTTCCGACGCCGGCGACGTTTGCGATCACGGCATCCCTTTCAGCGATCAATGCGGTCTTAAACACAGAGAACGCCGCAAGCGACCTGTCGAACCCGTCTGGCGGTGATCCCGACGCAGGCCCACCCCCGGACGCCGGCTCGTCTAAATATGAAGGAACTTTTACGGGACCTGATGGCGATGGCTGTTGGAACGGCGGTTGGACAGAGCCTGACCAGAGCGCGTACGTCCTCCGCCTTTGTCCGACGCCACGGTGGGACCAGGGCGTCGCAGTTGACGATGCGGGGATTGCACAGTTCGTGGTGAATGCATCGGGATCGATCTCTGGCCCCGTGCGAACCGGAACGTTTGCGGCGATGCAAACCGTGTGGTCGGTGGTTCCGCCACTTCCAGACGGCGGTTTCATTATCATCACCGACCCCGATGGAGGGGAGCCGCCGCCACCACCGCCCCCTCCAGATGCCGCGCCGGAACAAGCGTTCAGCGATCAGGGGTCGACGACGGACGGGGGCGGGGTCATCACCGACACCGCGTCGGGATTGGTGTTTCGGTTTTCGCAGACCGGGGAGGAGACGATTCGCTTCGATGGCGGGGTCATGTCGCAGAACTCGATTGTTTCGCTTTTGGGTTTTGTTGACGCGGGGCAGGAGTTTCGGTTGACGACCACGCTGAGTGCCACCATTGATGTGGGAACGGGCAACACGGTTCCCTCCGGGTCCGCGACCGCCATCATGACGGGCGAGTTTTGGGAGATCGGAGTGGTCACTCTGCGTCTTCGCATCGATGGCGCCGCAACAATTTCCGCGACGTCAAACGGAGCGCCCACGTATTCCGGTTATTACACGCTCGCAGGCGACAATTTCACGAAGCAGAATCCACTCTCGGATGCGCAGATTCAGGGTGTTGTCGAGAAACTTTTCGTGACGCCTCTTTAGGCTCTTGTTGAGTTAAGCTGCAATTCACAATGGCGACGCGAAAGGCTCACGCGAAGGTCAACCTGTCGTTGCGTGTTGTTGGGCGCCGCGCCGACGGGCTTCACGCGATCGAGTCGCTGGTCGCACCGATTTCGCTGGCGGACGAGGTGAGCGTTACCCATGAGCCTCGGGATGAGTCGTACGCTGAACGTAACGTCCTTGCCGTTTACGGTCTCCCCGCGAGCGACCTCGCGGCGCGCGCAGCGTGGGAGTACGGCCGAGCGCACGGGATCGTCGGAAACATACTCATCGGTCTGAAAAAGCGAATCCCGACGGCGGCAGGGCTCGGCGGTGGTTCGAGCGACGCGGCAGCCGTACTCACGCTGCTTGAGGCGCGGTTTGGACGTCCGGCTCCCGACGGTCTTCCGTTTTCGCTCGGCTGCGACCTGCCCATCTGTCGAGCGGCGACGCCCGCATGGGTCACGGGCGCGGGCGAAACCGTGACGCCCGCCGAACTCCCTGAAATCGCTCTGGTTGTCGCAACTCCGAGCGCTTTTCTTTTAACGAGAGACGTCTTTGCCGCATGGGATGAGGCTCAGTTGACACATGGGGGCGCAAGTGGTATCAACTTCGCCCCTTGTGACAGCCGCGACGCCCTTCAAGAGGGCCAACGTTTTTGGGGGCTTACGGATGTTACAGAGTTGGTTTTGAGGGTTGGAAACGACCTTCGAGAGGTGGCCGGCCGGCTTTGTCCGGAGATAGGGCATTGGGAGAGCGTACTTAAGGAGGAGGGGGCTCTCGCGGTTTCGATGAGCGGGAGCGGGCCGACGGTGTTTGGGGTTTTTGCGGAGTTCGATCGCGCGCGCGAAGTTGCGTTGTCATTGCGAGCGCGCGGGTGCCCGTTCGCCGAGGCGGTTACGAGCGGAAGCTTTTGATGTTGGGGGCCTCTCGGAAGTGAGCGGCAACGGAGTGTGACAGCGGATTCGTCGAGGAGGGGAAGAAGATGCAAGTGACTGAAGTCAAAGTTTTTCCGGTGAACGAAGAGCGTTTGAAGGCGTACGTGACGATTACGTTTGACGCCTGTTTCGTCGTGCGCGACGTCAAGATCATCGATGGGAATTCGGGGCTGTTCGTGGCGATGCCGGCGAAGAAGCGGAAGGACGGCACGTTTAAGGATATGGCGCACCCGCTCAACATGGAGACGCGCGAGATGATTGAGTCGCGCGTGCTTGCGGAGTACGCAGCGGAAATTAAACGCCAGCCGGTGCGTGCGCATGGCGCGGACCGCATGGTGGACGACGGCGCTTTGGATGACCTCGACCTGGTGACGGAGCGAGCGGAACGAAAGGTTGATAATCGGCCGGTGTTGAATTGAATTCCACGTGGAAAATAAAGCTTTTTAGCGGGAATTCGAACGCACCGCTTGCGCGCGAGATCTCCGAGGAGCTTGGCGTGACGCTCGGCGCGTCGCACGTCTCGCGGTTTTCGGACGGCGAGATTTGGGTTGAGATCGGCGAGAACGTGCGCGGGCAAGACGTTTTCGTGATGCAGTCGACGTCGACGCCGGTCAACGACCACCTGATGGAACTGCTCATCATGATCGACGCGCTCAAGCGCGCGAGCGCGGGGCGAATCACGGCGGTCGTGCCGTATTACGGTTATGCGCGGCAAGACCGCAAAGTCGCGCCGCGGACGCCGATCAGCGCAAAGCTGTGCGCCGACTTGCTTGCGGCGGCGGGCGTCGATCGCGTGATGTCGATGGATCTGCACGCGGGGCAGATTCAGGGGTTTTTCGACATACCGTTCGATCACCTTTATTCGGCGCCCATCATGCTCGAGTATTTGCGCGACACGCTGGTCGCGGCGTTTTCGCCTGAGGATGTCGTTATTGTGTCGCCAGACACGGGCGGCGTCGAGCGGGCGCGGGCGTATGCGAAGCGGCTGGGATCGCAGCTTGCCATCGTCGACAAGCGCCGCACGGGGCCGAACGTTGCTGAGGTGATGAACATCATCGGCGAGGTGAAGGGCAAAGTCGCGGTGCTCCTCGACGACATGATTGACACCGCGGGGACGATCACGCAGGCTGCGGCGGCGATTGCGGATCGTGGGGCGGTGCGCCTCTTTGCGCTGTCCACGCACGCGGTGCTGTCGGGGCCGGCCTTGAAGCGGCTCGGCGATTCGAAGATCGAGAAGATCATCGTGACCGACACGATCCCGCTCGGCGCGGACGCGAAGGGGTCGCCCAAGTTTGTTGTGCTGTCGGTGGCGAAGCTGCTCGCGGAGGGGATCCGGCGGATCCACAACAACGACTCCGTGAGTTCGCTGTTTGTTTGACGAGAGAGAAGAGAGACGAGGGAACGAAAATGGAAGCGAGAACGCTAAATGCGGAAGTGAGAGAGCGGCGGGGTAAGGGCGGGGCGCGGCAGGCGCGGCGGCTGGGTTTGATCCCGGCGGTTTGTTACGCGCGCGGGAAAGAGTCGGTTGCGCTTTGTGTGTCGCCGCACGACCTTGAGAAGGCGGTTGCGACGCCGTGGGGGATGAACACGGTGCTCTCGCTCCACGTGAAAAACAACGGGTCGTCGTCGACGCGAACGGTGCTGCTCCACGACTTTCAGGCGCACCCGGTGTCGAAAGAGTTTTTGCACGCCGATTTCCGCGAGGTCGATCCGACGACGCCGACCCGCGTCGATGTGGCGATCGCGGTCGTGGGACGCGCGGTTGGGCAGAACGAGGGCGGGATTTTGCACCAGGTTGTGCGGCGCGTGCCGGTTGTTTGCTTGCCGGCCGATATTCCAGCGAAGATCGAAGTCGATATTTCGGCGCTTGGAATTGGCGATGGCATCAAGGCCGAGGATTTGAAGCCGCCTGCCAAAGTGAAGATCGTCATGGACCCGAAGCAGACGGTTGTGCACGTGGTTGCGCCGGAAGAGGAGAAGGTTGCAGAGGCCGAGGTCGCGGCGCCAGCGGAAGGCGAAGCGGCGGTTGCTGGGGCGGTTCCGGGTGCACCGGGTGCGGCACCGGGGGCGGCTCCGGGAGCAGCGCCGGCGGCGGGCGCGGCGAAGGGTGCACCGGGGGCGGCTCCGGCGGCTGGGGCGGCAAAGCCAGCGGCGGGTGGAAAGGAAAAGAAGTAGCGCGGTCGGCGCGAGACGGTTGGAGCCGCGATGTCGGCGCGGTTGGTGGTTGGGCTTGGAAATCCGGGTTCGGAGTACGCGGGAACGCGGCACAACGTCGGGTTTCGGGTTGTCGATCGCGTGGCCGAGGCGTGCGGGGCGACATGGCAGCGAAAGTTTCGCGGTGTCGTGGCGCGCGTGCGGCTCTCGGGCGAGGAGGCGTGGCTTCTAAAACCCGAGACGTACATGAACCTGAGCGGAGCCGCGGTCGCGGAGGCGGTGCGGTTTTTCAAGCTTGGGGCGAGCGACTGGGTCGTTGTGCACGACGACATGGAGCTCGAGTTTGGGCGTGTGCAGGTTAAGGATGGCGGCGGGCACGGTGGGCACAACGGGCTTCGATCGATCGAAGCGGTGCTGGGCGGCGGGTTTGGGCGGGTGCGGTGCGGGATTGGGCGACCGCCCGCAGATTGGGACCCGGCCGATTTTGTTCTTTCGCGGTTGCGGGAGGACGAGCGGGTCGGATGGGAAGAGATGATTTCTCGGGCGGCGGAAGCGGCTCGGGTGTTTGGTGAGAAGGGGCTCGTGGCGGCGATGAATCGAACAAATCGATCACGTCCGCGTAAAGCGAGCGAGTAACTCCTTGTCCGGCGCGAAAGAGTCGGACTGTGGGTCGGAAGACCCCACATCCATAGGGAGGTGTGATGAAGCAGGTAGAAGGAAAAGAGAAGCTGCGCGAGTACGAGACGATTTTTATCGTGCGTGCCGACGCGAATGAAGAAGTGCTCCAGCGGACAAATAAGCGCGTTTATGAAACGGTCGCGCGGCTGAACGGGAAGATCGTTCGGTTCGACAACTTGGGGCGCAAGAAACTGGCGTTCCCGGTGGCGAAAAACCCGAAGGGGATCGTGATGCTTGCGGGTTATTTGTCGCGCGATGGGAAAACCGTCGACGAGATTCAGCGGAATCTCAGGATGCAGGACGATGTCGTGCGCATTCACTCGAAGCGGATTGCGGACGACGTCGATCCAGAGTCGAAGGCGGCGGTGGATTTGACCGACGACAAAAACAAGATTGTCGATGTCGCCGACGAGCCATTGCGTCCAGAGCGGGACGACCGCGGGCGTGGGCGGCGTGACGAATTCGACGCGTACGACGACGATTTTGTGGCGAGCGCGCTTGCGGAGCATGGGGACAACGAAAGCGGCCGTGGTCGCGGTGACAGAGGTGGAAGATGAGAGACTTTGATCGAGACCGGGAACGAGATCACGATGACGACTTCGACCGGAAGCGGCGCGGTGGAATTCAGAAACGTCGGGTTTGCCGATTTTGCGTCGATAAGCTGCCGGACGTTGATTACAAAGACACGAGCATGCTTCGGAACTTTATCTCCGAGCGTGGGAAGATTTTGCCACGTCGGCTGAGTGGAAACTGCGCGACGCATCAGCGGAAGGTCGCGGTGGCGGTTCGGCGAGCGCGGCAGATCGCGTTTTTGCCGTACGTTGTGTCGGCTGGTTGAGAGGAGAACGCCATGAAAGTAATTTTGAAAGCAGATGTGGCGAACCTCGGGAAGATGGGCGAGCTCGTCTCCGTGAAGGAGGGGTACGGCCGTAACTTCTTGATTCCGCAGGGGAAGGCGCTTCGGGCGACGGTTGAAAACGTTCGGCAGCTTGAGCACGAGAAAGCGGTGCTGGGGCGGCTTGCGTTGCAGCGTCGGAAGGACGCCGAGGCGATGGCGACGAAGCTCACGGGCATTACGGTGACGATTGAGCGCGCGGCGGGCGAGGCTGGGAAGTTGTTCGGCTCGGTGACGTCGAAGGATCTTGAGGATGCGCTTCGCGACAAGGGGCTCACCGTCGAGAAGCGGCAGATTGTCTTGCCCGAGCCGCTCAAGGCCCTCGGCGAAACGACGGTCGAAGTGAAACTGTCGGCGGAAATCGTCGCGGCGTTCACCGTGAACGTTGTCGCAAAGGCCGAAGCGTAAATATTTCGGGTGGGAGCGGCGCTCATACCTCGACCGGAATCTCGCGAGGGGGCGTCGTCTCTCAACCTTCCCCACAGCATCGAAGCTGAAATCGCTGTCCTCGGAAGTATCATTCTAGATAACGCAACGGTCGACGCCGTGGCGGGTCTCATCGCCGCGGGCGATTTTTACCGCGAGGCGCACCAGACGATCTACCAGGTGTGCTTGAAGCTCGCGGAGGCCGACCGTCCGATCGACTTGTTGACGCTCTCGGACGCCCTCAGCGCGGCGGGGGCGCTCGATGCGGTTGGGGGAGCGGTATTTTTGGCTTCGCTCGTTGACGCTGTGCCGAGCGCGGCGAACGCCGAGGCGTATGCACGGATCGTTCATGAGCGAGCGCTGTTGCGAAGGCTCCTCGGGGCGGCGAATCAAATCGCGACGCGCGCGCAGGGCGCCGCGGGTAGCGGTGAGGCGCCCGCGGTCGTCGAGGAAGCGGAGCAGATTATTTTTCAGGTCGCGGCCGACCGGTTTCAGCGAGGGCTTAGGCCGGCGCACGATGTTGTGCGCGAAAGTTACGACCGGCTCGAACAACTCTTTTTGCGAAAAGAAAGTCTGACGGGAATTCCAACGGGATTTGAGCGGCTCGACGATTTGACGTGCGGATTTCAAAAGAGCGATTTGCTGGTGCTCGCGGCGCGCCCGTCGATGGGAAAGACGGCGCTCGCACTCAACATCGCAGAGCACGCGGCGCTTGAGGCCGGGAAGACGGTCGCGGTTTTTTCGCTTGAAATGTCGGCCGATCAGTTGATTCAGCGCGTGCTTTGCTCGGAAGCGCGCGTCGATTCAAACGAGCTGCGGCGTGGTTTTGTGAAGCCCGATGAATGGGGGCGCATCACGGAGGCGGCCGGGAAGATTGCGCGGGCGTCGCTCTATATCGACGACACGCCGGCGATATCGGCGCTCGAGATGCGCTCAAAGGCGCGGCGGCTTGCGGCGCAGGGCTCACTTGACCTCGTCATCGTTGACTACCTGCAGCTGATGCGCGGTCGCTCCGAAAGCGCGGCCGAAGGGCGCGAGCGTGAAATCTCTGACATCTCGCGCTCGCTGAAGGCCTTGGCGAAAGAGCTAAACGTGCCGGTCCTCGCGCTGTCGCAGCTCAATCGCGGCGTTGAATCGCGCGACGATAAGCGGCCGCGCCTCGCCGACCTTCGTGAGTCGGGCGCCATTGAGCAGGACGCTGATGTCATCATGTTCATTTATCGCGACGAAGTTTACGACCGCGACTCCAAAGATAAGGGCGTCGCAGAAATCATCTTAGGAAAGCAGCGAAACGGCCCGATCGGCCTCGCGCGCGTCCGGTTTTTTTCCGAGTTCACGCGGTTCGAGAACCTTGCCGAAGGTGGGCGCGGCGACGGGGCGTTCTGACGGCGCGCGAATCGTCGAAATCTCAATTGAATAAATCGGGTGCGGGAAGCGTCTAAGCAATGTAAACAGGCGAAACACGGAACTGGAAAGACAGGAGGGGAAGATGCGCTTGCCGCGGCTGTTGGTTGTTCTGGGTTTGGTCGTTTTGCCTGATGGAACACGGGCGGATCTGAGGCTTCGAGGACGGCCGACGGCCAATCGAGACCTTGCGAGCGCTGTTTCTCTCGCATCGGCGGATCGGGCGGCGTTGCAGCCGCTTCGCCAGAAATACGGAAAGGGTCTCGGCGCGCTCGTCCCAATCGCAGCGCTCAAGTCGACGCTCGAGGCCAAAATCGCTTCCGGCACACTGCCCGCGGGACAGAAGCTCCCCGACGACCTTGGCGAGCGGAAATGCCCGGCGGGCGCCGGACCAGCCGATTGCGTCGCCCCGATCGTGAAGTACGAAGGGATCTTGCCCGGGCTCGACGCCTACATCGACTACATCTGGAAGCGCGTCGACATGATCAAGACCGCGAACGACCCCGTCGCCGCGCTTTACAACTTCGGTTGTCGCGAGATCAGCCGCCACATGCCTGGGTTCGCTCGCATCACCCAGGTGAGGGTCTCGAAGGCCGGTGGGGCGCAAACAGCTGGCGATTGGGAGGCGCCGATCTCCAACGCCGACGATGCGCTTGAGCGAACGGACGCGGGGCCACGAAACGACCCGAAAGGCTCTTCGTCGAAATACCAAGGACCGCCCAAGAAAGACGACGTCGTCGAGGTCTGCGAGGTGACACATCTGCAGCTCGAGGAAACTCTCAGAAAAGACCTCGCGCTCCTCGTCAAAGGGCGATCGGGGAAGGCCACCGAAGACCCGGTCCAGATTCGCGGGACAGCGGACGTTTTGGGAGTCGATGCGGAGAATGCGATGAGGGTCGTTCGCGCGAAGCTCAAGCTCGCCGACGGTAAGCTTGCCGACGACGTCCGCCTCGTCGATCTCGCCCAAGCCTGCCGATTGGAGAATAAATCAACCCCGGTCGCCGAGTCACTCGAATGCGATGCGCGCGAGGGCGGGCGTTTTCGCCCCGACTTTGACCTCGCTTGCCGCCGCCAGCACGGCAGGTCTCTCGGCGTCGATATGCGCGCGAGACTCATCGGGCCGCCGCCGAAGGTGTCGTGCACCATCAAGAAAGACGATCTCAATCGTCTCCTCGCCGAGGAGCTTTTGAAACAGGATCTTGGCGTCATCACGGGACAGAACCACCTGAAGGGCGAGACGTTTCGAGCCATCGCCGGTCGGGTGAGCGGGTTTTTTCGAAAGGCGGGAAAGGCGCGTGTCTTCGAGGACAACAAAGAGGAGAGCAAAGACCACGTTCGGCTACCAAATCCCCCTCTGGAGCTGAAGGCCGATGTCGATAACCAGAACGCGAGCGCGCCGCAACAGACCGACCGCGAGTCGCTCCGGCTCAAGGTCGACCAATGGACCGATGCGTGGGAATACCGCACGACGACAAGGTACTTTGAAACGGGACCGGCGCCGATCAAGAATGCCTTCGCCACCTACAAGGCCGCCGAGAAGCTCGAGCTCAACCGCTTCTGGACCGACTGCAACGAGATCAACGCCGTCTGCCAGTCTCCGAAAACCGCCAACGAGATCGAGGCGTGCGCGCGCTGTGCGCTCGAGGCGCTTTTCGATCAATGCGTCGACGGCAAGCGGGCGGGGGACAACTGCCGGGAAAAGGCGGAGGCCAAGTACCCCAAGCTTTCGACAGGGCAACCAAACCCAGCAACCGCGGTCGGTACGCCGTCCGCAATCGTTTCGGTTGACCTGGGCGGCTCGCTCGGGACCCGGAAGTTCACCTTCACCGAGCTGCCAACCGGGAACACGGTATTCAACTGGGCTGTCGGTCGTGCCATCGAGGAGGCGTTTGACACCGAACGCCATCGGAAACAAGAGGCATCGGACCAGCGACTGGACACGAGCGTTCGCAAGGTCCTCCGGGTGCGCCGGTTCTTCCCGTTCGGTTCGAAGATCCTATCGTCCCAGGGGAGGCAGGTCCTCGACCAACTTCCGATTAGCCCATGGCAGAAGTGCTTTTTGCTCGTGGGGGAGATCGAGACGTGCCGCGGGTTTGTGTTTCCAGATGGTCGTTCCCTGAACAAAGACGGGATAAAGAAATTCGCGAAGATTTGGATGGACGCCAACACGAGCAAGTCGCCGCTGTGGAACGCGATCTTCTCGCACCCACAGGTGAAAGAGAAACTGGAGGAGGTCAAAAAATTCTGGCGCGACGGCTGTAGCTGGAAGCCCGGGCCGTCGTCGGGGCCGGCGCCGAAGGTGGACGGCAAACCACTTGATTGCAACCCCAGCCCACCCAGCCCCTTCTACAATCAGGAGCACTTCATCAGTAAGCTGCTCGACGATGGTGCGGCGGAGATCGCCAATGAGAGGAATGCGCAAGGCGGATCGAGCCAGAGCGGTGCGGGCGCCGCCGTGGCGGGCGGGGTCTCGTCGGTCGTGGGAACGATCCTCGGCATCATCCTTCAGGCGACTGGGCTCGAGGACTTGACAAAGACACTTGCACAAGCCTCTGGCCTTTCACCCGAACAATCGTTCGACTGCGAGGATGCTGAATACCGGAAGGAGACGCTGGGGCTTTCGGGGTCGATGGACAACAAGCTCGCCTGCCTCACCAAGGTGTTCCTCAAGAACTTTGGGACGAGTCTCGAGTCGATCATTGTCATGCTCGGCAACAGGACCGTCGATTTAGTGTTGAACATCCTTAAGATGGCGCTCAAGGGGGTCAAGGCAACTCTTCTGAGCTCGGCAGCGGCCGTTCCGTTCGCCGGCTCGATTCTGGTCCAACTTGTCGAGGTCGCGTGGTGGCTCGTTTTCGATTTCGGCATCAAGGCGCTTTTGAAGGGCGTGGTCGTCGCGAATCTACCCAAGTGGCTCAAGCTCAAGGAACTCTCCACGGGCGACCCAAGCCAGATCGAGATAAACCCAGTCCTCGCGGTCGTCATCGGCTTCGTCCTCGACATGATTCAGTCGGCCTCGCAGTATGGAAGCAAGGGCCCCGTCCAGGCCGCGTTTGCTGCGGCGCTCACCACCATCGAGACGATCCTCGCGAACATCAAGCCGCCACCTTCCTTTTGGATTCGCGCGTTGATCTTCTCGAAAAGGGCGATCGTCGCGAACAGCCGAGAGGGGATGAGCGTTGGCGACCAATTCAAAGAGGTGATCATCGGGATGATCGAAGGATTCAAGGTCGTCATCGCGGAGAGGATCGAGAATCTCGGCGCGAGGGGTACGTTTACGACAGCGGTCGGAGAGATCCAGAACACCGTGAGGAACGCCAACTTTGCCGCGTTTCAGGGCGGTTTGACGAATGCGAGCGACAAGGGCAAGTACCTTCTCAAGTTCATCGTGGATTTCCTCGCGACGAAGATCTTCCCTTCGGTGGTGCCGATCATCACGGCGTTCGTCCCGATGCCTGAGATCGCGAAGACGATACTCAACACGATAGCGACGTCGCTGTCGTCGGCGGTGGCGAAGCTGCGGTCCGGATCGCCGCTGACGCCAGCGGAGGTCGGGGCGTGGATCGCGGGGTCGTTCGGTGAACTCGGGAAGTGGTTCCTCGCGCAGATCCCGGCTTCGGGGTCGGTCAAGACGCTGATCGAGGAGGTATATAACTGGATCGTCTGGGTGATTGGGAACATCTCCCAGTTCAAAACAGACTACATCGATAACCCGTGGGCGTTTGTGACGAAGATCGTTGGGTGGATTCGGCCGTTTGTTGAAAACCAACTCGCCGCCTTCATCTCCGACGTCTTCGGATTCGAGAAGACCCTCGTCACGCAGACGATCGCGAGGCTCTTCGACTTCCTGACGGATGATGCGAAGCGCGGGGCGGTTTTCGGGGGCACGGATGTCAACGCGAACGTGAAGGCGATCCTCGCGAACGCAGTCGACGTCGCGAAGCCGTATCTCATCGGCCGGTTGAAAAACGTGGCGGCGGGGACTGGGCTCGAGCCGACGATCGAGAACGTGCTCTCCGCGCTCCTGGGTCCGAACGGGCCGTTCGTGAAGGGGAAGGTGTTCTTTGACAGCGTGCCGACGTGGCTAGCGACCAATGGGAACGCGATCCTTGGCGAGGTCGCGACCGCGGTGAAGGAGATTCTCAAGAAGAAGGCGACCGATGCGGGGGCGAGCCCGGTCGTCGTCGCGATCGCCGATGCGGTGGTGACCGAGATGGTGAATGCGCTCGTGTCGCTGGAGGTGGGCGGGTTGACGGCGCTTGCAGGAAAGGGCGCCGTGCAAGTTGTGAAGCTCGCGAAGAGGGCGATGGGCAAAGTTGTCGATGCGGTCGTGAACATCGTTTCGGCCGGGAGCCCGACGATCGGGGGGCACGTGCGCACGGTGCTTGGGGGGCTTGTCGAGCTGTTCGCCAACCCGCAGCGGACCATCCCAGAGGCGCAGGCCGCATGGACGGCGTTCACGAACACGGTTGGAAGCAGCGTCCGTGCATTGCTGGCGTGGATGGTCCAAGGCGTCACGCCGACGATCGATGTCAGCAAAGTGGTGTTCAACGAGGCGACGGTCGCCGCGATCATCGTGCAAGTCGTGGAGCGAGTCGTGGGTGGGAATCCCGTCATGCCGGTCCTGAAGACGATCATCGAGAAGGCGGTCCACTACGCGGCGAACCCGAGCGAGCTTGCGTCGCTCCTTCCGGCTGGCCCGGGCGGCGCGAAGGCGGTGTGGATGCAGATCCGAGGCGTGGTGAGCCAGCTCCTCGACCAGCTTATCGGTTGGGCCGTTCGCGATCTGGAGCTGAAGCCGGTCGTGGTCGCGGCGAAGGGGATCCTCTTGTCGGTCTTCGATAATATCGGCGCCACGGCGCAGGAGATCGGGAACCTCGTCAAGGGCAAGCTCGCAGAGATGATCCCGGTCTTGATGACTTTCCTCAAGGCCAAGGTCGTGCCGCTTTTCCCCGCGAGTCTGGTGATTCTCAAGGATCTCGTGATCCAGGGGCTCGACTGGCTCGGGACGTTCGTGGTCAGCCTGCTCGCAAATGGTCCGAATGCCTGGAATCAGCTCACGCTAAACGGCGCCAGCGGTGTCGTGAGCGGCATCGTCGACAAGGTGCTCGGCGTCGCGAAGGCGCAGATCGCGCGGGTCGCACCGGCGGGTGCGGTGACCACGTTCATCAACGCGCTCATCGATGCCGCGGGTGGTTTCGTGAAGAACGCGAAAACTCTCGCGACGACCTTCAGCGGTTCGGACGTGAAAAAAAAGGTGGAGGCCATTTTGGTGGTGATCGCCCCGGCGGTGAGGGCGTTCTTGACCGCGGTCGTCGTAAACAAGGTCCCGGAAGGCGTCGCGAAGACGGTCGTCACGTTCCTCGTCAACCAGCTCTGTGGGCTGCTCGAGAAGCCGGCCGATCTGATCGCATTCATCGATAAGGTGAAGAGTGGGGGCGCGGCAGGCCTGGCAGGCCTCAAGACGATGGTGATGGATCTCGTGACCGGCCCCTTTCTTCGGGACCTCGCGAGCTTACTTGACGCAAAGGCCAAAACGATCGCCGACATTCTCCGTGCGGGGATCGACTACGTGAAGAACAATGGGGCGGCATTCTTCGCGCCCTGACGGATAGCGGATACAATCCGTAAGGGCGTAAGAGAAGGAGTCGCGAGATGGGGCGAACCACAATCGATTTCGGAATTGATCTCGGGACGACGAACTCGTCGGTCGCCGTTATGAACGACGGGCAGGTTCAGGTTGTGCGAAACAGCGATGGCGCTGAGGTGACGCCGTCGGTTGTTCGCGTCGCGGCCGATGGTGCGGTCACGGTCGGGCGCCGGGCCAAGCAGACGCTGGAGCTCGACCCCGACAACACGCGCGCCGAATTCAAGCGCATCATGGGAACGACCGAGGCGTGGCGATTCCCCAAGTCGGGGCGAGAACTTGGGCCGGAGGCGTTGTCGGCCGAAGTGCTGAAATCGTTGCGCGCCGATGTTCGCGATCAATTGGGCGAGGAGATGGCGGCCGCGGTTATCACGGTCCCGGCGCTCTTCGAGATCCCGCAGTGCGAGGCGACCGGGCGCGCGGGGAAACTTGCGGGATTGGATGTCGCGCCCCTTCTCCAAGAACCGATCGCGTCGGCCATCGCGTGCGGCTATCGCGGGCCGACCGATGTTCGCGGGACATGGGTCGTGTACGACCTGGGCGGCGGGACGTTCGACACGTCGGTACTTTTGACGCGCGACGGGCGAATGCAGGTCGTCGACCATGACGGCGATAATTTTCTCGGCGGTAAAGATTTTGATTGGCTCATCGTCGATTGGGCGGCGAAGCACCTGCGCGACGATGGCTTAATGGGATTCGACCGATCGTCGACCGATCCCGCGGTGCGCCGGGCTTTCGCGAAACTCAAGGCCACGGCGGAGGACGTAAAGATTCTTTTGTCGCGCGCGGAGAAGGCCCCCTTTCAAATCGACGCGTTGATGGACGGCGTCGACCTTAGCTTGACGCTCACGCGGCGCGACTTTGAGCAAATGATCGAGTCGCGGGTTGCGAAGTCTGTTGAACTCGTGCAGCGCCTCATCGAACGTAATCGGTTGTCGTCGCGTGCGATCGAGAAGCTTATTTTTGTTGGCGGACCCACGTTGACGCCCATGCTGCGGGCGGCCGTCGAAGACGCGCTCGGTGTAAAGGGGGAAGCTGGCGTCGACCCGCTCACCATTGTTGCACAGGGCGCGGCCATTCATGCGGCGACGCAGCGCCTCGAGTCGACAGCGCTTGTCGCGGTGCCTCGCGGGACGTGGCGCGTGAAACTTGAATACCCGCCGATATCTCAGGACGCGGAGCCGTTCGTTGTCGGACGCGTGTCGACCGGTGACGCCAACGATCGGCGTGCGGTCGCCGCGGTCGAGATCGACGCCGTCGATGGCTCCTTCCGCTCGGGTCGGGTTCCCGTCAACGCGCGCGGTGGATTTACGGTGTCGGTGCGGCTTCACAAGAAAGGGTCGACGAAGTTTCTTGTGCGCGCCGTTGACGAACGCGGAGATGCGGTCGCTGTTTCGCCGGACGGTTTCTCGATCAGCTACGGAATGGTCGTTTCGGAACCACCTTTGTCGCGATCGGTCGGCGTCGCAACCGCGGACAACAACATGCGGTTTTACATCACGAAGGGATCGAGCTTGCCGGCGCGGCGCACGTTCACCCATAAAACGGTGCAGCCACTCAACATCGGCGAGAGCGGGGAGATCCTGGCGGTGCCTGTTGTTCAAGGTGAATCGCTGCGGGCCGATCGCAATCGACACATAGGAACCCTCGAAATCCATGCCGATAACCTTCGGCGGACTCTTCCGGCTGGAACGGAGGTTGAGGTCACGATTGAGGTCGATGCTTCGGGTTCGGTGCGGGCACAAGCGTATGTGCCGCTCGCGGATCAGGTGTTCGAAAAGATCGTCACGATCGCAACGCCGATCGCGGACCCAGAGAGACTCGCAGAAACGCTTTGGGCAGAGCGCGCGCGCCTGTCGAAAGCGCGTCGTGCGGCGGCCGATCTTGGGGCGACGGCGGCGGTTGGATTGTCGCGCGATCTTGACGACGCCGTGATTGAGCTCGAGATCGCGATCGATGCCGCGAAGGGCGGTGACACCGATGCCGCGCAGCAGGCGGTGCGGCGACTTCTCGATTTGCAGATGCGGGTCGATGATGTTGAGGCGGCGCTCAAGTGGCCGGAGGTTGAGAAAGAGGTTGACCGGGCGCTCGCGCGTGCGCGAATGGCGGTTATTTCGGCGGGCCAGGAGATCGAGCGCGAACATTTCGAGCGACTCCAGGCGGAGGTCGTGACGGCGCGGGAGAAGCGCGATGTCCATGCGGTGGAGTGGAAGGGCGACGAGCTGCACCAGCTTGCGTGGGCGATTGAGAGTCGGGATCCAGCGACGTGGATGGCCGAATTTGATTATTTGGCGTCGACGCCGAGTCGCTTCACGGATGGAGAGGCGGCGCACCGACTCATTGAGGCTGGGCAGAAGATACGAGGGCACGAGTCGGGTGGAAAAATCGACGAGCTGAAGCAGACGGTGCGTTCGCTTTGGAAGCTCTTGCCGGCGGATGAACAGGACCGTGTGAAGGGGTTTGGTTCGGGCGTGCGGTGAGGAGCGATCGAAATCCTTTCGATGTGCTGGGCGTCTCGCCGTGTGCGAGCCGTGGTGAGATTGAGCGCGCGGCCCAGCGGCTTCTCGCGGAGGTTGCGCTTGGTGTTACGGGCGATGAGGACGCGGCGCGTGAGCACGAGGTGCGGCGAGCCCTCGATGAGTTGCGCGACCCGCATCGGCGCCTTGAAGCCGAAGTGCTTGCGCGGGCACTCCATCCCGAGAACATTGACGCGAGCGATTTTGCTCAACTCGGCGAAGCGCTGGAAAAGGCGGCGACGGAGGAGCGCCCTCTGAGCGCGGTTGTAGCTGAAGAGATGCTTTGGGCATCGCTTGAGTTTCCCCCGAAATACGAGTTGCCCGGCGATCACGCGGAGAGAAAGCGCGCGGCGTTTGGTGCCACACTTGATGACGCCGGGTTGCCGCTTCTGTCGTTCGACGACGTTGATTGGGGCGAGATGGTCGGGGTGCCGCGGGCGAAGGGATCGCGGGGGTCGTAGTGGCTGGATTCTTCAAGCGGCTGCTGGGAGCGAGGAGGACCTCGCAGTCGAGAGGGGATGCGAAGGACGGCGTTTTCGCTGCGACTCGGGGAATGAGCCCCGGAGCGCGTGATACCGCGGAACGGGCTGCGATCGAGCGGCTGTCTAAGGCGCTTACGGTTTTCGCGACTGAGGTGTGGCGCGTGCGGTCGCGGCTCGCGAGGCTCAGCGAAGCGGAGCGTGCCGTGGTACGAACGGTCGAAGCGTCGTCCGACAAGATGCTCGCGGCGCTCGAGTCGCTGGGCATTCGCATCGACGATCCCGCAGGGCGCACTTGGGACGAGCGCGACGCCGTGACGGTGCTCGTCTTCGAACCCACGGACGACGTGACGCGCGCGGTGGTTTCCGAGACCGTCAAGCCCACACTCTTTCTCGGCGAGAGCCTGCTTTCGCCGGGCGAGGTTGTTGTCGCGGTTCCGAGGGAGAAGCCGCGGAATGAATAGTGGCGCAGCGATCGTGGATCTGTCCGACGTTGTCGTCGTTTTACGCGTCGCATTTGTCGCGCTGTTTCTCGCGGTACTGCTCTTCCCAGGGGTCGTGGGGTATCTTCTCAACGGCTTGGGGTTTCGGGCCGTTGGATTCTGGCTTCTTCGGAAGGCGATCGCTCGATCGAAGAAGTCGAACGATACACCAGGTCGGGCCATCGATTTCGCCCGAGCAACCGATTTGTCCGTGCGGCGCGGTTTGACGGGCGTAGCGCGCGAGCGGCTGCTTCTTGAAGCTGAGGACAACTTTCGTCGTTCCGCGTTCGTTTCAGGCTTGGCTCGCGCGTGGCTCGGCCGAGTCGAGCTTCTCCAGGGTCGGTGCGATGAGGCGGAACGAGATCTGAGGCTGTCACTCGCGGCCAAAGACTCGGCGTTTGCCCGTTTCGAGCTCGCGCGCCTTGCGATTGCGCGGCGAGCGTTTGCTGACGCAGCGGAATTAATCGCGGTGGTTCCATGGTGGAAATCGCTCGCGGCTGACTTCATGTTTTTACGAAGCATCGTCTGTGCACATGCGAAGGAATACGACGAAGCAAACCGTTGGCTCTTCTGGGCGCGTCGATCGAAAGCGGTGCGTGCGAGGGCCGACGTTGTTCGCGCGCTCATTTGCGCGGGTGAGGCTGATTCCGCTGGATTCTCGCGGTCGCTGATCGCGTCGTTCAAGAAGGGCGTCGCGAAGGGCGCTGCGTGTTTGGGACTCGCGCGGCTCAGTCGTTTGCGCGGCGAGGTTGTTTCGTGCCGCGCCTGGACGTTGGCCGGCCTTGAACACGAGCCGGACAATGTCTTGCTCCGTATGGAGGACGCGTTGCGAGTCGAAGTTCCGCTCGCCACGCTTGTTGAATCGGCGTCGGCTTCCGTTGAGTCGGCTTGGACGGCGCGCGAGCTGTTCCGTTATGCAGCCCGGCGACGAGAGAGGAGCGTGGTTCTCGATCGGATGCTCCACGAGGGGGTCGCCGGCGACGTGGAAGAGGCGGCGGGCGATTATGCGTATGGAACAGGCGCCTTTGCTGACGCCGTGCGATTTTGGATTCGCGCGGGATCGCGCACCGAGAAGGGACGCGACGTAGCACGCGAGCGCGCGCGCGTTGTCGCTGAGGAGTGTCTTGCATCGGGACGTGCCGACATGGCAAGTCGAATTGTTTCCGTGGCTCGTCTTGAGAGTCCGTTTCGCGACGAAGTTGGACGCCGGGCGGCTTACGCTTTTCTTGAAGGCGCATCGGCTGGGCGTCGCTTCGAGGTTCCGGAAAAGTTCGATGCGGCAGCGCCACCACGGGTTCGCGCGCTCATCCGACTGATCACGGAATCGGTTGCCGCGGCTCGCTCCGAGCTCGACACAGTCGTTCGGAAATCCGCCGACCCGATCGGCGAATTGCTCGCGGGACGGGCTGGAATTCCGTCAGATGCGGGGAAATGGCGGGAAGCAGCCGAAGCGCGAAGGCAATCGCTGGCGACGGGCCTCGCCGCATTTAGGTCCGCGATAGCCGAGAGGAACTGGAAATCGGCGGAGACATGGCTCGCTGGCTTCGCATGGCGTTTCGGAAACCTGCGCGCGGAGATTGCCGCGACGGAGCAGCTTCTTGAAATTATTTCGGGTGGCGAAAGGCGCGAGCGCGACGTGGAGAAAATCGCTGCGTCATGTTCGAGTGAGCGAATTCGGATGCTCGCGCGACACGACGTTGCCGTCGAGATCGAGCGGGAACGAGAGGCGGGTGGGCGCGGGTGGAGTGGTTGGCGACGTTGGGCGGCGGCTTGGGATGAGGCGCTTTCGCAGAAAGTTTATGCCGCGTTTGTCAGCGGTCGCGCGATCGATCTCGACGACCCGCGCGTCGGTCGTGACGCGGCAACGGAAGCGATTGATCGAGCGGAGGCGCGACTCGCGGTGACACTTCGCACGTGGCTCGACGGTGAAACGAAACGACGTTCGATTGCGGACGAGGTATTACGCAGTCGCCTCTTCCGCCGGACGGCTGAGGTGATCGCCTCCGAACTTTGCGCGACGGTCGATCACGCGAGCTCAAACATCGAGACGGATTCAACAGCCAATGCGGAACGGCGCGCAAAGCGATCCGATGCCATGTGGCTTTCGCTCCGATCGATGGTTGATTCGCTTTCGCAATGCCACGCCCAGCTTGAAAACCTCGGCGTTCTGAACGAGCGTGCGACGGGGCTCGCCGAGCGTTCGAGTCGTACGCTCATCAACCTCTCGGTTGACCTCAACGCCGTGCGGGAATACGCGAACGCGATCCATGTGAGTGAGGCCGCGCTGAAACTGGCGCGCGCGCCGGCCGATATCGAACTCTGCGAGAAAAATCTTTCGGTTTATCGCGCCAACGCGATGAAACGTTAACGAAGCAAAAGGATTTTGAGACGCGGACCAACGCCGAGTTCGAGGCGCTTGGGGCCCTCATAGCGGTCGCCATCGACGATGTATTTTATGGGCTCGTCGGCTTCGAAGAGCGCGTGTTCCGCGACGGCGTCGATTATTTTTTTGGGGTTGAGTGGCCGTGCGAGGCGAATCAACGGAAGCTCGAGGGCAAAGCCCGCTGCCGTCGTATAAAGTCCAAGAATGTGAAACGAATGAGGGCGCTCTTCGTGGCGAACGAATGGACGAAAGCCAAGCCCGACCTGCGAAATGGTTGAGCCAACAACGGAAACGTAATCCGGGTAAGGCCAGCGATTCCCGTCGACGGTGACTTTGGCGCAAAACCGCCGGAACATCCGCTGCGAAATCGCGCCTCCGACGGCAACCGATGCACACCCTTCGATCAGAGTCCGAAAGGCCGACCAAACCGACGGATCACCATACGAGTAGTATTGAGCGATGAATTCGTAGACCATGCCGTTCCCGAAGATAAAGCCGTAGCGGTCGTCGATGCGCATGATGTCGCGATGGACGCCGGCAAGCGGGAGTCCGCGTCGCCGCGCGCCCACGAGCGCCTTGATGAGTTCGGCCGGCGTGCCTTGGCGAACACCGCACGAATTGGCCACTGTGTTCATCGTGCCGCCGCGAAGAAGCGCGATCGCCGGCAGAGGCTGGTTGCCGTAGACGCGGATGAATTCCGTGAGCGTCGCGTGAAGAGTTCCGTCGCCGCCATTCAAGCCGAGGACATCGATGCCGCGCCGACGAAAGCGCGCCGCGACGCGCGCAATTTCTTCGGTGCTTCCCGTCTCAACGTATTCGTCGTCGCGTCCAAGGTAGCGAAGCATGGCGCGCATCGCGTCAGGGTCTTTGCGGTTGCGACGTGAATTCGGATTTGCAATGAGCCCAATCGATGGCATCAGATTGGCGGAGCGAGAAGCGACGCTGTTCTCGTTGCGACCCATGCGGCGTCAAGCATCAAGCGCGCGGTCACCGTGATCGGAGCTCGCCGCTCAGGCGTCGCGAGAGCCGCAAACCAGCGTTCGGGCTCGGGGCGCGCAAGAATGCCTTCGAGTGAGTAAACGGAAATATCGTCGACGCCAAGGGCGCGAACGGCCGCCACATCGAGCGCAAGGTCAATGGGCGATCTGTAAATTTCCTCGTCCTTCATTTGGCCGGTCGACGTGAGTCCGATCGACACCGCTGTGTGACGGCGATCAAACGCAAGTGCGCGTTCGAGCAGAAGCGACATGAGCGCCCGCGCATCGGCGCGTGAAACGAGCGGGCCAAAGTAGCCGCTCGCCATCGATGTGTAGGTCATCCACGAGATGCGATCCCAGGGGACATCGAGAAGTGGTGTTGCGAGCGCATCCTGAACAAGGGGTATTCGGAGCCCGTGGTCGAGAATGACGAGCGGAATACCAGCGGCCAGCGTTTCAAACCCGTGAAATTGAAGATAGCTTTGGGTGCGCGTGAAACTCGCGACGGCCTGTCGCAGCCGTTGTGCGCGGTCGGGGGTGGCGAGGGCTCGCGCGAGGGCGCGGACCCGCTCGATGCCGCGCGTACGCTGGACGGAGCGGAGGGCGGTGAGCGGCGGCTCGATGTCGATGGCGATGGTGTTGACGGTAAGGTCATTGTCGCGGACGAACCGCACGACGGTTTCGACAAGCGCGGCCATCGCGTTGGCGCTGCACGCGTTGGCCCAGTAGCCGTCCGCCTCGCTGAGGAGCGGCCAAAGTCCGACGGTCACGCCACCGCGTGTGAGTGCGCCGATGGCGCTGGCGAGGGGTGCGTCAAGATTCGCGGAGCGGGTCGCAATGAGGGGCGACAGGCGGTGTTCGTTGAGGAGGCGAATGACGGCGGGGCGAGCGAGCTCGGAGAACGGGAGGTCCTCGCACCAAACGCGAATCCGCTCGGTCTCCACTACGGTGTCTCGATCGGGAAATTTCGAAGCGCCTCCTCGGCCCGTTTTCGCACGTCGGAGACGGGGTCCTCGCGAAGCCGCTTGAGCGCGGGGACGGCGCGCGGATCGCCAATCTTGCCGAGATGCTGCGCGCATCGCCAGCGGACCTCTGCATCGTTGTCCGACGCCGCCTCGAGCAGCAGTGGAACGATTTCTTCGACCGCTTGAATCAGGTGAACTTCTTTGAGGGCGCGCTTCTTTGTGCGTGTGTCGGAAGCCATCGCCTCCTGGAACACCCGCACGCGATTTCGAACGCGCCCTTCGCCGTCGATGACAAAATCTGGCGGCAATCGGCCCTCAACCATCTCGCGTTTATCGCCGACAGACCAGCCGCAATGCGCAATCGCCTCGAGCGCGCGCGTTCGGATCCGAACGCTCTCGTCGGTCGCGATTCGCTCGGCCAGCGCCCCACACGCGCGTTCGTCACCGATTCGCTCAAGCGCCTCGATGGCGACGACGCGTACGTTTTGGTCGAAGTCGTCTAGCTTAGGCAGCAGAATTTCGATCGCTCGCGCATCGCCAAGCTCGCCAAGGTGCTGGATGAACTGAACGCGCCGCTCATTGCCCCGGTCGTAACCGTGGTCGAGATCGGTGAGAACGCGCGTGAGTTCGCCGACCACCCGCTCTTTGGAAACCAGCGCGGCGAGCGTCTTAACAATCCACGTGATCGACTGGGCGGTTGCGAGCGCCTTGACCGTCGGCTCGATCGCGGTGTCACCAAGACTCACGAGGCCGTCGTAAACCGCGGTTTTCTCCATCTCGTCGACCGTGGTGTTGTCGATCGCCACCGCAAAGCGAGGCAGCAGCGCGGCACACGCCTCCGCTGTGCCGAGGCGAACAAGCTGGTCGATGGCCTCCTGCCGCTCCTCTTTAACGAGGTATTTTTGCGCGGCCTTCTTTGCGAGCTTCCGCAGGCGGTTTTCGTCGCGCAGTTCTTTCGACGGAAACAAGAGGTCTTTCAGGCCCATGGGGCAGGGACCCTAGCACGCCGTTTTGGCGCGAATCAATTCGTTCGGCTAGACTCAGCGCGTGGCGCAGGCGATCGAGGTGAATGGGCTTTCGTTCCATTATGCGGGAGCCGCTGACGACGCACTGTCGGGCGTTTCACTTGCGATGACCGAGGGCGCTGGGGTCGCGATTCTCGGCGCGAACGGCAGCGGGAAAACAACACTCCTCAAGGTGCTCGCGTCACTTCTTCTTCCCACGCGCGGCGAGGTGCGTGTGCTTGGTTACTCCACGCGTACAAATGCGCGTCGTGTCCGAAGCCTCATTGGTTTTTCGCCGGCCGACGAGCGGAGTCACGATTGGAGGCTGACGGCGCGGCAAAACCTCGAGCTTTTCGCGGCCCTTTTCGACCTCACCGGCTCCCGGAAGCGCGATCGAATTTCGTACGCCACAGAATCGGTTGGCCTAACGGCGCTTCTCGATCGCCCCGTTCGCGCGCTTTCGCAGGGTGAGCGCCAGCGTTTGACCCTCGCTCGCGCGCTCCTTGCCGAGTCGCGCGTCCTCCTTCTCGACGAGCCGTTTCGTTCGCTCGATGCGGAGGCGTCGGCCCGATTCGTGAGCGCGATCAAAGCGTGGCAATCGGAATCGCACGGCACGCTTGTCGTTGCCGGGCATTCGCTCGATCTCATGGGCGCGCTTTGCCCGACGGCCGTTTCTCTGTCGCGTGGGCGCGTCGAGCGCATTGGACCGTTTCGCGCAAGCACCTACGCGCCGGGCACCGACGATGCATAGGGTTTTCGCTTTCGTGCGCTGCGATCTCGCGATTGAACGGTCGTATCGATTCGTCTGGGTCACGCGAATTGTCGGCCTTGTTTTCGCGACGGCTCTCGCCTTCTATTTTTCCCGGCTCGTCGCGGTTCCATCGCCCGCACTCGCGCCGTACGGCGGCAATCTGCTTGCGTTCCTCGTGACGGGACTCGCCGCGCAAGGGATGACGGGCGGCGCGGTTGCCCGACTCACGGCGCGCCTTCGCGAATCAATGGTCGTCGGCACGTTCGAGTCACTTCTTCTCACACGGGCGAGCCCACTCGAAATCGCCATCGGCTTTCAGATCGTGCCGCTTGCGCTCCAGGTTGGCCGCATCGGCGCGACGATTGCGATCGCGGCTTTCCTTTTCGGCGTCGATTTTTCACGTGCCGATTGGTTTGCGGCGCTCACCATCGTCGCCATTGGCATTGCGAGTCTCACCGCGCTCGGCTTTCTCGCCGCCGCGTTTTACGTTTGGTTTCGCCGCGGTGAACCGGTCTCGTGGGCCATTTCCCTTGGTGGCGCGTTTCTCGGCGGCCTCGTGTTTCCTGTTGAATTCTTGCCTGAGCCGCTCCAGTTCGTTTCGAACCTCCTCCCCGTCACCCACATCTTGTCTGGAATTCGGCGCGCGCTCCTCATGGGGGCCGGGGTTGGTGACCTGCTCTCGCAAATCCTTGCGCTACTTGCGTTTGCCGTCATCATGATGCCGCTCGCGGTCGCCCTCTTCACGCGCGCCATCGATCGCGCGCTCGCCCGCGGCGACATCAATCGGTACTAACGCGACCGCTACTTCAAGACGACCACGCGGATCGTGAGGTCGCGAACATCGAGTGTGCGCGGCCGCGGCGCCACAGCTTCGTACGGCTTGATCTGTGGTGGATAAAGCCGCTTTCGGAACGACAGCGTCACTTCGCCCACCGCGACTCCAACAAACGTGAAGACGTCGCGTCCGCGTGCGCCCGCGGCACCAGGAGTTGGCGGCGTTGCGGAACGCTCGACAAACTTCACCGCGTCGCCGTCGATCATTGGGTCCAGCCGGTCAAACCGGTAGCGCGGGGGGAGCGTGCCAGACGACGCGGCGAGATCAACCGTGAACTTTTCGCCAGCCGGAACTTCAATGACCTTGCCGTTGTGCGATTCGTCGAAGAAGAGGCCCGCGGGCACGATTCCTCGTTTGACGCAGGCCCCGACAACGCTGCCTGCAACACCGACCGCCATCACAAGCGACAGAAGCTTTTGTAATTTCGTCATGGGACCTCCATTTCATCGGTGTTGGCGAACGGTCGAATTGTCAGTGGAATGAAGGAGAGAGTAAAGGGCGCCTGAACCGCTCAGTGAATTCCAACGGTCATCTTGCAGGGGAGCGTCCAGCCGAGCTTCTCGTACTGCTCGACGAGCCCCGGAAAATCACACACCGTCGTCACTTCGGGCTTCTCTTTGATCCCCGTCCAGGCGGTCGGTCGGCGATCGGCGTTCGGGTCACCCACAACGAGCGAGCCGATGTAATCGCCCTTCGCGTAGACTTTCGAAATCTGCGACGCGAGCGCCGCCATGTTCGCTTCGCCGACGTTCGCATCCGAAATCGCTTGATAGAACTGCACCGTCACGCGCACCGGGAATCGTTGGTCGCGCTCGATCGTGAGGCCGCTAAGTTCCGCGTACGGTCCGTCCGTCGGCCCGTGCCCAAGCACCGCCGTCTCCATTGTGCTCGGCATCCGCGCCATCGCCCCCGACTCTGCTTTCGCCATCGGCGCTGCTGGCTTCGCCGCCGACTTCAGTTTGTAAACTCCGATTCCCGAGGGAGCCGCCATGTCGGCCGACCCTCCATAACCGTAGACGCGTCGCGGCGCGTTGTACTTGAGCGGCACCTGCACGAGCATCAGCAAATTTGAATCGTCACCGAGGCTCGATGCGGCCTCGTTGTTCGCTGTTTTTCCCGTCGACTTCACGTGCGACAAACGCTCCGCGATGAGCGGCGCGCGCTCGCCCTTCTTGTTGAAGTAAAGCCGCTGCCCCCAACTCCCAACGATACGGTCGCGCGAGTTGTCAACGATGGTCATCGACGTCCCCTGGCGCGTCACGAGAATCGTCAAAACGGCCGGGTTGTTTTTCGTCGATTGGTAATTAAAAATCACCGGGTGAAACGTCGCCTTCCCGCTCGCGGGCACCGGCAAGAACGCCGACTGCGCCGACACCAGCGCATGCGTATCGCGCTCAGCGAGCAGCGTGCCGCCTTTGATCGTTCCCTTCTCGGGGAGCGACATGTAGCGGAGCGGATGCTCAAGGAACTGCTTCAGCGACACGACGCGCGCTTTGCGTCCCGTGCGCTCGTTGCCCACCTTGATAAAAAACTTATCGAGCCGAATGTCCGATGTCTTGTCACTAAAATTCGGGTATCGAATAACGGGCATGAGCGCCATGCGTCGCCCGCCGCCTTCGCCGCTCACAACTTCAATCGTCACGTCTGAGATGTTCGGGCCGAACGATGACCCCTTCCAGCGCCCCGTGTCTTCCCACATCACGTTCAAAATGTTGAGGCCGTGCTCGCCCGCAAGCCGTCGTGCTTCTTGGTCGTAAACCATCCGCGCGACTTTGTTCACCATCTGTTGATACGGCGAGACCTCGACCGGCTGGTGCCGCTGCACACATTTGTAGCACGCCTCCGCGACGCCACTCGGCACCACACTCGCCGCCGTCATTACAATCGCCATCCCTGTCGCCAAACCAATTTGCTTGCGTTTCATCTCGTTTCCTCCTTGCCACTGTCAGACGCACCAGGTGGCAACAGGATCTTGAGAGAATTACGAAATAATAACGACCCGTTACGCCGCGGGCGCCGCGAATGGGATTCGTTCGACGGAGGCGGTAGCCGTGTTCGACACGGTAAAAAGGTAGGCGTCGAGCACATAGTGAATGAGAAGGCACGACAGCATCACCATGTAGTAGTACTGCATGAAGCCGAGGTTGAGCGGGTTCAGTTTCCACATCGCGAGCATGAGACCGAAGAGAAGGGCCGAGCAGCCGAGGCAGAACGCGACGAAGCGCGATATTGCACCGCGCCCCGAGCCGCTCATCCGCGCGACAAACGGCGATTCGATGAGGCCGCGCGATTTGCGAACTTTCTGGATGTACCAGACGATGCCGAGATACTGGAGCGAGTGCCAGGTGTTCACGGCCTGAAAAGCAAGCTCGAGACGTTCACCCGATGCGGCCATCGGAATGAGGAAGGCGATCGTTGTCGTCACCGCGATGAGAACGGTCTTGGGGTAGTTGAGCGTACCGCGCTGGTGCTCGACGAAGGTTTTCGCAAACCAGGCGACAAGAAAAAAAGCGAACGCGATCCACACGAAGCCGTACGTGTTTTCGGACATGAGAAAGTTTGGGATGAGGATGGGAACGTCGCCGAGCACGAAGTTTGAGTGGACGAGTTTGTAGCTCGCGACCGGGTACATCGAGAGGAAGAGGAAGCCGTAGTCGATGAGGCGCGACCACGCGGGCTCGGCGGTGCGCGCGCGCTTTCGGTAGATGTCGGTCAAGTAGGCGTTTTGCTGGAGCACGTGGAGCGACGCGGCGAAGATGAAGAAGGAGAGGAGCACTTGGTAGTTGTTGAGCGTCCAATAAACGACGAATGTTGGGACGGCGATGACCGACGCGATGAGGAGGCTGCGGTGCGTGCGGCGAAAGCGCGGGTCGAGGTAGGTCGCGGCAAACGTTGAAAAGACATGGGGCGCGCCGATGAGGGCCGTGACCGTAAGGTTGATGGCGTCGGATGAGGCGCCGGCCCAAACGAAGAAGAGAATGACGGGGACGATGGCGGCGCTGCCGATGAGCCAGCCGACGTCAAATTTCCAGCCGTTAATCCACGCCGACCGGTCTGGAACAGCCACCACTGTCGAAGTCGATTCTTGGACGCGAACCATGGAACCTCCCCGCGTTAAATATTTTGAAGCCAGATTATAAAGGGAGTCGGTCCGATTTCAAAGACTCGTTATGTCTAGATTGAAGGTCGCGAGTTGGGACGGTGCGGGGCGCCTTACCCGGCGCCGCCGGACGCAGACGATGTTTGCCCCGGGCCGGTGATCGCCGAGCCGAGAAAATCGCGGTTGAGCCGCGCGATGAAGTGCGTGCCGATTTCTTTCGGGCAAACCGCCTCGCACTCCTCGTAATTGGTGCACGACCCGAAACCTTCCTTTTCCATCTGTTCGACCATGCGCCGCACGCGCTCCTTTTTCTCGGACTGACCTTGCGGCAAGAGGTTGAGCTTCGAGACGAACGCGCTCACAAAGAGCATCGCCGCGCCGTTCGGGCACGAAGCGACGCACGCGCCGCATCCAATGCAGGCCGCCGCATCCATGGCGAGATCGGCGGTTCGCTTCGGAATGGGGATCGCGTTCCCGTCCGGCGCGTTGCCCGTCGCGACCGAGATAAATCCGCCCGCCTGCACAATGCGGTCGAACGCCGACCGGTTGACGACGAGATCCTTGAGGACTGGGAACGCCCGCGAGCGCCACGGTTCAAGCGTCAGCGCGTCGCCATCCTTGAATTTGCGCATGTGAAGTTGGCAGACCGTTGTCGCTGCTTCGGGGCCGTGCGCGACACCGTTGATCATGAAGCCGCACATCCCGCAGATCCCTTCGCGGCAGTCGTGGTCAAAGGCGATCGGCTCTTCGCCTTTTTCAATGAGGCGCTGGTTTAAGACGTCGAGCATTTCGAGGAACGACGAATCGGGGCTGACGTCGGGAACTTCGTACGTTGCGAGTCGGCCCACGTCGCTCGCGCCCTTTTGCCGCCAAACGTTAAGGGTGATTTTCATTTGTAACTCCGTTGCGCAGGTTTCACATGCTCGAACGTGAGCGGCTCCTTGTTGAGCGCCGGCGCCGTCCCCGCGCCCTTCCACTCCCACGCCGCCGCATACGAGAATTCGTCATCCTTGCGCGCCGCCTCGCCTTCGGGCGTTTGGCTCTCCTCGCGGAAATGGCCACCGCACGACTCCGTCCGGTGCAAGGCGTCGGTCACGAGCAACTCACCAAACTCGAGGAAGTCCGCAACGCGCCCCGCTTTTTCGAGCTCTTGGTTCAGCTCTTCGCCGCTTCCCGGCACGGTGACGTTCTTCCAATACTCGTCGCGCAGCGTCGGAATTCTCGCGAGCGCCTCCTTGAGCCCCGCTTCGTTTCGCGCCATCCCGCATTTATCCCAAAGCAGTTTCCCCAGCTCGCGATGAAACGAATCGACCGTCCGCTTTCCTTTCACGGCGAGCAGCTTTCGCGTGAGCGTGTTTGCCTCGGCCTCGGACCGCGCGAACTCCGCGTGATCGGTGCCGATCTTTTCGAGTTTCGCCGTTGCGAGGTAATCGCCAATTGTGTAAGGCAGCACAAAATAGCCATCGCCAAGCCCCTGCATGAGGGCGCTCGCGCCGAGCCGGTTTGCGCCGTGGTCAGAAAAATTCGCTTCGCCAATGCAGTAAAGCCCGGGCACGGTCGTCATGAGGTTGTAGTCAACCCAAATTCCGCCCATGGCGTAGTGGATCGCCGGGTAGATGCGCATCGGCACCGTGTAGCCGTCTTCGCCCGTAATCCGTTCGTACATTTGGAAAAGGTTGCCGTATCGCTCCGCGACGGCGTTTTTCCCGAGCCGCTTGATCGCGTCCGCGAAGTCTAAGTAAACGCCAAGCCCGCCCCGTCCGACGCCGCGCCCCTCGTCGCAAACCTGTTTCGCATTTCGCGAGGCGACGTCGCGCGGCACCAAGTTCCCGAACGACGGGTATTTCCGCTCGAGGTAGTAGTCGCGCTCGTCTTCGGGAATCTGGTCCGGTCGCCGCGTGTCACCCGCGCGCTTCGGCACCCACACGCGCCCGTCGTTCCGCAGCGACTCACTCATGAGCGTCAGCTTCGACTGATGCTCGCCCGCAACCGGGATGCACGTCGGGTGAATCTGCGTGTAGCAAGGGTTTGCGAAGAGCGCCCCGCGCTTATGCGCTCGCCACGCGGCCGTGACGTTGCATCCCTTTGCGTTCGTCGACAGATAGAACACGTTGCCATAACCGCCCGTGCCGAGCACGACCGCATCCGCCGCGACCGACGAGATGCGCCCCGACACCATATCCCGCACGACGATCCCGCGCGCCTGCCCATTCACGACGACGACGTCGAGCATCTCCGTGCGCGGAAACATCGTCACCTTACCGAGCGCGATTTGCCGCTCGAGCGCCTGATACGCGCCGAGCAACAGTTGCTGCCCCGTTTGCCCGCGCGCATAAAACGTCCGCGACACCTGTGCGCCGCCGAACGACCGATTCGCAAGCAGCCCGCCGTACTCGCGCGCAAATGGCACGCCCTGCGCGACGCACTGGTCGATGATGTTCACCGACACTTGAGCGAGCCGATAGACGTTCGCCTCGCGCGCCCGGAAATCGCCGCCCTTCACCGTGTCGTAAAAAAGTCGCCACACCGAATCGCCATCGTTCTGATAGTTTTTCGCCGCGTTGATGCCACCCTGCGCCGCGATCGAGTGCGCGCGCCGTGGCGAGTCCTGGTAACAAAAGCACTGCACGTTGTAACCCAGCTCCGCGAGCGATGCCGCGGCCGACGCCCCCGCGAGCCCCGACCCAACCACAATGATGTTGTACCTTCGCTTGTTCGCGGGGTTCACGAGCTTCATCTCGAAGCGGTGCTTATCCCACTTGCTTTGAATCGGCCCCGATGGGATCCTTGCGTTCAATTCCATCGCGGAACCCTCCTTCACTTCAACCAGCCGGCCATAACGGCGACCGGCATTGAGATGTTGCCCAAGACGAGGATTGCCGCGAAAAGCGCCGCGAACACCTCGCGAAACTTGTTGATGCGCGGGTGGTTCAGCCCAACCGACTGAAATAGGCTCCAGACGCCGTGGCGCAAGTGAAGCCCGACGCAGATCATCGCGACGATGTACCCGATCGACACCGGCACCTGCTTAAACCCCTCGATCATGTTGTGGTACGCGTCGCCCTCGATGAAGTTGGGGTGCAGCTTACCAAGCGTGAAGTGGAGCAAGTGATAGATGATGTACGCGAGGAGCAGCAAGCCCGAGAGGCGCATCGTTTTCGCGTAGAGCGTCGCGCGCACGGTGCTCGGGTGTTCGTATTTGACCGGGCGCGCGGCGCGGTTTTGGCGCGTGAGCGCGATCATCGCGATGATGTGCAGCACGACGGAAACGAGAAGGAGGCCGCGCACACCCCAAAGGAGGACCGCCGAGTTTTGAATCGACATCGCATAACTGTTCAGTTTCTCGGGGCCTCCGAAAACGAGAAGATTCCCGATCATGTGGCCGATCAGAAACCCGAAGAGGATGACGCCCGTCACGGCCATCACCGCCTTTTTCCCGATCGACGAGCCCCAGAACCGTCCAATCCAACCCATGCGCGCCGTTCCTTTCTCCCCGTGCGGCCGTTCGTATACACCCGCGCGCACCATTTGTGAATCGATTGTCCTGCTGTAGGATGGCCTCCGCATGAGGGCGGTGGAGTCCGCCGTAACCGTCGCGCGCTCGCGTGGCCAATGACTCCTACCCAAACAACGTTCTCGTTCGGGAGGAGTCGCGCGTGCTGAATATTTTGTGGATAGGGATCGGCGGTGCCGCTGGAAGCATTGCGAGGTATCTGCTCGACGGGGCTGTTTCGCGGCTCGCGGGCAGCGCGGCGTTTCCGTTTGGGACGCTCGCAGTCAACGTCGTCGGGTCGTTTCTCATGGGCGCAGTGATGCAGATCGGTCTTGCCAGAAGTCGTTGACACGGATGAACACGTCCAGAGGCTCATTCCCATTCTCGACGAAATGGTGACCGAGGGGCTTGTCACGATGGAGAAGGTCCGCGTCCTCAAGTATGCGCCGGGCGTGCGCCCGGTCCGGTAGTTTCATTATTGATTGAATGAAAACCGAACGACTTGCGTCCAATTTGCATAGGAGGAAACACGATGGCAAATTCGATTCGGACTTGGACATTCGCTGGCATCATGGCGGCAGGGCTTGGCGCAGGGGTTCTGTTTGTGGGCGGCGCGAGCGCCGTCGTATCAGCGTCGGGCGGCGAGGGGGGTGTTCCTGTCACGTGTGAACTGTCCGGTTTTCTTGCGGAAAATGGTGCGACCATGACGTGCACCCAGTTCACGTCGACCGGCGCAAAAGTGTTCGACAAGGTGCCGCGGGGAATGAACCTGCTCGTCACGGACATCGTCGTCACGCCGAATAACATGTTTCCGCCGGCGACCATTGTTTCGCGACTATGGCTGCGAGCGTCAAAGCCGGGCGCCCCTTACAGCCGTATGGATCCGTACCTATCTATGGAAAACGTGACGCAGGGAACATGGGCGCACCACTTCAGTAGCCCCGCTCTGGTCGTCGAGGAAGGCCGTTCGCTCCAAGCGGGCGGAAAGAGCGCGTCCGAAAAACCCGGCTATTGGAACTCTTCCGCGCGGATATCGGGCGTGCTCGTTCGACGAACTGTCGCAACGACCCCGTCGCCATCGATAATGTCGCCGGGGACTATGCGACGGAACTTCGGCAACTAGCCGGTCGCGTCTCTTGACGGGGCGGCGCCGATGATGGCAGTCTGCGCGACCCCGGAGTTTGAGGCGTGAGGAAAGAACGGAGAGATTTGCGCAACGTCGCGATCATCGCGCACGTTGACCATGGCAAGACGACGCTCGTCGACGCGATGTTTCGCCAGGGGGGGATCTACGCGGCGCACCAGGAGCAGGTTGAGCGCGCGATGGACTCGAACGACCTTGAGCGCGAGCGCGGGATTACGATTTTGGCGAAAAACACGGCGATTCGCGTGGGCGACGTGACCGTGCAGATTGTCGACACGCCGGGGCACGCCGATTTTGGGGGCGAGGTCGAGCGATCCCTCTATATGGTCGACGGCGTCATTTTGCTCGTCGATGCGGCCGAAGGGCCGCAGCCGCAGACGCGGTTTGTGCTGTCAAAGGCGATGGCGCTCGGTTTGCCGGCGGTCGTGGTGCTCAATAAGATCGATCGTCCCGACGCGCGGCCGGCCGAAGTGTTGAATCTCGTTTACGACCTTTTTATCGACTTGGGCGCAAACGACGCGCAGCTGGGGTTTCCGGTGGTTTACGCGGTCGCGCGCGACGGACTTGCGAGCTTTACGGCGGCCGACCGTGGCAAGGATTTGGGGCCGCTCTTCAACGCGATATTGACGCATCTGCCACCGCCGGAAGACGCGAGCGACGGGCCGCTCCAGATGTCGATGAACTTTCTCGATGCCGACCCTTACCTTGGGCGGCTGTCGGTTGGGCGCATGCGTTCGGGGCGCGTGAAGGTGGGCGATCGGGTGGCCGTGGTCAAAGCGGATGGCGTTTCAGAGGAGGCGCGCGTGACGGCGGTTTACGCGTTTCATGGGCTTGGGCGCCAACCGATCGAAGAGGCGCGCGCTGGCGAAATTGTCGCAATCGCGGGGCCTGAGACAACCGATATCGGTGACACGATTGCGAATGTGCCCGCGCCCGGAGAAACGGCGCGTGCATTATCGCGAATTGCAATTGACCCGCCGACGTTGTCGACGGTTTTTTCGAATGGGGTTTCGCCGTTTGTTGGGCGCGAGGCGCGGTGGGTGACGTCGCGGCATATTCGCGACCGGCTTTTGGAAGAGGCGGAGACGAACGTCGCGATTCGGATTGAGGCGGGAAGCGCGGGCGAGGAGTGTCGCGTGTTTGGGCGCGGCGAGCTGCAGCTTGCGATTTTGATGGAGACGATGCGGCGCGAGGGGTTTGCGTTTTCGGTGGGTGTGCCGGAAGTGGTGACACGCGAGGAGGCGGGCCAGCTGATGGAGCCGGTTGAGCGCGTCGCGATCGATTGCCCCGAGGAACATTGGGGGACGGTGTCGCAGATTATGGGGATGCGGCGCGGGCAGCTCTTGAATATGCACGGCATGGGCACGGGGCGCGTGACGGCGGAGTTTCGCGTGCCGACGCGCGGGCTGCTTGGGTTTCGCGGGGCGATGCTGACGGCGACGCGCGGCACGGCGGTGATGAGCGCCGTGGTCGACGGTTACGAGCCGTGGGCCGGTGAGCTCACAAAGCGGCGAACGGGCGCGCTCATTGCGGACCGACCCGGGCGAACGACGCCGTACGCGATTTTTCATTTGCAGCCGCGCGGGACGTTTTTTGTGGGGCACGGCGTTGAGGTGTTTCCGGGGCAGGTTGTCGGCGAAAACGCCAAGGACAAGGATCTTTACGTGAACGTGACGCGCGAAAAGAAGCTGACGAACATTCGTGCGGCCGGGCGCGACGAAAACGTGATTCTCACGCCACCGCGCGACCTGTCGCTCGAAATTGCGCTTGAGTTCATTAACCCAGACGAAATCGTCGAAGTAACGCCCGCCGCGATTCGGCTCGCGAAGCGCGCGCCCGATAAGTCCCGCTTCGCCTCCGACGAGTGATCAAATGGGTACGACCGTTGCGCCGGTCAATCCAAGGTGGTGGTCCGTGCTCCAGACATTTTGAACGCGATGCTCATCGATAAAGGCAAGGCTCGACGCATCAACGTAGGTCAGCTTCGAGCCCCGCAGCCTGTCCAACATTCGACGAGTCGCCCGATGGTGACTGAGCGACGTTGGAAGAATTGAGAACGCGGGGAGGTCGTCGAGGAGTGCGTGAAATCGTCGTGCCGCTTCCTCGCCGATGCGGTGCAAGAACCAGCCGTGCGTTTCCGCGACGACCAGCATCGATGTGCACCAGCCTTTGGGGGGCGACGAAAAAAGAACGCGTGCTTCTGCATGCCATTCGTCGCCGCGATCCAGAAGGGCGATGAAGATTCCCGAGTCGAGAAAGACGCGCGGTCTCAAAGCTCGCGTCGTCCGTAAACAACCGCGTCGATCGATGAACTGGCTTTAGGATCTCCGGACGCGACTGTTCCGGCATGTTTCATCCAAGGCTTTGCGTCACCATCCTCCGCCAGCGCGATGGAAAGTCCACGGCGACACATCTCTGCAAGCGAAACACCGCGACGTCGCGCCGCTCGACGCGCGAGATCGTAAAGGCGTTTGTCAAACGAGATCTGCGTACGAATCATGTTATCACTATATCATAGAAGTGATAACATTTCGATCGGCGAGTGGAGTTGCCAGGGCTAAGGGATTTCAGTTCCCGTCGCGTCGACCTTCCAGGCTTCAACGATTGAGTCGTCGCCCTTCTTGCGCGACTCGATTTTGAGAAGGCCGGTCGCTTGCTGCTCGACGAGAACGTACCCGAAATCGCCGCCCTCAAGCGGCGCGCCGCCGTGGCCGGCCATGACGGTGTTCGCGCGAATCTTCTCGTAGCGGTGAACGTGCCCGACCAAAAGGAGCGTGTACGGATGCGCCGCGACAATTCGGTCGCATTCGTCGAGCCCGGGCGTCGTCCAAGTTCCCGACGGCTGATGTCGCACGATGAATGTGTAGGTTGACGGCCGCGCGAGCGTTGTTTCAAGCCACTGTTTCTGTTGGTCGTTCCACGAGTTCTGCGCGATGAGCACGAACTTCGCGTCCCCCTTCGACGTCGTGACCGTGAAGTCGTACCAGGGCCGTTGCGAAAACGAAAAAAGGCGCGACAAGAAAAGACGGACGTTCGGCGTTTCGTTGTAGTTCGGGCAGTTGACGCCGGTTGGTCCCCAGCACTCGTGGTTACCCATCGCGTGAAAAATTGGCTTCGTGAAGGGGCGCTCGGCCGCAAGAAGTTTGTCGAGTTGGGTGTTCACGCTGCGTTCCGAAAATGAAAACATGTAATCGCCGACGCCGACCGCGAACTGCGCGCCCGTCGCGTTCATCTGCGTTGCGATGGCCCGAACGATGTCGTCAGGGTACTGGTTGTCGAACTCGAAGATGGCTGGGCGGATGTCGCCAAACACGGTGAACTTCATGAGATCGACGGTGCCACCCTGATACGTAACGGGGCCTCCCGCATCTGGGAGCGTGATGCGTCCGCCGTCGGGAACTTGGTCGTCGTCGCCGGCATCGACAACGGGTGTGCCGGCGTCCGTCGTGGCAGGCGGATCGGGGATAACGGCTGGAGGCGGGAGAGACCCGGCGTCGGCGGCCGGGCGATCGGGAGGCGTGGGCGTCGTTTGGCTTCCGTTTGGCTTTGTGTCGCCGCACGCGAGCGCGAGGAGGGCGACCAGAGAGACGATTGCTGGAACGTGGTTGATTCGAGGGCCGATCATCGATGAACCTCCTCTGGTGCCAGTTCGATCAATAAAGGATGAATTATGCTACATGTGGGTTCGAAAGGGAACAGGCAAGCGCGGCGATGGAGCCAAAGGCGTACTACGACCGGTTTTCAGAGAATTACGAGAAGGAACGCCACCATGGTTATCACGCGCTCGTCGATGAGCTTGAGTCGTCGCTGGTGCGCGGCTTCGCGGTGGGTGGGCGCGTGCTCGAGGCGGGGTGCGGCACGGGGTTGGTGCTTTCGCGGGTCGATGGCGCGAGCGTGTTTGGGGCCGATCTGTCGCGCGGGATGGTTTCGCGGGCGGCGGCGCGTGGGCTTCGCGTGCTGCAGGCCGATTTGACGCGGCTGCCGTATCGCGATGCGGCGTTCGACGTCGTTTGCTCGTTCAAGGTGCTCGCGCACGTCCCGGACCGCGAGGCGGCGCTTCGCGAGCTCACGCGCGTTGTCCGCCCCGGCGGTACACTTCTCCTCGAGTACTACAACCGCCACTCGCTGCGTTTTCTCGTCAAGCGGCTTGGGCCGTCGCTCCACATCGCGAACGGAACGACCGAGGCCGACGTTTACACGCGCTTCGACACGCTCGCCGAGTTGCGCGCCGCACTCCCGCAGAATGTGAGATTCGTGGGCGTGCGAGGCGTCCGCGCGGTGACGCCGTCGGCGAGACTCATCGACTTGCCGGTTGTTGGTTCGATGCTTCGCGTTGTTGAGCGACGCGCCTTTGATTCGCCGCTCGCGCGCGTCGCAGGCTTTCTCATCGTCATTGCGGAGCGGACCGGTTGAATCGCCCGGCGGTTTCTTCGCTCTGGGCAGATCGCGATCCGGCGGTGTTGTGGGTCGTGCCCCGTGTTTTGCGGCGCGTCGCTAAGCGGGTCCGGCGGCTCGCTGGGTTTGGACGTCACGTCCCGCACACGCGATGTTTTGCCGTCGACCGCGAATTGCTTCGTGGAATGGTGACGGAGGCGGAAATCCGCGCGCGATTCGAGGGGCTTTCGCGTGATGTCATCTTGGTTCCCGAACCGGGACGAAACGGTGACGACAAGGTGCTTGTGCAACGCGCCTGGCGCGACATCTTTCACGCGTGCGTGCATGTTGAGTTCTCGCGGCTGATCGCGTCGGGACGGTTTTCGGAAGCGGTCGCGCGCGAGCGCATCCACCGTATCGGGCAGACCGAGTTTGATGAAATTCGCCTCGTTTTGCGCCACGAAGACCTCGTGTTGCCAGCCGATGGCGTTTTGGCGGCCTACGTTGAGTTTGTTGCGCTCTTTCTCGAGCTCGCCTACTTCGCGCCCGAAGCGGTGCCGAGGTTTTTCCCGAGCCTGGGCTTGGACGACGAGGTTCACGCGGTTGTGAGCGTTGACATCGATCCAGGTGCGGTCGTGCGCGCGAGTTGCCCCGCGGGTTGGGAGGCCGAGGCGGTGGCGCTGGGTGCGGGAGCGGAAGCGGGTGCGGATGCGGTTGCGGAAGCGGGAGCGGGTGCCGGCGAATCACGCGAAAACGATGTGCGAACGGCGCTGGATGCGGTTGCGGCCGGGCAGTCTGCGGCGTCCGCGCTTCGTCGGCTCGTTCAGCGACTCGATGCCGCGCTTGGCGAGATCCCGTGCGCGAGATGGATCGGTGAGCTCGGGCGCCTCGCCGAACGCGCGGCGCTAAGAAACGCGAGACGGCCGGGGCACACGGTTGAGGCCCACCTTCTCTTCGATCTGCAGAAGGCGTGCGTCGATCATGAGCGCGAGCTCTTTAGTGCCGATTTGGTTCGCTTCGTGACGACGTTCGGGCGTGCGAAAGTTGTACGACCGCTCCCGGCCGCGCAGCAGATTCGCGTCGCTCGGCACTTGCAATCTGCGCTCAAGAAGGCGGCGCGCCTCGATCTCGATACCGCGTCGGCTCATTCCCTTCGCAGCCTATTGCACGGGGCCATCGAACGCGCCGATCGTCGCGCCCGCGAGTCGCTCTCGCCTCGCATCCACGCGGTTCTCGACGAAGTCGGTCTCACGCCGTCCAACATCCCCGAAACCGTCGCTCGTCAAAAACTCGTCAACGATCTCCTCGACGTCGCCCTCGCCCGCGGCCACCTGACGCTCGGCAACTTGCGCGACGTGATCTCGCGCAGCGACCTCAAACTGCCCAACCTCGCGGGCGTCCGCGCGTTCTTCTGCGGCGACGTGCTCCTTCGCGCCGATGCGCGCCTCTCCGGCGAGCTCGACGGCGTCTATCGCCGCGGCGAAATCTACCTGCGCGGCCTCCAGAAGCTCAGCTCGCTCGGCTTCGGAACCATCTCGGGACGCCTGCTCAACCTCTATGCGCTTCTACCGGCAGTCGCCGCGTACATTGTGCTTGAGGGGCTCCAGCACATCGTTGGACCCATCGTCCAAAAGCTGTCGGGCGTTCATTTGCACATCTTGACGCCAATCTCGTTTGCGCTCACCGCGTCGTATGTCTTCGGCCTTATCCACAGCAAAGCCGTTCGTCGTGCGACCGTCGCGTCGGCAAAGGCGCTAGGCACCGCCGTAAAATTTGTCTTTTACGCGGGACCGCGATTTGTTCTCACGCGGCCTGTCGTAAAGCGCGTTCTCGACAGCATCGTGGCGCGCCTTGTTGGCCGCTACCTCCTCAAGCCCGCGGTTCCGACGCTCATCGCCATCCCGATTGGCATCGCCCTCGACTGGCCGCTCGACGTCATGATTCCCGTCGACGCCGCCCTTTTCGTTCTCGTCGTTGCGTTCTTGTCGAGCGCGCCCGGCCGCGAGTTCGAGGAAATCGTCTCCGACGCCATGCGCCGTGCGGGTCGTCAACTGCGTCACCACATCCTTCCGAGCTTGGTCCGTCTTTTCATCGATTTTTTTAGCGCTCTGGTCAGTGGCATCGAGCACCTTCTTTATGTTGTCGACGAGTGGCTTCGATTTCGAGCGGGCGGTCGACGTTCACTCATTCCGCTCCGCGCGACGCTCGGGCTCATCTGGTTTTTTCTCACGTACCTCATCCGCATTTACATCAATCTGCTTATCGAGCCACAGGTCAACCCCATCAAGCATTTCCCCGTCGTCACGGTCTCGCATAAGATTATTCTCCCGCTCACGCCACAACTCATTCCGATCTTTAGCGCGCCGTTCATGCCGTTCGGCTCGGCGTTCGCGAACACCATTGGCGGCGCAACGGTCGTGCTGTTGCCGGGCGTGTTTGGGTTTCTCGCATGGGAACTCAAGGAGAATTGGCGACTCTATCGCGCGAATCGTTCGCCCCACATCAAGCCTGTGATGATTGGCAGCCACGGCGAGACGATGGCGCGCCTTCTTCGTCCCGGCTTTCACTCGGGGACGATCCCGAAGGCTTTTATCAAGCTCCGGCGTGCCGCAACGAAATCGGGGGCGTTCGCCGGTCGCGGCGTCGCCAAACACGAGGAAGCGCTACACCACGTCGAAGAATCGGTGCGTCAATTTGTTGAACGGGAGTTCATCGACTGTCTCGCGTTGGTCGGTGGTGCCGCGTGGCGTTCAATTCAAGTCGCTGGGATACACCTCGGCTCAAATCGAATACGCATTGAGTTGAACGCGCCGCACCTTGGCGACGGCGAAGCGGTTCTCGTTTTCGAGGAGCAGTCCGACTGGATCATCGCTTCAACGCCAGAGCACGGCTTTATCGCGCGCCTCTCGACGACAGAACGCGAAATTCTGGACAGCGTTCTTGCTGTTTTTTTTCGGAAAGCGGCGGTTGACTACACGCGCGAGCGCGTTGAAGCGGCGCTTGCGACGTCGTTCAAGTCCGATGGCAAGGCACCGCCTTACGATTTTTCTGACGACGGGCTTGTGGTCTGGCCGGGGAGCGGCTTTGCAAGCGAGGTGCGTTACAACTTGCGCCGTCTCGGGCTTGTCGCGGGAAAATTAACGGGGCCGTCGTACGGGTGCGACCCGCCTGAAATCGACGTCGCAAGTCTTGCGATTGGCAGCCTGCCGAGCGCGTGGGACGATTGGGTGCGTTGGTGCGCTGTCAGCAGTTCCCGGACCTAACGAGGGTTCTTGGTTGCGACGGATCGAGAAAAACCGGTTCGCCGAGGAGCCGAATCTCTATCGTCCGTTTCTTGATGGCAACGACTTCCGCAGTAGCGCGCGCCAGTTGACCGCCCATCGCCGAATGAAACTCCGCAATTACCCGCGCCCCAACGGGCGGGCCCTGCGTCGTTTCAACAACCATCTTGTTGGGCTCGCTCGCGATGATTCGGTAATAGTTCACCGCACCCGAACCAACCACCTTGAGCTTCAAATACGGGAAATTGGGCGCTACCATTTTCGCCACATCCCGCGTTTCCGTTTGATTGACACTCACTCGCGACATCCCCAGTCTCCTCATCTCGAACAGATCGGCCCCTGAGTCGATTTACAAAGCAAATCACATGCCCCTTTGTTGCGCGCTGCGTTGTGGAGCCCGATACGCGAGAATTATTGAGAAAATCGTTGTAGGTTGGATAGGTCCGCGCAATTGAGCCGTGATTCACGGTTTGTATTTCAAGAAAATTATGGACGCCTACATTGGAAACGACTTTGACCGACTTCCGGCAAGAAGCTATGATTTCGCCATGTCGGAAAGAAAGCCCGTGGTTTTGGTCGCCGATGACGACGAGGGGGTGCGTGAGTTGTTGGCGACGGCGCTTGAGGGCGAGTATCGGGTTTTTCGTGCGAAGGACGGCAAGGAAGCACAGGGGGTTCTGCAAACGCAGGCGGTCGAGGTGGCGTTCCTCGATATTCATATGCCGGGGAAAAACGCTTTTGAGCTGCTCGCGGAGATTTTGGGCGCGGGCGGGAAAACCGAGCCGATTGTCATCACGGCGCTCCAAGATATGACGCAGCTCGCGTTCAAGGCCGGGCAGCTTGGCGCGACCGATTTTTTGTCAAAGGATTTTGACAACGTCAACGCTTTTCTCGAGGAGGTGCTTCTCAAGGCTAAGCTCGCCCTCGATCGCAAGCGGCGCCGCGAGGAGATTGAAGCGGAGACGAAGGAGCACGCCCCATTCGACGATTCGTTTTTCATGGAAAGCGTGAAGATGAAGGACGTCGCGCGGGCCATCGAGCACATCGCGCGATTCCCTGTGACGGTGCTGATTCTCGGCGACTCGGGAACCGGGAAGGACGTTTGCGCGCGTCGCATTCACCAGCAGTCACCGCGCGCGAAGATGCCGTTTGTTCCGTTTAACGTCGCGTCGCTCGCGGCCGATTTGATGGAGAATGAGCTTTTTGGGCACGAGAAGGGGGCGTTCACCGGGGCGCATTCGGTGCATCGTGGGTATTTCGAGCGCGCGCACGGTGGGACGCTGTTCATCGATGAAATCGGCGAGTTGCCGATACGGCTGCAGGCGAAGCTGTTGCGCGTGTTGCAGGAGAAGGAGATCGTGCGCGTTGGGTCAACGGAGCCGCTCAAGGTCGACGTGCGGCTCATCTTTGCGACGAACGCCGACCTCGAGAAGAAGGTTGCGGCGGGCGAGTTGCGAAGCGATTTGTACTACCGCATCAAAGTCGCGACGATTTCGTTGCCCCCCTTGAAGGACCGTCCAGAGGACATTCCGTTTCTCATCGATTTCTTTTGGAGCAAGTATTGCCACGAGTTTTCGCTGTCGACGCAGCTGGGTGGCGAGGCGCGCGCGGCGATGAACGGTTATCTTTGGCCGGGTAATATTCGCGAGCTCGAGAATCTTGTGCAGCACCTCGTCATTTCGTATCCGGGCGAGGTGATTGGCGTCGACCATTTGCCGCCGCAGCTTAAGAATGCGACCAACGTTGACGTCGACCGTGAGGCGCTCCTCGGGCTGCTCAAGCGATTTGCGTTCAACGTCAAGGAGGCGGCCGCGAGCGAACAGATTCCGCTGTCGACGCTTTATTACCGCATCAAGAAGAGTGGGCTGTCCGATATGATTCGGCGCGAACGTCGCCAGGGCGACTTCGGGATTGGATGACGAGCGATGGGTGGTGGTGGACGGCCGGGGCCGCTTGCTGAGCTTCTCGCGATGCGCGAGCGACTGACGCAGTTCTTGGAAGTGCGCGTTGAGCGGGATGGGCGAGCCGGAGGGGCGGCTCACGTCGCCGATGTTTCGTCTTGGTCGCCACAGGTCGACGCGGTTGAACGAGACGGAGTTTTTTCGGTGGTCGTCGAGGTCCCGGGTGTCGAGGCGAGTGGGCTCAAGGTGTCGGTAAAGAATAACGCGCTTGTGGTTGAGGGCGCGCGGACGATGGGCGCGCGACGCGGGAAGCTGGCTGCGGCGGCGGTGCTGTCGGTTGAGCGGGCGACCGGCGCGTTTCAGCGCGTGATTCCGCTGCCGGTTCCGGTTCGGCGCGAGAGCGTGCCATGAAGGTGACGGATAAAAGAAGATTCACGGCGGATGGGGAAGCGAAAGAAGATGATGTCGCGCGATCGGACGATGGGGAAGCGGGCGCGGCTGCGGGAGCGGATGCGGGTGCGGGAGCGGGAGCGGGCGCGGCTGCGGAGGCGGATGCGGGTGCGAGGGTGCCACGGGGGCCGATCGATTTTGCGACATTCGTCGAGTCGCTTGCGACGGTGGCGCTTATGCACATGGGACTTGTTGAGGTTCGTGGCGAGGAAAAGCTGCCGGTCAACTTGGAGTTTGCGAAAGAGCAGATCGATATTCTAGGAATTTTGGAGGAGAAGACGCACGGGAATCTAACGCCGGACGAGGCGCAGCTTCTCGCGGCGGTTCTTTCGGATTTGCGGCTCGCGTATGTTCGTTTGTTGCGCGAGGGGCCTCGGTCGTCGTGACGCGCGGCGAGCGGCGGGTTCACCGGGTTTATCGCAGAGCGATGGTGGTGATCGCCGCCATGGGAATCGCGGCGGCCGCCTGCAAAAAAAAGTCACCCAACGCGACGCCCATTGTCGATGCGGGATCCGCCGATGCGACAAACCCCGTCAGTGCTGCGATCGCAGGTCGCGACGATGCGGGCGCTGTTCGTGAGTCGAAGGAAGTTCTCCGGTCCTTTTCGGCGCTTTTTCGGCGCGTGAGCCCCTCCGTTGTTAACATTTCAACCACAACGGTCGCGAAGGGGCGGGGGCCATATTCGCTACTTCCGGAAGAAGAGTTCGAAGGGTCGCCGTCGATTGTTGAGCGGTTTTTTGGCGGGGTGCCGCGCGAGCGACTCAAGCAGAGTCTCGGTTCCGGCTTTATCATCGACCGGCTTGGGTACATTTTGACGAACGATCACGTTGTCGCGGAGGCCGACATTATAACGGTGCGGCTTGCGAGCGATCGGGCGGTTGATGCGAAGATCGTTGGTCGCGATCCGCGCACCGATTTGGCGCTGTTGCAGATTCCGTCGTCGACGGAGTTGCAGCCGCTCACCCTTGGGAATAGCGATGCGCTTGATGTCGGCGAGTGGGTGGTTGCGATTGGCAATCCGTTTGGGTTGACGAGCACGTTGACCGCGGGAATCGTCAGCGCGAAGGGGCGTACGCTTCAGCCAACCAGTTTGGCGGGTTTCATCCAGACGGACGCGGCGATCAACCCGGGGAATTCGGGTGGTCCGCTTCTCAACCTGCATGGTGAGGTCGTTGGCGTCGCGACGGCCATCAGCGCGGTCGGGCGGCGAATCGGATTCGCGATCCCAGTGAACCTCGTGAAAGATGTGCTTCCTCATTTGAAGAAGTGGGGGCGCGTCGAGCGGAGTTGGCTGGGGATTTACGTTCAGAAAGTAACCCAAGAAATCGCGGAGTCGTTCAAGCTCGCAAACCCACGCGGGGCGTTGATTTCGAGCGTCGTGCCCGAAGGGCCGGCGGCAAAGGCGGGTGTCCGCGCAGGCGATATCTTGTTGAAGTTTGATGGACGCGAGCTCGAGACGTCAGACGATCTCCCGCGGCTCGCGGCGGCGGCCGGCGTTGGGGCTGAGGTGAAGCTCACGGTGTTTCGTGATGAGCGTGAGGTGGCGGTTGTCGCGGTCATGGGGCGCGCGCCGGAAGACCCGCCTGGAAAGGCGAAGGCGCCGATTCGACCGCGCGAGCTCGGCTTGACTGTCACCGATGCGCCCCCGGGGGTTGAGGGGGTGCAAGTCGCGCGCGTTGAGGAGGGGAGTCTCGCGGACGACGCCGGGATGAAGCGCGAGGATGTGATTATTTCGGTCAATCGCGAGCCGGTCCGCGGGGTCGAGAGCTACCAAAAGGCGCTCGGTAAGGCGACGGGAACGGTCCTTCTTTTCAAGGTGAAGCGCGGGCATTTCGAACTGTACTTCGCGTTGAAGCCGCCGAAATCGTAGCAACCGCTAATTTTGATTGACGACGGGTAGTGCGCGGGGACCCGACGAGCCGGGACCGAGAAGCGTGTTGAGTTTTGCGACGACATCGTCGGGGCGGCACCCGCGCGCGTGGCACGCCTGTTCTATTGTCGCGTCGGCGTCGAGCCCGTCAGCGGTCGGGTCGGCGGCAATGTTCTCTGTTGCGAGAACTTCGCGGACGCCTGGGTGCGCTGAGAGGGCGTCGGTGAGCTTCATCTCCGCGTGGAACCGAATCACTTTGATCTTGCGCGCATCGGCGAGATCGCGCTTCAAACGTTCGATTTCTGATTCGAGTTCCTCTTCGAATCGATAGAGCTCACGCCGAATCTGCTCTTGCGCGCCCCAAATCTCACGCGTCGTCGTTCCGAACATGAACCGTTGCGCCGCCTCACGGAGCTTTTCAAGTAGTTTCATTGGCTCACCCCTTCCATCGTCGAAGACGCTGAATACTATGCCCCCAATCCCCGGTTAAGCGGTCCGTTCGCTCGTGAGCGTGAGGGTCGACAGGAGCCCGCTTCGGCGCGCCGACGTCCTCGGGTCTGATTTGA
>JACPTQ010000045.1 GCA_016192705.1 Deltaproteobacteria bacterium | reverse complement strand
GGATTACCGAGTTTTCGCATGCCTCTGATCAGCGGCTCAATCGCGCGAGTGAGTTCAGACCCGAGGACGTCGGCGCGCCGAAGCGGCACCTGCCGACCCTACGTACGGAAGAGACCTGGCCGCTTATTCGGGGATCGAGGAAACCTCTCGGATTGCGTCCAAGGCGACCATGCGGTACCAATTCGAGAGTCAAATCGACGTCGACCTGGGGCGTGGGGTGGAATGAAGTTGGAGGCTTCACGTTGCACGGACTCTTCGCTCTCTTTCTCGTCGCGGCCCAAGCTCCGCGCTCCGACGCGCTGACGCTCGCCGATGCCATTCGCCGAGCGATCGACGCCAACCGCGACATACCGATCGCCACGAGCGAAATCGACGAGGCAGAGAAGTTGCGCAAAGCGGCGCGCGGTGGGCTCGGCCCCATCTTCAAGACCGACGCGAATTTCCTCGTTTGGGACACGCCATACTCGGTTAACCTTCAACTGCCCGACAGCTTAAAAGCGCTCTTGCCACCCGGCCCATTGCCATCGATGAGCGTGCGCGACCAACTCACGCGGAGTTTTAGCTTCAGCGTCATCCAACCGCTGACGCCGCTTTACAACGTCACGCAAGGGATGGCGCTCTATCGTGCGCACGGGCGCGCCGCCGAATCGAAGCGCGACACCGCACGTCGCGACATCGTGTTCCGCGCGGAGGAGGCGTTTTTCAGGACGCTCATCGCCCACCGCATCGCCGCAATCGCCGAGGCCGCGCACGATCTCGTGAAGGCACACCACGCGCGCGCGAAATCGTTTCACGAGGCTGGGCTCATTCATTTGAAGGATGTTCTCACGGCGGATGTCAAAGTGGCCCAGGCGCTCGAGGCGCTGTTGCGCGCGCGAAACGACGTTCTGTTGGCGGAGAGTGGTCTACAAATATTGCTCGGGCTGCGAGATGGCGAGCGCCTCCCCCCGCTCGACGATCGCGTTCTGGTCGTCGCGCCGACGTGGAAGCTCACGCTCGACAGGGCCGAAAAACGGGCGCTCAAGAGTCGAACCGAACGCACCGAACTTCAGCACCGCGCGGAGGTCGCGCGACGCGTCACGCGGCTTGCGTGGGGAGCGCTCTTGCCCACGCTTTCCGCGGTTGGAACGTACCAACATCAGAAGGGGGTTGGGTTTCAGGACGAGGACCAATTTTTCGCCGGAATCGTTTTGTCATGGAACGCGTGGGAGTGGGGCGCCGGTTGGCACAAGTACGAGGCGGCGCGGATCGCGGAGCGGCGTGTCAGCGATTACGACGCAAAGCTCGTCGATGGAATTCGGTTTGAGGTGCGTCGTGCGTTTTTTGCGTATCGCACTTCGGAAGCGAGCTTGGCGGTTGCGCTGAAGGTGATACCGCAGGCCGAGGAGCAACTTCGTCTCGCGCAAAAACGATTCGACGCCAACGCAACGTCGTCGACGGAGGTGCTCGACGCGCAACTTCTCCTCACGCAGGCACGCACGTCGCTTGAAATGGCGCGCATCGGGACGCTCATGGCGCTCGCGGCGCTTCGGCGCGCGGTTGGCGAGAAATCGCCGTGGGAGCCGCGATGAGGGGAAGGAAAGAAAAATGCAACCACGCACGGGAGCTGCTCATCGCGATCGCGGTGGCGCTCGCCTGCGCGAAGACTGGCGATGGGAAGCCGGCTGCAACGGCAGTCAGCAAATCAGCGCAGCCCAACGAGCCGAAGAAGGTGCGCGTCGTCGTGGTCGAGTCCCGCGCATTCGATCGCGTCGCGCGGCTCGCGGGAAACGTCGTGCCCGATCGCAGGGCGGCGATCACGCCCCTGTTGCCTGGTCAAATCGCGAAAATCTTTGTGAAGCCGGGCGACGAAGTGAAACGCGGGGAAAAGCTTTTCCGCATCGTTGGCACCGATTACTGGATGGGGAGCGAACACGCCGTCGCGCAAAAGGGCACGAGCACCGCGATGGTCAACCAGGCGAAGACGGCGGTCCTCGAGGCGGAACGCGCGTTTGTGCGATTTGAGCGATTGCGAAAAGACAAGGCGATCCCCGAGGCCGAATTCGAACAGGCTGAAGCGCGCCTGAAATTCGCGCGCGACCAGCTGCGGCTCGCGGAGTCGCAGACGCGGCTCGCGGATGTCGGTACGCGGCTCGCGCGGTCCAAGGTTGGGGAGACGATCGGTTACGCGCCGTTTGATGGGCGCGTTGTCGAACGCCTTATGGAGGAGGGCGAAATCGCGCGGACGATGCCACCCTCGGTCATCATGGCGTTTGTTTCCATGGACCCCGTGCACGCCGAGGGCGCACTCCCCGAGACCGACTTGCCGGCGGTTCGACTCGGCGACACGCCCATCGATATCGAAATCCCCGCTGTGCGTGAAAAGGCGTTTCGCGCAAAACTTACGTTCATCTCGCCGGTCGCCGATGCGGTCACACGTACCGTGAAAATCAAGGCCCAACTGCCGAACGGCGAGCGGACGATTCTCCCAGGAATGGCCGCGACGCTCACCGTCCATCTGTCTGCGCGACAAGCGGTTGCTGTACCCCGCGAGGCACTCCTTCGGCTCGAACACAACACCGGCCAAGTTTTCGTTGTCACGAGCGGGACGGCGCACCTCCGCGAAATCGAGGTCGGCGAACGAAGCGGCGCAACCCTCGCCGTGCGGCGCGGTCTCGTGCGCGGCGACCGTGTGATTGTCGCGGGCCACACAGCGCTAACCGAAGGCGCGAAAGTCGTCGAGTGACGTCGCGGACCGCAAAATCGAACCAGGAAACTCGTGCATGAGCCTCGCGGGAATTTCGGTTCGCCGCCCCGTGACGCTCCTCATGGCCTATGGCGCCGTCACAGCGTTCGGCGTCATTGCGCTTGACCGAATCCCGATCGACATGTTCCCGCCCATCGAGCCCCCGGTCATCTCCGTCGCAACCATTTACCCCGGCGCCGGTCCGCTCGAAGTCGAAGAGAAAGTCACGAAGCCGATCGAGGACAATCTCGGCATCCTCCCCAACCTTGAGAAGCTGACGTCGAACACGAAAGAAGGGCTTTCCGTCGTCACGTGTCAGTTCACGTACGGCACGAAAATCTACGAAGCCGCCGCCGAAATCCGTGACCGGCTTGAGTTTGCGAAGCGGCTGCTCCCGTCTGACATTCGCCCACCGATTGTCTTTCGCTTCAACTCTGCCATCATGCCGGTCCTCGGATTTGCGGTGGTCTCAAAGCGCGGCCGCATCCTCGACGATCGCGAATACGTGAAACGAGCCGTCGGCGAGGAGATTCAGCGCGTGGCCGGCGTCGGCGCCGTTCAGATGTTTAACCTCGCCCCGCGCCAAATCGTCGTCGAAGCGCGCGCGACCGATCTCGCACGCACCCACGTGCCAATCCTGCGGCTCGTGCGCGCCCTCGCCGCCGAAAACGTCTCGCTCCCAGCGGGTCGCCTCGACCTCGGCGAACTCGACTACCCGATTCGGGTCCCCGGCGAATTCCAAAGTATCGCTGAAATTGAAAGCGTCATCGTCGGACGCGCCACCCTGCAGGAGAACGCCCTCGCGCCGGCGGCCGGCGCCATTGTCCGCGTCCGCGATGTCGCGAGCGTGCGCCCCGACTTCGAAGAGGTCCGCCAAATTGCGCGCTCCAACAAAGACGACGCGCTCTTCTTCATGGTTCAAAAACAGTCGGGCGCGAACACCGTCGAAGTCGTTCGGCGCATCCGCACGCGCGCCCTCGAGCTCGGGAAAACGTTACCCGAACACCTGAAACTCGTTCAGCTCTTCGACTCAAGTGAGTTCATCGTTCAGATGCTCGCCTCACTCGCCGAAGCCGTCTGGGCGGGCGGCCTCTTTGTCATCCTTGTAGTTTTCGTCTTCCTCTGGCGCGTTCGCGCTTCGATCATCATCGCGCTCACCATCCCAACCTCGATGATCGTCGCGTTCTTCCTCATCTACGCGTTCGGCTACACCATCAACTCTGTTTCGCTGATGTCGCTTGCCCTCGCGATTGGCATGGTCGTCGACAACGCGATCGTTGTCCTCGAAAACATCGAACGTCACCGCGCCATGGGGAAGTCGCCGTCCGACGCCGCCGCCGACGGCGCGCGCGAGATGGGGCTCGCGATCGGCGCCTCGACGCTCACCACCATCGCGATTTTCGCGCCGCTCATCTTCGTGACCGGATTCATCGGCATCATCTTCGGCCAACTCGCGTTCGTGATGACGGTGACTCTCGTCGCGTCGTGGATCGTCGCGGTCACGCTCACGCCGATGCTGGCCGCGCGCTGGGCGACGCGCTCGCGCTACCCGCGCTGGGAACGGATCACGACGAAGCTCGACACACCGTACCGGCTCCTCGAGCGAGGCTACGGCCACGCGGTCGGCTGGGCCGTAACTCACAAGCTTGTTGTCCTCGTTGCCGCCGTGGGAATGCTCGTCGGGACCGTGACTCTCATCACCCGCACCGGCGTCGATTTCATGCCGCCACAGGATTCGGGCGAAGTCGAGATTATCGCGGAACTTCCAACGGGGCGTGGGCTTCGACGGACAGCCGAAGTCGCGGAAAAATTATCGGCGATTCTTGCCGCGGAGCCCGAAACAAAGTCGACCTTCTATATGGCCGGAACGAGCGAAGGTGGTTTTCAAACGTCCGTCGGCGGGCGCGAAGGCTCGAATGTCGCCCGCGTTTATGCGCGCCTCTCGCGACCCAGCGAACGCACCCGCCGCGATGTCGAAGTTGTCGACTCGATTCGCCCAAAAATCGCGCAGATTCCCGATATCGTCGCCGTCGACTACAAAACGGGCAGCCCCCTCACGCGCATCTTCTCTGGGCAAGAAAAGGCCGTGACCATCGACATTCGTGGAACGAAGTTCGGCGAAGTCGAAAAAGTCGCGCAGCGCCTGCGCGATATCGTCGCCGCCGTACCCGGCACGGTCGACGTGTCGATCGATCTCGGTGGCAAGCGTCCTGAACTTCAAATCATCCCCGATCGCGGCCTCGCCGAACGAGAAGGGGTCAGCATGGAGACCGTTGCGTTTTCTGCGCGCGCGGCGCTCTTCGGGGCCACGGTGTCGAAGTACCGCGGCAACGGCGACGACGTTGACCTCGTCGTTCGGCTGCGCCCCGAGGATCGCGAAACCGCGGACCACCTCATCGCCATCGAAGTGCCGTCGTCGTTTCAAACCCTCGTCCCGCTTTCACGCATCGCCCGCGTCGTCGAGCGCGAGACGCCGATCGAAATCGTCCGTAAAGAGAAGCAACGGACAGTTCGTGTCGGCGCCAACGTCCGTGGTCGGGCACTCTCCGACGTCACGCGCGATATCGAGCAAGCGCGCGCCGCCGAGAGTTTCCCGAAAGACATCATCATTCGCTACGGCGGTGACGTCGAACAGCAAAAAACGATGCAGAGAGAGATGGGCCTCGTGCTCATCCTCGGCATCCTCCTCGTCTACATGGTGATGGCCGCGCAGTTTGAGTCGCTCCTCGATCCGTTCGTCATCCTCTTCTCGATCCCTTTTGCGTTCACCGGCGTCTTCCTTTTTCTCTTCCTCACAAACACTACCCTCACCTTCAGCGCTCTCCTCGGCCTCATCATGCTGATGGGAATCGTCGTCAATAACGCGATTGTGTTCGTCTCGATGATCGGCGACATGCGACGCACCTTGGGGCGACCGATGCTCGAAACGATCGTCGAGACCGGAAAGAGCCGACTCCGCCCGATCCTCATGACCACCATAACAACCGTCATCGGAATGATTCCGCTCGCCATCACGACCGGCGAAGGCGCCGAGCTTTGGCGTCCCATCGGAATTGCGATGGTCGGGGGGCTTTCGCTCTCGACGTTCGTCACGCTTTTGATCGTGCCCGTCATTTACGCGCTGACCGAACGTTTCCGCCGCGTCGGCCGATCCACGGTGCGCGAGACCACACCCATCCCCGACACGCCAAATCCCGTACCTGGCGCGGATGTGTGAGACGTGGTACTTTTTTAGAAGTTCACGAAAGGAGCGTCATGAAGAAGTTTCTGGGAACCCTCGCTGCTGTGCTAACCCTCTCGTTCGCAGGCGCGTCGCTGGGCGCGGAAAACAACGACGAACTCCGTGAGTGTCGCGTCAAATGTCGAAAGGATTCGGCGAAATGTAGAAAGGGCGGCAAGGATCAAACGGGGTGCAAGAAAGACCGGCACAGCTGCTACAAAGTGTGCCGTGACAAGCACGCACCCAAGCGTTAGACGATTCCCCAATCCCCCGGTAAGCGGTTCGTTCGCTCGCAAGCGTGAGGGTCGACAGGGGCCCGCTTCGGCGCGCCGACGTCCTCGGGTCTGATTTGAGACGTGCGATTGATCCGCAGTTCAGAGGCACGCGAAAGCTCGAAGGTCCCGGCCGATATCGCGCTGCAGACCCTGCGGAGGCACGCCTGCGCGGTGCCCCTGCCGACCCTACGCAAATCCGGGCGAACCACTTTCCGGAGACGTATTTTCTGGGCTTGAGGGCGCTACGAAGCCTTCACCCGCTGGGTGTCGGCTGACGATCGATCGACCCCCAAGTTTCTCAGCCGCCGTTCCCGGAAAACGGCTGGTTTCTGGTGGAGCGGGCGGGGATTGGGAAAGCAGAGGCTCGCGTCCGCAGGGGATGAGGTGCCGATGGGGCGTGGAAATGCTGTACTCATGAGCTCTGATTCAGTTCGTGCAGACTCACATTTAATGTCAGACCCGAGGACTTCCGCGAGCCGGAGCGAGCCCAAACCCGACCGCCCCACGCTGGTCTTAGCCGTTGACCGGGGATCAGGCTAGACGATTCTATTTTTCCCCGCGTAGATGTTCGCCGCACCGTCGCGGACAAACCCGGCGAGCGTGAGGTTCGCGCGTTCGGCCAAATCTATCGCGAGCGAGCTCGGCGCAGAGACCGCCGCGACCGCAATGAACTTCGCCGCGCAGGCCTTTTGAACGATTTCAAAACTCGCGCGTCCACTCACAACGAGAATCGTCGGCACATTGTCGGCGTAGGCGCCGGGTTCTGTTGGCAAGGCCCGGTTGTACAAGAGGTTCCCGACAACCTTGTCGACGGCATTGTGTCGCCCGACATCCTCAGCAGCGGCGAGAAGTTTCCCACTCGCCGAGAGCGCACACGCGGCGTGCAGCCCACCCGTCCGCAGAAAGCGTGGCTGCTGCGATGTAAGTTGATCGACCCCAGCCGCGAGTAGCGCGATCGAGAACGGCGGCCCGTCGCCGAGTCGCCCGACGCGCGCGATGAGATCGTCGACCGCGCGGCGGCCGCAGACCCCACACGCCGAGCTCGCGACCGCCCAACGTCGCGACACGTCGAGCCGATCGATCGGCAAACGCACGCCCGCTGCGGCGCGCACGTCGATGACGTTTCCATACCCGTCACTCCCCGGTCGCCCGCACGGCGCAACCGATGCGACGTCTTTGATCGACGCGATGATCCCCTCCGCAAACAAAAACCCGACCGCAAGGTGCGCGTCCTCGCCCGGCGTCCGCATCGTGATCGCGAGGTCGTCGCCATTCACGCGGATTTCGAGCGGCTCCTCGATGACAACTTCATCTTTGCCCACGGCGAGCGCGCCACCCCGCACAAATCGCGAAACGGAACGCCCCGTAATGCCCCGCTCACGCATCTTGACGCTCCGACGCTGCGAGCGCCTCGACCCGAACGCGCGCGTTGTAATCGGGAACACGCGCCGCCGGATCGACCGCACCCGCGGCGATGAGGGCGTTCGCTTCGGGCCAATGCATCTGAACGTTTCCGCGCGCTATTGGCGCCGCGAAGGCCCGTCCCACAAATCGCCCAACGCCGTTCGACAAAGCGATCGCCGTGCCCGTCTCAAAACCGAGCCTCGCCATGTCGTCCGCGTTCATGAAGACGTGATCACGATCGGCCCCCGTTAACGAATCGCGGTCGCGCTGAACCATGCTGTTGAACTGTTTTCCGCGCCGCGTCGACAGCACAAACTCACCGTCGCCCCACTGGAACGCGTCCCCAGCCTTTGCGAGGCGCTCGACGCCGCGATACGCCGGCACAACGCGCGCAATCTCCGCGCGAATCGCCGCCGCATCCGCGAAGTCGAGAAACTCCGCGCGATCCGGGCGCGCCGCCTTCGCGACCTCCGCGAGGATCGACCATTCTTCGCGCGCCTCGCCTATGTCATGGCCGGGAATGTACGGGCTGAAAATTACGCGGCGCTCGGTCGACGTTTCGGTGCAACCGCCCCGATGCTCGTACCGCGTTCGCGCGGGCAAGATAAACGCGACCTCACTTGGCTCAACCAGCATTTGCGACGTCAACACGATGTCCTGATGTATGCGAAGGGGAACACGCCCGAGCGCCGATTCGACGCGCGCGGGTTCCGGGAGCGTCTCAAGAAAATTCCCCCCGACGCTGTAGAGCGCGTCAAGCGCCCCCGACGCCGCCGCGTCGATCATCGCCGTTGCGTCAAGCCCAACGCGATCGGGCGGGCGAAAGCCCCACGCCCTTTCGAGCGCATCGGCCGCCGTCGCGTCGATCGGAACGCCACCCGGAAACGCGTTGGCATACGCGCCCATCTCGGCGCCGCCCTGAACACCCGAGTGCCCGCGAATCGGCATAAGCCCGCACTTCTTGCGCCCGACAAAGGCGCGCGCAAGCCCAAGCGCGAGAATCGCCATCACCGTTTCCGAGCCGTGTCCATGCTGCGTGACGCCCATGCTCCACACGAACACGCCGGTTTGGGCGCCCCCAAGACTTTCGGCAAACGCCTCGATGTCGCCCTGCGACGCTCCCGACTCCGCGACAAGCGAATTGAAATCGAGCCGGTCGAGCGCGGCAACAAACTCATCCCACCCCAGCGTGTGATCCCGAAGAAAACCTTCTTCCACGTGCCCCGTCGCGACGAGACGTTTCAACACCGCAAGCACAAAAGCCAGATCGCCACCCGCGGTCACGCGAAAAAACTGGTCGACGATGCGCGTCCCAAAAAGCGCCGACTCGGGCGACGACGGCACCCAGTACCGTGCCAGCCCGGGTTCTTCGAGCGCATTGACCGCGAGAACACGCGTCCCCTGCCGCTTCGCCTCGACAAGGTATTTCATCGCGACCGGCTGATCGTTGGCCGGGTTCGACCCAAAAAAAACGATGACGTCGGTGCCGTACCAATCACGGTAGCTGCACGTCGAAGCGCCGACACCGAGCATGCGCTTCATGGCAACCGTCGAAGGGCTGTGGCAAAGCCGCGCCGCGTTGTCGATGTTTGGCGAACCGAGCGCCCGCACCGCCTTTTGCGCAACGTAATAAATTTCGTTGGATATCCCGCGCGACGTCATGTAGAGCGCAAAGCGCTCGGGATCGATTCCGCGCAACCTATCGCCGAGTTCACGAAACGCGTCGTCCCACGAAATCGGCGTGAACCCGGGCTCGCCGCGCCGTCGTCGAAGCGGGACGGGCAAGCGCCCCAGATCGCGAAGCGCGCGCGACGACAGAGTCCGCAGAAGAGCGACATCGCTGAGGCGCCGGAGGTCGAGCGCTCCCATCGTGTTCAACCGCAACAAGTTGAGTCGCACGAGGCACAGGTGCTTCGACTTCATCGTCCAGTCGTGAAGCCCGCTCGTCCCAAGCGCGCACCCATCGCAAACGCCCCGCGTCAACACCTTCCACGCGTACCGCCACGACCCGCGATTCTCCCATGCGATTCGAAGCATCTCGAGGTAGTGACGCGGCTTCGTCTCGCCAAGTCCAAACGGGACAAGACTCACACGTCGCGAGCTCGCCCTCCGCGAGCTTGCGCTCCGCAGCGGCACCAAATCGTCCATGCGCCGACGTTATCACCGCCATCACTTCCGTGCACAACTGGTTAAGCGGTTCGGTCGCTCGTGAGCGTGAGGGTCGACACGGGCCCGCTTCGGCGCGCCGACGTCCTCGGGTCTGATTTGAGACGTGCGAACTCTTGTCCAAAATAGCCTTCGAGAATAGCGGTCCCAACTCTTAGTCGTCCTCCTCCTCGTACTCGTTGTCGTCGTCGTGCTCGTAAAACGCGCACGAAAACGAGCACGCGCACGACGACGAGTAGGAGGACGATCACGACCCCTTCGCCAAACCGTGTTCATTGCCACGACTCTCGGACAGCCGACGACCTATCAAACGAGGTGCCGATGGGGCGTGGAATTGCCGTTCTCATGATGTTTGATTCGTTTCGTACAGACTCACATTTCATGTCAGACCCGAGAACTTCCGCGAGCCGGAGCGAGCCCAAACCCGACCGCCCCACGGTGGTCTTGGCCGCTTTCCCGGAATCACGCTTCACGACCCGATCGCGTTCGCCAAGTATAATGTCCGCCATGAAACTGTCTGAGCTCCCCGAGAAGCCGCCTCGCCCGCACACCTACTTCGATCTTCCGAGTCGCTTCGTCGACGTGCCGCGCCCCGACAGCGCACGCCCCATCCGCATTCACTACAAAGAGGCCGGCGCCGGCGACCCCCTTCTCCTCGTCCACGGACTCATGACGAGTTCATACTCGTTTCGCTACCTCATCCCCCTTCTCGCGCCGCACGGCCGCGTCGTCGTGCCCGACCTTCCAGGCGCCGGTGAGAGCGACGCCCCCACCGACCTCTCGATGGCGCCCGACTCGGTCGCGGAAGTCTTGTTGTCGTTCATCGCGGCGCTCGCCCTCGGCCCGACGCACGTCGTCGGGAATTCGCTTGGTGGCTACGAAAGTCTCTGGCTCGCCACCAACCACCGCGACCAGGTGCGCCGCCTCACGATCATCCACGCCCCAGGATTTCCGCACACGAAACTCCGTGCCATGCAGCTCGCCATGGCAATCCCTGGTTCCGCCACGGTCTTTCGCCGCCTCGTCACCAAAAACCCCGAAGCCTTCGTCGCCAAAAACGTCCACTACCACGACCCACGCACGATGAGCCTCGAAGAGGCACGCACCTATGGCGCCATTTTCCGCGACACCGCGCGCACCGAAGTCTTTCGCCGCATCCTCCGCGAATCGGTCGCTCCCGCAAAAATGAAAGAGCTCCACGCGCGCATCCGCGCGATGCGGGCAAACGGCGAGGCGCTTCCACCCACGCGTCTCCTCTGGGCGCGCCACGACGTGATGGTCCCCGCGACGTTCGGCGAAAAATACAAGGCGCTTCTCCCCGACGCGGACCTTGTCTGGTTCGACGACGTGAGCCACTTCATGCACGTCGATGAACCCGAGAAGGTTGCCAGCGCGATTCTTAGCTCGGTTCGCCAGAAGTAAGTCGCGCTACAGCTGCCGTGATTCCTTTACGGCGTCCATGCACCCACTGAAACGTCCAACCCGATGCTGATTGCGCCCGCCTGTGTGATTGCGACGATTGCGGGTCCTGAGGCCGCAGACTCAACCACGACATTTTGTTTGTTCTCGCTGTTGAGCTTAATCGGCCGCCCGCCAGCCGTGGCCAAAACGAACGCTTCTACTTGGTAGAACCATGGGCGAAGATTGACCGTCGTAACAACAGCTGTTCCGGGGCCAATACCACGGCATAAGCCCTCAATATCGGTTTGAGTTTTCGTCACCTCGCTCACCGGAGGCGTCTCGACGATCGTGGCTGCTCCGGCCTTGTATTTCGAGATCACGAATTTCAAATTATCGTACGGCCAGGATCTAAGGTTCGTGCATCCCGTCGAATCGAGCGCGAGTTGAATGACCCCCGGCGGACCAACTTCCAATTCTTCACCCGGCGTCCCCGCGCCAGGCGAATCCCCGCACGATACGGCGAGTGCCGCGACACCCATCAACCACGAAGCCCTCTCAAGTCGTTGTCGAATCATGCTGCACCTCCTTCAGTCTCGATACACATTCGCGTAAATCCCGCACGCGCCCCCGACGTCGCTCGTCATTCGCCACACCGCCATCGCACGCCCCAGAGACGTGACGCCGACTTGCGGACTCCACGCCTCGCCCGACAAACCCTCGATCGACCCCGCGTCATCCCACCGCGTGAACGCCGCGCGGTACCTGTTCGCCGCGACGCCGGTGTAGGCGCCGTCCCACGCGGTCCAGAGCGCGGTCGCGTTCCCCTCGCGGTCTACGCCAAATACGAAATCCGACACGTCGACAGGAATCGCCGCGACAACGCCCGCATCGCCCCAACGCGCCGACGCGGCGCTGTACTTGTTTGAATAGGTGGATGATGAAACGCCGCTCCACACGGACCACATCGCCGTTGCGTTCCCGAGTGCGTCGACACCGATGGATGGGAAATACGCATCGCCCGGCGTCCTCTCGATCACGCCTGCATCGCCCCAGCGCCCGAGCGCCACGTCGTACCGGTTCGCAAAGACGCTGTCGTTTGCGCCGTCCCATTGTGTCCACACGGCGATCGCGTCGCCGAGCGGGTCAACCGCGAGTTGCGGGTTATACGCATCCCCCAACGTGTCGTTAATGATCCCGGCGTCGCCCCAAAGCCCGGTCGCCCGGCTGTACCGGTTCGCACCGATCGTCGAGGTGAACCCGTCGGACAACGACCAGACCGCGATCGCGTTCCCCGCATCGTCGAGCGCCATATGCGGGGAACTCGCCGTCCCCGACATCGCTTCGATGACTCCCGCGTCGCCCCAGAGCCCAATCGTTTTGTCGTACCGGTTGGCGTAGATCCTGAAGGACGCGCCCTCGAAGCGCTGCCATACGGCCATCGCATTCCCCTCAGGGTCGACGGCTACTTGCGGCAATCGGCTGTTTAGCGATGTCGCCTCAATGATCCCAGCGTCGCCCCAAAGCTTGGTCGTCGCGTTAAACCGGTTCGCGTAGATGCTGAGTGATGCGCCGTTCTGCTTTCGCCAAACCGCAATCGCATTCCCCTGCTGGTCGACGGCTACTTGAGGGAGAGTTGCCGTCCCGGGCGTCGTGTCGATAACGCCTGCGTCGCCCCACAAGGTGGAGGCCGCGCCGTACTGGTTTGCGAAGACAGCGGAGGACCCGCCATCGGTTTCGGTCCAAACGGCAGTCGCGTTTCCGGCTGGGTCGAGCGCAACTTGCGGCATGTAGGCGTTGCAATCAGCGTGGCTGATGAGGACAGCGGTCCGCCATCCGCTCCAGCCCGCACCCGCATCCGTCCCCGCACCCGCATCCGCGCCCGCATCCGCGTCCGCGCCCGCATCCGCTCCCGCGTCCGGTCCCGCACCCGCATCCGCACCCGCTCCCGCATCCGTCCCCGCACCCGCTCCCGCGTCCGCATCCGCGCCCGCATCCGCCCCCGCATCCGCGCCCGCGTCCGCACCCGCTCCCGCGTCCGGCACGACAACAACACCCGCATCGTCTCCCGAGACTTCTCCAGGCGGCTTTCCGACCGGTTTACTCCCGCAAGAAAGTGCGAACAGCGAGACCAAAAGAACGGGCAAGAGCGTCACTCGTGCATCCATCATTGCGCTATAGAGCAAGCCGAACGCCAGACAGAACGCGCTGATTCTCTCGTGAATTGAGGGCGCGCGATGCGCAGCGAACGATTCGCGTGGCGCAACCGGTGATCGGGCGATGACGCGCCCGATCAAACCATCATCTGCTGTACGATTACTTTACGGAGACTGTCTTACTATCGATGCGGTCGGCGGAAGAGGCTAGCGGCCTCGGCGAAATTGCGAGCGAAGCCGTCACCGCGACCCCAGTGACAACTCTGACGACGATCTTAGAATCACTCGGATTGTTGAGCAGCCCGACCGTTTGGTCCCCTTCGCCAATGATTTCGACTCGAACCTGGTAAACCCACGGGAGAAGTCTGAGCGTTGAGACGACTGGAGCCGCCTCTTCGTCCCTGCCCTCGCAGATGACACCAATGTCCCTCTTGGTCATCGTGCGAGACGCCACGCGATCCCCGAAAGATTCGTCCCATCTGCACCTTGAGACGATGATGACAAACTTGTCGTACGGCCACGTCGCAAGGTTCGCGTAATCCGCGCTTTTGATCGCGAGGTGAACGGTACCCATAGGGCTCAGGCGAGATTCGTAAACCGGGGACGTTGATGGAGTCTCCCTCTCGGCGCCCATAAACCACGAAGATCTTTCGAATTGTCGCTGAATCATATTCCGCTCCTTGCCCGTTACGTCACGGTGTCCAGGCCTTATCCACCCCTACGTCGGCCTCGACGCTTACCGGTGTCGCCTGCGTGATTAGTGCGTTTGCAGTCGTTGCGGTCCCAGGGGAAACAAAGAACTTTCTTGGCCCATCATCGTTGAGTTTAACCGACCGCCCGCCCACATCGGCAAAGACATCGGCTTTAAACTGATAACCCCAAGGGCTTAGACTGTACGTCTTTAGTGTTTTCCCGCAGAGGTTCCTAATCTCTTCTTTCGTTTTGTCAAAGGTATCCCATGTTACGTCGGAAGCCATTTCTGGGCCCTGCAACTTGACGAGCGTGAATGTCACTCTGGTAAGCGGCCAAGTGAGAAGCTTATTGCAATCGACACTTGTGATTGCGAGTTGAACGACACCCATGGGACTGTCACCCAAATGCTCTTCACTGGGTGTCTCTGAACCTGGCGTATCCCCGCACGCCGCGGCGAAGAGCGCGACGCCGATCAAACACGAAACCCTCGCAAGTCGTCGTCGAATCATGCTGCACCTCCTCAGCCACGCATAAAAGCAATCGGCAAGCCAGACACTCGGCGCCGAATCCCTCGTAAATAGAGGCCCTTCGCGCCGCCGCAATCGCGCCCCCCCGGCGCCGACGGTGATCGCACGATGAGACGCCCGATCGAAACATTACGCGCACCGTCGTCACGGTTTGTTGCACTCCTTCCAGAAGTTCTTCAAATTCTCCTCAGTGAATTTTTTCGCTAACTCAACGCCCACCCCCATGCTCTTGGCGAGCTTGTTGAGCATGACGACATCAAGAACACCCTTGAGTTTCCCCGCCCACTTCGCGACAAGAGCTGCTGTACCGGTTCCCGCGGTCAGGATCTCGATGACGGCGTCAAGGGCTAGGCCGCCGGCTATCTTGCAACCGGCTTCACTCGTGCCTTCCGCAAGCGTCAAGAGTATGTGTCGTAGCGGCATTTTCGAAACGCAATTCCATAACCTTTTGCCGTATCCCGCAAGGTAATACCCAGTGCCGCAAAGCAAGCCTGCACCAAGCCCGAGGACAGCCGCTGGACCGCAGACCCTCCTGTTCCTCCACGCTTCGCGCAGAGAACCCGAAATCACTATGGCGACATCTTTAACAGCGTCGGGAATGTCACAAACGAAGCCCTCTTTGAACGCCTTGATACACTTCTCACCAGGAAGTGGCTTCCCAAGCGCTTTATTAATTGCTTCGGTCGCTAAGAGGTTAATCGGGCTTGAGAGTTCCACGGCCGCCACCATCACCGGGCAAAGGTTACCCGCCTTCAGATTATTCCACGCATCCAAAAGACTCTTGCCAACGCGCTGTTCTATTGTGGGCGATGGAACGTAGTTCTTCTGGCATTTATCGACGAAATCGTGGCATTCCTGCGCAAGTCGCGCGTAATCGTCGTAGAAGGCTAGGACGGTGCGTAGTTGCGCTGGCGTCGCAGAACTTGGTCCGTGGGCGAAAGGCGAAATCCTTGGCCACTTGTTGTCGAAATCCGAATGCGAGTACCTGGGGTCATGCACCGTGTACTTATCGCGCACCTCGTATCCGAGACATTTCTGAAGCCAGGGAAAGGGTGGAAAGGTGAAGCGAGGCGTGAAATTAGCGCGGCAGGCCGAGATTTTAGTCACAAGACCACAGGCAGGGATGATGGCCTTGCACGTACCCAAAGTCGTTTCGGTTTTTGTTCGGTTGCAAAGGGGGAGGCATAGGCCTTCTTTCTCTTCTGGCTCTCCGCCGCGCGCTGAAGAGACGCTCAGAAGGAACGCCACGCCACAAAGAACGAAAGTGCGGTTGTGATATTTCATCGACCATCCCTCCTTATTTGCTGCACGCGGGTTTGTCTTCGAAAAGCGCCTTGAACTCATTCAGCGTCTTCAGTGTTGGCTTTCCCTTCAGTATCTCGGTTCCCAAGAAGAGATTCATACCGACGCGGAGCAGCACGCGGGGCGTCTCTTCGAAGAACGGCTTGTCGTTGTTCGCCTGGAGAAAGAGAAAAACGAGCCTCGACAGTTTCTCGACCATCGACTGGAACCGCTCGGGCGAATACCCCATCGCGCTCCACAAGTCGAAGTCGACGACCTGCGGCAAAAATCGCTTGCTGAGGCACGCCCGCGGGGTTTCGCTCACGAGCGCAAAGCCCAATTCAGTGAGAACGCGCTTGAGCTGGCCCTTCAGCCGCTCCCTGTCGGCCGATGGAGCTGCTTTTAGCGTGTCCTTCTTTTGGAACTCCGTGACCAACTCGACGATGATCTCCTGGGCCTCTTTGGGCAACCCTGCGAGGCCGGCCGCCGCCAAAAACGCTCTGTTCTTGAGCTTCTCGGTGAGTGTCCGCAACAGGTCGCCAACGATCTTGATGAGTGTATTCGGCAGCTCGATTAGGTTGAGTGAGCCGCCAATGATAGTTTTCACCGCGCCCCTCGCATCGTTCATCGCCGTCTTGACGTCGCCCTTAATGTCATCCCACGGTATTTGCATCAGCACCTGCACTCCGAATCCGTCGATCACGTACTCAACAAGCCGAATCACCTGCGCCTGGAGGTTGTTGCCGAGGTCCGTCGCCTTTCGCATCTTCTTCTGCGCGTAATCGAGCGCCCTCCAGAGAAACGGCCATGTCTCGACCGTCTCCATGAGCGCCTTGAGCCCGACATCGAGCCCAATCGCCATCCAGCTCTTCTCGCCGTAAACCATCGCGGCGTCGATGAGCTCAAGGATAGTGCCTGAGACGAGGTTAAGGATCGGGTTCTCCATCACCTGGTCCCAGCTCGCCGTCGCAAGCTCCCTCACCTTGAGCCACCCGGGGAGCCTCGAGATCACCACGCCCTTCAAAAGTTCCTTGACGCCAAACTTCATGAGCGCTTCCCACGCCAAGTCGACCCCGATCGCAGCTATCCCACCCACGAACGGAATCGACCCCGCGGCGCCGACGAGGGCCGACTTGACGCCCTGGAGGAGCGTGCGGAGCGTGTCGACCCCGTAGTCGACGAGCTTGTTCCCGAGCATGACGATGATCGACTCGAGCGCGCTCGCCATGTTCTTCGCGAAGATCCGCTGCAGGCAGTCTCGCTTACTGCTCTGCGCGCCGAGCCGCATCTGCTCCTCCCGATACTCGCTGTCCTCGCAGTTTTGCGACTGCTCGGCATTGATGCCTCCCGCCTTGGCGATCGACTTCATCATCTCCTCCATGCCGGCCTGCTTGACGACGATCGCGACGATCTTGCCGATGACTGGGCCGATCGCGCCGGATACGGCTCCGCCCGCCTCGCCCGCTATCTCCTCACTCTTGATACCAAGCGCTTTGCTGAGGTCGAGGGAGATCTTGTCCTCCCACTTGCGCCCGAGAGCATCAACTATCGACTTACAACGCGGCAAGCAGCCAATCACCACCTCGCCAGGCGTCTTCGGACGTTCGCATTCATCTACGCAAGCCTGGATTCCCTTCTTTGCGCTGTCACCTCCCATGCGTGTGTTGAACGCACTCCACCCAGTGGCAATACCGTGCATCAGGGGAAACACACCTTCAACCGTGTTGATCATGTTGAACAAAGGCGTGAAGCCCCAGTCGTACTTGGCATACGTATCAATGGCCTTCCTCACCTGCTCTTTCTTTACAGCGTCAGTCCCGGCTCCAACCTCAATCGGTTTCATCACGGGACATTCGCCCGTTGGCGTTTGTGGCGTGAGCAGGTAACAGCGCTGCCAGGCCGTAATCGGGAGCCGGTCAAGAAGGCTTAACCCATCACTGTCGAGGGCCACGCTGCCATCCCATGTGCGCGCGGATTCCTTGCCCCTTATTCCCAGGAAGCGGGTCAGCACCACGGCCCGCGCGGCTGACGCCCATAGGAAAAATGGATTGCCCTTCAGGTCGTCGTAACGATGCAGCCTTGCATCAAGAGCCGCTTGAACCGTGCGATTGATAAGCCAGGCTTGAAGTGTCTTGGCGTAATGCCAGGACTTTGCCGCAGAATGAAGGTTGGATTCGTCTCCTTCTTCCAATAGCTGGGTGAAAGCGACGGGCGAGCTGTCCTCGTCGTCCGACTTCACTCTGCATATGTTGCTATCCTTGTCGTCAAGGCCATAGATGCAAGCGGTTCTCACGGCCTCGAGAGCGCAGCGCTGGCAAAGCTCCTTCTCCGTCTTGTGGATCGGGTTACCACAAAGAGCCTTAACGTCTCTGCACTCTCCTGCAAACTCGGCAAGCGTCGCCACTTCGGCTTTCTTGTACTTGTCGAAGAGGTTCTTCGGTTTCTTCCCGAGGCTCCCGACCATCTGGATATACTCATAGGCGTCGGTCCACTTATCGACTCCGCGCGAGAGCACTTCACGAAAGGCGCGTTTCTCGGCGTCTTCGTTCTGGCCCGTCAACTCTTTCGCCGTCTCCTTGTCGCCGCTCGCCGCGCGTAGTGCCGACCCAAGTTCAGGCTTGAGTCGTTTCGCCTTCTGATTGACATCGATGTTCTCCTTGAAATCGCGGAGCTCCCCGCCTTTCCGCAAGAAGGAGACGTACTTATCCGCGATGCTGCCAAAGTTCGCACCGCCGAGCAGCTTGTCGAAAGTTCCCATATCCGTTTTCAACGTTTCGGAAACGAGGCGCACCATGTCGCTCGCGTCGACCTGGCAGCCGATCGTCATCTTCTCTTCATCGAGCACCCAAGCGATCATCTTCACGCCATCCTTCGGCGCAAACTTGCCCTGACAGACTCTGTCCCATGGAAAGGTGCAGGAACCTTTGAACGCAGCACCCATATGGTTACATAGAGGTAACCCGGCCGCGGGCTTTGAAACGGAGCCCACCGTCGAGCAGACGATATCGCGGACGTCCCTTTTCTCAGGCATCGCCACGTTTATGTCGGTGATCACCTTGAGCGCGGATTCACCACCCGAGGCCGCTTGCACAGCACCCACCACGGCCTCCATCATTTTCGAAGTGACCTTGTGCGCCTTGTGCGTCGTCTTCTTCTTGCTGGCGAGTGCCAGCATCGCGCTTTTATCGATCCCGTCCGTGGCCATCGCGCCCTTAACGATCGTCCCCGGCGGAACTGGTTTCGCTGCCCAGCGCGGAACCTTGTCGTACTCCTTACACGCGTCGCGGAGCGGCTCGATCTCGAAGATCTTATTCAGCGGTTCGCCGTTTCCGAGCTTGATGTCGGACGCGAGGTCGAAGATCGTCTTGGTCGTCAGATCGGATTTAGCGTCCTTGGGATCCTCCCAGTTGGTGATGGGCGGTGGCAAATCGTCCGCGACCGTCGTCGGCGTCGCGTTCAGATGACATTGCAGCATCCGCCAAACGTCGTCGCGCAACATCTCGTGGAGCTGCGCGTGCGTGACCGTGCAGACCTCGATGGTGCGCTCTTTCAACTCTTTCAAACCCGGCGTTGGTAGCGGTGTCGTGTCCTTTCCCTTCTTCCCTGGAGTTATCTCGTCCTTGGAAAGAGTCACGTCCCAGCTCCCCGCAAGGTCGCCGCCTTTCGGCACTTTCTTCACCACTACGCGCGCTAAGCCGGGTATGAACTTGCTGACGAGCTTACAAGAGTGATTATAGAGCCAGTCGACCGCACCGCCGGGCTCCTTGGCCTCGCTCTCGAACTTCACCACTGTGTAATCTTTGACACGACGAAGGACTCGGCGCGACATCTCCCCGATATAGCGATCCAGTGCAGGGATGACGTCTTCGCGATAGGAGTTGAGGGGCGGCTTGCTTGGGGGCTTCTCCTTGCCCTTCATCTTTTCAAGCGGCATCTCTGGGCTCGGCAGCGACTCGCCTGGAAGCGTTCCCCCCTTTTCAATTCTCGCCTTTATCCGACCCTCGAGCGCCTTCACACTGACCACCTCGCCGACACCAGGGATCTTGCGTCCGCACGACGAATTAAATCCAAACTGTGCCTCGATGTACGCCTGCGGGCTCCTCGCGTGAAAACTTTTGTGTCTGAGCGAACGTGTCGCCGCGTGGGTCGCCATTTTTGTGAAAGACGGCGCCGGGGTTGCGGTTCTCGCGATCGAGGCGCGGTCAACGATCGGCGCGCGAGCGACGGCGGTTGCGGCGGCGGGCGCGGGGACTTGACGCAAAGGCGCGGAGACGCCAAGAAGAGAATTAGCTGTTTTTTCGTCTTTGCGGCTTGGCGTCTTGGCGTTGAAATCCCCTGCGGATGCGATTGCGGGAGCGGCAACCCCGCCGCGGACACCGGAAATGCAGCAGCTGTTCTTCGACGCGCCGGCGATCATGTACTTCAGGTGGCAGCGGCCACTTTTCGTTCGAACACCGGGGCGAACAAACGTAAAACCCTTGCACCCGCCCTGCTGCTCACACGCGGCGCGGCACGCGTTGACGTCCCCCATGTCGATGAACCACATATCGCTCCCCCCGCGCTCAGTGTCGTACTCGAGCGTGAAGGCGGGAGCGGATGCGACAGCGACCGCGGCAACGGGGGCGGTTGCGCGTGCGGGAGCGGTTGCGGTAGCGGGAGCGCGAGCGGAGGCGGGTGCGGGTGCAGGAGCGGAGGCGGGGGCGGTAGCGGGTGCGGGTGCGCGTGCGGTTGAACGCACGGCGGTCGTTCGGAGCATGGTGGTTGCAGCCACGGGAGCAGTCGCCGCTGTCTTCGTTCCCGGCGCTGAGCCAAACTTCACGAGCCGACAGTGCGCGGCCGACGGCTCCGCGCCGCCGTGTGGGCAGCCGCCATCGACTTTCGGATAGTAAACGCCCGGCCAGCTCGGGTGCGTGTCGACATGGTAGTTTACCCCAGCGACCAGCTTGAACTTGCCCGCCGAATCGAGAAGGAGGCAGTTGCTGCCGTCGAATCGGCCCCCGTGCGGGCACTTCCTCTCGATGGCCCGATAGTAAACGCCGCGCGGCCAAGGGACATCCCGCGCGTCGACCCAGTACTTTACGTCACGAACGACGTAAAGGCCGAGGCCGCCACCGTCGAACACGGTTTGCGCTTTAGCGGTCGCAACCGGCATCGCCGCGACCATCGCCAATACTCCCAGGAATCGCAGGTCACTCTTCATGTCGCTCACCCTCCTAATGTCACGTCCCCGCTCTTTCGTAAGTCGAGGTGAGCAAGTGTCGCTCCAGCGCCCCATCGCCGCCCGGCCTCGAAAAGTCAGGCGATTTCGTCGCCCCCCAATAACAACGCAGCGCGCCGCAACGCCCGGCGGCTATCGAACGATCACCGCCCCTCTCGGGTGATCACCTCGGCTTTGATCGAAGCGTCGAGTTACTTCTTGATTTCGATCGTCGTGACGCTGAGCGGCGGCAACGTGGCGGTCAACGCGTCTCCGCTCCCCACGTCGACTGGACCCGCAGCCCGCGGGACGAGGTTTCCTTGCGCCAAAACGAACGCCGTCGCCGTCTTCCAGCCGCCGTCCGTTAACGCGAAACGGGTAGCGATCTCCGCGCCGGTTTTGTTCAGCAGAACGAGATGCAGCCGGGTCGGGTTGTTCGAACTCTTCATCGCATAAGCCGAGAGGCGCGCGACGTCGGGATTCTGCACGGGAACCGAGACGTCTCCGACCGCGCTCCCCTTGCCGTCGTAGTCGAGAAACATATCAAACGCACCCTGAATGTAACTGCCCAGAAAAGGCTCGGCGAGCGGGAAAAACGCCGCGGCAAACACGCCTTCTCTCCCAAAAATGCCGAGCGCGTCCGCGTGTGCGATCGCATGTGAGATATGAATGCCGTCGCCATAGTTATATTCGGTGATAGCCAGCTTCGTTTCCGGATAGCGCGCGGCAATCTTCTCCTTCAGCCACGGGATCAAACGAATCGGCTTTCGATCGAAATCTTGATAGCCCCCTTCGACGATCCAACTGTTCTCGACATACGCCGGATCCCATAAAGATCTTGGGTTTTGCACCCGCGCCTCAATCTCTGCGGCCGATGGATTTGGCCTCATTCTGGTAAGCACCTCTCCCGACGTGCCAAGATCGGAAATCCGAATTCCGTCGGCCACCACCTCGCTGTACCAATGCACGTCGATCACATCGACGATTCGTTTCCCTGCACTCGTTTCAAGTCCCTTGATCATATCGAGGTAGAAATCGACATAGAGCCGCCCCGCCTGATCAGGCGCGTCGTTCAACGTCATCAGCTCGTTGACGCCAAAAGCCACCATCCCAAAGACAAGCGCATCCGGAGCATGCCGCTTGATCATGGAACCAAACCGCCTTGTCCGTTCGGCCATTTCCGCGAAGGTTGGCTTCACTGGATGAAGCAATGGGTGGATCTCGTTCCAGATGCCGGGTTCGTTGTCGAGCGAATAAAAGATTTTTTTTCCTTGTGCGAGAGCGGTCCGAAACGTCTGCTGAATGAAATTGACGAACTCGTCTTGATAGACCGTGCCATCGCTGAGATTAGGCGTCATGGAGAGTGCGGTCGGTTTTGTGTCGTTGTTTTTCGCCCAACGCGGATTCGTGGCAGACGGCCCTTGGATCACCCCGCCGTCCTTGTCAGCCGCCACATAGTCCGTCAACGACACGCTAACGACTGCCGCGGCTCCAATGTTGTGCGCAGAAGTCACGCGGCTCACCACGGCCGCGCCCGGCGTATCCGTACTTCCAGGGCCATCGATATCGACGCTCGTGCTTTCGTTTGGCCCCCAATCGACCCCGTGGTTTTTAGCGTTGTTTTCCCAGTTGTACGTGGTCCATGCACCACTCGCGGCACGGACGAGGCCCGCCTTGGGCATCTTGAGGTACGACGTGTTCAAAACGACTTGATCGTCGGCCCCGTAGATATACCGCGAAATCGGTGTCCCTGGATTATGCACCTCCACGCGCAACTCAACCGCCGGCCCTGGTGTGCCGGCATCGTCTCTCGGCCCTTGGACACCGGCATCGTCCGCTCCGCTTGCGCCACCTCCAGCCGAGTCGCGGCATCCGGGCGCGATCAACAAAACGAGCCTCAGCAGCCATCGCGCTTTCGCACTCATCTTAGGGCTTCCTCTACGCCGAAGTAGGCGGGTTTCTTGCGGAGGTTCTCGTCGAAGAGGAGCGGATGATTATTCGTGAGCCAGTACGGACTGCCGTCGCGAAGGCCCCAGACCACGATGTTTTTGAGGCGGCGTGCGACCAAGAAGGTTTGGACGAGCGTCTTGTAGATCTCTTTTTGTTGCTCGTAGTCGGTCGCGCCAGCGTCTTCCGGCAGCTCCACATCGAGCTCGGTGACGTAGTTGTCGAAGCCGAGGTCAGCGATCTCGTTCATTCGCGCGAGGAGCGTAGCGGGAACAACGCTCGACGGCCTAACGTGCATCTGCCAGCCGAGACCATGCACCGGGGCCCCCTGATTCTTTAGATTGATGAGTAGGGCCTTGACGCCCTCGTACTTGGCTTGATTGCTCTCGATATCGAAGTCGTTGTAGTAGAGCACGGCGGTCGGATCAGCCGAGTGCGCGCGCACGAACGCCTTGCGGATGTGATCATTCCCCATCGCCTCGGCCCACCTGTGGTTCTGACGGAGCCCTCCGTCGTCGGCAACGGACTCGTTCACGACGTTCCACGCTTTGATTTTGCCCGCGTAGCGACGGACCACGGTGTCGATATGCTCGTTCATGATCGCCTCGACGTCGGCCAAAGGCGCAGCCTGCACCCAGTCGGGGATGTCCTCGAACCAGACCAGCGACTGACCCTGTAGATCCATGTTGCGCGCGCGGCCCCAGGCCACGACGCCGTCGGTATCGGCGAAGTTGAATTCGGCACGCGACGTGGGTCGCATGACGCCGTTCCAGAATGTCCCGACGACCATTACGTTCATCTCCGTCTCGAATATCTGATCGTGGAGAGGGCTGCGAACCTCGTAGTCGAAATTGGCGCCGAAGGGGATTCCGTGCTTCATAGCGAGCGTCTTGAGTGGGATCGACGCATCCGGTGTGGAGGCGTCAGGTGGGGGCGCATCGGGCGTTCCGGCATCGGGCGTGGATGCATCAGGACCTGGCGTGGGTGAACCGGGCGCGGGCGTCGTGCCGCTGGCGCACGTGGCGAGCAATCCGAACAAAACAAACCCGAGTAAGCATCGCTTCAACAATTCGCCATCCTCCACCCCGGCCCCGGATATTGGTGAGCAAATGTCGCTCCAGCGCCCGTGGTGAATCCGGTCTCGAAAAATGGCGCGATTTCATAGCCCCCGCGAAACAGCTCGCGCGTCCGCGGCGCAAAAAGGCTATCGAACGATCGCCTCGCCCTTTAGATGATCACGGACAAGTATCGTAGGCCGGCACCGAAATGCTCTTCAGCCAGTCGTTCGCGCAAGTCGTGGGATCGTAAAGCGTCGCGGCCTTGATGTGGTCGAGCAGATCCTGCATCCCCGCGGCCGTGCCCACTCGCGCCCAGTAAAAGCTGCTGAGCGCACTTATCAGTGCCGGGGTTCCTACCCGCTTAGCGAGAGCGCGAAAAAAGAACGCGCCCTTCATGTAAGGGATGTCCGTGAAGTTGGCGCCCACGTCGTATTGATCGCATGTCGTTCCGCCGCCGGGCCAGGCGATCTTTGCCACACCCGACGACATGACGTTATCGAGCCGCGTCTTGTATCGGTCCCAGATTTTCGAAACCCACGGGTCGCTGGCATCTCCGACCGCCTCCAACGCAACCGCGGTCAAGTAACTCACGGTCCCCTCCGAGAGGACAAAATCTTCCTGGCACTGAATCCTGACGCCGTTTCCATACCAGCCATGTGCCGACTCATGAACATTCATCTCAGGGCTGGGTAGGTATATTGAGCTGAGATGCCAGAACGGATGGTGTTCCATGCCACCCGCGCTGTGCGCCACCTGGACGGTTCCTGCGGTAGGCCCAAACCGGTACGTGCCAAGGCTATTCTCGAAGTACTGAAAGGCGTTCTTCAGGTACTTTGTTCCCTTGATCGCATCATCCTTGCCGCCCGGCAGGTAGTAAACGTTCACCGTCGTCCCTCCCGGCACGGTTGTCCCGAGGGGCTCCGTCGTGTACGCCCCGATCGCGAACGCGAGCATGTAGGACGGCGGATCGCCGAGGACCACACCCTCGGGATAGATCGCGGTCTGTCCGGCCGGCACGTTCCTCAACGTCATGGAGTAGAGGCTGCCAAACCTCGGGCTCATCGTGCACGGGAATAGATTCCCGCAGTAATAGGGCCAAGTGTATGTGTAACTGCTGGTCCCGAGATCGTAGAAACCTCGAAGCGGCGTGCCAGATTGATCCGCGAAGATCCAAGTGACCTGCACAACCAGGGTTTGCGGATTGTATTCGTCGTAGGCCGGGTCGGCTGGGACTTCAATCGAGAGACGGCGAAAAACCGGTGCAATCGACGGATCGAGCCAAGACGCGATTGTGTAAAGAAGAGGTGTCCCTCCGGGCGTCCCATCGAGAAGCTTGACGCTCGTGATGTTGAGCCCAACGCCGTCGAGGTCCGTGGCTCCAGCGCCGCCGATGTCGAGATCCAGAAGCTGGTCCCACGGCGCGTTGTCGATCGAGTACGCGCCAGTGCCGGAACGCCCCACGACGTCAAATTCGAGATTGATCGATTTGATCCACGACTCCGCACCGAGCCCCATGGCAACCTGCCGGACGGCCGCCGCCTCCGGTCGATCTCGGCGACTCCGCTGCGGGTCGACTCGCTCGTCGACCTGGCAAGCGAGCGGCGCGACCATCACAAAGAGCAACCCGATTCTGACAATTTCAACGCGCATGTTTCCTCCTCATCTCCTGTTCGACCAGGAAATATAACGATTTGCGGAAGCGATGGGGCGCCAATCGATCTCAATCGCGCGCCAATTTTGCGAGCCATTGGCAGAGAAGCCAAGGCTATCGAACGATCGCCGCGCCCTTCATTTGATCACCGCGTGCACCAAAAAAAGCTGGCGCGAGTTGAGAATCGCACAGCATTTCGCCGAGCCCTACTGGATCACACCTTGCTTCGCCTTGATCCGCTGTGGATTTCTTGCGTGTCGGCGAAGCACCATGGAGAATGACCGGGGAGGTCGCGAGCACTGTGGCTCACATCGTTGTTCGAGAACCGGGACGCGTTGCCTATTCGATCCCCCTGAAGAATGGGTTTCGCATCGGCCGAGATCAAACAAACGATCTCGCGCTCGAGGACCGCTTTGTCTCACGCGAGCACCTGCGATTCGACCTCCGCGACGGTGACTCTTTTTTTGCGGTCGATACCGAATCGCGACACGGTGTTCAGGTGAACGGCCAGCGGATCGAACGCGAGGCGCGCCTCAACGACGGCGATCAGATCGCGGTGGGGCGAACGCTCATTCTTTTTTACGAATCCGACGAACCGGTGGTCGAGGTCGGGAGCCACACCCTCGACAGCTCGCCGAGCGACGATTCTGGCGCGACCCCCGCGTCCGCTTTCGCGTCCCCACTCGACGTCGCGCGCGCCCCCGTTCGCGCGCGCGGTGACGACGATGCTCGACGCCGACTCGACCTTCTCCTCAAAATGGGCCGAACGGTCGGCCTCCTCGACGACTCGGAAAAACTTCTCGGCGAGATGCTCGAAACCGCGCTCGACCTCCTCGGTTGTGACCGCGGCATCGTCGGCGTCCTCAACCAATCGCGGAGCACAAAGGTTCCCGTCCCTGGACCCGGCCTTGTTTCGGACGATTCGTGGCGCGGGGTTCGTTGCATTTCGCGAACACGGCATCACAAAGGCGCGTCGGGCCACGACATCGTCGTCAGCCGCTCCATCCTCGAAATCTTGCTCGGGCGACGCGAGGGCGTGATCGTTTCGGATTCGAGCTCAAGCGCGCGCGCGGAACGCCCACCCACCTTCGTAACCCAGCGCGTCCTTTCGGCGATCGGGGCGCCGCTCCAAACACACGCGCGTCTCCACGGTTTTCTGTACGTCGACGACCAGGGGCGAAACGATCGCTTCACCGTCGACGATCTCGACTTTCTCATGGCACTCGGACGGCTGTGCGCGGACGCGCTTGAGAGTGCGGAGCGCTATCAGCAGGCGACGGCGATCGCCGAGACGACCCGCGAGTGGCGGTCGAGCGACGAGATCCTCGGGTCGAGCGAAAACATCGCGCGCCTCCGCAGCGAGGTCGGGCGTTACGCCGAATCCGAGGGGACGAATATTCTCATCCTTGGGGAAAGCGGTTCCGGCAAAGAGCTCGTCGCGCGCACGATCCATCGGCTCTCACCGCGCTCGGAAGGGCCGTTTGTGCCGGTCAACTGCGCGGCGATTCCGGAGACGATGATTGAGAGCGAACTCTTCGGGCACGAAAAGGGCGCGTTTACCGGCGCGACGCGGGATCGGCGCGGAAAGTTCTTTTTGGCCAACCGCGGAACGCTTTTCCTCGACGAGATTGGCGACCTGAGCCTTTCGGCGCAGGCCAAGGTTCTGCGCGCGATCGAAGAGGGCGAGGTTCAGCCGCTCGGCTCCGAGAGGACTTTTCACGTCAACGTGCGGCTCGTTTCGGCGACGCACCGCGACTTGGCGGCCGAGGTCAAGGCTGGTCGATTTCGCGAAGATCTGTACTATCGCTTGAACGTTGTCGAGCTCGTCGTCCCACCGCTTCGCGAACGCGGCGATGACGTCGCCCTGCTGGCCGCCGTTTTTTTGAAACGCGCGGCACTCAAGATGGGCAAAGACCTTCAGGCGTTTGCGCCCGCGGCACTCGACGCATTTCGTCAGTACAGCTGGCCCGGGAATGTGCGCGAGCTTTTGAACGAAGTGGAGCGCTCGGCCATCCTCGCCGAGCCGCCGTTCGTCGAGGCGAGCGAGCTCAGCCGCAAGCTAAATCCCACTGCTGTCGCGGCCCTGCACGCTCCAACGCTCGCGGAGCGGTTCACGGATCTCGAACAAACTGAGCGGGATCTCGTTCGCGCCGCGCTCGCCGATTCGCAAGGAAATATCGCGGGGGCCGCGCGACTTCTCGGGATCACGCGGATCATGATGAAACGCCGGCTCGACCGCCTTGAGGCAAGCCCCGAGCCACCGGCTAAGGTTGAAGAGTAAGCGACGTCGCACCAATCATGTCTAACGAGTTGCTTGGGTTCTCGCGCGCGCAAAGGCGACGTGCGATGACCCGTCGGCGTTTTGGGCGTACGCGGTAAAGAGACTCCCGCGCGACCAGGCGACGCCAAAATAATCGCCGAGCCAATTCGGAACTTCTCGCCCCCGCTCCATGACGAGCCCCTCATCGAGCGCGACGTGTTCAACGAGGGCGTCGCCGCCGGCCGGAATTTCGGCCCGCCGCATGTGCCCGTCGCGCAGGCTTGCCGCATGACCTTCGTAATAGAGAACGTGCAATGCGCCGAGGCCATCGGCGACGATCTGCGGATGCATGTAAGCGATGCCCGGGTCCGCGTTTCGCAAGCTCAGCCGCCGATCGAACGTGCGCCCCTGGTTGCTCGAGCGCGCAAGCTCTACCGCGGAAAGTCTTGGCGAGAGGTCGATCGACCAATCGCGCGACACGCCGTACGACACCCAGACGTCGCCGCCTGTTATCGCGCAGGCCGCGTCGTCAAGCGCGAGCGATTCGCCCGCGATCGGTACCGAGACGCTCGCCGTCGCTGGCCAGCTCGCGCCGTGGTCGTCGCTCCGCGCGAGGCGGACATCGTCGACGCGATCGCTCGCATTCATGCGAAGATACGCGAGGTAGATGCGATCGCCGGATGGAGTCGTGCACGGCCGTGCGAAGTTGTAGTTTTCGTCGTCGGTGTCGCGCGCCACGACGACGCGGCTCCAGGTCCGACCATCCGCGCTTCGGGCGACGGCGATTCCGCTCTCGTCGGTTGTGCCAAACCCATACGCGACGATCAACGTTTCGTCCGCGGTCCCGTTGGCCGCCGAAACGATCCACGGTTTGTCGTAGCTTCCGCGATCCGCAATGGTCGCGCGGTTCCCGAACGCTCGATCGCTGGGCGCGAGCTTCGCCGCAAACAGGTTCTCCTCGTACGTATCGTTTTCGAGGTAGTCGATCCAAACGAGCATGAACGCCCCGGACGACGTCGCGACCAGAGCCGGGTCGCCGACGAGACGCGACGCCGTTGACGGCGAGACAAGTTCCGGCGCGCCCCACGTCGACCCGCGGTCGCGTGACACGGCATAACCGAGTCGCGAACCGGCGCTTGTATCGGCCATCCACGCGACAACGACGTCTCCCTGCGCCGAAACAGCAACCGTCGTTTCAGCCTCAAACGATTCCGCGCTGGTGTCGTAGATGCGGGTCGGCCCGATGTTTGGCTCGCCGCCATCGAAAACCGGATCCGCCGCGGCATCGGGTTCACCGCCGCCGTCGACGTTCGCGGGGTGCGAGCCCCCGTCGCGCGCACTGGCCGGCGGTGTCGCCGGTGATTGGTTGTTGTCCTTCGACGCCGAACCGCAACCAGCGATCGCCATCGCTACGGTCAAAAGACCGATCGCGAGATTTGCCACGCGGCGCGTGAAGATGCCAAAAGTGACGCGCGCCAACCACACGATCACGATTCCAACGACTTGACTATTCGCCGAGACAGAGCGGCCGGCATGCGTCGAGAACGCATCCGCTCGTATTCACCACACACGAGATGCATGCGGCGGTGATCACGTCGCAAGATACCGTGCATTCACTCACGGAGGTGCCGCAGGCCGTGCACTTTCTGACGAAGGCGGTGCAATCCTTCGCCACGGCGGTCACCTGGCAGCTACCTACGTTTTGCCCAGGCGCCTTCTGGCACGTCTGGTTTGCGGCACAATTGTTGTCACTTCCGCACCCGGGCTCGCAAAGAAAGCCATCCTTGCAGTACTGACCGGCCTGACACACCAGACTTAGGCACTGAGTAATGCCTGTGCGCGTTGGCGGGGGCGTTGGCGCGGGCGTTGGCGGCGGTTTCGTTGGGTTCGGAGAACCTCCCGAATCGCTGCCTCCGCACGCAGCACTTGCAACCACGAGCACCAGCATCGCCATTCTCTTGAGAGACATCATTCTTGCCATTACGTATCCTCCTCTAAAATCAAGAGTCTCGAAGCCCAGCGACTTCGACCAGGCACAGTAACGAATCGCGCACGCGATTTGGCGCCAATCGATCTCACGCGCGCGCCAATCGCTTGCCAGGTAGATTCGGTTTTGAGACACTGAACCTGTTCGGATCAGGCTGGAGGCGATGCCGTGAATGAGATTATTTTCCTCATCGAGGAAGCCCCCGAGGGCGGATATACCGCGCGCGCGCTCGGCGTCTCGGTTTTTACCGAGGCGGAGGATCTCGCGACGCTTCACAGCAATGTCCGCGACGCGGTTCGTTGCCATTTTGACGAGGCCAATCGGCCCAGCGTGATCCGCCTCCACTTCGTTCGAGAAGAGATCATCGCCGCGTGAAATTACCGCGCGACCTTTCGGGCGATAGGCTTGCCGGCGCGCTTCGCGTTTTCGGATACGAGGTGACGCGGCAGACGGGCAGCCATCTGCGACTGACTGCGATGGTCGGCGGGGAACACCACATCACGATTCCACGGCACGATGCGCTTCGAATCGGCACACTCGCCGCGGTTCTGGCAGATGTCGCAAAGCACTTCGAGATCACGCGAGACCAAGTACTCGAACGACTCAACCTGTGAACTGAAAGCTGACATAGAATTTAGAAACGCTTCACGGACGAGGGAAATAGGAAACAAACCGCTTCGTCACATAGGTTAAGTCGTTAGGCCTGACCCCATCACCCCGCCCGCGCGTTCAGTTGTTGCAGCAGTAAAGCCCGCTCACTGGGGCGGCCCGTTCGGTGACGCAGGTTCCCGTCGGATTTGCTGTCCCCGTGCAGACGTAGGCCACGTCAAGATCCCCGAAACGCGCAGGGGGATGCCTAACCCATGTGTTCTCGCAGTAGGTATCGTTCCTCGGCGTCTTGGTGCAGGCGCCACCGCTGCAACAAAACATTCCAGGGATGTTCGGGTGGCGGCTCTGGCAGTCCTGGGCGGTGGGAGTCATGTTGTCGGGGCACTGGTATCCATCCGAGCCCAATCCGTCTTGGCTGCACATAGTCGCGGCAACGCTGCTCTTCTCACACTGCGGTGGCCTGCACGTGGTTGCCGTTCCGCACCGCTGGCATACGCCGACCGCATCACCCGGGCACCGGGCGCAGAAGTCCGCGGCGGCGCAATTATTGTCCGAGGTGCATCCTGGCTTGCAGAACTCAAATGCCCTATCGCTGCACCACTGTCCCGCCTGACAGTTCACACCATCGCATCTCGTCGTACCCACCCTTCCGGGGGAGCCGCAGTTTCCTGGGTCGGTTGCGGCGTGGGCGTTGGGTTCGTTGGCGGCGGGTTTGTGGGGTTGGGGGTTGTTGGGTTCGGAGAACCTCCCGAATCGCTGCCTCCGCACGCAGCACTTGCAACCACGAGCACCAGCATCGCCATTCTCTTGAGAGACATCATTCTTGCCATCACTCATCCTCCTTTAATCGAATGCCTCGAAGCCAACCGCGACTTCGACCAGGCACGATAACGAATCGCGCGCGCGATCGGGCGCCAATCGATCTCACACGCGCGCCAATTCACATAACATTTAGAAACGCTTCAGGGACGAGGGGTAGAAGCATCAAACCGCAACGTCACATATGTTAAGTCTTTAGTCCTGGCCCGACGTCGCCGGTCAGTTCCAACCGAGGCAGCTTCGAAGCGCCGCGGTTCGCGTCCACCCGCACTTTCCACTCGATTGCCTCTCACACGTCGCTGTTAGATAACACGCATACTCAGGCCGCAACACGCACGAAGGGACCGTAATAGGTTGGTCAGCGCACAACTCCTCGGAGCAACCGGTCTTAATGCATGGGTTTTGGGGCTCGTCGCTCGGCGGACCAACTGGCGGCGTCGACCCGCAATCATACGAACACTTGTTCGCGCGGCACGCCCAATCACCGACGCACGTCATAAGGCTGTAAGACCTTTGCAACCCGCAATCGCGCGCCTCGTCACACCACGCCACATCCGCCTTCTTGAATCGCCGCCATGACGCCGTACCAACCGCGCGAAGCTCCAAGAACGAGCTGCCAAACATTCTGTAAGCGTACCGATCGATCCGCGCGCCCGACAGCTTGTTGAATCGGATGTAGTTCGTTCGCCCGCCCCTTGTGAACTTGTACTTTCCACTCGACAAACACGGCCCTGGACACGTGGCGCGGAAATCTCGATCAAAACTCATGTCGGTCATCAGCACGAGCCTATCAACGACAACAAGCGCCTCGCTGTAAAACGTCCCGACCGGACGCACGATGCCGTCATCCTTTTCCGTGTTGAGATCGAGCGAGTCGATCGCTTCGTCATCGTCATCCGCGGACGCCCCGCACCCCGCGAAACCGAGCGCTGACACCATGAGCGCAGCGCACCAAAACCGATTTACTTTACCTTTTGCAAAACTCATTTCATTTCCTCCAGCAGCAAAAACCATAAGACACCCATCACAGCGACCGACCACCGGTCGCCCGAGGGCTGCACAAAATAACGAATCGCGCACGCGATCGGGCGCCAATCGATCTCACAAGCGCGCCAATTCTCAGGAGCGATGGCGGGCGCGAAACGCGCTCGGTGTCTCGCCCGTTTGTTGCCGGAAGAGCGCGCCGAAGTGTGAAAGCGACGAGCAACCAACCCGCGTCGCGATGACGCTGAGCTTCTGGTCGGTGTCGCGGAGAAGCCCGCTTGCGACCCGGACGCGCGCCCGTTGCAACTCCTCGCGAAAGCTCGTACCGAAACCAAAGAGGTCTCGCTGGAGCGTCCGCCGCGAGCAGGCGAGCGACTCGGCGATCCGATCGACGTCTGGCGAGTCGAGTGATTCTTCGAGCTGCTCCCGAAACCGCCTGAGCGCGTGCGGCGTGCCAGACGCGCATTCAAGGGCGCGCTCGATCTCGTCGTGCGCCTTCGCGGCGCCTGGCCACTCAAGCCACGAAAACGCCGCCCCAGCATCAGCGAAAACATGAAACTCGTGCTCGGCACCAAACAAAGGCAAAAAGCCCGTGACGACGCTGCCGAGCATCCCCATCGGACGGATCACGGCGTGGCGCGCCGCGGCCGCGACAAACCCCGCTTCCCACTTGTTTACGTGATCCGCAAAGAGTCGGAACACGTCATCGTCGGCGCGCTCGAGCCGCAGGAAGTCGGAAACAACGTGGACCGGCGAAATAACTCTCGGCCAAACCACATTGTCCCAAACGCCAAACGCGAACCGCAGATCGTTGACGCTTGGGCTCCCCCAGTACGCCGCGCCACAATGCGAACTGTCCGCGCACCAGATGAGACTCGTCGTTCCAACCAAGATCCGGCCAAACGGTTCGCGCGTGAACTCCTCAACCGATGTCGTCCGCCGCATCCCGCCTCACAATTGGTTCACGGTGACACTTGCGAAACGGAGCATCGGGCCGACGAAGCTGAGAGCGACGCCGAGCTTCTCGCAATCGATGTGGGAGCCGCCGATATGAATCTTGGTTTTGCAGTTGGCCGGAGCGATCGCTTGGCCGTCCCTGAGCGTACTTGTCGACGAGAGGGAGCCACCGAACACGCAGTACGTCTTGCCCACCTCCACCTCGAGCTTGACCGCGGTCGCTCCTGGGAGTTTCTTCTCGCCCGTGGATGTGGCGATGTGATCGCCGGGGACAACGGTGAAGTCACACCCGACCTTTGCCGATTTTCCGCTCGCTGTTGAGGCTTCGCCCGCGCCTGTCGTTCTATCCCGGCACGCACCCGCGAAGACGGCGCAGGCGATCGTCGCGAACAGCAGGCTGCGAACATGGAGCCTCTCCATATTTCACCTCCACGGGTCACAAGAGAGCAAATCTCAGGCCGGCGCCTTGCGCGCGGAAACCTTGAGATTACAGTGGTGAAACGTCGGCAAGGACCAACCGACGGTGATCAGGTGAAGATGCCGATGATCAGCGAATCACCACGGCTATTGAGAAACAAAGTGACCGGAGCGAGAATGAAACAAAAGGGGGTTCGAGATGTTGCGAACATTGAAGTTGGCCATGATTGGGTCGCTCGTTTTCGCGGGTGTCGCGTATGCGCAGAGCGATGGCGCCGTGGGAACGAGTTGTCCCATCTTGCTCGAAGCGTCCGCGCGAAAAAATAATCCGCGAGAACCGCGCTCGCGTGAGTTCATGGAAAAGATAAGACCGACGCTCACAGGAACAACCGCGCGGGAGCGGGTGATCCAAATCGCGGCGGCAGCGGCAAGGTGCGGCGTGCATTTTGGCGCGTGTATTAAGGCCGCGGAGACGATTTATGAGGTTGCGGGATTGGGCCCGTTGAGAACCTTTGACGCCCGCGGCATGACGACGGCCCAAGGGAACTGGCTTATCGGGTTGAATTGTCGCGCCAAAATGTTTGACCCCAAGAAGAAAGGATTCCGAGCCTGTGGGTCGGCTCAACCGGTGAGCATTCCCAACTGCCCGCCTAAGCAGCAGTGTGCGGCGGCGGCGCGCGCCATGCTTGCTGAAAAACTTAGACGCGAGATCCCTGGGTGGCCCGATTCGCTCGCCGATCAGTTGGAAGCCGGTGATAGTTTATGGGTTTACTACGCCAATCGAGCCATCGGAGGACAACATACGGCGATCTTCATGCGGTGGGACGGAGACTACGCCGTCGTGGTCCAAAGCCCGAATTATGGCGAGCTGGTCAACGAAGGAAGAATCTGTGTGCGGAGCGGCTGCAGAGGAAACGGCTATCCGCTGACGAGAGTTCTTAAGATTCGATAACGGCATATCTACTCCAAAACTCCCGTCGTCACATTGATCGGCGCTAAGTACGGGACGTGCTGCCCACCGATCGTCGTGAACGCGCCGCCCACGTAAACCGTCGACCCGGAGACCGCAACTGTGTTGACCACGCCATTCACGTTCGGGTTCCACGGCAAGAGCGTGCCGTCGGTCCCGTTCGCCGCGATGCTGTTTCGCGCGGCCGCGCCGGCACCCGCATCGATGTACGTGAACGAGCCCCCCGCGTAGACCGTCGAGCCTCTCGCCGCGAGCGCCCTAACCTGGTCGTTCGCGTTCGGGTCCCACGGCAAGAGCGTGCCGTCGGTTCCGAACGCCGCGAGTTTGCTTCGCGCGCCGCCGTCGATCGTCGTGAAGCTGCCCCCCGCGTAAACCGTCGACCCGGAGACCGCGAGAGCACGCACCGTCGCGCTCGCGCTCGGGTTCCACGGCATGAGCGTGCCGCCGGTCGCTACCGCCGCAAGGCTGTTTCGCAAAACCCCACCGATCGACCAGAAATCGCCGCCCACGTAGACCGTTGACCCGGATACCGCAAGCGCTTCAACGGTGTTGTCCGCGTTCGGGTTCCACGGCAGAAGCACGCCGTCGGTTCCGATCGCCGCGAGACGATTTCTCGTCCCCCCGTCGATCGTCGTGAAGCTGCCCCCCGCGTAAACCGTCGACCCGGAGACCAGAAGCGCATTGACGTCCGAATTCGCGTTCGGGCTCCAAGGCAAAAGCGTCCCGTCGGTTCCGATTGCGGCGAGACGGTTTCTCGTACCGCCGTCGATCGTCGTGAATCCGCCCCCCGCGTACACCGTCGTCCCATTCGCCGCGAGCGACATGACAACGCCGTTCGCGTTCGGGTTCCAGGGCAAAAGCGTGCCGTCGGTTCCCATCGCCGCAAGGTAATTGCGCGTCGTGCCGTTTGTCATCGTGAAGCCACCGCCCGCGTAAACCGTCGACCCCGAGACGGCGAGCGACGAGACAGGGTTGTTCGCGGTCGGTTGCCAGGGCAAGAGCGTGCCGTCGGTTCCGATCGCCGCGAGATTGTTTCTGGTCCTTCCGTCGACCGTCGTGAAGTCGCCCCCCGCGTAAACCGTCGACCCGGAGACCGCGAGCGCATTGACGTCACCATTCGGGTACGGGTTCCAGGGCAAAAGCGCACCGTTGCCATCGAACGCCGCAACGCGGCCTCGCGCCCCCCCAGCGATCGTTGTGAAGTTCCCCGCCGCGTAGACCGTCGTCCCGCTGACCGCGAGCGCATTGACACGGCCGTTTGGATTCGGGTCCCAGGGCTGAAGAGTGCCGTCGGTTCCGATTGCCGCGAGGGAGTTACGCGTCCCCCCGTCGATCGTCGTGAATCCTCCCCCCACGAAGACCGTCGTCCCTAAGACCGCGAGCGCATTGACTGGGAAGTTCGCGTTCGGGTTCCAGGATTGGAGAGTGCCGTCGGTTCCTATGGCCGCAAGGTTGTTTCGCCCTGTCACACCGATGGCCCAAAAATCGCCCCCCACGTAGACCGTCGACGCGCTCACCGCGAGCGCCGTGACCGAATTCCCGCCCGCGTTCGGGTTCCACGACAAAAGCCCACCGTCGCCATCGATCGCCGCAAGACGGTTTCGCGCACCATCACCCATCGTCGTGAACGCCCCCCCGACGTAGACCGCCCCACCGCTCACCGCGAGCGAAGACACAGTGTTGTTCGCGTTCGGGTTCCACGGCAAAAGCCCGCCGTCGCCATCGATCGCCGCGAGGTTGTTTCGCGTCGTCGCACCCACCTTCGAGAAACTGCCGCCGATGTACCAGCCGCCGGTGCCGTTGGGCGCAACGGCATTCACGGACCCGTTAATCGCCAGGGGCGCCAGAACCGCGAGCGCTCCGGTCGAACCGTGGAGTGGTGCTCCACCGCCGGTGTTCGGGCCGATCGCCGTGAAACTCCCGCCTAAGTAAAGGGCGCACCCGATGCGCGCGATCGCATTCACCTCGGCGTTCGGCACGAATCGCGTACTCGTGCCGGGCGGTGGACAGTCGGCGGCCGAATCGATCACGACGTCAAGCGCGGTCGATGCGCCGCTCGCGTTCCCCGCGACGTCGGTCGCTTTGACATAAAACGCGTAGGCGCCCTCCGCGAGCGCCGACGACGTCACGGCGTAAGCGCCCGTGGCGTTTGCCGTCGCCGTTCCAACCAGCGTTCCTCCATCGACGTAAAGATTGACCGTCGCGTAAGACTCAACCGTTCCGATAAACGTTGGCGTCGTGTCGCCCGTGATGTTGTCGGTGCTCGACGTTCCAGTGTCGCTCGCCGGGTCGAGGTCTGGGGCACCCGGCGTCGCGATCACCGTGTCGATCGTCACGAAGAGGCTGGGCGATGCGTCCCCTTCATTCCCCGCGATGTCGGTCGCCTTCACGGCGAATGCGTAAACGCCATCCGTAAGCGCCGACGACGTCACCGTGTACGCCCCAGCGTCGCTCGCCGTCGTCGTCCCGACATGCGTCGTCCCCGAATGGTAAAGCTTCACCGTCGCGTTCGCCTCGACGCCGCTCCCCGAAAATGTCGGTGTCGTTACGCTTGTCGTGTTGTCTGAGCTCGACGCGCCGGTATCCGACGCCGCGGCGAGGTCTGGCAACCACGTCGACGCCGCTGGTGCGGTCGTGTCGATGGTCACCACGAGACTCGTTGACGGTTCGCTCACATTCCCCGCGTCGTCGGTCGCCTTTACGGTAAACGCGTAAACACCATCCGCAAGTGCTGACGACGTCACGGTGTAAGCCCCGCTCGCGCTTGTGCTCGCGGTCCCAACGAGCGCCCCGCCATCGTGGTAAAGGCTTACCATCGCGAAACCCTCGACCACGCCGGTGAACGTCGGTGTCGAGTCGTTCGTGACGTTGTCCGAACTCGAGCCTCCGGTGTCGCTCGCGTTGGCAAGATCGGGCGCGCCCGGCGCGGCGGGAGCCGTGCTGTCTTCGATGTAGGGGGTTTCTCCGTTGAGCCGTGTGCAGAGGCCAACGTTCCCCGCGAGATCGACGACCCTCCCGAAGAACACCGTCGACGAGTTATAGGGAACCGCGACGGTGACGGCGAATTGCCCGGCGCCATTCACAGCGCCGATGGTCGGGGTCGCGCTGCAGGTCGCATCGCCCGCGTAGATTCGAATCGTGGTGGTCGCCTCAGCCACGCCGGACACGAGGGGCGCCGCGTTGTTCGCGGGGCCTTGCGGCGTGACTCCCGTTCCAACAGGCGCGCCGGGGATCGTGCTGTCTTCGACGAATGTTGCGGAGGACGAGCATCCCGAGACATTCCCAGCGGGGTCGGCCGCATTCGTCGAAAACGTCGTTGTCGTGTTGTCGTTGACCGCGACCAGAATCCCGGCGTCCGAAAAAACCTCGCCGCTCCCCGTTGCCACGCTCCCAGCGTCGCAGCCCGCGACGGCAAAGAGGCGCACCGTCGTTCCGACGTCGGCGGTTCCCCGAACGGTCGGCGTGTTGTTGTTGGCTGGCGACGACGGCGCAACAACGAGACTCCCCGGTGTCGCCGGAGCAACGTTGTCGTGCGTAAACGACAAGGGACCCACGCAGAGCGACGTGTTCGACGACGAATCGGTCGCCCGCGCAAAGAGCGTCGTTGTCTTGTTCGCGGAAACCGTTACGGCGATTCCCGTGCCCGCGAGGTCCGCGCCCATTCCCTGCCCGAGCACCGACCCCGCGCACGCCGCATCACCATAGATTCTCACTGTCCACGCGGCGTTGGCTGTCCCCTTCACCTTTGGTGACGTGCTGTTTGATGGCGAGGCCGGTTCGGTCGCCGCGAGCGTCGGTGCCGTGTCGCTCCCGGTGCACGAGCTGCCGACACGACACGCGACGCTGAGCGTCACCGTTTTCGACTGCCGCGCGACGAACCGAAGGCTCGTCCCATCGTCGAATGCTTCTTTCGTCGCCCTCTCCTCCTTGCTGTTTTGCATTTGCACGACCACCCGCAAACTGAGGAGAGCCGACTCCGGCCACTTTCCACTGAACGTGAAGGTGTAGGTCCCGCCCGAAAACGGGTTCTCCGCGAACGTCACGCAAAACTCCGCGCGTCCGTCGCCGTCACAGTCTTTGACCTCCGAGGTGTACGTGTGACCGCGCTTCGTTTGTTCCTTCGCGCCTTCTGCGGTGAGATTGAGCCCGGCGTCTCCCGGCGCATCGAGGATAAGGACGAGCCCGGTGATCGCCGACTGGGAAAAGCCGGGGCCGAGGTTAATCGTCGCGACGATTTTTCCCTCGTCGGCGACCGTCGTGCATCCAAAGAGAGCTGACAGGGCGGCGCACGCAAGCGCAATCCCGCCCCGAGGTTCCCCGTGAGCCGTTCGATGCCGATTCATCTGTTGATCACCTCGATCCTGACGAGAGCAAGTCGCGGGCCGGTATCACGTGTTGGGAAATCGCGACATTCCAGCGGTGAAGACTATGTACGAGTCTCGGGACGGTGATCGGATGAAGATGCTGGTGATCGGCGAATCAGTTGCGCGCCTTAACAAAAATCGGAACGAAGCTTACTGCGCCCGGGCTTTGGAAGGACAACGGGCTCAGTATTCGGAGCCTCTTCTTCGAGCGCCCGAATCGCTTCAGCCACGTAGCCGATGACGCTCTCGTCGCCTTTCGGAAGCGCCACAACCTCTGCTCCGGGCTTTCCTTGTGAAGTCGATGCTGCTTCGACCGGCAAGCGCCCACCTTGTCGGCGCGAACGATTCGATCGAGCCGTCTGTTTACGCTTTCGCAAGTTTTGCTCCTTGGTTCACGATGTCACTCCTTTATCGACGAATCACCTGCCACCCCGAGCAACCGGCGCGCCCAACGACCCAAAAAACGATCAGCCACAAGAATCCGCCGCCGGTCGAAGATGGCGCCATCGAGCAGCCGCCGCGGCGCGCGCCCACCGCATCCGCACCCGCACCCGCTCCCGCATCCGCACCCGCTCCCGCATCCATCCCCACACCACCCCCATCGACTGCCACCACGCCGGCATCCTCTGGCCCACTCCCCACAAACGAATCTAAAAATGCCAGCTCTGCGCTCGTTCTTTGCGACTGGCTGAGGCCGTGGCAGAGCGGCCCCGAGATGAACGACGACGACACGCCGATGACCGTGTCAACGCCGCCGATGTTCGCGATCGCAGGCCCGCCCGAATCGCCGTAACACGTGTTCCGCGTGGCATCGCCGTACAGGATGTCCTCGTCGTTGAAGTCGGCGATCGTAAGCTCGACGAACCGTTTTTCCCCGAGCCCGTCGAGAATGGGAAATCCGTTCACGTCGAATCCGCGAAACTCTGTTGCGCCCGGACCGACATGGGTGAAAGCCTGACCGCGCGTTAGGATTCCCCTGTGGTACGGCATGGGAGGAATCGCGACCGGCGACTTCAAGATCACGACGCCGACGTCGCGATGATGGCGCGTAATTTCTGGCGACAGCCACTCGGTGCTAAACCCCGGGTGCGGGACAGCGCGGTCGACTTCGGCTGGGCCAGAATCGAAATAGACGCGGAGCGCCAAGGTGAAGTCCGCTTGCGTGGAGTAGCCGATGAATGGGCCGTTCGTGCAGTGCGCGGCGGTCAGCAAGATGTTGGGTGCGATGAGCGTCGCGCCGCAAATGACGAGCGTCCCCGCCGCGCCGAAGTCGAGGGCAAGCGTTGCCACCGCGCCGTAGCGCCCCGCGGCCAGCGCACCTCCGACGATCGGCTGACGTAGCCCCTTGAGATCGCTGCCGCCAGATAGCAGCGCCGCGAAAGCGCAGATGAGCCACAGTCGATTGACTCGTCCAGTTGCGCCGCGACGGAATGAAAATCGCGCCAAGCTCACCGTCTCAACCGCTCCTTCACCAGATTCCCGAATTCGTTGAGCGTGACCCAGTCGCGTTCGAGCATCGCCGGATCCGAATCCGGAGGATGATAGATGAAGGCAATCCAGTGAATCCCCTTTCGATCGAGATAGTCGACAAACGGAATACCGAAACCCTCGATCGTTCCGTGTACACGAGATTGCGATCGCTGTACGGGTTCTCGGGGACCTCGGTGAGATCGCCCGTATAGTTAACCCCGGGCCCCAAGATGATGTTGTCCGAATGACGGCGAATCGTCGCGATGAGCGTCTCGCCCGTCGGCCGCCATTCGGCCCACTTGAATGGCGCAGATTGGTCGGCCGACTCGTTGTACATCTCAAAGAGAACATGGCGCCTCTTTCCGTAGCGCCCGGCGACCGCGTCCCAGAATCGCACCGCCAACGCGGTGTCGCTGTAATGGACCTTCGCTGGGTACTCCCAGAGCATGTTGTCACCCATTGACTCGTACCAACCGCCGGGACGGCCCATCACGTGATACGAGATGATCAAATAAATAGAATGCGACGCGGACAACGTTTGCTCCAAGCGCTTGTACCCGCATGAAGTCGGTCTCGATCCGATCAAAATGCCGATCGGGGATTCCGTCTTGGTTGAGATCGTCGACGTCCAATACGAACGGATCCATGAAGTGGACGCCGCGAAGGCGGATCGCTTTTCCGTCTTCGGTCAAGACGCGGTTGCCGGAAACTCGCAAACTTGAGAGCGTCGACGGTACGAGGGTGTCCGTTGTGCCGCATCCCGCGGCTCCGGCAATGGAACCGAGTGCCGCGAAAAAACCGGCTTTCAAAGGCCACGACACTCCGCGATTTACTCGACGCTGCACGGCAAGCGATAAAGCAAGTTGCGCGCCCACAGGGTCTCAGATTCGTGCACGGCGAAACCTTGGAGTTTCAGCGTCCGATCGTCGTTAGCAGGCAGATGCCCGTGATCGAGCGGACACGCAGGTGATCGGCGAATCACCTGTCAGGCGGCGCTTACTCACCGAAAAACGACGAAGCGAAGCGTTCCGGCATCCGCGAACTCATGCCACGCCACAACGCCATTGCCCGCGGCATTCATTGCCGCCGAAAAGGGAGGAAGTGTACCTCCTTGTCCAAGCTCCGCAAACTTTACGGGTGTCGTCCAAACATCGCCGGTGCGATTCGAGCGCGCAACGTAGAGTCCGTCGATCGATTCCCAACCGACGAGCGCGCCGCCATTCGGATCGACCGCAGTCCAAAGAACAGTGCCGACAGCGGTCGCTGAGATAAGACTGGAGGTCCATTCGCCGGCGTCCGCGCCGCTCCGGCTCGCCCAAATATTCGCTTCGGAAGGTGTCCTCTGAGACCACGACACCACGTTCTGTCCGCCCGCGCCGGCCGCGACGGCGACCGCTGTTACAGGCGTATTGAGCGTGTCGACCGGCTCGCAACAAGACCAACCGGCTGGTGAAACATAGCGGGCCGCATAAACGACCCAGTCTGATGCGAGCGCGTCCCAGACGCTCAATCCTACCGCGACTGAGACGGGCGACGTGGCGATCGCGACAACAGAGGCGTCGGCTTCGACGGGAACAACATCCATAAATTTCACTTCCCACCCACCGTCGACGACCTCGAGGACCACCCCATACACCCCCGCGTCATCCGATCGCCACGCGGCCATCGCCGTCCGATCGTTACCGGCCGCAACGCGTAGACCCGTCGCCTTAAGGCTCGGGGAAACCGTCGTCGTCGATGAGAAGCCTCCATCCACGACAACCCGCTTCGCGTACACGCCGCCCGCGTCCAAAGACCAGACGACGATCCCCTCACCCGATTCGGCGAGCGAGACACTTTGTCCCGACAAAACGTCAAACGCCCCCTGTGGGAATACGGTCTCGAAATCGCCCCACGTGTTCGTTTCCACCACGTAGCGGGACGCATGCAGGGTCGACCGCGCGTTCGACATCCACGAGGCCAATGCGTTTCCCCTGCCGTCGACGGCGATTCGCGGTTCATCAAAATAGCCTCCTGTGATGGCGATCAGCTTCTTCGTGCTCCCACCCGAGAGGTCTTGGTTGTAACGCCCCGCGAAGACGCGTGCATTCGTAGAGTCAGATTCACCCCAGACAATGAAAACGTTCCCGCTGCTGTCAACTGTAGCGTGGGACCTATCCACCGACCCGTCGAAAAATTTGGCCTCGGCAAGAACCTCAATCGGCAACGGCGATCCATCGACGTCATAACTGCAGCTGGTCGAACCGCCGAATGTGAGCGTTGACACCTTCGTACAGATGCCTCGACAGCAGATCTCATCCGGGAAGCATGCGGCGTTCGTTTGACACACGGTGCTCGTTCGCTGCGACAAGAACTTGCACGCAGGAAGGAGCATCACGAAGCTAACGATGAATCGCAACCGCAACTCCGGCGAGGGGTCCCTCTGTTGATTGTGGAACGCTGAACGAGACGACGGTTTGCGACCCTTCGCGGTGCAGCGCAAAGAGAGCGACCGCGCCAAGGCCGATCGCGGCTCCGCCGATGAGAAGGCCTCCGCCCCACGCGAGCCGCGTGTTGTATCGCGTCACGTCGGCGTTGAACGTCTCGCGACTGTTGGCTGGCGGCGTCGTGGCGCCAAAGTACAGCACAGCGCCAGTCCCGAGGCTCGCGAGCGCGGTCCCCGCGAGTGCCCACGCCCACGGCCGTGTTTTTCGTGGACGCGGCGGCCACACGCGAATCTTCGCGGCCGGCACCTCAGGTGAAAGCGCGGTCGGCGGAATCGCGGGGTCGATGGTGAGCGGCGTTGACTTCACAAGACCAACAGACGTCTCCTGTGTCGACAAGCCCGGGCGCGGCCGCAGCGTGAGCGACACCGAAGCCGCTTGCCCCACACGCAAAATCACCTCCTGCTCCGGTGCTTCGTGTTTTCCATCGGCCGATGCCGCGCGAACGCGGTGTCGTCCAATCCGGACCTTGACCGACAACGGACTTTGACCGCGATCGACCCCGTCAATGAAAACTCGCGCTGGCGGACCGTCCACGAGCACGGTCAGCAACGCGTCGAACCGGTCGCGGGTCGCTCGAAAAAGCGCAACCCCGCGCGGCGGGTGCTCGACCGGGTCAACGTCGATGAGCGGGTCAGCGGTTACGGCGAGTGCAAAGGCGTCTTCGGCGAGACGGAACTGCTTCAACTCGAGTTGCGCAAGACCGAGATGAAGATAGGCAACACCGCGCTTCGGGGGATCGGTCAGTCGCGGCGCCAGCGCGCGTAAGGTCTTGACGGCGCCCTTCCATTCTCCACGCGCAAACTGCGTAAGCCCGTTTTTCAATGCGGATTCGAGACCGGCTTGGGTGTTGCCGCCGGCTGCCATAAACCCGAGCGCGAGGCCAATCAGCTTCATGGAATTCGACTGAGCTCGATTGTAACGTTTTCAACGTCGCGCGACACTTTTACTTTCTTTTCGACGGGCCGGTAGCCGTCCCTCTGTACGACGATCGTGTGGGTGCCGTGGCGTGCACGAAACGTCGCGGACCTCGTCGTTTCAGGGTCGCCTCCGTCAAGCGAGATCGCGCCCCAGCAGAGACTGTTGGTGTCCTTACACCGGACGCGAACGCGGAGGGTTGCGACGAGGGGACGGAGCGAGCGCGCAGCCGGGCGAACCTCGACGGAGGCGCGACGCGCGGGTGCGGGGACGGGACTGGGCGTGGGAACAGGAATTTGACGCAAAGGCGCCGAGGCGCCAAGGGAAGAGGTCTCATACCTTGCGTCTTTGCGGCTTGGCGTCTTTGCGTTGAAGTCCTCTGCGGTAGCGGGCGCGGGTGCCTCAACTCGAACCGCGCCATTGCCTGAATCGCGAAATCCAATCGCCAGCCCAACGCCAAGCCCAACCGCGAGCAAGGCCGTAACGGTTATCCAAACCTTTCGCGAATCAAACCGTCGCACGACCTCGCCGCGCGCCAGCGTCAGATCGCGACCCGGGCTCCCATCGTTCGCAAGATTGGGCGTAAGCGACGTTGCCGTCGCGTCGGCCGCGCCGCCACCCGACGACGCGTCAACCGAGGCCTCTCCATCCACCGCAAAACGCATCTCCCTCGCGCTCTGGAACCGCTTGTCCGGGTCTCGCGCGAGCGCGCGCTTCAAGGTCGCAAGCACAGCCTCTGGGGTTTGCTGGCGAATCTTCGCGTCGATCGGCGCTGGCTCCTCGCGCACCCGTTTCAGCAAAATACTTTTCGTCGTATCGGCATCGAACGCACGAGAGCCGGTCAGCATTTCGTATAAAATCAGGCCCGCCGAGTAGAGGTCGCTCCGACCATCGACGGTGTCACCAACCGCCTGCTCGGGCGACATATACGCGGGCGTCCCAACGAGAAATCCGGTTCCCGTCATCATCGCGTCCGGCGCGAATTCGTCGAACATTTTCGCCACACCAAAGTCGAGCAGCTTCACGAAGTTTCGCCGCGAGCCGAGCGAAATCAGCATCACGTTGCTGGGCTTTAAGTCGCGGTGAACAATTCCGTTCGCGTGGGCGTGCTCAAGGGCCTCAAGAATCTGCGAGGTGATCGAAATCGCATCGCGGACCGGCAGCCGCCCTTCCTTCCGAATCCGCTGTGTGAGCAGAACACCGTCGATCAACTCCATCGCGAGATAAAGGAGGCCGGCCTCGGTTTGGCCAAAATCGAGAAGGGTCACAATGTTCGGGTGCGAGAGTCGCGAGACCGACGTCGCCTCTCGCGTAAAACGCTGAACCGACCCCGTTTGACTGCTGAGTTCGCCGCGAAGCACCTTGAGCGCGACCGTGCGGTTTACGCTGAGTTGTGTCGCGCGAAAGACGATGCCCATTCCGCCCGCGTCGAGGCGACCGTCGATACGAAATCGCCCATCGACAACTTGTCCCACGGTGACGCCCGGATGCGGCCCTGCAGAAAAATCGATTCCAACCGGTTCTGGAATCGCCGAATCGGTCGCGTTGTTCGGTCCTTCCAGCTCTGGGGGTTTAGGCCGCAGCGGACATTTCTCCTTTTCCCTAATGATATTAAATCGGGGAACCCATTCCGGCAAGGCAGCGATCGGTTTGGTCCTGACTTAGTCCAGTTGACAGCCCCCCGATCCGCGGGCAAAACGAGGCCATGATTCGTCACCTTTCGCGATGTTTCTTTGCGGGGCTTCTCGCGCTCCTTCCGATCGGCGGCCTCATTTTCGTCGCCATTGAGCTTGAAAAACTGTTTCGCACTCCGCTCCTTGAGACCGCATTCTACTTCCCCGGACTCGGAATTGTCGCAGCAATCGCAGCCATCTATCTCCTCGGTCTCTTTGTATCCACCGTCGCCGGACGCTTTTTCGGCCGACTCGTGGACGCGCTTCTCCAACGAATCCCAGGCATCGCCACATTTTACCAAACGCTCCGTCAAATCCTCGGCTACGGAACCGGCAAGGACGCGCTCTTTCGCGAGGCTGTTTACGTGTGCGGCGAAGCGGGTCTTCTCGAGCTGGGCCTCCTGACCGGCGAAACAATCGTCGACGGCGCGAAGCGGTTCTTGGTTTTTATCCCCGGCTCGCCAAACCCGACATCCGGGCGTCTCATCATCGCTCCACCCGATCGCTGCGTTCTGGCCGGGCTGTCGGTCGATGCCGCCTTCAAAGGGCTGCTCACCACAGGAAAAGCGCTCTCACACGAATCGACGCGCTGACCAGCTTAACCGTCGCGATCGATTCCTGATCTCCTCGGTTCGGATTTCGATCACCCTTTTCTATAGTTCCACGCATAATCCTTTGGTTTCCGATGGCACGCCCGCTGCCTTACAGCGCCCCGTTCGACGCGATTGGCGCCGACCGAAACAAAACGGGGATTGAGGAGAAAAAAATGTTTGGAACGAGAGGCTTTCTGGCAATCGGTTTATCTGGGTTATTCACGGCGTGTGGCGGAAACGGAAGAATCCCACTCTACGTCCAGGTCGTGCGCGTCGCCGACTCGAACGGCACCAACCTAACCGCGATGGACACCGCCACCGCGCAAGCGATGCTCGACGACGCGAACCTCATCTATGGCCCCGACGCGGCGATCGAGTTTCGCCTCGCGGGAATCAGCCAAGTCAACAGCACGCTCTTAAACCAGCTTTCGGCCGAACAAAACGGTACGTGCAAACAGACAACGCTCGACTCAAAAGCCGCGGCCATGACCGAGGCGACGAAGGCACAGTACACCGGAAAAATCGTCGCGTTCTTTCACTCGTTTCAATGGGACGAGGACTGCGTGAAGCAGAACGTGTCGGGCGGCGGCGGCGGCTTCTCGTCGGGAACGTCGCCGTACATTTCGATGACGCCGTTTCCGCGGCCGGGACTCTTCGCGCACGAGGTTGGGCATTACCTTGGGCTCTCGCACACGTTTGGCCCGCAACCGAAAACTGAAGACGCGGCGCGCACGGCGATCAACCAATACTTGGCGTCAGAGTGGCAATCGGGGAATACCAGCGCCGATGGCCGCAATGCCTTCAACGGCGACGGCCTCACAAGCACACCGCCAGACGGCTCAGGCGCGATCTTCCTTGCGCTCACGGGCGCCACGAACACGTGTGACACGTCGGTTTCGTCGTACACGGTGTCGAGCCAGATTCCGTTCTACAACTACACTTACACGTTCACGCCCGATCGCCAAAACATCATGAGCTACTTTTGGTGCCGCAACATGGCCGCGGCGCGCCCGACGCTCACGCGCGAGCAGATGGACATCGTCTGGATTTCGATGTGGACGACGCGCATTGACCTCCTCGACTACCGCCCGCCCGTCGACCCGACGGCGCCGTCACCGGCGACCAACGTCACGTTGAAGCGAACCGGCGCACCGGCGCGACAACCGAGCTTCCTCGCCGAAGCCGCGCCCGGCGTCTCTCTCCGAACGCTCAAGTTGAACCGCACGACGCTCAAGAGTGTCCTCAAGAACACATGCACCAATTACCTCACGCTCCACCCAGAGCTCTTGAAACCCGCAACGCCTGCGACTCGAGTTACGAAGTTGAGCCGCGCGAAGGCCGGCAGCGAGTGCACGACGCGCATCGCGGAGATGACGCGAATGATGGCGATGAAGCGCCCCGTGCACCAAGCCCGCACATGCGCAACGCCGGCCGACACCAGCGCTGTCCGCGTCTTGACGATTCGTCGATTTAACTAGCGGCGCCCGAGCCCCGCGGCGATTGTCTCAGCCGCACGCGTCGCAAGCGCCATGATCGTAACTTGCGGGTTAACGCCAAGCGGCGACGGGAAAACCGACCCATCAACAACGTACAACCGACGCACCTCGTGCGATTCGAGGTGGGTATTCACAACCGACGTTTTCGGATCGTGCCCCATGCGCGCTGTGCCAAGCGGATGAAACGCCCCAAGCTCAAGGTCGGACGGATGGATGTCGGCCCGCGCGAATTTCTCGATGTCGGCCGGCGACGTCATTTCGTCGTGTCCATGCACCGGAACAACGAGACGCTCGGCGCCCGCCGCAAAAAACACCTTCGCGAGAATGACCAACCCGCGTTGAATCTTCGCGGTGTCGGCGCGGTTGATGTTGTAGAGCACGAGCGGCAGCGGCGCGCGACTCGGCACCACACGCCCGCGCGACGTTTCCTCGACGAGAAAACCAAAAATCGCCGTGCGTCGATAATTCTCCATCGCCTCCGTGAAGCGCGCGCCATAAAACGGAAACGCGAGCCCGGCAAAATCGGGCGGCACCGCGGCACCCTCATACAAGATGCCGTCCTCGTGGAACTCGTCGATGCAGTAACCCTGCGGAATTCCCTCCCACGGCTTGAACTCGTGCGGGAACCGCGCGGCGATGCGTGTCGCAGGGTGAACGGAAAGGTTTCGCCCGATCGCCTTCGCGCGAAGCCCCGATCGACGAAGCAGCGTTGGCGTCAGGAGCGACCCCGCTGATACGACGACCCTCTCTGCGCGCACCGTGAACCTCTTCGACGCGCCGACCGCGCGCACGACCACGCCCGTCGCTGACGCGCCCTTGACGAGCACCTTTTCGACTTTCGCGCCGGTGTAAACGCGCGCGCCCGCCTTGAGCGCAAGCGGAACGTACGAAATGTCAGCCGAACGCTTCGCACCCGACGGACAGCCAAAGCAACAAACGCCCGACCCCTCGCACCCCGGCGCGTTGCGCAGAAGCGGGCGATGCGAATAACCAAGCGCGTCGGCCCCCTTCCGCACGAGACGCGCGACTTCGCCCAGAACCTCCCATTTCGCCTCCTCGACGCCAAGAATCTTCTCAACGCGGTCGTAATACGACGCAAGCGTATCGAGTGTGAATTCGGCGAGGCCGTGCTCGCGGTGCCACACGTCGAGCGTGTGCTGCGGCACGCGAAAACAAGTCCCCGAGTTGATGGTCGTCGTACCCCCAACCGTTCGACCGAGCGGAATCATGATTCCCGGCGTGCCGATCGCGATTGTCAATCCCCCGTTGCGATACATCTGCTTCGACATATCGTACGCACGCCGCGTAAAATCGGCTCGCGAAAAATACCCGCCCTCTTCGAGCATCACGACGGCGACGCCACGTTCGGCGAGCTCCTTCGCGATCGCCGCACCACCCGCGCCCGTCCCAACAACGACAACCTCGCACCGAATCTCCTCGCCGTCGTCAACGTCGGCAGCCCGCAGTACGTTCGGATGATCGGCGTGCCGCACCGTTGCCTTCGCGTGGCCATTCGCACTCGGGTACCCAAAAAACTTGTGCGACGCCTCCGATGCGAAACAGGCGACTTTCATCGGCAAAACGACCGATTTAAGCGCGGTGCGCTTCAAAAAGTGCGGCGACTCCGACCACGCCTCGAGCACGCGCGCGCGGCCCTCGGCGTCAAGCCGCGAAAATCGGCGCCGCTTCGACACGCGCAACCCGTCGAGTTCGATGGCCGCGAGCACCGAGCGAAAGCCAGCCCTCACGGGTAACGGCGCGCTCGCAAGAAACGCCTCGACGTCGCCGACGAGCCGATCGTAGTCCGGCGTGAACGCATCTCCAGGCGGAATTGCTGTCTCTGCGAGGGCCCGCGCGATGCGCGCTTCGAACGCTGTTAGTTCGCTCATGCGATCCGCCCCATTTCAGTCCCGACGGTGCTCCTCGCGCCCGCGGTCACGTCCACCATCGCGATCGCGCCCACGTCCACCCGGGCCTCGTCCACCACGCCGCGAATCACCGCGCCGTCCATCCGGCTCGTCATTCGAGAACTCCGGCGCCTTTGACAAAAGGTACGAGATTTCAGAATAAAGCAGCCGAAGCACGGCGACGCGATCCGCTGCGGCGTCCGCGAAGCGCCCACCCAAGAGCGGCTGAACCACTTCGCGAATCGCCGCCGCAATCGGCAGATGGGCCGCGCCCGCCGGCACAAGGCGAGGAATCGCGTCGAGAATCGCACGCGCCTTCGCGACGTCGGTCACGCGCTCAAAACTCTCCGCGAGCCGCGCGACGACGACGGCCCCCACGCCAAGCGCTTCCGCAACGTCACGCTCGAGCTGGGGCTTCGCGACCGGTGCTTGCGTTACAGGCGTCACCTTCACCGGCGCCGCACCACTCTTCTCGTCCGCCTTCGACGCCGTCCCCGCAACACCGCCCGTGCGATTCGAAAACCCGCGCCCCGTCGCGCCCGGCGCACCCCGACCCATCCCACGTCCACCACCCCCCGAACCCATGCCACGCGCTCCAACCCGATCGCCGAAAGCACCCGCCGGTTTTCGCGTTTCCTGTCGTCGCGACAGGACAAGGAGGAGTCGCTCCCGGATCGAAACCGCCTCGCGAATCCGTTCGTACGTTGTCACGATTCGCTCCGCGCCGCCGTTTCAATCTCGCCAACCCACGCCCCAATTGAGTCCGCCGTCATCTCGCCCAGCCCGAACGGACCACCGATTCCTCGTGGCGACTCAATTTCGACGGCCTGAAACGACACCTCACCCCGCCCATCCGCGTGCGATTCACCGAGCATAACGGACGAATCGGAATCGAGCCCGAACGCCGCGCAGAGCGGCCGGATCCAATCGGGATTGAGACCATCCATCACAACCTCCGCCTCGACCTCACCGACCGTGATCGCCTCAACCCAACGTTCCGCATTCGGCGAGACGGCGATCGCGTCAACCCGCCCCTCAACCAAGACAGCGTCTGAAATCCAAACGCGCCCCTTGAAACCGCGCGTACCAAACGTAACGCACGCGGGGCATCGGTTCCCCGGCTCGCAACGATACGGCGGAACGCCCGCGCACGACCGCGTTTCCCGGGCAAACCGTTCGCGCACCGCCCCGCGCACGACCGACGCCGGAATAACGTAATCTTCGCCGTACGCAACATGCGACAAAAGAACGCCCGCGCCGCGCACCTTCCACGCTGACGCGCCGACGTGAACCGGCCGCCGAATCGTCCCGACGAGCCGCAATCGCCCACTCACCCCACGTGGTGCGCGCACGACAAACGGTGGACGCACGCGACGTGGTTCGCCCTCGCGCGGGCGCGCCAGAGCCGCCGTATTCTCGCCACCGCCTCGCCGTCTTCGTCTTCGTCCCATCGTTCGACCGCCTGCTAGTGGTCGCCGGGAACAGGCGCAGCGTCTTGTGCCGGCACCGGCTCTGCAGCCGCCGTCTCCGCTACCGCAACCGCTCCCGCGTCCGCCACCACTCCCGCTTCCGCGCCCGCAACCACTCCCGCGTCGCCCTCTTCTTTCCCGCCCCCTTTTTCTTCTCCTCCGATCTCTATGTTCTCTGTATCTCTGTGGTTACTCCTATCCTTCTCCCTCGACGTCACGAACTCACGCCAGGGCCCGTCCAGAAGTGCCTCGAAGAGCCGCGTCCACTCTTTTCCAGACAGCCGCGCGACATCCGCAAGCGGCTCGCGCTCCCACGTCACCCCGTCGGGGACCGGCAATTCATCCGCCTCGAAACCGCCGGCCCCGATGATCTTGCGTGAGGCACCGTCCAACGAACCAGCCGCGGCCCGAACGTCGAGCGACTGGCGAAGCGTCGCGCCGACAACGCGACACAGGACACGCCCAAAGCCGCGCCCCGACCCGCCACCAATTGTGAGATACCCCTCTTCGATTTCACGAAGGGCGAGGCCAATGAGAGCCGGCTGCCACAACTGATAGTTCGTCAAAATAACGTCGCCGTAAAACGCGCCGCGCGTGACCACCTCGACTTCGCTCTCATGTCCAAGCGCCCCGGCGCGCGTCCGGCGATCGATCGCGATACCGCCCCGGCGCTCGGTTCGATTCGCGGTCGCGCATTCATCGCGCTGTGTCGCCTCGACGGCCTCGCTGTTCCACGGCCAAAAATCGCCGACAACAACGCGCCCCGCGAGCTGACCCGACCCAAACGTTCGGCAAACAAAACACGACTCGAGGTAAATTCGCCGTGGCGCTGCGTCGCGCCCCATCCCGCACGCGTTCGGTGCAAGCGGGTCGCACGCCCGAAGACCAAGCCCGAGCAACAGTCGCTCCGAGAACGAACGCATCACCCCGCGCACACTCGACGCGGGAACAAAAACAGTCCGTCCGAACAAACCCTCCGCGCGAACGAACCCCATCCCAACGCGAACCGCATCCCACGCCGTCACGTCCGCAACTTGAAGAGCGCCCATCGGCGAAACACGAACCTTAAGTGCCAGCGAATTGTGCCATGCCCTAAACATCTGCCGCCCCTTCCAGCGCCGCCGCTCGCACGCGCGCAAGGTGCGGCGCCAAAAACTCCCGAGTCCCATCGACCGAGGCACTCGCCGCCCCGTCGCCCGGAACCACGTCGCCGCGAACAAGCGCTGCGAGATCGATGACGCGGGCGGACGTCACGGCCATCTCAACGCGACCGAACCCGCGCCCGCGCCCGCCTCCAAGCGCGACAACGCCCTTCGACAACCCATCGATGGCGAGCCCCAAAAGCCCGACGTCGATTTCATCGTGCGCGACAATCTCAACACGGAATTCGAAAACGCCTCCGGCCCGCACAACTTCCCACTCGGTCCTGTTTTCGCGTCGCGCCGTCCCCAAGTCGCGATGACGCGGCACCGCGACTCTCAAATCGGACCACAATCGTTCGCCTCCCTCACCCGCGCTCGCGCCTCCGCGAACAACCGGCGCATCCCAAACCGTTACCAATCCGGCCTGCCCCCGCGATCCGAAAAGGCGACACACGTCGCACGGGCCGCCTTCGAGCGCGCACGCCACCGATCGATGCGGACCAGCCTCGCGCCCGCCGCCTTGCGCCACCGCGCCACATGCCCGCGGCGCCGTTGCCCGGCGACCGAGCGCCGAAAGCTGCACGTCCAACGAACTCCGAAGCGCCCCGCGAAGCGTCGACGCCGGAATGAATGGCGCCCCCGCTCGATCCCGCACCACCATTCGATCGTAAGGCCCAGACTGGTTTGGATCGCCCACAAAAACGGGCGATACCGCTAAGAGCGTTCCGCGAAGCTCGACCCTCTCGCCCATCACTTCGCCTCCTCGTCGGCGCCCGCTCCCGCAACCGCATCCGTCCCCGCTCTCCCGCCCGAACCCGCTCCCGCAACCGCTTCGGCATCCACACCCGCGTCCGCACCCGCTAACTCTTTCCTATTAGTTTTTTCTTCCTCCCCAGACCTCAGTGCCTCAGTGTCTCCGTGGTTTCTCTTCTCCCTTACTTCATCCTCCCCCCGCCGCTTCACCGCCGTGCCGTCGCCAAAAACGCGCTTCTTCGCATCTCGACCGCCCGGCCGCTCCCTCTTCTCCCCGCGCTCCTTCGCAACATCTCGTCCCACCCCCTGTTCGGCCCGCGCCCGCTCGACTTCACGCCGATACCGGTAATGCTCAAGCGCCGCCGCGACAAACCACCGCGACACGTGCACCGCGATTTCACCATCCCCGGCCGGCCGCGCGAGCCGTTCCTCGATCTCCTTGCGCACCGCCGCAAGCCCGTCCGTCAACTCGCGAATGAGCGACTCCCCAAAATCGCGATAACGCCATTTTCGTCCGGGCTCCGTCTGACCGATCTTCGCTCGAACGAAATGGAGCACCTCTTCAATGTCGATCGACTCGTCGGCGACGCGCACCAGCGTCCGGAGCGCGACTTCATCCCGCGCAAATCCCCCCTTTTCCCAAATCTTCGTCCCGTCCATGTAAGCCGATGCGCGCCGAATAAACTGTGGCCGAAGCCGCCGTCGCTCGCTGTCCCAAGGCACGTTTGTCATTGTTTCATCTCCAAAACACGAAGCTCGCCATAACCGTCCGCTGCCCCGTCACCCACGCCCGTTTTAAGCGCCACCCGAAGCGTCTCTGCCGCCCGCTCTCGCTCCCCAGCTATCAACGCAAACTCAAACCGGCTGCCGGCTGGTATCGCCGGGCGCCCCCGCACCCAGGTAATCGGCGCGCCCGTTGGTCCACGTGCGATGAGCGCACCGTGAAGCGTCGCCGCACCCTCACCGAACAACGCGCGCGTGAGATCGGCGCGGCTGGGAAGAGCGGCATCGGTCTCGAACGCGATTGTGACGTTTGATGGTTCTTTGTTGAAGTCGGCGATCGGGTCGATGCCGTTGTCCAAAGGCCGATACGTCGCTCGAAAGCGACCGTATCCCCGATTTCGCCCCGCGCCGATCGCGCCCTCGTTGACCGCCGTAAACCGGCCGCCGTCGACGCGAGCCTCAAAAATCGCGCCGGCCTCCCACGCTTCTTCCGCAAACGCGCCGGCATGACCACGCCCCAACGCAAACCGCGCGCGCGCATCGCCAAGAAGCCGCAGATGCGAAACGCGCCCACCTTCGACGCCAAGCGCACCTCGAAGTTGCGACCCCGGTACGCACGGCGACGCACCTGCGCGAAAACGATCGCCCCACGAAAAACTGGCGACGAGCCAAGGCGACAGCGCCTCAAGGCGAACAGCGACCGCTCCCGCATCCGCCTCCGCTTCCGCACCCGCTTCCGCTCCCGCTCCCGCCTCCCCAAACCGCACATCCCGCACGCGCCACGTTTGGCCGTTCAAACTGAAACGACGAACGGCCTTCGCGAGACCGTTGACCCGCGTAACGTCTTCGTTGCCACCCCCCACCTCGACCGACACGGCGCCCGAATCCGCATTGAACGTCGCCGCGACCGACACCCGGCCCGGCCGTCCGGCCGCCCCAAACAGCTCACACGCGGCACACGTCGACTTCGCGTCGCACGCTCCCGGACGAACACATACGCCATCCGCGTGAGCCACCAACGCCTCACGCAGCGCACCGCGAACCGCCTCGCCAACCCGCGACGACGACCACGGCATCATCCCCCACGCATCGCTCCGCTCGACGACGAACGTCGCGATTGCCCTCATCGCGCGCCCTCCTCAGATACGCGTTCGGCCCACGCGACGCGCTGCGGAAAACTCGTGCGCCCGAAGACCTCGTGAACGCCGCGTGCACTCGAAATCTCGGACAACCGCGACGATCGGGCCACAGCGTATCGAAACGCAAAATCAACGTCCCCGTTCGAACCGCGAATCGTTGCAAAGAGATGGCGGCGCGTGCGGCGATCAACCGCTCCAAGCTTGAAGCCGAGGTGCGTGAGGCTTCGCCAGTCTTCCCGTTTTGCAACGAGGGGCTCATCGCCAAACTCCGGGCGATCCAGAACGAGCGCCGCCACAAAATCGCCCCTCACCTCGCGGGCGCTCGCCCGCGTGCACTCGAAATCTCGGACAACCGCGACGATCGGGCCACAGCGTATCGAAACGCAAAATCAACGTCCCCGTTCGAACCGCGAATCGTTGCAAAGAGATGGCGGCGCGTGCGTGAAACAAAGCCTGCGGAAAAGTCCGCCCCCAACGAAGCGCCGTCGCCGCCTGCGCTCGGGCGTCCAATGGCAACCCACAAAATGCGATCGCCCGACGGCCCAAGGTCGACGCCCGAGGCATGCGCTGCCTCACAACCCGCGCACCGACGGCCCGCATCCGCTCCCGCATCCGCTCCTGCAATCCCGCACACCTGACAGAGCGCCCCGGCCGCCGCTGCCCCCGCGGCCGCCTCCCATGTCGGAATCGCGTCGATCGTTTTGCCCGCGCTCCACAGTTCCTCGGGCCAAACCAGCTGCGCCACGATTCCCAGTTCGCGAACAAACGCCTCGCCCGACGCCGCCGCAATAACGATCGGGTCTTCACCCTGCGCCCCCACGACGCTCTCGCTGGGAAGTCCCGCGGCCTCCGCCTTTTCACGTGCCGATTCCGAGAGGCGCGCCCGAACCTTTTCCGCACCGTTCCAATCGCGAAACGTCGCACCCGGCTTCGTCCAAGGTGGCGCCGCGCATCCCGCGTCCCCGATGCAGATCGGCGCCTCACGAAACAGCTTCCGCGACAAAGCTGCCACATCGATCGACGACGAAGGCCCTTCGATCACCGCCCGCGCGAGCGCACGAATCTCGTCCGCCGCGCCACCCCCGCTCTCCCACGCGCGTCGAAGCCCCACCGCATCGGTCGGCCCCGACCGCGCGCGATTCAGCTCATGCAAAAGAGCGAGCCCAACCGCCCGTTCGATCCTCGCCTCAATCGTCATTCGACCAGCTCCTTAGACCGCGCGCCTGACCCCGTCAATCGCGACCAACAATCTCAATGGAACCACACCCCATCGCCGTCGCTTTGCCAACGCCAAACATCTCACCAAACTCGAGCCACGCGCAATCCACGGCATTACAGCCGGCGAGCCGAATGACGCCCACAACGCCGCCAAGGCCCACAACACGCTGCTGACGCGACGAATACCGCATTCGATCGACAAACCGCGTGGTGGCCGACCAACCGCCTTCAAACGACGGACGAAAAACCTTCGAGGAATCGCTCGTCTGATGCCCACCGACACGCGTCGCACGCCGCCCGAGCGCGCCAAAAAAACTCTTAGCGGAAATCGTGCGTACCGGTCGACCGTCGCGACAGATGCGAAGCGGCGAAACGAGCTCGACGTCCACGTCCGACACCGCCCGTCGCGCGTGGCCGCTGGGCGCAAACACCGAGGCGCGGGGTGATCCCACGATTTGGCCTTCGCGATAAACGTCGCGGTCCACGACCCGCACGCGTACAAGTCGCGCCGGCGGCCGCCCGGCCCCAACGCCGCGGCGCCCAGCGCGTTCGAGGCCGACGATCCACTCGGCCACGCGCTCGACTTGATCGCCCCAGAGCACGAGCCGAAACGCCCAGGTCCCCCCCGCACGCAAGGCAAAAGGTGATGGCCCGACGACCCCCATCGTTCGGACCAATGCGCCCCGCCACGACGCGGGGCTCGGCGACGGTAAATGCGAGGCGATTGGCCGAAACGCACAATCGAGCGCCACGTACGCGACAGACGGCGGCCACGCGAGTTCTGAAGTCTCGGTCGTCACGCGGATTCCGTACCATAGGGGCGGCGGTTTCGCGAGCGGTCCAGGTGCGCGCGACGGCAACTGAAATTGTCAGAGGGGAACCCATATGGTAAATGGATCCCGGGGCTTGAGTTTGAGTTAAAGAAAGCTATGGACAACAACGAATCGCCATCGTCCGAATCCGCGTCGATTCTGGTTGTCGAAGACGACCCCGTCCTTCTCAATCAGCTGGTGACGGCGCTTCGCTCAAAAGGGTATGAGCCGCAAACCGCGTCGGACGGCGAGGAAGGCATCGCGAAGTACAAGGCCGAGCGGCCGAACCTTCTCATCATTGAGACGATCCTCCCCAAGATGAACGGCGCCGAGATTTGCGTTCATATTCGAGCGCTCGAAGAAGACTTGACGACGCCGATCCTGTTGCTCGGCCCCGTCGACAGTCATCCGAGCCTCAAGAAATTCTCGTTTGGCACCGGCCTCTTTCTCGCGAAACCGTTCAAAGCGAAGGAGCTTTGGGACGCCGTCGAAACTCTCCTCACGCGTTCGCGCGATTTCGACCTTGAATTCGACGACGTCGACCCGCTTGAGCGCGCGGCGCTGGCCGAAGAAGCGCCCGGTGCGTCGTTCCCACTCGAAGGGTCGCTCGCGGGAGCCGTCCCGTTTGCGGCGCTCCTCCTCGATATTTTTCAGGCCGGTCGAACCGGCATCCTGCACTTGAAAAAGGAAGCGGTCGAGAAGCGCGTTTTCTTCGTCAATGGTCTGCCCGTCAACGCCGATTCGAACCTGCGAAGCGAAGAGTTATTGTCTCTCTTGCGCGCGCGCGGCGAGCTCTCCGCGGATGCGGCGATGCAAGTGCAACAAAACGCGCGGCTTCGCGGACTGCTCCCGCGGGATCTGTTGGTTCAGGACAGCATCCTGAGTCACCGCGAGCTGTACCGCTGGCTCCGAGTTCAGGCACGCGATCGGATCGCGAACTGTTTTGGCTGGGACGTCGCGACCTATCGCTTCGAGCCGACCAAGGGGTTTGTTGAGCTGATCCCGATTTTCGAGTTGAACCCCATGGTCGTCATCGATGACGGGCTCGAGCGCTTTTTCGATCCCGACGACATCATGCTCGAGCTGTACAAGTCGCGCGGCAAGTTTATTGGTCAGACCGAGAAGTTCAAGCGACTGGTGCCGCTCGCCGCACAGCTCTTTCCCGGTGTCGACATCACCGAACAGTTTGGCCACGGGCGAACGCTCGGCGAAATCTTGGACGGCCTGTCGATGGACCCGGTCGCATGCCAACGCCGCATGAAGCTGCTCGTTGATATGGGGCTTCTCACGTTAGAAGCGAAGGCAGCGGTCGCACCCGTCGCGGCGACGCTGCCCGCCACGCCGATCTCGCCAGCTCTCGCGCGGCCCGTTGCTCAACCGTCACGCGTCGTCGGCTCAACAACCTCAGAAGACTTTGAACTGCCGATCGAAGAGGGGGACGAAAAGGCGGCACAAGCGGCGCCCATCGATGAGCGCCTCGCGGAGCAAGTTCTGGCGGATCACCTTCGCTCAAGCTCGGGAGACGCCTATCGGGTTCTTGGGGTTTCGTCGACCGCCTCAACGACCGACATCGAATCGGCGTTCGCGAAGCTTAACGCTGCCTACGACCCCGACAAGATTGCCGCGTTTCCAACGCCCGATTTGCGCGCCAAAGGGAAGGACGTTTATCAGCGCGTACAGTCGGCGTACGAGGCGATTGGAGACGCCGCGCACCGGATTCTGTTCGACCACGCCCGCAAGCTGGCGACAGAGGCGGCGGCCAGCCGGCCGGCGGCCCAGGTCGATGACGAATCGGTCCGAAATGGACTCGAACGGCTCGAAACGAACCGCTTCGCGGAAGCCGAGGCGATCTTTGCAGGGGCCGCTCTGGCGCATCCGGGCGAACCGCTTTTCCGAATTCATTTGGCCTGGGCGCGGTACAACGCCACGCAGGATGCCAGCATTCGGGAGGCCGCGACCAACCTTCTTCGCAGTGCGATCGACGAACTCCCCAACAGCGACGTGGGTTACCAATACCTTGGCGTCATCGCGCAGCGGTCCGGCAACCGCGTGCTCGCGGAGGAGTTGTTCAAGAAGGCGCTGATGTTCAACCCGAGAAACGCTGTCGCCCTTCAAGAGCTGGGATTCGGCTCTGGACTCTAAGCCGTCGACCATTAACCTTTAGAAATGTAATTGCGCGTTTGCTCGACGAGGCGATTCGTCTCGTCGACGAGCGTCTCGATCTCGTCGAGAACCACGCCCGATTCCAGGCGGCGTCCCATTGTGAGCCGCTTGAGTCGTCCAAGCAACGACCGAATCCGCAAGAGGTTTTCGTACGCCCGAAGCAGGCCGCGTCCAGCCTTGAGACCCGTTGGCTGAAAAATGATCCCCGACTCAAAAAGATGCGCGACCGTCGACCGCGTGTTGTCGACGACTTCGTCAAGGCGACGCGAATACCAGTCGACGCGTTTCGCTTGCCGATACGATTCTAACCGAACAACGGCGGCTCGCCCCATGAGTCCCCTCACTCTCAGAGTAAGGGTCTGCACCAAAAGAAACAAGGTCGGTCAGCATCATGGCAGCGGTCCCCTTTTCGGATTGAATAAACGCTTGACGAAACCGTCTAAGGATCCATGGGAAGAAGGAGAATCAAGATGAATCGACTGGTGATGCTTGGGGCGGCGCTCGCGATCGTCGGAGGACAAGGCGAAAGTGCGCGCGCGGACCGGAAAAAAACGTGCGCCGCGGTCGGACGCGCCATCGAAAACCTGCTCAACAAGAAGGTCAACGACCTGCTGTCGAAGGTGCGCGTCAGTGTGAATCGAAGCCTTCGGGGAATCGCGACGGCGCGGCTCGATGGACGCGGGCCACGGCTCTCGGCCGAAGCGACGATTCGCGGAAACGTCGTCGACGTGCGCATCGAATTTACGCGCGGCTATTTCGAAGGGAAAGTCGACGCGCCGGGATCGTTTTTCGACTTCAGCGTTCCGAAAACTTATTTCCCAGCGACTGCGCCGCGACCCATCGAGCTCAGTTTCACGTGCGCCGTGGAGACCTGCAAAGACTTCCTGAACATCGAAGTTCAGAAGACAAAGATCTTCCCGTTCATCGTCGACAAGATCAATTCAGAGCTGCTCGCAAAACTGCAGACGCGATTCGCCGTCGACGACATCCGCGTCACGGTGACGTGGCCGCGCATTCGAGCGCCGCGAACGAACGACAAAGGACAGATCGTCCTCGCGATCACCGATTGGGGCGTTGAGAAGGTGGCGCTCACAAGCGGTCCCTCGATTTCAGTTCCCGAAATCAAGGGCGCCTCGGTCGCGCTTCCGTGTCCGCTCAAAGACGACCCGATCGACGGCGAGTGCGGCAAGAGCGGGTGCCCGGCCCCGACGCCGGTGCCCCCGGACAATCGCTGTCATTGCGGCGATGAGATCCCGTTTCATGTCGAGTTTGCGTCGAACGACGACGACGTCAGTGAGCGGTACGGCAGCAATGCGGGCCAGGTTTCGAAAATTCGCGAGTGCCTCGGCGACATCCAGCGTCCCTGCAAGCTGACCCTCACCGGAAACACCGATTGCGAAGGGCGATTGCCGGGAAACCAAGACCTATCGAAGCGCCGAGCGGACGGCGTCAAGCGATGGCTGGAAGCGGGGCGCCTCATGGGGCCCTTCACGCGAACGACGATCCCGCGGAAGGACGATCAGCCGGGCTACCTGAATCCGATCAACCGCGCTTGTTACAGCGCTGTTCGGAAGGCGCGAATCCCGATGAATCAAAACTGCAACGAGTACGCCGCGGACGGTTCGTTTCGTCGGCATTTGGTCGATGCAACGACCTCGTGCGTGCGCGGGAATCGCCGCGTCGACTTTAAGACCGAGAAGTAACTTCGTCAGTTGATAGATTTCGTCGGGCTGCCCTTTTCGATCGCCGCTTTCGCCTCGTTGAGTTTCTTCGCGTCGTCGTCGGCCTTCTTCGCGATCGCGGCGAACTTTTCCTTCGCCTCTTTGGTCGTCGAAACGGCCGCCGACTGCCGCGCGCACTTCGCGACAAGCTCCAGCGCCGCGCGTCGCTTGTCTCTCGGCGCACGAAACATCTGAGCCGCAAAGCTCGCCGACGCGATGCACTGCTGTGGGCCACCCGCCGTATTTTTGTTCTTCTCAAAATCGGCCGCCGCGCGGTTCATGAGCTGCTCGTACCTTTCCTCCGCCGTAATCCGAACTCCGCATGCGTAAACCGCCGCACTCATCGAAGCCATCGAAATCACAGTCAATATCGCCAATGTCTTTTTCATCTTTTCTGTCCTCCGGGGTATTCTGACGGGCGTCGGCGGAAATCGATCTACGGCGATGATGTCGATGACGACAACGTCGCGCAGAAAGTCGCGAGTGCCGTTGCGCGCGCCGTGAGGGCTGACGCGGTTGACTCGCAACTCGTCTTCGCCGAACCGCTCGCCATCTTCGCGCACGAGGCCGTCACCGTCGACGCTTGGCTTTGATACGCATCACGAATCGCGGTGCAGGCCGGGCCCTCCGCGATCGCAATCGTCGCACCGACCGCGCTCGACAGCCCGGCCTTCGACGCGAATCCCGCCGCCGTTGCACTCGGTTTCACGGCGGTGTTCACGAGACTTCCAACGGCCGCCACCGTCGCCTTGATCTTGCTCGTGCTCGTAACCGTTTTCGTCGTCGTTCCCGTCTTCGTGCTCGTGCTCGGCACCGCGACACTGTCGGCGCTCGCGTGCAGCTTCTTATATTCCGCGACGAAGTCATCGTAACGCACCGCCTTCGACTTCGTCATCGCCGTCCAGATGTCACCAAATCCCCACTTCTCATAGAGCCGCCAGAGTCGACACGCGATGTTGCCTTCGACCTGAATCTTCTCATCCTCGTCGGCACCGATTTCCGTCCACGTCGAGCAGTTCGGCGCGCCCGACCCGTAAACGACCTCCTCAATGAATTCCGCCCAGCCTTCCGCAAACGCCATCACCGGATTCGACACCGTCTTGTACGTGTGGCCCCCGCCGGTCGCGAACGAAAGGCTCTCAACGCCCGCATTCCACGCGGCGACGAGCGACTGAAGCGTCGACCAGTCGTCCATAATCGCCTGAAACTGAAGCGTGTGGCCGTATTCGTGCGCGACGGTGCCGTTCGTTTCGTCACCCGCGGCGAGCGACATGAACACGGCGCCCGCGTACGACGCGAAGTACGTCGCACCGGTGTTCTCGATGACGGCGTCGCGCCCGCCCGGGTAGACAACCCAGACCGGCGTCAAACCCTCGCCGATCAGCGAACTCAGCTTGTCGACGGTGTACTTCAACGAGTTGAACGCTTTGCCGGCGCCTGTCGCGACCTTCACGTCGCCGACGTTGTACGCCGCCGAGTTGTTCGAACGGATTGTCGACGTGGCGTTGTAGAGCGTCCACGGCGCGTCGGGCGAGAAAATGCGCCCCGCTTCGCCTTCGAGCGCGCAGCGCACGTAAAGGTCGGGCTTCGTCGACGAGTCGAACGAAAAACCAGGATCGCCGCAGCGTCCCGAAAGCGAAAACGTCCCGTCCGATTTCGACGTGCCAGTCGCGCATATGTCGTTCCCAGAGACGTCGAGCGCGATGGGGCCGACGATGTCGAGCGACACCGAAATCCCAAAATCCTGGTCGCGCACCTCGACCGCCGCGCCCGAAATCGGCGTTCCGTCTTTCGTCACGCAGCGGCCCGTGACGCTGACCGCATAATCGGTCACCCAGCTGAGCGACGACGTCGCTTCGTCGACATCACCCGCTCCGTCGCCCTCTGCGCCGCACCGCGGCAAAAGCCCCGCAAGCACCGCAAACGTAAGACCGTATTTTCTGGTTTTCATCCACTTCTCCTTCACGCGTTTCACCACGCAGCAAGAGGTTGAGCAGGTTTTGAGCCGCGCGCGACATACGCCCGAAATGCTCTGGATTCACGCTGTTACGGGAATCGACTGACAACGTCCCTTGACATGCTGGGGTCACCTTTCGGGGCCTGTCCAAAAATGGACCTTTCGTGAATATTTTAGGCAGCCGCAACGTCCAACAAGAGTACAAATCACCGGGAGAGAATGAATTGAGAACAATTTCGAGAACGATGGCGCTTGTCTTCGCGGCGATCTTTGTCCATCTCTCGGTTGGCAACGACGGTGTTCTTTCGCTCGGCGTGCGCGAGTCGGGGGCTTCGTGCGATCGAGACTGCGATAATTGCTGTGGGGGATGCGACCGCGCCCCAGACCCACCGCGAACCTGCCTTCCGTGCGGCCCGAGGGGGTGCAGCGAATGTCCCCGTGGTCCTGATAACTGCGTAAATCGCGACGCTTGTCGCGTGGGGTGCAGAGGAAGAGAGGCGGCCGGGCGGGTCGCCGATGAAGCAAAGCGGCTGGCCGACGCGGCGAAACAGGCCGTGGAGACGGCAAAACGGGAAGCAGAAAAACTCTGGCAACGACTCGTCGATGGAGCGCGGGCGCCGGTCGATCGTTTGCGCGGCGAAATTGAAGGGAAGCTGCCTGGGAATGCGTCTCTCCTCGACGCCGCGAAGTCGACCGCTCTGGCCGGGGCCAAGACGCTTGTCGATGCGGCGATCGCTGCCGCGAAGCAAGCGGGCGGGAGCGCGCTCGGGCCCATCCTGCAGAACCTAAAAGCGTGTTTCGATACCGGGCAGATAGCGGCAATCGCAGCGAGAGTTCTCGGTGGCGTCGGGCAAGGCCCGGCAAGTGCGTTCTCCAACACGACGCGGATCATGAAACCGGTCAACGATTTCATCGCCGCGAAGGTGACCGAGACTTTCAATAAGCTGAAGGGCGATATCCAGAAGAAGATTAACGAAGCCAAGGCGCGATTCAAAACGGCGCAGGACGAACATCAAAACAACGGCTGGAACAAGATCCAGAAGATGCCCCCGGACATCAATTGGGTGAAGGATCGTATCCGCGACAACTTCAAGAGCTTCGTGACCGCGTGGAACAACGCGAAGACGTCGCTCACGACTTTCAAGACAGAGATCGAGAAACTCATCACCGATGCGAAATCGAAAGTGGAGGCTCTCAAGAGCGACGCGGCCGGGAAGGCGACGTCGGTGATCGAGGAGATGAAACGCGAGGCCGGGAAGGCGTCGAGCGCCGCGCGAACGACGTTTTCGAAGATTCTCGGAGCCGGGCAAGAGTTCACGAAGAACGCCGTCGGCTTGGTCAAGTGCATCTACAACCACCTTCGCAGCACCGCATCGAAGTTGAAGCTCCCCGACTTCAACCAGTTCGAAACGGGGATTCGAAACGCGATGGAGTTTGGGGGAAAGCTCTGGGACGCGATGACGAGCAAGAAGGGCCAGGAGCAGATGCGGCGCGATGTCGAGGGGATTGGAAAAGATCTCGCGGACAAAATGTTGAAGGAGATGCTGAGCGGAATCCCGAAGACGATCGACTACGTCATGGGCGTTCGCGAGGATATCCGCGGGGTGCTTGTGCTTGAAGGCGTAAGCGATATCTTCGACGCGCGGCAAGACAAGCGAAACGCGGCGAATCTGCTCCCAAACGAAATCATCGACGGCGTCATCGCGCGCATCAAACAGCCGATCAAAGAGCCGATCGAACGCGTCGCGGCGAATTTCGCCGGGCAAGAGTTTGTGGGCGCGTTCCTGAACACCGTGAGCGCACCGCTCGACGACATTCTTCGATTTTCGCTCCGCGGTGCCGCGATGGTGCGAACGGCGATCAAGAACCTGTTGCGGCCGCTCCTCGTAAAGCTTCTCGAGGGCGGCGTTGGCATGGCGAACAAGCTCCGGGCGGTGATTCGCGCGATCAAGCAGAACCTTCCGCCGAACTCTGAAGATGTCATCATCGCGGGATTCGACAAGCTGAGCGACGCCTTCGGCGGCGCCGCCGGGTTTCTCATCGAGTCGCTCGGCCTCAAAGACACGGTCCTCAAAGTACTCGACGCGATCGTCGGCTCGTTCGCCGACGTCGGATCGCTGAACGACCAGTTCAAGCAGATGCGCGCGGACGGCCGAAAAGGCGATTCGGCGGGCGTCGTCGGGAAATACCAGGGCGTTGCATCCGGTGCGTACCTCGCGGCCGCCTCCGCGCAGGCATCGCGCGACGCAGACACGGCGCGGGCGGCGTTCGAACAGAAGAGAAACGAGCTGCGCGCGAAAGAGACGGCTTTGCTCGCGGAAATGTCGACACCGATTCTCACGACGAATCCAAACGACCCGAAACTCTCTGCGCGCGCCCGCAAAATTGAAGAAAAGCGCCAGGCGGTCAAGGCTGCACAGTTGGCCGTCGAAGCGGCGTCCGAAGAGTCGGTCGCAAGAGCGCGACGCGCGGCGGCGCTCGACCCGCTTCGCGGTGAAATCAAAATGATCGTCGCCGGGTGGGAAACGCTGTCCGAGGCCTTCATGAAGCTTTCGTGGGACACCTTCATGGCGATCATGAAAAAGCTCGTCGACGACCTCGTCGAGTACTACGTGAGCCCGATGGTCGCGATCTACGCGGGCGTCGTGTCGGAAATCCTTTCGATCTCGTCGGTCGTGACCACTTACACGCCGTGGATTCCCGAGCTCGTCGGCTGGGCGGTCAACGCCTACCTCGCGTTTTACAAGGCGTACCTCAATTTCTATTTCGCGATGATCCTCCCCGAGTACCGGGTGTTCGTGAAGGACCAGGTCGTGAGCTTGAAGGAGGACTTCGTCAAGATGGTTCGCGACCCAGCGAAGCGGGCGACGCTTCAGCAGGCGATGTCGATCGTGAACGAAATCGGGCAAGGGCTCGCGCCGATCGCGGAACGCTTGAAGGCGGTGCGAGCGAAGGTCGCGCTCGGGGCGTCGGGGCTCATGGAGGGACCGCTCGGTGACGTCTTGAAGCAGCTTCCCCCGGAACTCGTTGCGGCGATGACGAACGCGATCACAACGGGCATCAAGATGCTCCAAAAGCTCGGGTCGCAAGCGGCCGTCGAAGGGACGCAGATGATCATCTCGGGTGGCGCAACGGGCTCGATCACGCTGCCCGACCCGAAAGTTATCGCCAAGAAGATTGTCAAAGCGCTTCGAGGCCCGCTGCTCGACTATTTCATCGCGGTCCTGCCGGTCGGTCCCAAGTTTGAGAAGCTGAAGACGGCGTTTGGAAAATTCCTCAAAGCCGCGATCGACAAGCCCAAGAAGATTGAAGACGAGGAGAATCCGTGGGACATCATCGCTCCCGCAAAGATCGTTCAGCGCATCGGCAATGGACTTAAGGATGACGGGGCGCAAGAAGATTTCGCTGGGTTTCTCGCGGACGGCGCCGCAGACCTCGCGGGAGTCAAGGATTGCGCAGCGGCGGATCCGGCGGGGGATGTGAAAGGCGGGGCGGGCGCGCGGAGCGGAACAGCGCTCGACGCCTTGAAGGCGCTCATAAAGGCGAAGCTCAAGGTCGCCGCGGACGTCGTCGCGAGCGGAAACCTCGCGAATGCAAGCAAGCTCTTGAAGGGCGGCGCTTACGGGATCATCCGCGAGGTTGTCTCGGGGACGCGCGGGCTCGTCGCGTGCATGCTGCTGAAGCAGGTGCCCGATACGCTGTCGGACATCAAGGTCGAGCTCAAGGGATCGATTTCAAAGGCGTTCGACACCTTCGAGAAGGCCGGCGAGATGGAACGGGTTCTCGGTAAGGGATGGAAAGGGGTCGTCGCAAAGGTCGTCGAGATTGCGAATGCCCCCATCATCAAGCTCATGCTCCGCGACTTCCCGGACGGAAAGGCAAAGGGCGCTGTTCGCGCGGCGCTCCTTTCACTCGTCGCCGACGACGCGAAGGTGAACACTCTCCTCACGCTCATCTCAGAGGGTGGCCTCGGCGCGGTTGCGGGCGAGGTGCTTGCAACGCGAGACGTCGCGAAAGCGATCGCCGAGGTTTTGACTGGCGATCTCGGGCAACCGAGTGTCACGGATGCGGTCGCGGGAAAAATCGCGGCGCGTGGCGCGGATTTGAAATCGACGGGCGCGATCAGCGCGGCGTTCGTCAAGAACGGGATTGGAGACATCATCTCGGTCGTGGCCGAGCCGGTCGAGACGGAACTCATTCGGCAACTGACGCCGGGGCTCGTCGACCCGCTCAAGGGGATGGTCGTCGCGGCGATCAAGAAGGGGCGCACGGAAATCGTTGCGGGGCGTGCGCTGCCCGACGTCGTTCGAAGCGTTGCGGGGGCGATGCTCGTGAAGCTCAAGACGTATCTCGCGAACGTCGCCGCGCGAATCGACAAGGCCCGACACGTCGAGGTCGATCGGGCCCTTCGAAATCTCGACGAAGCGATGCGCGCTATCGGGGCCACTGCGGCAGAGGGCCAAGTCGCTGCGGCGATCGTCGCCGCCGATGTCGCGGCCGGTCTCAAACTTCTTGGAAACGCCATCGCAGGCGCACAAGGCTTCACGTTCCCGGCGGAGGTGAAGCCATGAAGGCGATCGCGCGCATGAACCGAAGCCGGAAACTCGCCATCGTCGTTGTCGGACTTGCTTTCGTGACATCCGTTGCAAACCCGCCCTCGGTGTCCGCGCAGCAACAAACGCCGGCGCAGTTTACCGACGCCCTCAAGAAGCTCTACGAAACCTTTGCCTCAAAGTCGGTTCCGTTCGACAAGGTGATGAGCCAGTTCACCGACGCGTTCAAGCGGATGGCTTCGTTTCCCCAAGAGCTCGCGAGCAAGCTCACCGCAGAGGTCAAGGACGGGATCAATCGGTTGAAACAAAACCTCAAGGATCTTCCGATCGCCCCGCTGCTTGAGGAGGCGAAGAAGAGCTTCACCTCGGCGACCATCGGCGCAAAGAAGGTCGCAGCCGACCTGAAGCCGCCGCCAGACGCCGCGAACCCAGCCACCATTGCGAAACGGACCGAAGAAGCCAAGGCGCGTTTCAAGGAGTTCGGCCTCGGCGCGCTGCAGGAGCTCGCGAGCCTTCCCGAGAAGATGAAGGACAAGGTTAAAGAACTGCTTTGGATGCCGCTCGAATCGATCTCGCCGAACGACCCGCGGACGCGCGCGAACGACACAAAGATCCTCGAGTTCTTCCGTGCGCAGCTCCGCGACGCGTTCGCGCCGATCAAGAACGTCGAAATCGCCGGGTTCAAGCCACACAGCTTCATCCCCGACGCCGCGTACAACGACTTCATTAACAAGTCGTCCGAGGTGATCGCCGCGCTCGCAACGCCCGGCGTTCGCGTTTTTCAATTCATCCGCACGAAGGTGAAACAGGCGATCGGCGTCGTCATCAAGTTCGCGCTCCAACAGATCGCGAACGCGGACGAACTAAAGCGCAAGATTCGGGCGGATCTCGCGCGGGCATTGGGCATCCCTGACGCCGAGATCCCCGACTGGGTTCTCGAGGTCGCAAGCAAACTCGCGACGACGCTCGGTCAGGCCGTCGGCGGCATCGGCACGTACGTCCTCAACATGAATGCCGAACTCAAGGAAGTCGTCGTGACGGCGATCGACGCGATGGCAAGCACCGCCGAGTCGCTCGACGAAGCGATGAAGGCTGCGATCGAGATGGGGTCTGCATTTGGCGGCGACAACGAACGTGCGTCGAACGAGGCGGCCGACGCGCTCGCGCGGGCGAAGGCGGTCGCGGAGTGTGCGAACTTGCCGGCCACCGCAGACGAGGCTCTCAAGAACCGGTGCAGCGGCGTTCCCCGAAACCTCGACGCGTTGAAGGCGGCGATCGCACGCGCCGAGAGAATCGCCGCCGCGAAACGCGAGGGGGAGGCCGGTAAAGCGCTTCCGCCTGAGATGCGCGACCTCAAGATTCGGCTCGCCGAGGTCTTGAATAAAAAGTCGAACGCCATGAAGCGCGAAAAGTTCGCCGAGGCGATCGACAAAGTTCTCCTCGGCGTGAGCAACGCCTTCGTCGCGGCCGCGACCCCCGCGCTCCAGCAAGCGGCGACGCTTCTCAACATGGTCCTTGTCCCCGTGCTGCAGTCGCTCTCCGCGGTCATCAAGGAGGTGATTACCCTCATCCCGTGGGTCGGCGGCGCGGGCGCACTCGTCTGGGACGTCGTCGCGACGATTTCGATCCCGATCCTCGTCCAGATTCCGCCCGCGATCATCATTCCGGTCTCGGTCGACATCGTGAGCGAGGAGATCAAGGCGCTCCGCGACCAGTTTCTCGCCATCTGGGACGACAAGGGCGGGCCCGATCTCTTCAAGCGCGCACAGGGGGCCGTCAAGAGTTTTGAGAGGCTCTTTAAGCCGCTTATGGACGGGCTCGTTGGCCTGCGGCAAGGACTTCAGGAGGGAGCCGCCGCGATCTTTAAGGGGCCGATCGTGAGCGTCCTCATGTCGAAACTTCCTTATGGTCTCGGCCAGGTGCTCATGGACGGCGTCGAAGCGGGGCTCAGCGCGGCGTTCCCGGCGAACGGGCAGTTCGATTTCGACATCGTCAACGTGACCGTCAAAGTCCTCGAGGCGGTGAAGCCCGCTCTCCTTGGCACGCTCAAAGACGTCGGCGCCGAAGTCACGACCCGCATGTCCACCAAAGCGGCGCAGCGGCTAACAAAGTATCTCTCTGATGTCGTTCAGTCACCCGGCGCGAGCAAGGCGTTCGACGACATCGTCGCCGAGCTCAAAGACAAAAAGGATTTCGGCGCGCTCTTCGAGATGAAACTGATTCGGCGCGTGCTCGGCGATCTCGTCCATGGAACCGCGGGAATCACCGTCGATTTCGTTCTTGGCGAGCTCGTGCAGGCCGGCGCAACGCTGCCGCCATGCGCTGAGACGCTGAAGGGCGGCGTCGTCAATGCGATCCAGAGCGAGCTCGTCCCCATCATCAAAGGCGACGGCAACGACATCGCCGAGGTGTTTCAAAAGGGTGGCCTCGCGGCAGTCATCCCGCGCGCGGTACAGGTCGCCATGAAGAAACCGGCCGCGGGCGAGGCGCCACTTGTTCAGTTCTTTGTTTGCGCGGTCGAGAAAAACCTGACGGGCGCCTTACGCACCAAATGGGACGGCGGATGGAAGAAGCGCGTCACCGACGCTTTGTACGCGAGCGCGGGCCTCATCGCGACCGAAGAGAACATCAACAAACTCCTCGCGAAAGGCTTTCCGGGGCTCATGGAAGTCGTATTCCAAATCGGCGGGCCGTTGCTCGCTGGCCTCATCGCCGAGGTGCTCGGGGACCCGGCGCTCGAACAGGAACTCGGCGCGGCGTTCGTCGCGGTGGGTGGCGCCATTGGCGACGGGGCGCTCGCGAAGACGTTCGCGACGGATGGGATCATGGGGATCTTCGCCGATCTCGCGGGCAAGGACGAAGTCAAACGGGCGCTGCTCAACTTCGTCGGGCGGCGGCTCGGAGAGCCTGCGCTCGCGCAAGATCCAGATGTCAGCGCCGCGTACACAAAGGTTGTCGCCGCGATTCGCGCCGCGAAGAACCTCACTGTCGAATCGTTCAAGTCCGCGCTCTATCCGGCCGCGCGGTTTGCGTTCAAGCGGGCGATCAAATGGGGAGTTCTTGGGAAAGAAATCGCAAAGCAGCGGATCAAACCGTACCTCGTCGGATTCGTGCGCGCGATGAAACCGTTCGGCGTAGACGTGGGCGCCGCGTTCGAGCAGTCGGTCGTTCCCGTGCTGGACGCGGGCGATGAGGCGTTTTTTGCGAAGCTCGCCGAGAAAGCAACGCCGTGCGCCGAAAGAATTCAAGAGAGCCGGCCAAACTGGCCGACGGAGTTGCGAGATTGCGTCGTGCAAGCGTGTGGCGGCGCGGTCGCGGCCGCTGGGTCTGCTGTGGTCAAGCAGACTGTCATCGAATTATCGAACGCGGCGAAGGACACGGCCGGCAATGAAAAGCTCGTCGCGAATATCGAGACGCTGCTTCAGGAAGGCAAGTCGGTGCTCGGCGATCTCGAGACGAAGGTCGCGGCCCTCGCGCAGGCGGCGCCGAATATGGGTGAGCAAGTTCGGAAGGCGATTTCCATCGCCGGTGCGTTCCGCGACGCATCGAAAGACTTGCTCGGAAAAGTCGCGGACGAGCTTCGGCGGCCGGTCGCGATGGTGATCGCGTCGGCGCTGCGCGGCGGGATGAAGCCGTTCGCCAGCGATATCTATGGTGGCGCAAACGATCTCAAGTGCGCGAAGGAAGAGACGAACGATACGCCCGCGACTTACGCTCTGCGCGCGGCGACGTGCGTTTTGCGCGCGGCTCGAGACGCTGCGGTTGTCGGGTTTGTGCGCGGGCTGGCACAGGCGGCGCGCGAGGCCGGGAAGAGCATCCCGTTCACGGCGATCCTTCGAAAGATCATCGCGGCAATGCCGGATGTTTTGAAAAAGCTTGGGGCTAAAGACAGCGATGTCGGGCCAGCCGTCAAGGAGACGCTTGTGCGCTTCGCGGGCGATATCGCGGCGGTTGGCGATGAAGGGATTCGCGCCGGCGCGAACGATTACGCGACGAAGATAGACCCAACGTGTGCGACGCCGCGCAAGAAAGACGACGCGAACGAAAAAGTTTTCACGAAGTATCTCGATCGCGTCGCGAACTGTCTCGTCGACGCGGCGCCTGCGTCGTTCAAGGCGGGGCGCGATGCGCTCGTCGTTGGGGCGGTCAAGCGGATCGCCGCGCGCGCGGGCGAAGTCGAAGCCGACGGAAAGGCTGGGAAGCTCTCGCCAAAAGTCGAGGGCGTCATGAACGAGCTCGAGACGGGGCTCTTAGCGGCTCTCAATGCGGCGGCAAAAGAGGCTGGCGCCCAAGGATTCCCGACGTTCATTTCGCAAGCGATCGGCGTCTTCAAGGCGTTCGTCGCAAGCCGGGAAGCGCAAAGCGTTAAGGCACCGGCATCTCAGGTGACCGCGAAGGCTCTGCAGGAAGCGTTCGGCGCCTTGGCCGCATCGACGTTTAAGGATGACAGCGACCCGCGATGCGCGCGCAAACGAAAGACGACGCCGAAACCCGAGGAGGAATTTAAGGCTTACGTCGGCGCGGCGATCACGTGCGTTGCGAATGGTGCGCGCGATGCGTTGGTTGTCGGCGCCGTGAAGGGACTCGCCGAAGCATCGCGGCAACTCGCGGAGAACGTCGCGTTCTTCGATGCGTACAAATGGCTCGTCGGAAAAATGTCGGAACTGCTCGGGCTGCTTGGCGTGACGCCGGCGGATCTCCCCGACGCGATCAAAACGAAGCTCAACGGACTCGTCAGCGACATTTCGCGACTCGGAAACGTCGCCGTCAAAACGGGCGCGATCAAATTCGCCTCTGAGCTCGACACAAAGTGCACCGCGCCGCGCGCCGCCGCGAAGGCATTCGCCGCGTACCTCAAAGAGACGGCCGAGTGCGTCTACAATTCAGCGAAGGGCTCGCTCGTCGCAGGCGCGGGTGCCGCCGCCGATCAGCTCCCCGGCGCCAAAGCCGCGCTAGAAGCCTTTGCGCGCGTCATCGAAAGCGGAAACATGACAACGCTAACTCCACTCATCAAGGCGGTTAACCGCTTCCTTGTGCCACTCGACGCCGTTCTCTCGATCGACTTCGTGAAGGCCCAAATTTCGCGCTCAGCCAAAGAACTCGCCAGCGTCGCCAAGCGCTGCATCTCGAAACTGACGGCCCTCGACCTCGCGTCGGCGCGGTCGTTCATCGCTTGCATGGAGGGTTCAGCGCCATGACTTACCGATTGAGCCTCCGCTTCGCCACGCTTCTTCTCCTCGCAACAACGGCACGAGCCCGCGCAGAGGGCGACCGCCTTTTTGACCCGCCGAAGACCTGGGTCTTTGCGATCGGCGTCATGGAGTGGAAGCAGGCAGACCGCCTCGCTTCGTTTTACAGCTTCGGCCTAAAAGGCGGCCGCCGCGACGCGGAGCTCGTCAACCAGTTTCGCATTCGCGGAGTTCCAGAATCGCAAATCGTTTTCATCACGGACAGAAAAGCCACCTACGACTCTCTCCTCACGCGATTCCGGGATTTCATCGCGCGCGCAAAACCGAACGACAGCCTCTTCTTTTACTTCAATGGCCATGGAATCCGTGTTTGTTATTCGGGTGGGTTCGCAAACGTCGTAGAGCAAGTGGGGAAGAAAAAGAAGTATGTCGTGTTGGCCTCGTCGCAAGCCAACTTGACGTCGACTGGAGCCTGGACCTTTACGACGACGCTGCTCAAAGCGATACGCGGCTACCCGACGCTCGACCTCGACAACAACGGAACGATCGAGCTGCAGGAGGTTTCGGAGTTCGCGGAACGAGAGATGGGCATCGTTGAACGACAAATGAGCCGACGCGGAGCGAACATTCGCCGCGCGCGAATCATCACAGATAGGATGGTTCGATAAATGAGACAGCGCATCGTCGCCGTTGGTTTCGCCGTCCTTGCCTTTCCGCTTGTTTCAAGCGTTGCACGCGGCGACGACTGCGAGACGCTGCCGGAAGCGTGGCAGAAAACGGCGTGCCGCGCGTCGTGCGGGGCGTTTCCAACCGTTGCGCCCAAATGCGACCGCTCGGGATGCTCGACGTGGAACCCTCGCGCGGAGTGCGAGGCGACAAGGGACAAGCTGATCGAGCTTGCGCGCAAGATGAAGGCGGAGGCCGACGCGACGGCGGCCGCTTTGGCGGCGGCGATCAAGAAGGGGCGAAAGGCGATCGCGGTGGCGCGCACGCGCGTCGTGGATGGCGCGAAGGAGATCATCGGCGAGATTCTCGCGCGCGGCTCGCGGGTTGCCGTCGATGCACTGTGCGGTCCGTGGGGCAACTCGAAGCTTTGCGAATTCGTGGTTCAGGCGAAGGGGATCGCCGAGATTATGAGCAACTACCGCGCGAAGCGCGACGAGGCACGCGCAAAACGCGCGGGGCCACCACCCATCGCGACCGGCTACAACGAGGCCCGCGCCGACTCGCCAGCCGGGAGAGCGAGCCTCGCGCAAAAGGCGAACGACTGGGAGACCTACACCGCGCGGCACCATTTCCGCGATTCACTCATCGTGCCCGGCCTCAAAGTTCGGCTGACCCAACGCGGCATTGACGTGTTCGGCATCTGGAGTGGGATGCAGAACTCTGGCTTCAACACCGGCGTCTACCTCGCGGCGCGCGCGTTCAAGGCCGGCGTAACCCGAGACAATGCAGACTTTGACGCCGTCCGCTCGGCGCTCGCGGGAATTTATAATCTGATGACCATCGCGCGCGCACCGAACAACGGGACGCTTCGCGTCATCAAGGCTCGGCCAAAACCTGGCGACTGCACTCCGGCGCCGCGTCCGACTGCGGGCGTCGTCGCGCGAAGCTTCGTGCGAATCAAGGATGCGACAACCGCGAGCCCCGGGCTGAACAGCTCGGTCGACTTCGCGCAGGCGTCGATCGCCGACGCGCCCTACGGCGTCTTTGAATTCGAAGGGAAGCTGCTCGTTGGCTTTAACCCACCGAAAACCGCGCGCGCAAAAGCGACCCCGAAATATGAACGCGGAACGTTTCGATTCATTCCGAACGTTAGCCGCGACGAAATCTACGGAATCTTTTTGGGCCTCGACGCGGCATTTGACGTGCTCTCAAAGCACCGCCCCAAAGACCCGTGGGTTCCGCGCATCAAAGAGGTGGTCGGCGATTTCACGCGGCGCTTCGTCGAAAAGGGTTTTAGGCTCGTCGACCTCGACGGCTGCGTGACGTCGGTTGCGAGCGAACCGCACGAAGGCGACCAGTCCCTCATGGTTCGACCCGACCTTCTGTTGCAAAACCTGTCGTGGCTCAAGGTCGCGCATCGCGTAACCGGTGACCGCCTTTTCAGCGACAAGTACAACGAGCTCGTACAGACTTACCGCCTGCTCGGCGCCGGCGAATCGGCCTGGTTGCGCCCCCTCCTCACGAGCATCGCAGGCCTCGGCCTTGGCGAGCTCAAGGAACTCGCTCTCTACTTTTACCAAGACTTCAACTTCGTCTACCACGTCCTCCCGTTCTTTCACTTGATGCGACTCGAGGAAAACGCCGCGCTGCGCGAGGTCTACGCAAACTATTTTTTCAGCGTTGTGTGGACACTCTTTGGCGATGCGCGCGTTCCCCTCTTTGACACCGTCGCACTCGTCGCGGCCCGAAGTTTGCCGCCGGCGCGCCGTCAAGAAATCGTGGCAGCCATTTCCAAGCGACCGGCCGCTGTCCTCGCGCAGGTCCGAGACCGCCCCTTCCCCTTCGGCGCGAATCCGTACAACGGAGCGCGCGCGACCGACGGGCTGCAGGCGAAAGTCTTGAACGATTTTGCCGACGATCCGTCGATCGGAGCAGCCGTTCGCACATCGCTCAAAGACCCTCTCTTCACCTACCTTCGCGAAAACCGACATCGACTTTCGGACGGTCTCGCGGGCACTCTCAACGATCGATGTCGAGGCGGCGCCTACGCGCTCGGCCCCGGACTCATGCCCAATCCCGGACTGACCGTGACGGGCCAACCGTACTCCGTTTGCTTGAGCGATCCCGGCGTCAACGGCCCGCACGTCGTCGACGACAAGACAGAGCGGCCGATCGGCTGGACCGCATGGGCCGGCCACGATTTTCTCGTGAGCTACTGGATGGGCCGATACCACGGGTTTATTAGCGGACCAGAACGGTAAAGGGCCGCGCGGAAACACGACCTTTAGATCACGTCACCCGACTCGTCGCGCCACGATCTGCTTGCGCAGGCGGTGCGCGCGCTCCATAATCACGCGCCATTACGAGGAGGGCGCGGTGGACCCATCGTTCATCGAACATATCGGGCGAGAGCTCGCGACCGTTCGTGAAAGCGGGCTTTGGAAGTCCGAGCGGGTGATCACATCGCCGCAAGACGCGGTGATCCGAGTCGAGGACGGACGCGACGTCGTCAACTTTTGCGCGAACAACTACCTCGGTCTCGCGAATCACGTGGCGGTCATCGAGGCGGCGCGCGAGGCCGTACCAAGGTACGGCTTTGGGATGGCGTCGGTGCGCTTCATCTGCGGCACCCAAGGTCTCCATAAATCCCTCGAGGCGCGGCTCGCGAAATTTCTCGGCGCCGACGATGCGATTCTCTACTCGTCGTGCTTCGACGCGAACGGCGGCCTCTTCGAAACGCTGCTCGGCGAAAACGACGCGATCATCAGCGACGCGCTGAACCACGCGAGCATCATCGACGGCGTGCGCCTCTCAAAGGCCGAGCGACTCCGCTATGCGAATAACGACATGGCCGACCTCGAAAAGCAGCTCATCGCGGCCAAGGACGCGCGGTTCCGGCTCATTGCGACCGACGGCGTTTTTTCGATGGACGGCGTCATCGCAAATCTTGGCGTCCTTTGCGACCTCGCCGACAAACACCGCGCACTCGTAATGGTCGACGATTCGCACGCCGTGGGCGTCATGGGCGCACGCGGGGTCGGCTCCATTGAACACTGCGGCGTCATCGGCCGCGTCGATATCGTGACCGGCACGCTCGGCAAGGCCTTGGGCGGCGCCTCGGGCGGATACACCGCGGGGCGACGCGCGATCATCGATTGGCTTCGTCAGCGTTCGCGCCCGTACCTCTTTTCGAACTCGCTCGCTCCCGTCGTCGCCGCAGCGACACTCAAGGTGCTCGACCTCCTCACGGCGTCCGGCGACCTTCGAACGCGCCTCCACGAAAACGCCGCGCGCTTCCGCACCGGCATGACACGCGCCGGTTTCAAACTTGCGGGCGCCGGCCACCCGATCATCCCCGTGATGCTCGGCGACGCGCGCCTCGCAACGGAAATGGCCGCGCAGCTCCTTAACGAGGGCATCTACGTCATCGGCTTCTCGTTCCCCGTCGTGCCGAAGGGCGAAGCCCGCATCCGCGTCCAAATCTCCGCGGCTCACACGCCTGACCAAATCGACCGCGCCATTGCGGCCTTCATTAAGGTCGGCCGCGCGCTCGGAGTCGTCGCATGAAGGCGCTCGTAAAAAAACAAGCGGAGCCCGGCCTTTGGATGGACGACGTCGCGACGCCGACGATCGGCCCGAACGATTTGCTCATTAAGATTCGCAAGACCGCGATCTGCGGCACCGACATCCATATTCAGAATTGGGACGACTGGGCGCGTCGCACGATTCCCGTGCCGCTCGTCGTCGGCCACGAATTCGTCGGCGACGTCGCCGCGCTCGGCTCAGCCGTCACGGGCTTTACCGTCGGCGAACGCGTATCGGGCGAAGGCCATCTCACCTGCGGCCACTGCCGAAACTGCCGCGCCGGTAAGCGCCACCTCTGCCACAATTCGGTCGGCATTGGCGTCCAGCGCCCCGGCTGCTTCGCTGAGTTTCTCGCGCTCCCAGCCGGTAATGCGTTTCGCGTGCCCGCCGCGATCCCCGACGACGTCGCCGCCTTCCTCGATCCGCTCGGCAACGCAACGCACACAACGCTCTCCTTCGATCTCGTCGGCGAAGACGTCCTCATCACGGGCGCCGGCCCCATCGGCATCATGTCCGCGGCGATCGCCCGCCACATCGGCGCGCGCCACATCGTCATCACCGACGTCAACGATTTTCGCCTCGACCTCGCCCGCAAGATGGGCGCGACGCGCGCCATCAACATTCGCACAACCTCGATCGACGCCGTGATGAAAGACCTTGGGATGACCGAAGGCTTTGACGTCGGCCTCGAGATGTCGGGCTCACCCGACGCTTTTCGCACGCTCCTCAAGGCGATGAATCACGGCGGCCGCGTCGCGATTCTCGGCATTCCACCGGCCGACACTGCGATCGACTGGAACGACGTCATCTTCAAGGGGCTCATCCTCAAAGGGATCTATGGACGCGAAATGTTTGAGACCTGGTACAAAATGGCCGCGATGCTCCAGGGCGGCCTCGACGTCACGCCCGTCATCACGCACCATTTCGCCGCCGCCGATTTCGCGCGCGCGTTCGACGCCATGCGTTCTGGCGCCTCCGGCAAAGTCATTCTCGACTGGACTTAGAATTTTACGCCCGTCATCACATACGCGAAACGTTCGGTCCCGCGCCCGCCCGCTTTCAGGTTGGTCATCGCCGTCCCAGGTCTGAAAAAGCTGTAACCGCCCGTCAACATGAACGGCTTCGCGATCCACGCGACCGTCAAATCAACCTCGACGCCGAGTTCGCGTTCGCGCGACCCGTCCGCATGCGCAAGCTGGAAATAATGTGCATCGACCATCACATCAACGCCCGTCGTCGGCTTGACCGCGACACCCACGCCCATATCAACAAGCCCCAGCCCCCCCGCGTGCTTCGGGATGTCGGTGAAGATGTCCATGGTGCCGTAGTACCCGTGATTCGTCCCAAAGAGCGTGTCAAACGCGCCGTTACTCGAATCCGTCGTGTTCGAATCACCTGAAACGTAGTCGGTCCAAACCTCTACCGACGGCGAGAGCGGTACTGGGTGATCATCTGCACTCGCGCCCAACGAAACTAAAAGAACCGCTACCATAGAAACCCTCCTCATCTTAATTCGATGAGCGACGCCTCGATGATGTCCGCGTTCGCACGAAGCGCCGCGAGCGCACCGCCCGGAAGCGCGCCCTCCATTCGAATTCGCGCAACCGCCGCCTTTGCCCCGTCGAACACCACATTCTCCATCTCCTGCACGTTGATACCCGACGCGCGAATCGTGTCGAGCACGCCCGCGAGCACGCCCGGCCGATCGAGGTGGCGCACCGCAAGCAGATGCGTCGCGGGTGAGCGCCGACACAAGTTAACCGCGTTCGGAACCTTTCCGGTTTCCTTGTACGCGCGGATAATTCGCACAACCTCGTCGGCGATCGCGTCTTGCGCTTGCTCCGTCGACGCGCCGATGTGGTGCGTCCCGTAAACAACGCCCGCAAGTTTCACGACGTCGTCTTCAAACGCGCCCGCTGCCCCCGCTGGCTCACGCGCAAAAACGTCAAGCCCGACGCGAATTCCTTTCTCCCGAACGGCCGCGGCGAGCGCCGCCCCCTCGACGACCTCCGCGCGCGACGTGTTGATGAACGTGCTGCCCGCCCGCATCGCAGAAAACACCGATGCCCCGATGCGCCCTTTTGTCTCGGGCGTGAGCGCCAGATGCACCGTGAGCGCATCAGACGCTGCCGCCACGGCCTCGGGACTTTCGGCGCGTTGGACGCCAAGGCCTGCCGCGCGCTCATCCGTAAGCGAGCGACTCCACGCGACGACCGGCATTCCAAACGCGCGCGCGCGCAAAACGACTTCGCACCCGATGCTTCCGACGCCAACGACGCCGAGCGTCCGTCCAAAAACCCCGCGCGCCTTGCCGTACTCCCCCTTCGCCCATTTTCCCGCGCGCAAATCGGCGACGTTATCGGGGATGCGGCGATCGAGCGCCAGCAAAAGCGCCATCGTCAGCTCCGCCACGGCGACGGAATTCCTCCCCGGACAGTTCGACACAAAAATCCCACGCGCCGACGCCGCCTCGACATCGATCGTGTTCACGCCCGCGCCCGCCCGAATGACGACGCCGAGCGTTCCCGCACAGAGCGCCTTCGCCGAAACCTTCGTCGATCGCACGACCAGTACGTCCGCGCCGCTCGCCGCAATCGCCGCCACCAACTCGTCATCTTTCGCCGTCGCCTTCCATTCGACCTCGACTCCAATCGCCGCGATCGCGCGCCGCGTCGATTCCGCGAATTGGTCGACCATCAGCACCTTCATCGCCTAACTCCTTTCAACGCCCGAGAAAATTACCGCCACCGCCTCTCCCAATCGAAACCGAACCTCCGGCGCGTGTGACGCGTATTCCATGAGCCCCGCGAGCCCCGCCGATCCCGTCGCATCGACCGGAATCCCCGTCGCCGCGTTGGCGACTTCGTTTGCTCGCACGAGTCTCTCTTCATTCGCAACGATCGCGCCCCCGTGCGATCGCAGCGCCGCGCCAACCACGGCGAGCCAATCGTACGTCTCGTCGTCAAGAATCCCGTGCGCGACGCTCTTCGGTTCCGCCTCCCACGGCCACATGAACTCCGCGCGATGCGCCGCCGCGTAATGCAATGCTTCGTCGATCGCCGCGTCCCCAGCCTCGGGATACCGACGGCGAACGCGCGCCTCCACCGCGTCGTACGCCCGCACGAGCGGGTACCCCCCCTTCGTTTGCACCACAAAAATTCGCGGCACCTTCGCAATAATCCCCATCTCGTGCGCCTCGAAAAACGCCTGCGCACACGCACTCGCGAGCGCACCACCACCTACTTGAATGAAAAGCTTGTCGAGCGTTGTCCCCCGCGCGCGAAGCGCAGAGACCGAGATCCCCGAGACGTTTGACGACGAACGGGTTCGCGTTCACGGGCATGAAAACGTCGAGCGCCCTCTCAAGCGCGCGCGCAACAACCGCCGCCGCGAGCGCCGCATTCCCGCAGCTCGCGATCGCGTATCGCCACTCGCCGCCGCCCAGCGCCGTCGCCCATGGCAACATCGCGCGCTCCGCAAACGCGAGCGACAACCCGAGTCCCATCAAGTGGCGCCCCTTATGCGAGCCCGCGACGTTTCCCGTTTCGTCCTTCGCGAAAAGCCGAACGCCCGCCGGAAGTCCCATCGCCGTGCAAAGCGTCGCGCTCTCGATGAGCGGCGTCTCCGCGAACCGCTTACCGTCAGCGTCCCCGACCGCGTCGTTCAGCCGGCGCGCATTTGCAACGTATTCATCGTCCGACTTTCCGACCGCGCGCGCGAGGTGCCACGCGAACAGCATCTCGCGATAACGAATAAAAGGATTCGCGTCAGCGTCGCGCTCGAACGTAACCTTCGCGAGGTCGATCGCACGCCGCATCACATGGTCGCCACCGTCCGTCCCCGCGTTCGGACACCGATACGGAATTGATTCATTCAATCCGCGCTCAACGCCGCATCCCGCGCATACGAGCCGCGCTGTCATCGTTCCGCCGCGCCCGCTACCACTCCCGCATCCCGATTGAACGCCTCGATCCGCTCGTCCCACGCACCCATCAAATCGCGAAGCCCGCGCCAAAACTGCGGCCGCCGCCGCGCGTCGAACTCCGCGACCGGCACCCCCTGCTGCTCGACCCACGTGTAATACCCGAGATTGAAAACTCGCTCGCGCTCAACGTGCGTGAGCTCAACGAAGTTGTCCGTCGCCGCAGCTTCAAGGTCGCGCCCAAACGTCTCGCCTGCAGCGACTGCGTCAAACCCGCTTGGGAAGTAGTTCGCGATCGCCTTTTCGCGCTCCGACCCGTACATCTCCGCACTGTCGGTCGCGACGGTCATCACGATGTCGTCGGCCCCGAGCCCGAGGTACTTCGCCGTCTTCACCGCAGCGACGACGTTACAAATTCCCGAAAGCCCCAGCGACCCGAGCGCGTCGACCGTCGCTGCCGGCACTTTCTTTCGCCCCTTCAAATACGCTCGCCCCGCGTCTGTCCCAAACAACACGCCCAGCCGATCCGTCGCGCGATCCGATACCGCCGCGATGAAATCGGTGTTCATCACGTTGTGGATGTACGGCACGTGCTTATCGCCGATGCCCTGGATGTTGTGCTCGCCGTAACCATTCTTAAGCAGCGTCGGGCACTCGAGCGCTTCCGCCGCCACGATGCGCGCGCCGTGCGCCTCCTTCAGATAGTCGCCCGCCGCGATGGTTCCCGCCGATCCCGTCGCCGATACAAACGCCCGAAGCCGCACCCCCGCTCGTTTCGCGGCCACCGCGTCAAAGACAGCACCGAGCGCACTTCCTGTGCAACTGTAATGGACAAGGTAATTCCCGAATTCGCAAAACTGATTGAAGATAACATTCGACGCATCGCGGTCGAGCTCCGCGCACTTGTCGTAAATCTCTTTGACGTTGCTTTCGGTTCCCGGCGTTCGCACGATGTCGCTCGGATCCGCAACCCACCGGTCGAGCCACGCAAATCGCTCAGCGCTCATCCCCGCCGGCAACACCGCGACACCGCGACACCCCATAATCCGCGAAATCGCAACGCCGCCGCGGCAGTAGTTTCCCGTCGAAGGCCAAATCGCTTTGTGCGCGGTCGGGTCGAACTGTCCCGTCACGATGCGCGGCGCCAAGCAGCCATACGCCGCCAAAACTTTGTGCGCGCGAATCATCGGAAAGCGCTCACCGAGCGCAACCACGATCGTCGCGTCGACGCCCGTCAAGACCGACGGCAAAACGATGTGCGCGGGGGTGCGCTGAAACTTCGCGGCACCACGCGCTCCGTTGTACCAATGCACACGAAACAGATTCAGCGGGTGCGGCGCATCTGCGTCCGTGCCCGCGAGCGCATCGACAACCGCGCGCGAAATCTTTTCCGGCGCCGCCAGCTCCGCAAACTTCGGCAATACGATCCCCGCCTCGCGAAACCGCTTTACCGTGCGGTCGTAGACGCGCCGATCCACCACATCCCGTTCAAGACCCAGTTTCGCCATCGCTTCTCCTTGGCGCCAAGCGGAACCCGCGCCCCGACATCCACACGCGGTGGATGATAACGCCAAGGCCCATAGCCGCAAAGGCTATGTGCTGGTTCAATCTTCTGCGACCGGATAGTCTCTTTCGTGCGTGAACAACACGATAAACGCATCAAACAACCGCCGGTCGGACGTCGACTCGGCCCAGAATTGCTGGCGTCACTGGTCCGCGTGGGGATTGGGCGGTGTCGTCGCGCTGTTGGCCGCGGCCCTCCTCTACCGTGGCATCTTCGACGCCTTTGCCCAAGGTCCGGATGCGCTCCTTTACGCGCGGTCACTTTGGGGCGTCGCACACGGCGATTTCGTGAACCCCGTGGCCGACGCCCACGTGTTCGCGATTCACGCGAATCTTGTCCTCTTCGCACTCGCGCCATTCGTTTGGCTCATGCCCGCCGCCCTTGTGCTCATCCTCGCGCAGGCGGCTGCGCTCGGCGTCACACTTGGCCTCGTCGCACGGGCCTTTCACGATGCGACGATAGAGGCCGGATCGTCGGCGAAATGGGCTAAGGGCGCGGGTCTCTGGGGCGGCGCGCTCGCCGTCGTGCTCTCTCCCATCGTTCTGAATCCATTCGTTTTTGATCCGCGCCCCGAACTCATTGGCGTCCCGTTTCTTGTGGCCGCGCACATCCGAATGGTTGAGCTCGGTGTCGTCGATCGACGTGTCTTAATATACGCGATGGCGGCCGTACTTTGCCGCGAGGAGTTCGCATTGGTCGTTGCGGCGACATTCGCTTTTTCGCCACTGGCCACTCTGCCGCGAAGCGCCCGTCCCCTCCTTCGTCGTCGCACGCTGCGGTTCATCGCGTTTGGGTTGCTCGCGTATTTCCTTGCGTGGGCGCTCGGATTGCGATTCTTGCTTGGCGGAACACTGAATGTTGCCGAGATGCATCTCGCGGGGCAAGGCGAACTCGACGTTCCCGAGACCGCGAGCACCTTCGCACTCTTCAAGTTGGAAATTGCCGCCGTGGTTGCCACGACGGCCGGCACGCTCATTTGGCGCGGGGGACGCTGGCTCTTCGGCGCGCTTCCCGGACTCGTGTTCTTGATGGCGAATCAGCTCATCGTGCGGCACCAACTCAACTTTCACTACGGCATGTTGGTGGCACCCTCCCTTATCGCGGCCGCTCTGGCCGGCTACCGCGCCTGGATTCGAGCGGGGCGTCCCCATCGTCACTTGAACGTGGCCGTGTGGACGACCATCGCCCTGGCCGCATTTATCTTGGAAGGGTCCGCGCCGGGTGGCCGCCGGTTTTGGCCGCGGCGCTTCGACCTCGCGCGCGACGACGGATCGTTGCACTTCGGGCTCGCCACGCGGAATCCGGAATATGTGGCGGCCCATAAAACGATCGCCAAGATGCCGCGGTCGCACGGCGTCGCGGTCCTCGAAACGATGGGGGCGCCTCTCGCCGACCGCGACATCATCACATCAACGCGGTGGCTCGCGAAGGACGTGGAAGCCGGTCGACCCGTGCGTCCCGAAATCCAATCGGTCGTCGTTCGCCGTCAAGAGATTTCGCAGCTGGGACGAAAGCTGGTTCATCGGTACGGTTTCCGATTGGCCGGACTCACCGAGGGACCGCTTGAATGGCTCACGCGGGATCCGGCCCATGTCGATATCCCGTGGGAACGTTTTCAAGAACCGCTCGCGGAAGAGAAATGTCGGCGCCCCCAGGTCTCGTGGGCAAGCGCGGGGCTTGAGCTTTGCGAAGCCTTGGTGCAACCGGGGCAGCGCGCGACTGCCCTCATCCGGCGGCGCACGGCGGGACAAACGTTGACGGGGGTTCGCCCGGTTATTTTTCTGGCTCGCGAAAGTGGTGCGCGGCCGATGTGGGTTGCGCAAGGACTGGTCAGCCTCTCGGATCTTCCGGTTGGGAACGCCGTTCGTGTGTTTACGGACGAAGCGCGCAATGATTGGATGGAGTCGTTTGGGCTGGTTGATGGAGACGGACATCGAATTCCCGAGGCGCCCCCATAATGCGCGCATCACGTTGAGATAGGACGCTTGGCTCGCCCTTACCGCACACGCCTTTGGGATTCATTCGCCGTCGCCCTTGTGGTGGGCGTCGCGTTTTTCGTTGCCCTCACGCCGATCTGGGAGACGGATATCTTCTGGCACATAACGGTCGGGCGCTCGATCCTCGACGAGGGGCGATTGCCGGTCGCCAACATCTGGTCCGCCGCCGATCCCGCCCAGCCGTACGACACACTTTACTGGCTCTACGATCTCTTCGTCGCGTGGATCGACCGACGGCTGGGGCTTCCGGCGGTGCGTTGGGTCCACGCTGTTTGGTTCTCTGGCACCTTAGCCGGATTCTACGCAGCGCTTCGCGGCCTCAAATGCGCGCCCAGCCTCGCAACGCTCTTCGCGCTCCTCTTGCTCGCCGCCTTTCACGACCGCATCCGGCTTCGACCGCACCTGTTTGGGTTTACGTTCGATCTGCTCCTCACGTTCGCCGTCATCGCGCTTCATCGACTTCACCGATGGCTCTGGCTCTACGCGTTTCTGGCGTTCTTCGTTTGGGCGAGCCTCCACAACATTCCCGCATGGAGTGGTCTCCTGGGGCTCTTGGCGCTTTCCGCTCTCATCCTTATTTACGAACACGTGGTCAAAATAGATCAGCTGCGCGGTCGTGCCCTAATGCTCACGCTCGGCGCCGCGTTGGGCTGCGTGGTCGCGCCCGCCTCGCTCGACTGGGTGTCGACGTTTAGATTCGAACCGGTCAGCTATATCGACGAATTCCTCGCGTGGCCCGCGGTGACGGCGCGCCAGAGCGGCGCGAGGCTCCCGCACGGTGTCCTTGCCCGTCTGTTTAGCCCGGCCGCACTCATCGGCTGGTTGATCGTCGCTTGGCGCTGGTGGAACGTGATTCGACTAGATCCAGAGCGGCGCCGCGTCCAGGGTGCCCCGCGCGAGCTGATTCTCGCCCTCTTCTTTGTTGTCTTATCGCTTGGCTGGTGGCGCTTCTTTTACTTCGGCGCGCTTGCACTCTTGCTGCTCTACGTTGCGTGGAAACGCCTGTCCGAGGATCCGCCCCGCGAACGAGTCGTCCAGCGAACGCCGTCGAAGTGGGCGAGCGTACGCCTGGCGCTCGCTTCCACGGCCGTCACGGTCATCACGGTTCATTACGAAGCGCTCGACTACCCGAGCTTTGGCACCGCGATCGAGGCACGCGCGACGACGGTCGACGCGCGGTATTTCCCCACGCTGACGACAGCCCTCCTCGCTGAATCCGGTATTCGGGCCCGGATCGGAACGATCCCGAACTGGGGCGGCTACATCCTTTACCATGGTTGGCCGCGCCTCAGCGTCACGATCGACGGTCGCTTTGTTGCTCCTCCGGTGGTCTCGGCGGTGACGCATCAGATCGTTGAAATTCGGCAGACGGGCCAAAACGCCCATCACCTTCCCGCGCTTTACGCACAACTCCCCGCTGACTTCTTGGTGATGCCGGCGCCCGCGTTTTTGGGCGGCGCCGTTCCCGAAGACTGGGTGCGCATCGCGTCAGGCCCAACCGATGATTTGTATGCAAGGCGATCGCCGCACCTGCCCGAGTGGATCGCGCGTCTCCGCGAGGTGGCGGCACGCCATGGCGCGCTCCCGAAGGCGCCGTCGCAGTAACCGGCATTGAGTCTTGCCTTGTCACCCCCAGTCGCTTAGCAGGTTGCTGAAAAACCACTTGAAGCCCGTAAGGGGTGACTAAAAACGCTCGCCGCGCGCACGGTTGGTGCAGCAGCGACTCTGAGGGCGCATCTGAAACGCGTGGGTTTCCGCTGGTTTATGGAAACGCCCGAAGAGCGACCAGACCCAAAGGTCTGCGAGCGCGGAGCTGCGGAGCCAACCGGAGCGCGCGGCGGGCGTTTTTCAGCAACCTGCTAGACGATCCCAACGCCACACGCTACAACTTCCAAATGCGGCGTCGTTCGCGGTCGTTATGTTAAACCGCTGGCTCGTTTACCTTCGCGAGATGTACCCGCCGATTCCGCGCATCGTCTTTGCGCTCGCGCTCACCGGCTCAGTCATCATCTCGACCCAAAGGGCAAACGTCGCGAGCCGCTTCGGCGCCCTCGAAATTGCCGTCGGCGCCCTCACGACGTTCCTCTTTCTCCTTTACTATCGTGTCTTCGACGAATTCAAAGACGCCGACGTCGACGCGCAGTTTTTCCCCAGCCGCCCGCTCCCGGCCGGGCGCATCACGAAACGCGACCTTCGCATTCTCGGCTGGCTTTGCGCCGCTCTCATGGTCGCCGCCAACTTTGCATTCGCCCGAAACGCCCTTGTCGCCTTCGCGCTCCTCATCGGCTTCAGCGTTCTCATGATCTACAATTTCTTCGCCTGGGACCTTATCGCGAACAACCGCGTTCTCGCGTTCATAACGCACGTCCCCGTCGTCATCTGCCTTACCGCGTATCTCGCCGCGCTCGGCGATGTGACACCCCCGCTCCTCGTCCTCGCCTGGTTCTTCCCGCAAGGTGGCGTCTTTGAATTCGCACGCAAAACCCGCGCACCGCAAGAAGAAGTCGCGGGCTACCAGACGCTTTCGTCGATGCTCGGCTTCCGGCGCTCGATCGGCGTCGCCATTTTTTTCATCGCCGCCCAAGCCGCGATCCTTATACCGTACAGCGCGACGTTCGAACGCCCCGCGTTCAGCATCAGCTTTCAGCTCGCAACGTTCGTTTACCCCCTCGTCGTTTTCATCCGCTTCTTTCGCGACCCGTCGCGCGGATCCGCGCGCCTTCGCCCAGCCGCTGAAGTCTTCGGCGCGGGCGTCGCCATCGTTCCCGTGGTCGACTGGGCGGTTGCAAAATGGATTGCGTAGAAGCACCCTCGGCGCACGGGGGAAAAGCGCAAAACCTCGCGCGATTACGGGAGCTTGGGTTTCCCGTCCCGCCCTTTGTCGTCATTCCAGCCGAACTTTTCCGCCAAACCTCCGAGAGGGATCGGGAGAGTGCCTACGAGCGCCTTCTCTTTTCGCTCCCCGCGAATGCGCGGTTTGCCGTCCGATCGTCTGCGTCCGCCGAGGACCAAGCGCGCACCGCGATGGCTGGGCTCTTCGAGACACACCTTTTCGTGTCACGCCGCGATCTGCCCGCGGCGATCGAATCGGTCGCACGCTCTGTCTTCGACCCGCGCGTTGCAACGTACGCGCGTGAGAAATTGGCGATCGATAACATCGATGAATTCATTGCAAACCTCGAGATGTCGATCGTCGTCCAAGAGATGTTCCCGGCCGCCTGTGCCGGAGTTCTCTTCACCTCCGACCCAACCGGACGCCTCCATCATCTCGTCATCGCCGCCGGTTTCGGCCTCGGCGAAGGCGTCGTCGCCGACCGCGTCGAGACCGACACCTATACTTACGATCGCCTCACGCACCGCATCGAATCGCGCGCGGCTCACAAAACGAGGCAAGTGACGTTCAACGAAAGCCGTGGCGCCGGGACGCAAATCACCGACGTTCCCGAATCGCTTCGCGATGCCCGGGTCCTCTCAGATGACGACATCCGACGGCTCGCCTCGCTCGCGCTCAAAATCGAACGCGACTTCGGGCGCGAACAAGACATCGAATGGGCGATCGATGCCAGAGGGCGCATCGCCATCTTGCAATCGCGCCCCATCACGTCGATCCCCGAAGGCCGCTGGATTGTGTACGACAACAGCAACATCACGGAAAGCTACCCCGGCATCGTCTCGCCCCTCACCTTTTCCCTGGCCCAACGCGGCTACGACGTCAACTTTCGCCGCGCCGCGGAACGCCTCGGAATCTCGCGCGCCTTTATCAAGAAAACCCGCCCGCTCTTCGCGGAGATCATTTCGCACATCGAGGGGCGTGTCTTTTACAACCTCACGAACTTTTACCAAATCCTCATGCTCCTCCCGGGCGTCGGGCGCCGCATCATTCCGATGTTCAACGAGATGATCGGCGCCGACGCCGCAAGCGCGTCCCCACGGCGCTGGTTTCGCGAGGTCGTGCCATTTCTTGGGCTCATCGCTCGGTTCGCGATCAAGTTCCCGTGGGCGTATCTCACGCTCGGTCGCTCCCTTCGCAAATACGCTCGAGCGTTCAACGAGACGTACGAGCGATACGCCCGCACCGATTTCAAAGCCATGACGATTCCCGAAATCAAAGCCGTCTACGACGACCTTTACGACCGGATCCTCGGCATCATCAATCGCCCACTCTTGAACGACCTCTTCCTCATGATTGTCTTTGGGCTCACGCGACGTGCGATGCGTCGCGCCAGAATACCAGACTGGGAGCGGGTTTTCGGCGGTCTCTTCTGCGGACTTCCGGGACTTGAAAGCGTCAAACCGGTTCGCGCCGTGGTCGAGCTCGCCGCGCGATTGACGGCGCCAAAGAGTGAGCAGACGGTTGAATTCCGTCGCGCTTTGACGGCCTACCTCGATGAGTTCGGCGACCGCACGCTCGAAGAACTGAAACTCGAGGTGCCGTCGTTTCGCGAGCAACCGGAACGACTCGTCGAGCTCGTGCGCTCCTATGCCGCCTCGGGAACAACCGTCGCCGCATTGGCCGCGCGAGAAGAAACACTCCTCCACGACAGTGAGGCCGCGCTCGACCGCGCCCTACGCGGGCGGCCGCTCAGGCGCTTTATCATCCGCGCGCTCATCGCCCGCAGCCGCCGCCTTCTTCACACCCGCGAGAAAGCCCGCCTCGATCGCGCGCGTTACTTCGGAATTCTACGTCGCCTCTTCGCCGCGATCGGCGACACGCTCGCGACGGCCGGCGTCCTTAGCGATCGCACGGACGTCTATCAACTCTCTATCGACGAGCTTTGGGACGCGGCACTTGGGCGAATGCCGGCGGCCGAAGCACGCTCGCGCATCCAAATGCGCCGCGAGCGACTCTCGGCCCGTGGCGACGTTGAGCCCGAGGGTCGCCTCGTTCTCAAAGCCGCGTGGGCCGGCCCCATCCCCTCTAAGCGCCGCCCGAGCGATGAAGGCGCGAGCGACATTTTGTACGGCCAGGGAAGTTCGCCTGGGATCGCCGAAGCGCCCGCACTGGTCGTTCGCAACCCCGCCGATGCGCGCGACGTTGCGGGAAGAATCCTCGTCACCGAAATCACCGACCCGGGCTGGGTCTTCCTCATGATCAACGCGGCCGCCCTCGTCGTCGAAAAAGGGAGCCTCCTCTCGCACACCGCGATCATCGGCCGCGAGCTCGGCCTCCCAACGGTCATCGGCGCGGCCAACGCGACGTCGTTCATCAAAACCGGCGACATCGTCCGCGTCGACGGCGCCACCGGCGAAGTGCGCGTCGTCACGCCGCGCGCGAAATGACGGCAGCGCTTATGGCCAGAGCGGCGCTGCGAGGTTCGTTGACCAGTTGTTCGCCTGCACGCGATCGACCATTTCGAGCACGCCCGACGCGTAAACGAAACCCGAAAGCACCGACTCTGGTAAGTAAATCCCGGCATCCATATCCGACCACGCGTAGGTTCGATTCGCGACCAAGTCAACCGCTGTATTCGACCCGGCCGCCGCGACGTAAACCGCGTCTGGATTGAGCCGCACCCACGCGGCCACAGCCGCCTGCCAGCCATCGATTTGCATCTTGATGTGCGGATGGTCGGGCGCCTGTTGAACGTGGTCGACATCGGTCGCCAGCACCAACACGGCGAGCCACGGCAACTTCTGCACCGCTGCACGCCAAAACCCGCCGTCCGCCGCGACATCCCGATCGCTCCAAAACCGTGATGACTCTGCGACAGACCCATAGGGCGAAGGAATTCCTGCGTCCCAAACGCCAGCGACGAGAAGCGCCGCGACTTCAACGGGGTACAGCCCAACGACCGGTCCGCCGTCGGTTTCGACACGCGCAACCATCGGCGACCAGTGGCGATCGCCCGCGTCAGCGTCATACGCGCCATTGTTGTTGAAGTCCCAGTACACCTTGCCTGGGAAAAAAATGTAACCACCGTCTGGTTCGTCGTTTTTTGCAGTAAACCCCGCATCGCTGTCGTACCTGAGCTCTGAATAATCAACGACGCACCGCTCAAAGTTGCACGAGTTCAGGGTGTAGTTTGGGTTGTAACTGGTGTAGCCGTTAAGGACCGCCATGACGAAATGATCGCCAACCGGGTTTTCCCAGCCGACGTACCACGCGACGCGCCCACCGCCATCAACCGCTAGCTCTTCGCCGTGTCGAGTGAACGTGATCGGCGCGATGTTACCCCCGTTCGAGTTTGCGAGGATTCCGACGTTGGCTGTGACAACGGGATAGCCGACCACCTGAGAGATGTTGCTGGCACCACCGTCAAACGCCACTGAGAGCTGCCCTGTCGCAAACTTGATGACATCGGCGAGTGCGCGAATGCAGTTCGGCCCGCGGTAGTCGTACTTCCCGCCGCTCGCAGCGCCCATGTCGGTGCCACCCGGGAACATCAGCTCGATCGAGACAATTCCATACTCGGTATAGCCCGGGTACCCAGGCGCTGGGATGTCGTTCGCGGAGGTGCCGCCCTCGACGTTTATGACGACGGGGGCGCCTTGCGGGTAACGGGCCGCTTGCGCCGTCTTCGGCCACGCGATCCACGTCGCGATCCCTTGCGTTCCGCCCGCGCTCGACGGGACGTAGACGGTCGCGAAGTTGAACCCCGCGTCGGCCGCGCGCGCCCAAGCGCCCGCGTCAAGACCGCCATCCGCTCCCGCGTCAGCGCCGGCGCCTGCATCCGCGACCACCCCGGCATCCGAGCCCGCATCCACATTCGTCGCCACGCCCCCGCCTCCACTCGAACACCCGACAGCGAGCCCCAACAACAACCATCCTGCCTTCATCGTTCCGCCTTACTCCTTTTCGAATCGCCCGCGCAATCGGCTCACCATAATTAACCCGTGTCCCGCTCATTGACAACGCGCCGCGCGGCACGCTCTGATCTCATTAAGAGCACCCCGAATGCCATTCACAGAAAGCTATGGCGAGTTCTTGCCGTTCCTCGCGGCCGCGGTCGAAGCGAGCCCGTCGATCATCATGCTCACCGACGCCCAAGCTCAAATCCTCTTCGTTAATCCAGCTTTCACAGCGATCACCGGATACAGCCGCGAGGAGGCGCTCCATCTGAACGCCGCATCGCTCGGGACCGACCCGTCTGTCCAAGCGAGCCTCGAAGCAACCCTTCGCGAACGCGGGCGATGGACGGGCGAATTTCGAAATCGCCGCAAGGACGGCACCGTCTACTGGGAGCACGCCGTCATCACCGCCATTCAGAACAACGTCGGCGAAACGACGCACTACGCGAAGATCGCGGAGGACATCACGACCGAAAAAGTCGCCGAGCAGCGATTACAGGATTCCGCGGCTCGGAGCGCCGCCATGCTCAGCGCGCTGCCCGACCTCGTCTTTCGCCTCGATGCCACGGGCCGCTACCTCGATTTTCACGCCGCGCGCGAATCGCTCCTCTACGCGCGTCCCCAAGATTTTATTGGGCGGCGCATTGACGAAACGTTACCTCCCCACGTCGCCGCGCCCTGCATGGCCGCGACGCGCACCGCGTGCGACAACCCCGGCGCTGTGCAGGTCGTCTCCTATGAGCTCGAAACGGCCGAGGGGCCAGGGCACTTTGAAGCCCGCATCGTGGCCTACACGCCGAACGAAGCGTTCGCCATTGTTCGCGACGTCACCGCGTGGAAGGAGTACGAATCGGCGCTCATGCTGGCGCAGCGAAACGCGGAGGCCGCGAGCCGCGCCAAGAGCGCGTTCATTGCCAACGTGAGTCACGAGCTCCGCACCCCGCTCAACAGCATCATCGGCTTTTCGAAACTTCTCGATGACAACCATTTCGGGCCGCTCACGCCGCGCCAGCGGGAGTTTGTCACGAACGTCGTGTCGAGCGGCCAGCATCTCCTTCGACTCGTCAACGACGTTCTCGATGTCTCAAAGATCGAGGCGGGTCGCCTGACGTTGGCGCCCGAGTGGACGCTCCTCCCGTCGGTCGTTCTGTCGGCGCGCGCGGTCGCCGAACCACTCGCGGTGCAAGCCGGCGTGTCCCTCGAAACGCCCACCCCGCCTGCGATCGAGGTTTTCCTTGACCCCATGCGGATTGAGCAGGCGCTTCTCAACCTCCTCTCGAACGCCACAAAATTCACACCCCGTGGCGGTCGCGTTGAGGTTCGCACGGCGCTCGTCGGAGGCCTCGTCGAGATATCGGTCACAGACAACGGAATCGGAATCGCCGAGAACGATATCCCGCGCCTCTTTCGCGAGTTCGAGCAGCTCGATTCGCGCGGCACAAAGCCTGACGGTGCCGGGCTTGGACTCGCCTTGACCAAACACCTTATCGAAATGCACGGCGGAACCGTCCGCGTTGAGAGCGCTCTCGGGCACGGGTCGACGTTCACGAT